>NZ_RKIU01000001.1:0-22696 GCF_003938925.1 Agrobacterium sp. FDAARGOS_525 | reverse complement strand
TCTTGCGGGAATACGGCTTCGGCCCCGGCTCGATGCCCCTCATCGGCTGGTATCTCGTGACGCTGCTCATCATGCTGGCCGTCGCCTTCTACTTCCTCACACAACCCCTGATCTTCCACTTTGGCAATCTGGAGAACGACACCCACGGATCAGCCCGCTTCGCCACAAACAAGGAAACCGCCGCCCTCACCCGCACCGATAACGGGCTGCTGATCGGCCGCGATCCCAAGACAAAAAAGCTGCTGCGCTATGCCGGTCCGGCCCACCTGTTGACCATGGCACCGACCAGGACCGGCAAAGGCGTCGGCACCATCATTCCAAACCTGCTTACCGCCGACCGCTCCGTGATCTGCATCGACCCCAAGGGCGAGAATGCCAGGATCGCCGGCCGCGCCCGTGCAACCTTCGGCCCGGTCTATATCCTCGACCCCTTCGGCGTCACCGGCAAACCCTCAGCCGCCTTCAACCCGCTGGAAGGGCTCGACCCCGTCGGCCTCGACGTAGCCGAAGATGCAAGCACCCTGGCCGACGCCCTCGTGTTCGATGAACCGGGCACGGCCGGCGAGGCGCATTGGAACGAGGAGGCCAAGGCGCTCATTGCCGGCCTGATCCTCAAGATCATCGCCGCCGAGCCGACCAGCCGATGTCACCTCGGCACGCTGCGTGAATATCTGACGCTCGCCCCGGAAGCCTTCGTCGCACTCCTGAAGGACATGCAAGCGTCAACCGCCGCCAACGGCCTGGTCGCCCGCGCAGCAAACCGCCACCTCGGCAAGTCTGACCGGGAAGCAGCCGGCGTTCTCTCGGCCGCAAAGCGCCATACCCATTTTCTGGATTCACCCCGAATGCACAGGGTCATGGATGAAAGCTATTTCGCCTTCGCGGACCTGAAGAAGCGCACCGGGACGGTGTTCCTCGTCCTGCCGCCCGATCGTCTCTCGACCTATTCCCGATGGCTGCGCCTGCTCGTCGCGCAAAGCCTCACCGACATGGCCCGCGATCCGGCCAAGCCCGCCGCCCCGGTCCTCTATCTGCTCGATGAGTTCGCCGCCCTCGGCTATCTGGCCCCGGTCGAGCGCGCAATGGGCCTCATGGCCGGATATGGCGTCCAGCTCTGGCCCATCCTGCAGGACGTTCACCAGCTCCGCGCCACATACGGACAGCGCGCCGGAACCTTCCTGTCAAACGCCGGCGTCCTGCAGGTCTTCGGCGTCAATGATCATGACAGCGCCCGCCTCGTCTCCGATCTGCTCGGACAGGAAACCGTCGTGTTCCAGACCATGAGCCGCGCCCTCGATGCAGAGGAAAGCGGCATCACCTACGGCGAGCAACATATAGCCCGCGCGCTGCTGACCCCGGATGAGGTCCGCAACCTGCCGCAGAACCTCGAATTGCTGTTCCTCGCCGGGCAACGGCCGATCGTCGCCGGCAAGCTCGCCTATTATGCCGATGCCGAGTTCCGGGGGCTGTTCGACCAGGCATGAAGGATGAAACCATGACCGACCCTGATATATCCGAATGGCCCGATCCCGCCGACAAAGCCCATGCCGTCGAACAAGCCAACCGGCTCCGCAACCAGGTCGCAAAAGGCGGTTTGCGGTTTGAAGCCTATCTGCCGCCGTCTCTGGCCCTGTGGCTGCTCGACCTGATTGAACAGGGCAAGTTCCTTGATCCGTCCGAAGCCGTGTTCGTGATCCTGGGCGAGCATAAGGAGCTGGAACCCCATGCCGATCTGCGCCGCGAACTGCTCAAGCGCAGCATCAAGGCGGCGGCCGATGATCCCCGGCCGGCCCTTCCTTTTGAAGAAGGAATGGCGGAGATACGCGAAATGCTGAAACAACCGCGTCCTGAACCGGCCAGATGGGAAAAGCGGTCCCGGCGCTGACGCACCGGGGCTTTGTCACGAGCGGCCCTCCGGCTCTCTACAGCGCGACATGGGGGCGCGTTCGCCTCCGGGGCGGCGCGGCGCGCGCCGCGAAACCATGACAGAAACCAACATCGCCACACCCGCAACGGTAGCTGTAGCGGCTTGCCAACATAAGCGCCTCTGCTCGCAAACATCGGCATTTTCTGCTCGAATTATCTGACAATGGAGCGGGCGTCGTGCTCACGCTCTTTGCCAATGTGCTCGCAAACATCCGGGTCTGCTTGCAAACATCCGCCACGTGCTCAGATTAATTGCCAGCGACGGCATGGTCAAACCGGGACGCCTGCCTGTCGTAGTTGCTCGGTCAGCTGACGGGAATATTCGGGATCAAGGGTGCCCGCCAGGAAGGCGCGGATATACGGACATGCGCTGTGGCTTTCCCTCCTTGGCGCTTCGGGTGCAGGAGGTTCTGCAGCATGATCCGTTGTCAGGGCATCTCTTCGTCTTCAGGGGCCGCAGATCGGATATTTTGAAGATCATCTGGCATGATGGTCTGGGCGCCTGCCTTTTTACCCGGCGGCTGGAGAAGGGCCGGTTTATCTGGCCGAATATGGGATAGCATCCGTCAAGGTGGTGTAGAATTGGGACCGGGCCGTCATGATCAGGCGGCTCTGGGTGAAATTTCTCCATCGCAGCTACGCGAGGAGGTAGAGCTGAGTTTAAGTGCTGTCATTGAAGTTTCACGAGCCTGATAAACGGACGTCATATGTCGCCCATAGTGATGCAAATATTCAATCGATGCACCACTAACGATCAGGATTATTGTGATGCTGGCTCTGAACGGAGTTGCCGTGACCTATGCCAACGGCACCCAAGCTTTGAAGACAACGACATTGACGTTCAACCAGGGTCAGTTCGTCGTGCTCCTCGGTAGATCCGGCGCAGGCAAATCTACCCTCATCCGGACACTCAACGGCTTGGTTGCGCCGACGTCTGGTTCGATCACTTCTAACGATATTGGTGCTCTGGATGCGGAAACTAAGCTTCGCATTCACCGAAGGCGAACTGGGATGATATTCCAGCAGCACCAACTCATAGGGCGCTTGAGCGCGCTCGACAACGTCATGACGGGCCGCCTGGGCTACCACTCTGGCTGGCGTACGTTGTTCCCTATGCCGCGTTCGGATCGAAGGCTGGGGTTGGAATGCCTTGAACGCGTAGGCCTTCTTGATAAGGCTCTCGTCAGGGCGGATCAACTATCCGGCGGTCAGCAGCAACGGGTGGGCATTGCGCGCGCGCTGGTCCAGAAGCCCCAACTGGTCCTTGCAGATGAGCCCGTTGCAAGTCTGGACCCTGAAACGGCTGTCGAGGTCCTGTCGCAGCTTCGCGAAATATGCACAGCCGACGGCATCACTGCTGTGATCAGCCTTCATCAGATCGATCTAGCTCGCCGGTTCGGCGACCGGGTCATTGCTATGCGCGACGGGGAAGTGGTTGCGGACGCCGCTGTCGACGAACTGACCGATCAAATGTGTGCGTCGATCTACCGCAGCGCCCCAAGAAATCCGACCACAACACAAGATTTGTCCAACTACGAGTATGATCAACCTTTAGCTGCCATGGAGGCCGCATTATGAAGAAGCTTCTGTCCCTCGCATTCCTCGCCGTTCTTGGCTGGAGTTCGTTGGCGCATGCTGGCTCAAATCCAGAGACATTGCGCGTCGCGTTGCTACCGGACGAGAACGCCGCCACTGTCATCAAAAACAATCGTCCTCTCGAGGAGTATCTTGAGAAGACACTCGGTCGGGAGATTGAACTGATCGTAACGACCGACTACTCGTCAATGATCGAAGCGATGCGTTTCGGCCGGCTTGAGTTGGCTTATTTCGGGCCGCTCTCTTACACGCTCGCGAAAACCAAGGCTGATATCGAGCCTTTCGCAGCACTTATGAAGGATGGCGAAACTACCTATCGCGCTGTAGTTGTCGCCAATGCAGAGGCTGGCATCGAAAGCCTTGAAGATGCAAAAGGGAAAAAGGTCGCGTTTGGGGACGTGGCTTCCACCTCAAGCCACCTTATCCCGAAATCTATGCTGCTTAAGGCCGGAGTTGAGGCTGGAAAAGACTATAGCGAGAACTTCGTAGGGTCGCATGATGCCGTGGCTATTGCAGTGCAGAATGGCAATGCTCAGATTGGCGGACTTTCGTTGCCCATCTACAATTCAATGGTCGCTCGTGGCACCATTGATCCTAAGAAAGTTATCGCCCTCGCCGAGTCCGATCCGTTCCCGCAGTACCCCTGGACCATGCGGTCGGATCTTGACACTTCGTTGAAAGAGGCGATCACCAAAGCCTTCATCGACCTTAAAGACGAAAAGGTATTGGCATCCTTCAAAGCCGATGGGTTCGCTCCGATCGATGACAAAGCCTACGACGTCGTCCGTGAGCTCGGTAAAGTGCTGAACTTGGACCTGAGTCAGTAAGGCGCGTTCGAGACAGTTTCTCACCTTTCGACGCAGGCGCTGGCCTGCGTCCTTTCTTCCAGGATATGTGATGACACAGCCGTCGGCCGACTACGACTCTATCCTTCAACATCAAAACAAAGCTTGGACCAGAGCTGGCGTGATCGCGTTGGCAATTGCGTGTGTGATCATTGTTAGCAGTTATCACTCCGGTCTTCTTGATCTGGAGCGTCTGGGATCTGGGTTTCCTGCGCTCTGGCAGCTCGGTACGGAAATGTTTCCCCCGGATTTCAACCGAGGCTTGGAGTGGATCAGCCCTCTCATCGACACTCTGGCGATGAGTATAGCTGGGACTGCGATCGCGGTACTGATATCACTTCCAGTTGGCTTTTTCGCCTCAGGGAAAACAGCACCCAACGCTGTCATCTATATGATCTCGCGTGGATTGTTGAATGGTCTACGGTCGATCCCGGAGCTGATTATGGGCATCGTCTTCGTGGCGGCAGTGGGATTTGGAGCGCTCCCAGGCGTGCTGGCTCTTGGTCTTCACTCGGTTGGCATGGTGGGCAAGTTCTTTGCGGAGGCGATCGAGCATTGCGATAATGCGCCTATAGAAGCCGCACGCGCAGCTGGTGCGTCGCCGTTCCAGATCGTGACGCGGGCGATCTTGCCACAAGTTCTACCGCAATTGGCCGATGTGACCATCTATCGGTGGGAGTACAACTTCCGCGCCTCGACAATCCTGGGCACTGTGGGAGCTGGTGGTATCGGTTTCGAGTTGATGACATCCCTCCGGATCATGAATTATCAGGAGGTTCTTGCGATCATGCTCGTTGTCCTTCTGATGGTCACCATCGTTGACCAGGTCGGCGCTCTCCTCCGCCGCCAGCTGCAATAGAAGGATAAATTAAATGCTCCCAAAGGTAGTAATCACCCATCGCGTCCACGAGGAGATTATCTCAAAGCTATCTCCCCACGCTCGTTTAGTTTGCAACGATACTGATGATACATGGCCCGCGAGAAACTGCTCGCAGAATTGAGCGACGCCAAGGCGATGATGGCGTTCATGCCGGACATGATCGACGCGTCTGTACTCGCGCACGCTCCCGATCTTCAACTTGTGGCATGTGCGCTGAAAGGCTTCGATAACTTCGACATCGAAGCCTGCACGCAGCGTGGAGTCCACGTCACGATAGTGTCCGATCTTCTCACTGACCCGACAGCCGAACTTACAATCGGTCTGATGATTGCTCTTGGGCGGCACATTCTGCCAGGCGACAAGAGCGTCAGGAGGGATTACAAAGGTTGGCGCCCTCGGTTTTACGGCCTTGGGCTGCAGGGCACAGCAATCGGCATTTTAGGGATGGGAGCGATCGGAAAAGCTATAGCACAGCGCCTAAGTACCTTCGGCGCCATTGTGTCGTACTGGGATCGTCAATCCCTGGACAAAGCCGATGAGATCAGACTGAACGTAAAGCCTCTTGAATTTGACCAGTTGATCTCGTCGTCTACCTTTCTTGTGTGTGCACTCCCGCTTTCGGCCGAAACGAAGCATCTCCTCGGCGCTGAACAACTCGCCAAAATGCCCAAAGGAGCACTTCTTATTAATCCTGCACGCGGAAGCGTGGTTGATGAAGAGGCTGTTGTCGCTGCATTGCAGGCGGGGCGCTTGGGAGGCTACGCCGCTGATGTTTATGAGATGGAGGACTGGGCCAGACCCGACCGGCCTGACAAGGTCCACGGGGGTCTCCTCAATCGCGAACATGATTCGATCTTGACACCCCACATAGGCTCAGCAGTGGCGAAGTCGCGTTTGGCTATCGAGCACGAGGCTGCTGACAACATTATAGATTTTGTCCAAGGCCGAAGACCTCGTGCGGCAATTAACGAGGTTCAACTAATTCCTTGATTAGAGAAAGTAATGTTTAGCCTTTCGCATGTCGCAGCATTCATAGAGGTAATCGAAACTGGCAGCTTTCACGAGGCGTCGCGACGGCTTCAGATATCCCAACCGACTGTCTCACATAATGTGAAACGATTGGAGGATATACTAGGGGTGCGGCTGGTCGAGAGGAGGAAGGACAAGTGTGTGCCGACTCGGCAAGGGCTCGTATTCTTGCCATTCGCACGCAGCCTTTTGACCGTCACGAAGAGATCTCTGGACCGCCTGCACAGCGGCCGGATTACGTTGGGTGCCAGTACTAACATCGGTACCTATATTTTGCCAGTCCACTTGAAGCGTTTACAGGATGCTCAAGGCCGGCCACCTGAGGTGGCCGTTGCCTCAAATCCTGAAATCATCGAAAAGCTCTTGAGGAAGGAGATTGATCTAGCCTTTACCGAATGGTGGGACGATCGAAAAGGATATCAAGCCCGCCTTTGGCGGAAGGAAAAGCTGGTAATAATCGTATCCCCACAGCATAATTGGAGGACGCGAAAAACAATTGAAGCGGCAGAGTTATTTCAAGAGTCCCTCATTGGCGGAGAACGTGGAACCGGTACCGGATCCGTGCTCCGCGAGGCCTTCGGCCAAGCGGCAGAGCAATTCCCAATCTCATTCAATGTCGGGAGCACTGAGGCTGTGAAGCATGCAGTTCGAGCTGGTCTCGGCATTTCGATCGTGATGAGGAGCACTGTCCTCGATGAGCTCGCGTCGGGTAGGCTTTATGAGGTTTCTGTTGAGAATGTGGTTCTCGAAAAGTCTGTGTGGGCTGTACATCCCGTACATATGGAGGATGGTTCACCGGAAGCAATCGCGCTTAAGGTTATACTCGATGCGAGCGCCCCTCTGGGTGACCTAGAGCACGTCCACATTACTCGGGGTCATATCCGCAAGATTTGAAGTAGTTGGCGCATTCCTGCGGCTCGAACATGGTAACGGCCTGGCCGACCGCATCCTTTGGTATCGCCGCCTCAATTCCCGGAGTATCCCATACAAGGGGGACAAGATCGGGGACCGCCCGATTTTCGATGCGTAAGGTTCCCTGCTCCATGTCGCGAATATTCGGCCGTCAGACACATAGTTGGTTTCCATGGATCGTTTGTCATAAACGAGGGTTTTTGAGCATGCCATAGCGCATGCCGTCACGCCCCTTGAATGGCGCGATGGAATCTTCTCAAAACTGTTATAGAAACGGTTGTCGCAAAATGCTATGTGTCCAACGACTTTCAAGAACATTTGGATGGCTATGCGGGTCGGGTACGCCAGGGTCAGCACGATCGATCAAAATCCGGAGCTTCAGCTTGAGGCGCTGAGACGCGCCGGTTGCGAGAAGGTGTTTACCGAGCGCGGGTCAGGCGCTCGCGATGACCGCCCGGAATTGGGCCGAATTCTCTCCGACGTGCTTCGCACTGGTGACACGCTCGTTGTCTGGAAACTCGATCGGTTGGCGCGATCGCTAAAGAAGCTCATCGCGACGGCGGAAGAGTTGGAGCGCGCGAAGATCGGGCTCGTGTCCTTGACCGAGAGCATTGATACGACGACGCCGGGCGGCATGCTGACCTTCCATGTCTTCGGTGCGATCGCCCAGTTCGAACGTGCTCTGATCCGCGAACGCACGACGGCTGGACTGGTCGAGGCGCGGCAACGTGGCCGCAAGGGTGGCCGCCCGCCCGCGATGCGCCCGGGCGATATTGCCGCGGCGCGCGCCCTGATGAAGGAAGGCAGCATACCGGTACGCAATATTGCGCAGCGCATGGGGGTTTCTGTTGCAACCCTCTATCGTCATATCGGCAAGAAGGGTGGCTCTCCCAAAACAGTGGAATCCGAGGACGTCCATGGCTGAGCGGAGAAAGCGGCCGCCCGGAGAGGCTCTTGTCGATCTTCGACGCCGATTGTCGCTGCTTTCTCCCCGTGATCCAGGCCGTACCGAGATTGTTGCTCGTGCCGCCGATGCCTACGGCATCTCGATCTGGACCCTGTATCGGGCGCTGCGGGAGTTGAACCGCCCGAAATCCGTACGGCGCGCCGATCACGGAACCTCCCGGATCGCCCCGCAGCCGGAGATGGAAACCTATGCCGAAATCATCGCGGCCCTGAAGATCAGAACGGCGAACCGGAAGGGGCGGCATATCTCCACGGCGCGCGCCATCAAGCTGCTTGAGGAAGACGGCGTGGTGACGCCCGATGGCCTGGTCCGTGCACCGCCCGGCATCTTGAAACGCGCAACGGTCGATCGGCTGCTGCGTGTTTCCGGCCTGGATTATGCGCGCGTCACCCGCCCGGTGGCTGCCGTCCGATTCCAGGCGCGGCGTTCCAACGAACTCTGGCACTTCGACATGAGCCCGTCCGACCTGAAGCAGGTGGAAGCGCCGCTTTGGGTCGAGGAAGGGCGCGGCCGGCCGACGCTGATGCTGTTCTCCGTGGTCGATGATCGCTCCGGCGCGAGCTATCAGGAATACCGCTCCGTCTACGGCGAGGACGCGGAGTCCGCCTTGCGCTTTCTCTACAATGCCTTCGCCGCCAAGCCTGAACCGGAACTGCCGCTTCAGGGGATTCCAACGACCATCCATATGGATAACGGGCCGGTGAGCCGCTCGCGCGTTTTCCAGTCCGTCATGGGTAGCCTTGGTGTCCGGGTTCTCACGCATATGCCCCGTCGGACAGCGAGCGGCGCACGCCGGCGCGAGCGAAAGGCAAGGTCGAGCGGCCGTTTCGCACGATCAAGGAAGTGCACGAGACCCTCTATCATTTCCACAAGCCGAAGGACGAAGAGGAAGCCAACCTTTGGCTCAGGCGCGCCTTGGTCACCTACAATAACGGCGACCATCGCACAGAGTCTCATGCACGCATCGAGGATTGGCTGCGGCATCTTCCTCCTGACGGGGTGCGGGCGATGTGCTCCTGGGAGCGGTTCTGCGCCTTTGCGCGCGAACCGGAACGACGGACGGTTGCTGGAGACGCGACCGTATCGGTCGAAGGCGCATCCTATGAGGTCGAGCCCGAACTTGCCGGCGAAACGGTGACCTTGCTCTGGGGCCTGTTCGATCAGGAACTGTTCGTCGAGCATGAGGGCAAGCGCTTCGGTCCATTCCAACCTTCGCGCGGGGCGGTTCCCCTCTTTCGCTATCGCAAATACCAGAAGAGCAAGCTCGAAGAGCGGCTCGACAAGGTGGTGCGCCTGGCAGACCAACTTGGGCTCCCCCGCGCCGCGGTCACCGGCGGGGATCGTCCATTGCCTTCGCTGCCCCGACCACGGCTGGGCTGAGTGTACGGCGGACACCGTTTCCGGAACCCGCAATAGAGACCGCTTATCCAAATGGCCTCGCAGCCCGTGGGGCCATCGCCGACCAGCTCGGCCGGCCGATCGGCGCGATGAATGCCGGTGACCGCGCCTTCATCAATGAACTGCTTGGAGAAACACTCGACAAAAAGATGATCGCGGCCCGTATCCGCGAACGCTTCCAGGCGCGAAGAAAGGAAGAATGATGCTCGCTGACGTTCAATCCAGTTACGGCCTCGACCGGCCTTTCCAAGGGGCCGGCAACTTTGAGACCGAGCATCAGCGCACGATCATCCGCGAGGTGTGTGCGGCCGTCCAGACCGGTCGGCTTGTCGTGGTCTCCGGCCTGGTCGGTTCGGGGAAAACCCACCTTTTGCGCCGCATCGAGGCCGAACTCACCAAAGCCGGCAAGGTCGCACTCGCCAAATCGCTGGCGGTCGACAAGCGGCGCACTTCGCTGCCATCGCTCATTGAAGCCCTGTTCTACGACTTGTCTCCCGGCGATCGTGCGCAGGTCAAGATCCCCAAGCAGGCCGAGCGCCGGGAGCGCGACCTGCGCGACATCATGAAAAAAGGCAAACGGCCGATCGTCCTCGTGGTCGACGAGGCCCATGACCTGCACCACAAGACCTTAACCGGCCTGAAGCGACTGATGGAGGTGGTCGCCGACGCCGGCGTGCTCCTTTCCGTACTTCTTGTCGGGCATCCCCGGTTGCGCAATGATCTGCGCCGGCCGCAAATGGAGGAGATTGGCTACCGCACGACCATTTTTGACTACGAGGGGATCGGCTCCGCGCGCCGCGACTATGTTGCCTGGCTGCTTGGCGCCTGTGCGGCCGAAGGCGTAAAGGTTGGCGAACTCCTCGAGGAAGAAGCCATCGACCTCATCGCCGAACGTTTGCGCACGCCGCTTCAGATCGAGATGCATCTCACCCTCGCATTCGAGCAGGGCTTTCGCCTCGGCACCAAGCCGGTTACCGCCGAAATCGTCGAGCAGGTCCTGTCCCGCGCCATCGACGATCTCGAACCGACGTTGACCCGAAATGGTTACGATGCGACGGCTCTGGTCACGCACCTCAATGCTCGGCCGTCGGATATCCGCGCCTTCCTGGCGGGCACCCTTGATCCCGAATATTCCCGTCAGCTGACCGAGCAACTACGACAGGCAGGCGTCCCGGTTTGACCATGCCGTCGCTGGCAATTAATCTGAGCACGTGGGGGATGTTTGCAAGCAGACCCGGATGTTTGCGAGCACATTGGCAAAGAGCGTGAGCACGACGCCCGCTCCATTGTCAGATAATTCGAGCAGAAAATGCCGATGTTTGCGAGCAGAGGCGCTTATGTTGGCAAGCCGCTACAGGTAGCCCCCCGCCGGCCCGTAGGGAACGCGCTCCCCCATTGCGCCGTAGTGACCGAAGGGACGGCCGGGGGCGGGTTTGAGGCAATGAGCGTTTGAGTATATACTCAAATACACAATTGAGTGACTGACGGACCCATGCGCAATCGGGATTCTAGGCGAGGTGAACTATTGCTCACTATCCCGCAAATCTGCCTCATAGTCCTGACCGCCGTAATAGACGCCAAGAATATTCACGGTGTCGCTTGTCACCTCAAACGCGATCGTCACGCGCCGTCGGTATCCTACAGTTCGCAGACCTGGCCTTATATCGTCGTGGCGCGTTCCTCGATGCGGGAAGGTCGAGAAGCCGAGACAATGTTTCACGATGGCGGTAGTATATCGCTCGCCAACCTCCGGCGCGGCCTTCTCGCCAATATCACTATGCAGCTTCACAAGCTGCGCTTCCGCCCTCGGCGAGAAGATGACGCGATGCGACATGCCTTAGCGGACTTTCAATTGGCGCTCGGTTTCGGCCTTCAAAGTGGCCAATACCTGTTCCGGGGTGCGGCCTATCGACGGGTCTGCCTTCAGCTCGTCATAGGCGGTCGCAACTTCCGTGCGAAGCCAAGTTTCAAGGGCCTTGTCGCGCGCCTGTAGGGCACGCAACCCGTCGCGTATAACCTCGCTCTCGCTGGCATACTCCCCCGACGAAACCTTAGTCTTGACCATCTGCGCCATTTCGTTCGGTAACGTGACGCTGAACTGTTGCGTGCTGCGCATGGGAATCTCCCTGACTTGATCGCGCTTAGTAGGATTAAACACTATCACAAATAGGCACGATCGGGAATGCCTTATCCTACACACACCTCAATCACTCATTTAAGTGATTGAGTAATCATCTCCCGCAATATCTCGGAAATGGTGCGTCCCTGCTCAACGGCCATGAGCTTGAGCCGTTTGTGTTCCTCACGGTCCAGATCGAAATTCACGCGCACGGTTCCGCCTTTATCGGAAAGGCTGGCGAGCGTGGCGGCCTTCCGCACGTTGCTCGGCCGGCCGGCGCTGAGCATACCCTTTTTTTCTTCACTCATTTGATGCTTTCCTTATTTACTCAATTGAACAATTGTTTGATTTCGTTCGCAAGCGCCGTCATTTCGCGGGCCGCTTCGCTATCCGGTTCCAAATCGAGAACGGTTGACCCTGCAGCAGCGGAGCCGGGATAACTCACGCGCTGCGTGATCCGGGTCGCCAAGATCGGCAGGCCGTAACCGTTCAGGGCGTCGGTGATCTCGTTGCCGATCCTCGTTCCCTTGATGGCGCGGGACACGACGAACGCAGCGCGCAACTTGCCGTCTGTGATCTCCATGCGCTGCTTGACCAAATCGACTAGCTCGGCCGTGGCCCAAATATCGTAGGGCGAGGGCTGCACCGGGATCAGGATAAAATTCGCGGCCTTGATCGCAGAGACGGCGAGGTCGGCCGCCTGTGGCGCTCCGTCGATCACGACGAAATCCTTGCGGGCGACATTCTTCAAATCGCGCTCGATCGTCGGCCGGTCCAGCCCGACCACGGAAACGGGCTGGTCCTCTCGCACGGCGGCCCAATCGCGGGCGCTGCCCTGTGGGTCGGAATCGATCAGCAGCACGTCAGCGCCACCGATCTGCAAGGCGCGGGCCAGGTGGGTGGCGATCGTCGTTTTCCCCGCCCCTCCCTTTTGGTTTAAAACGGCAATCACATGCACGGCCGAAGCTCCTAATTTTGATGAAATGTGTATTTACTCAAATGAGTATATCAGGTTTGAGCTTTTGAGTAAACAGGTTTTAACCTCAAGCACTCATTTGAGTAAATAGGCGCTGCCCTTGCAGCCTTCTTCTTCTCGAAAGCCCATGCGAGGTGGGCCGCAGACGCAAGCGTTGCGTTTTGAAGTTCTGAGGGTGCCGCGCCGGCCCGCCTATATGCGGGCCGGAACCGCCGCAGGGCCTCGTAAGAGGCCCGAACAGCGGCGACCGCTTATGTTTTTACATAAAGAATAGAATTAGAGGGGGATTCAGTCTGGTTATCAGACTCACGTTTCATCAAGGCTTTTGCCATGCCAACAAGAGCCGCCCCAACCGGCGTATCGCCCACGTCGAGCTGTGTCCGCTCATCGAGGGGCAAGGCCTGCCTGTAAGCGTCAATTTGCTCGCTCCAAGCCCTCTGGTCCTGTCCGTGATCCGCAGGCGGGGGAGGGGCCTTGCCGAGCCGCCCGAGGAACTGCCGGGCCTTTTCCGGCAATGACAAGCGATAGGCGTTGCTGGCCTGCTGGACCTGGGGGCCACGCCCCTCGTTCCCGGTCGGTTCGTAGCGCCGCAGCCAGTCGATGAAGCCATGCGCCCGCAGGTTCTTCAGCGCCCGCACAATGGTATCGCGTGACCGGCCCAGGCGGTCCATGATCGTGGTGATTGACGGCTCAAGCCGGCCGGTGCGGAAGTCGATGAGATTGACGAACAGCCGCAGCACGTCCAGTGCCACCGATCCAAGCGGGCCGCTACGCTCGCCCTTCTCGTGCAAGCCGGCCTCGTTGAAGATTTCCGCCGCCTTCAAGATCGCCTGCACGTCCTTGCGCGTCGTCGGCCGCCATATCTGGCCCTCGGATCGGCCCTTGAAATGGCTGCGCCGGCGAACCGGCGTCGGGCATCGTTCGGCCGGGGGGGGAAGCACCAGGCTAAACGCCGCCTGCCTGCCCGATCCCTGCAACATCGCCCGGCGCTCGTGGGCGAGGGCGGAGAGCTGCCCGGCTTCCTCGTCGGTGAGCTGACCCCCGCCGTAGCGGGCCCAGACCTGTTTCATGATTTCATCAAGCGCATGAATGCGCGCGCAGCCAATCGCGGCCGCGATTTGCGTCCTCAACATTGTCCTCTCGTCCTCCGTTCAAGAGGGCATGACGCGAGTGGAACACGGACAAAGATTCACCGTTCCCGCAAGACGCATATCTTGCAGGGTTAGCTGTAACCGGCTATGTTGGGTGCTGTCTGGCGGTCCCAACATGGCCGTTTCCGTAATCCGAAAACCCCTTGCCGCGACCAACGGCTAGGGGTTTTTCATTTCATACCCTCTGTGCGCTCTCGATATAGAACCTCAAAGCTTCTTCGATGATCGGAGCGCGGCCATTCACGCCCCGCTGTTCCTTGATCTGGTCGATTTGCGCGAGAAGATCAGTCGAAACATACGTGGTGAGTGCGATACGGCCGGCCGCAAGCTGCCGCGCCCGATGGGCGGCAACATCCTTCCGAGTTCTTTCCATATCGCGCTTCATTCTTAGCAGTAAGAGGAGATTTGCCCGATTCTGCAACCCTTTATCTCTAAGGTGCGGGAATCTCGCGCAAATCGGACACTCTGGCGGGTAATCGGCGGAACCGGAAGGTCGAATTTATGCCGACTCACCAAGCGCCCGGTAGAGGGTCGCACGATGGACGCCGAGAAGCCGGGCGACTTCCGCGACGGGCTTCTTGTCCTCGCTGATGAGCTGGCGGGCGTGTGCGATCTGCTCGGCCGATAGGGTAGGAGAGGGGCCAAACCGCACGCCTCGCGCCTTCGCCGCGATCCGGCCGGCGCTCGTGCGCTCCACGATCAAGGATCGCTCGAAATCCGCGATGCCGGCGAACACGGTCAGCACCATGCGGCCGGCGGGCGTCGTCGTGTCGGCCCACGGCTCGGCTAGCGAGCGCAGGCCAGCGCCAGCCTCTTTGATCCGCTCCGCGATGTTGAGAAGATCGCCGGTCGATCGGGCGAGGCGGTCTAGCCTGGTGATCGTCACCACGTCACCGGCGCGCAGATGGTCGAGCATCCGCGCCAGCTCGGGCCGGTCTCGCTTCGCCCCGGAAGCCTTTTCCTCGAAAATGCGGACGCAGCCAGCCCCACCAAGGGCGGCGCGCTGCTGGTCGAGGTTCTGGCCGCGCGTGGAAACGCGAGCATAGCCGATGAACATGCGGCCGGCATCGGAATCTGGTTGGCGGCTCACGGTTCCCCCTGTCGCAAATCATGTCGCAAGTGCTATATCACTTGCGACAAAGACGTGCGACGCGAAACTGCCTGATTTTCCGGGGCTGGCCGATCTGTCGCGGGTTTTAGGATTTTTGCGACAGGTCAGTTCACCTCGCTCGTGATTCCGTGAATCGGCTTGTCGGCTGCGGACAAGCCCGCTGTGGGACTTCACGTTTCGAGATGTTCCGTTACTTTAAATGACTTTCCATCGAAGCCGTCTTTGTTCAAGTAGACTTAAACGACTGTCGTGGTAACTGCCCGGCGACCCAATATTTTAAAGAACTGAAATCATGAAAAATCCAATCCCGCTGGAGGCCATCTCCGAAAACACGGTGTTTCGAAACGGCGATGTCTTCGTCCTGTTTGGCGAGCTGTTCAGCCGTGGCTATGCGACGGGCCTCGTCGATCAAGCTCGAAAAGTGGGAATGCAGATCGTGGGGATCACGGTCGGGCGACGGGACGAAAACAATGATCTGAGGCCCCTGACGGACCAAGAGCTTTCGGAGGCAGAGGCGCGGCTGGGCGGCAAGATCATCAACATTCCCCTGATGGCTGGCTTCGATCTCGATGCTCCTGCGGACGGCCCTACCCCTACCGACCTCCTGGCTGGCCTGACGCTGGAAAGCTGGGAGCATGAAAAGCTTGACTGGGGATACATCGAAAAGTGTCAGGCCGTCGCCACGGCACGGTTCACCGATGCACTGGCGCAAGTCATGGCTGTCCTTGACGGCATGATCCCCGATGGCCGCAACGTATTCTTTGCCCACACGATGGCCGGAGGCATCCCGAAAGCGAAGACATTCCTCGTCGTCGCCAACCGCATCTACAAGGGAATGGGCTCACGCCACATGTCGTCGCAGGCCTTGCTCGACAGCGACATGGGCAAGCTGATCCTTCGGAATTTCGACGAGGTTTCGGCGGACACGTTCCGACATCTGATCGATTTCAGCGCGGCGATCCGCGAGCGTATCGAGATCTCGGGCGGCCAAGTCCGGTATACGGCATACGGCTACCACGGCACGGGCATCCTGATCGGCGGCGAGTACCGTTGGCAGACCTATACGAATTACACTCAGGGCTATGCCAAGATGCGCCTTGAAGGGATTGCCGAAGATGCGTGGTCCAAGGGTGTGAAGGCAACCATCTATAACTGCCCGGAAATCCGGACAAATTCCTCGGACGTGTTCGCGGGCATCGAGCTGCCTCTCATTCCACTCCTGCTTGCGTTGAGAAAAGAGAACGGCGGCCGGTGGGCCGCCGAACAATGGCGCGCGTGCGAAGAACTCCTGTCAGACGGGTTCACCTTGGAAGATGTCATCGCCAAGATCAGAGACCTGCAGGAGAGCGACATCATGGTGCCGTTCTACGACTTCTCCGCATGGCCAATGCCCAACAGCCAGGCACAGGCCAATTTGACGATTGGCACCTCTAATCAAATCACCGCGATGCACCGCGGCAAGGTCGTCATCAGCGATCTCTTGAGCGCGCTTGTAGTCGAAGCGACGGGGCAGTTGATCTTCGGTGCATCGTCATCACCGGGTGGCCCGGTTCAGTGGTTGAATCACGATGTCGTAGCCCGTCGCCTGAATACATACCACGAGATCTCTGAAAGCAGTTCGCTATCGGCAACAAGGCAGGTGTCGGATAGCGCTTCAATGTTTTCATTGCCGCAAATCAGTCGGGCATCATAATCAGGGTCTCACGGATGTCGTCAGACTGGATGAGGCTCATCCAGCACACACCAAGTGTCCCGATGACGTTCGCGAATTCTTTCCGGTGAGATATAGTGTACCAGCCAGTGCGGCCGACGCTACTGCGCCGGCACTGCCACGGTGACCGTGCAACGTTGTTCTTTCTTCGCCTTGGCGGCCGTCTCGACACAGGCGGCAAGCGCCTCCTGATTGGCGCGCACCAGGCTGTTGGCATCAACCAGATTGCGCCAGCCTCCGGGGCTTGCCGACTGCATCAGTGCAATGCCGGCGTTCCATCGATCGGCGTTCATGGCCGTGGATGCCACGGCCATATCGACCGATCCGGGGAGCACACGCGGCGCGAACAGAGTCAGCATTACACCAAGGACCAAACCGGCTGCTCCCACACCACAAAGCCACCAATCCTGCTCCCGACGAAAACGGGCGGTCCTGACGAACTCGCGAAGATCGCCGGTCACGCGCTCGAGGGCCTGTCCTCGGGCCTCGATTGTGCGCGCCGCGCCCTCCGAAACCCGATTGCCGGCGTTCTCGAGCGCGCGGGCGTAATGGTCGGGGCCGTTCCTCAGCGCCGGTAATTTCTGCAAGGCTTCAAGATGCTGCCCGACAACAGCAACCTGTTTGACGATCCGGCCAAGCTCCGGGCCGTAATCGGGCGGCTGCTGGATTTTCTCGAATTCCTCGAACGCGGCTTCCACGCCCTTGCGAATGACCGTCATTTCGCCGCCGACATCGTGCGTCAGCTTCTCGATCGATCGCCGCAACGCATCGAAAGCCTGGGCCGGATCGCTTACAGCGTCCTGTTCGTCCGGTTCTGCTCCCTCGCTGTAATCCGTCATCGCGTCTCCTATCGTTCCATTCCAAGGCTCTGGCTCCGGCCGCGCGAAAGGCTCTGCTCCATGTTGCGGGCGAGACTTTCACTCTGGCCCACATGACCGATTCCGAGGTCTTGGCTGCGATTGCGCAGGACCGATTCAACCTGGGGATCGCGCTCAAGGCCCTTCGCCATGCCGCGCATTTCCCCCTCGACCTTGCCGCGCGCCTCATCATGCTGCCAGCCGCGAAGCCCTTGGCGCTCGCCCTGGAGTTCCTGCCAACGGTTGACGAAGCGCTCCGCCCTGACGTTCGGGTCCGCCAGTGCGGCCCGCTCGCGATCCATGCCGGCGACAAGCTGGCCGGTGCGCTCGCGGCCGGAAAGCTCGGTCATCGCCCGTCGCATCTCCGGATCATGCTGCAAGGCCGACACCATCAGCGCCGCCCCTCCTGGTCGCGCCTGGTCTAGTTGCTGGCCGGCCTGCCGCATTTCTTGGCTCTGCGCTTCGAGGATCGGCACGCCCTCGCGGACGTTCCTGTCGGCCGCGTCGAAGGCCCGCGCATAGCGCTCGACGGCGCGTTCCATGTCGTTCGGCCGCCGCAAGCGATCTGCCAGACTATCAGTACGGGGGCGATCTGGCGCCGACGCCTCCCGCAACCGCTCTCCTCTTTCCGGTGGCTCTTGGCCGGCCGGAGATGCCCCACAGCCTGCATTGAGCTTCAAGCCATCGAACATGCTGCGCCGGGGCGTCTCGGCCCTCTCCGGCCGCTCCTGGGCCTGCTGCGGGCTGTCCTGCGCGTCCGGCCGCTCGGCCGTCGCGCTCCGCCCGAGTTTCAGGCCGTCGAACATGCCTCGGCGCTGCGGCTGCTGCCGATCGTCGCCACGGTTCTGGGTACGATCGGCGGCGAGATCCTCAGCACGCAAAACGTGACGAGGATCCTCGCTGATCTTTTCGGCATCGACGGTCGGCCGCTGCGCCCGATCCTGAGAATGACGCTCGGCCCGGATTTGCTCTTGCGCCGACTCCCTGTCCGGACGTAGCTCGATTTCGCTTGCGATCCCCATTTGCTCCGCGATCCCGCGCCGCTCGGCAAAGTCTTGGCGGTAATCGAGCGTCGTTTCCTTCACACCCGATCGGCTGAGCCGGCTTTCAAGCTGCCGATAGGCCAGCTCGCCGCCCTCATGCACTTTCCACGCATTGCGCTGCGCCTCTGTTCCGTCTGGAAGGCGCACCGTCTCCGATCCGCGATGCTCAAGGCCGATCTTGTCCCCGATCTGCGGTGCGGCTTCCTGCATTGCGCGCTCAAGGTCCACGCCCCAAACCGTATGTTTCTGGCCGCGATCGTTTTCCAGCGTCACGAAATAGCTGTCGCGGTTCTTCGGGTCGTGCTCGTAGGGCGCGGTGCCATGCTCGACTAGGCGGCCGGCGTTGCGGTCGGCAAACTCGTCCATGCCGGCGTAGAGCTGCGCCCCGTCGCGATGCCGCGTCATGGCGACATAGGTTAAATGCCGGTCCATCGTGCCCGACGCCATCACAAAGGCGCGCTCGACCGTCGCGCCCTGGTTCTTGTGAATCGTCGTCGCATAGCCGTGGTCGAACGCCCGATAATCGTTCGTCGGCACGCTGATGCTGCTGCCCTTTCCCTTTCCGCCTGGGCCGTCGAGCTGGGCGACGATCCGGCCCGCCTCGACGCTCTCGACGGTCCCAAGCATCCCGTTTTTGACGCCAAGGTCGCGATCGTTCTCAAGGAACACGATGCGGTCGCCCGGCGCAAACTCGCGTTTGCCGTCATTGGTCTGGAACGTCAGTGCCCGGCCAAGCCCCTCCCTTTGCTCGGCCGCCTCGCCCGGCATATCGGCATCGCTCGGCCCGTGGCTGCGGGCCAGCTCGCCACGCTCCTGCAGGGCCGATCTGATCCCGTCGTTGATGGCGCGCACATCGGCCCGGCGATGCGCCATCGCAACCCGTGTTCCCTCCGGACGCTGCTCGCGATCGGCGAGGTAGTCGCAAACGATCTCGCTGTGCGCCTCGTCCTTCGTCTCACTGAGCCGGATGTTCCCATTATCCCGATAGGCGGCCAGGCCCTCGACTGTGCGATGCGTGGCGAAGGCGACGGACGCCTCCCGCTGCCAGTCCACGCGCTGCCGGCGGATTTCGGATAGCTCGGCATGGCCGATCTGCTCGGCAATGGCGCGGAACGGTGCGCCAGCCCCGATCGCCTGTAGCTGCTCATAGTCGCCGACAAGAACGATCTTCGCCCCGCGCGCCTCGGCCTCGTTGACGAACCGGGCGAGCTGCCGGCTCCCGATCATGCCGGCCTCGTCGATGACGAACACGTCGCCGCGGCCAAGCATCCGCCTCTCGTTTTGCCAGTTGATATCCCATGACGCGAGCGTGCGACTCTGGATGCCGGACGACTCCTCCAATCCCTCGGCCGCCTTCCCCGACAAGGCCGCGCCGTGAACCGTATAGCCCTGCGCCTCCCATGCCTCACGCGCCGCTGAAAGCATCGTGCTCTTGCCGGCGCCGGCGAAACCGACAACGGCGGAAATCCGCTCTGGCCCGGTGATATGCTCGATCGCCCGCCGCTGCTCGTCGGACAACCGGGCAGAAGCATCGCCGGCGCTGCGCTGAATGGCGGCGTCCTGCCGCTCTATGGCTTGGCTGACATGCCGGCGATGGACACCATGAGATTGCGCCTCGTGCATCCGCTGCGCGCGCTCGATCATGCCGGATTCGATATCGATCATTTCGCGGGTCGAATATCGGGCAAGTTCGATCTCGCCCGTCTCCGGATTAGCTCGCTCCCGCTGCAATTCGACAAGCGCCGGTGACGCCATCACCTTCGCAAAGGCGCTCTGAAACTCCTGCACGTCGTCGTTGATGTAGCGGTGCAGCGTCCGGGCGATATCGCGCCGATCGAACACGCTCTTTTCCCCGGTGACGATAGCGAGAACCTGTTCCGGTTTCTCCCTGATGAGGTCCGCATTACGTTGCGCCGCTTCCTCGTCCAGCCGGGTGCGCGACACCTCAAGCCCGCGCCGCTGCATCTGCGTCGCGTGAACGCCCATATGCTCGGTCGGCTCAAGCTCAAGCCCGCGCTCCTGATGCGAGCGATGATCAATCCGGATATCAAGGCCTGCCATCGCCAGATGCGCGTTGGCATGGCTCTCCCACGCCTGCCTGATATCACGAAGCTGCATTTGCGAAGTTGGAAGATCGTTCGACAGCAGCCACTTGTTCTCCCGCTCGATATACGTCTTGTCGCCAAGCCCTTCCTCTGTGACCTGCCGCGTTGTCATTAACAGATGCGCATGATGGTTCCGAACGTCGGTCTCGGAGTGAGGGCTGTGGATGGCGAAATCAACCGCCGCCCCATAACGGTCCGCTAGGTCCTGGGCGAAGGATCGCGTCAGCTCAAGGCGCTGCCCGGCGTTCAGCTCATGCGGGAGCGCGATTTCAAACTCGCGGGCGACACGCGCGTCTTTGCGGCTTTCGGCGAACTCGGCGGCATTCCAAAGCTTCTCGCGGCTCTTCGCCCATTGAGCGTTCACGCCCTCGGGCAACACGATTTCAGTATGCTCGATCCCCTGCTTGCGGGTGAAGTCATGCGTGAGGCCGTCGCGTTCGTTAGTCAGGCGCTCGCCGGCACGATAGGCGGCAGAGGCGACGGCGCTTCTGCCGCCTGCCCGCGATACCGGCTTCATGCTCGCATGATAGATCGCCAAACGCCGCCTGCCTTTCTCCGATCCGCGATCGGCGCATCTGAGTTGCGTAACAACTCGTAAGTGCGCCCTTCTCAACTCAATCGCTTCGCTTTTTCGTCGCTCGGTGTGGCGCTCGCGGCAAGGCCGATGCAATAAAGCTGAAGCCAGATTTTGCGGGATATGCTGTAATTTTGCAAGATCGAACAAGGTAACAGGATTAGAAACGCTTGAGCTGAGCGTGTCTTCGTATAGTCTGACGGCCTGCGGAGGGCGAAGATTATGGCAATCGACAATAACCAGACATTGGCGCTGCTGATCGATGGCGACAATGCTTCGTCCAAGATCGTCGCCGGCCTTCTCGCTGAAATCGCCAACTACGGGACCGCCAGCGTCAAACGTATCTATGGCGATTGGACCAAGCCCAACCTCAACGGCTGGAAAGAGTGCCTGCTGGAACACTCGATTCAGCCGGTCCAGCAGTTCGCCTATACGACCGGGAAGAACGCCACTGACGGCGCGATGATTATCGACGCGATGGACTTGCTCTATACCGGCCGCTTCTCCGGTTTCTGCATCGTCTCAAGTGATAGCGACTTTGCCCGCCTGGCCTCGCGCATCCGTGAGCAAGGCGTCATCGTCTATGGGTTCGGGGAGCGCAAGACGCCCCGCCCCTTCATCACCGCTTGCGACAAGTTCGTCTATTTCGACGTGCTCAACACGGGCGGGGAACAGAAGGAAGCGGAAGCCGTCGCCGCGCCTAAAGCGGCCGCCGCCAAGCCTGCACCGGCGAAAGCGGCACTCGATCGTGCTGCCCTCGACATGCTGGCGAAAGCTGTCACCGCCTCGGCCGACGAAGACGGCCGCGCCAATCTGGCCCGCGTCGGCGCGCACCTGGCAAAACAGTCGCCGGATTTCGACGCCCGCAACTATGGCTTTCCCCGTCTCTCCGATCTGGTCGAGGCGTCGGGCATTGTCGAGGTCGAGCGCATTGGCGAGAACCCTAAAATCATCATGGTTCGCCTCAAGGGTGAATCAACCGCCCGCCCCGCGAAATAGGAGGGAAACGACATATGGCTCGCAAGACGATCGAACAACGGCTGGCCGAGCTGGACGCGCAGCGCGCCAGCCTCAAGGCCCGGCTCGGGAAACAGGAACGGGCGAACGATACCCGCCGCAAGGTGCTGCTCGGCGCGCTCGTCCTGCACCGGCTCGAAAACTCGAACGATCCAGATTTTACACGGCGGCTAGGCGACTGGCTACGCAAAGAGCTGCCCGACTTTTTGACGCGCGACGGCGACAAGGCTTTGTTTGCCGATCTGCTCGCCAACACGCCCAGGGGAGAAGCGGCGGGGAACGCTGGGGAAGCTGCTTCATGAGTCAGACGACGCTTGCATGGGCCGCGTTCAAGAACATGCTGCGTGAGGCCGCGCAGAATCCCCGATGGGCCTTCATCTCCCTGCTCGCCGCCCCCTTCCGTCTCGCCAAACCGCTGTTTCAGGGTTTCCTCGTCCTGCTCCTTATCCTGTTCGTGGTCGGCCTCGGCGGGCAGGCAC
>NZ_RKIU01000008.1:0-187876 GCF_003938925.1 Agrobacterium sp. FDAARGOS_525 | reverse complement strand
GCCCCACGCCGCTGCCTGCGCATCGTTGACCACTTCAACCGGCACACCAAGCGCATCACTGAGTTTTCGGGTGATCGGATAGTTGTCCGGAATAACCAGTGTGCCAGGATTGAGCGACGACCATTTGCCATCAACGACAAGGCCCGTAACGGCGGCGGCGGCACTGGCGTATTTGCCCCGCCAGCCATCCGCCATGGCGACGAGTTCCGCGATCCAGCCGGGCGCGCCGATGTCGCGGCGGGTCGCCATGAGCTTGCGGTCAAGAACCTTGCTGCCCCGTACCAGGGCGGCGAGTGTCTTGGTGCCTCCGATGTCAAAAGCCAGAACAGGTTCAGACGGCCGGGCAGCGACTTCGACGGCCTCTTTGAACCAGCTGACGATGTGCTCGGGCCGGGTGATCGCGGAGCCGACGACGACGGCAAAGCACCGGCGCGGATGGCGGCGGCGGCGAGATGAGGGGAATTGTACCGGCCTCGGCCAGCACGGGGCGTCCGAGCGTTGAACAAGCACGGATAAGCTCAATGTCCGGCATCGTTGGAGCCGGTCCGGTCCGGTTGTAGCCTGACATGGTGGTGCGGTGATGTCGGCGCCGGCCGCCAGCCGGCCCGCCTCGGCTTGCGTCGCGATATCGGCCATGGCGATCGCGCCAAGCCGCTTGATGGTGGCGATCAGCTGCGCTGGAACCGGCCGCGGCCTGTCGGTGGCGTCAACGGCGACAACCGTAGCGCCGGCACGCACCAACGCCTCTACATCCTCGTCATACGGGGTGATGCGTACGGCGCTGTCGTCAAGGTCGCGCTTGATCAGGCCGACCACCGGCAGTCGGCTGGCGCCGACCGCACCTTCGACATTGCGCACACCTTCGACACGCAGGCCGACGGCGCCGCCGGCTTCGGCGACACGGGCATAGGCAGCAACTGCATCGACGGTGTCGAACGGACCGCCAGGCACGGGCTGGCAGGAAACGATAAGGCCACCCTGCAGTCGCGCAGTCAGATCGCGAGAGGTCAGGCGCTCCCGTCATTATCCCCGCTCCCTGGTCGAGAGGGGCACGACTATCGATGATGCGGTCACGCAACACTGGCGTCGGCGAACATCGATCCTGCAGCCGCAGGCGGGTCGTTTGCGGGAAGCATCTTTGTGGCGGTCGAACATTGCTGTGTTCTAATGGGTGGAAAACGGAAGAACGAATATCCTATTGACAGATATCCTACAAGTGGGTAATTAACCAATAGTTGCTATTTTCCGCCCGGAAACGAGCAACCGGAGACGACAATGAATTTGAAATCGATCAAGCCGCTGAAGAGAGCGCCGCTCCTGCACGTATCGTGCAGGAGAGCCTTCGCTCATATATTGACGACAACGGCCTCGAAGCAGGTGCGCCTTTGCCGCCAGAGGGTGAGCTTGCAAATCAGCTCGGCGTCAGCCGCAATTCGGTTCGCGAGGGCATCAAGGCGCTAGAATCGGTGGGCGTTTTGGAGTCGCGGCGCGGAATCGGCGTCTTGTGAAGGCCTTCTCGTTCGAGCCCTTGCTGGAGACCTGGCCTATGGTCTGGGCAGTGCGCTCAAACAGATCGAGGAAGTCATCACAATCCGGAGGACGCTTGAAGTCGGGCTGATTGAAAAGACGCTCGACGCAATTGGTCCACAAGACATTCGTGAATTGCGCGAGACGTTGGACAGGATGCGTGAGCGGGCCGAGCGGGGCGAGAGCTTTCCCGACGAAGATCGCCGCTTCCATCAGCTTTTGTTTCGTTGCCAGGACAACGAGGTGCTGCTGCGCCTGATCGAGGTGTTCTGGCTCGCCTTCTACAAGGCATCCGATTTCGTCAATCTCAACAATGCCGATCCAATGCAGACCTGGCGCGAACATGCGGCGATTGTCGATGCCGTCGAAGCTGGCGACCTCGCCGCCGCTAAAGACCGCCTTGATAAGCATTATGCCGGGATCGGTCGCGTGATCGACGAAAACAAGACCAGTTCATCAAAAGGGAGGAATACATGAAGTTCAGAACGACGATCTCAGCACTCGCCTTGTCGGTGGCGCTTTTCGGCGGCGTTGGCGCAACGTTTACCCCGGCCCTCGCCGAAGGCGCACCATCTCCGGCGGCTTCGACGTCGGCCCCGGCGGTTTCCAGGGCAACTTCAATCCGCTTGCGGCGACCGGCGGCTTCACGTGGCTTGTCACCTACTACGAGCCGCTGGTTATCTATGACGAAAAGCTCGCTAACGTCATTGGTGCGCTGGCCGAGTCCTATGATGTGAGCGCTGATCAGAAGGTCTATACCTTCAAGCTCGCCGACACCAAGTGGCACGACGGCAAGCCCTTCACGTCAAAGGATGTGAAGTTCACCATCGAGCTTGCCAAGAACGAGAAGGCGGGCTCGGTATTCGCCGCCCGTCTTGGCGCCATCGAGGCGTCGAGACCCCAGACGACCGCACCGTGGTGGTCAAGCTCTCGGCAGCGACGCCGAGCATGCTCGACACACTTACCAAGGTGATGATGTTGCCCGAGCATGCGCTGGCCTCGATCCCGGCCGAGCAGATCGCCAAGAACGCCTGGTGGTCGACTTGCCTATCGGTACCGGCCCGTTCAAGTTCACCAATACGTCACCGACCAGTATGTCGAGCTCGCCGCCAATCCCGACTATCGCGGTGGCAGCCGGCGGCCGAGAAGTTGATCACCGCTACTTCGCCAACCCGGCAGCCGCCATCGCCGCGCTGCGCTCAGGCGAGATCCAGTTCACCTATGTCGATTCCAACGACGTCTCGACCTTCAATGACGACACTGCCTTCAAGGTGATCGAGGGCGACTCCTATGTCGTCAACTATGTCGGCTTCAACCAGGAAGTGCTGCTGTGGAAGGACCTGAAGGTCCGTCAGGCCTTCATGCACGCCATCGACCGCAACGCCATCATCCAGAGCCTCTACGGCGGTGCCGCCAAACCGGCGAACTGCGTCTACGTGGCCGATCGTCTGGTCCCCGAAGGCATCGACCAATACGCCTACGATCCGGAAAGGCAAAGAACTGCTGGCCGAGGCCGGCTGGACAAGATCAACGGCGACAAGCCGATCACGATCCTGACCTACTACAACTCGCCGCTGGTGACCACGTGCTGGCCGCCATGCAGGCGATGCTCGCCCAGGTCGGCATCAACATCGTACCGCGCGCCGTCGACACCCCGACCTACAACTCGATCGTCTACCAGCAGTCGGGCAATGCCGGCGACTTCCCGCTGATCTACGCCGGTCTGCAGAACGGTCCCGATGCCTCCAACATCAACATCGGCCTCAACGAGAAGCAGATCCCCCGGCGGGCGCCAACCTCATGCGTATCCGCATGCCGGACGTCACCAATGCGCTCGACGCGGCCCTGGCCGAAACGGACGCCTCCAAGCGTGATGCCCGCTACCAGGACGTCTGCAAGGCCACCAACGCCAACCTGCCGTGGGGCACGATGTGGGTCGCCAACCGCTACGGCGTGGCCTCCGCCAAGCTTAAGACTTCGTCTGGACTCCGGCTCCCGCCGGCGGCCCTTACCAGGCCCACCCTGAAAGTGGTCGATCGCCGAATAGGCCAACTTCCACTCGGAGGGCGGCCATTCAATGGCCGTCCCGTTCCTGTTTGGAATCACGCCCGGAAAGAGCACTGAACCCGTATGCTTCGCTATTGTCTCCATCGCCTGTTGATCGGGCTCGGTATGCTGCTCGCGCTGACGATACTCATCTTCGTGCTGCTGCAGCTGACGCCGGGCGACCCGATCGACGCCTATATCGATCCTAATGTCGCCATGTCGAAGGAGGCGATGGACGCCTTGCGCGCGCAACTGGGCCTCGACAAGCCACTGCCTGTCCAGTACCTCGCCTGGCTGTCGCAGGCTGTTCAGGGCAACCTCGGCCATTCGCTTCAGCGCTTCAACGAGACCGTCAGCGGTCTGATCGCCTCGCGCATCGGCCCGACCCTATTGCTCATGGGAGCGGGCCTCGCCATCGCCATCGTCGTGGGCATCGCTTCCGGTATCGTCAGCGCCGTGCGTCGCAACTCGCTGCCCGACTATTCCTTCTCGGTGCTCGCGCTGCTCGGAATTTCGAGCCCTGCCTTCCTCACCGCGCTGCTCGGCTCTACGTATTCTCCGTGCGGCTGAGATGGGCACCTTCCGGCGGAATGCTGACGCCCGCGACCGACTTCTCGCTCGGGGATCTAATGCATCACTTGATCCTGCCGGCGTTCGTCCTCTCCATCGGCCATGCCGCATTGATCATGCGCTACATGCGCGCCTCGATGCTCGAGGTTCTGAACCAGGACTATGTCCGGACCGCCCGCGCCAAGGGTGTCAAGGAATTCTGGGTCGTGACCAAGCATGCACTGCGCAACGCGCTGTTGCCGGTCGTTACCCTCATCGGCTCGACCATCGGCCTTGCCGTCGGCGGCGCCATCTTCATCGAAAGCGTATTCAACTGGCCGGGCATGGGCCTTTTGCTGATCAGCGCAGTCGAGACGCGCGACTACCCCGTCATCATGGGTGCGACGCTTGTCATCGGCGCCTGCGTTATCGTCGTCAACATCCTGACCGACCTTGCCTATGCGGTCATCGATCCGCGCATCAAGGTGTCCTGACATGAGTGTAATCGCCCATTCCTCTCCCGGCCCGCTGGCCCGCGCCACCAACCGCTTCGCCCAGAACCGGGCGGCCCTGTTCGGCATTGCGCTGCTGCTGCCCTTGCTCGTTGCGGTGCTGACCTATCCGCTGTGGTTTCCCTACAGGCCCAACGACATCGACCTGTTGGCCATGAACGCCGCGCCGTCATGGAAGCACTGGTTCGGTACCGACGGCGTCGGCCGCGACGTGCTTGCCCGCACACTCGAAGGTGGCCGCATCTCGCTGCTTGTCGCGGTCTCCTCGGTCGTCCTGTCGACAGCCATCGGCTTCTTCGTCGGGGCCATCTCCGCCTTCGGCGGTTCCTGGGCTGACGCCATCTCCATGCGCAGCGTCGACCTCGCGATGACGCTGCCGCCGGTGATCTTCCTTCTGGTGCTCGCTTCCATCGTCGGATCCGGTATCTGGTCGACCGTCGTCGTCATCGCATTGCTGTCGTGGCCGGTCCTGTCGCGCATGATCCGCGCCCGCCTGCTCGAACTGCGCGAACGCGAATTCGTCATGGCATCGCGCGGCATGGGTGCCGGCATCGGGCATCTGCTGTTCCGACACGGCCTTCCCAACTCGATCGACATCCTGGTCGTCTACGCCACCCTGCAGGTCGCCAATGCGATCCTGCTGGAGGCGGGTCTCTCCTTCCTCGGCCTTGGCGTGCCGCCGCCGGCCGCAAGCTGGGGCAACATGCTCAATGCGGCGCGCTCCACGGCGGTGCTCGAGCAGTTCCCCTGGCAATGGCTATTCCCGGGTGGCGCGCTCGTGCTGGCCGTCCTTGCCATCAATTTCATCGGCGACGGCCTTAGGGATGCCTTCGACCCGCGCGCCGAACTCAATTGAAACCCTGAAAGAGAAGCATCATGTCCAAGTTCTTCGGTGTCGTTCCTCCTGTCGTCACCCCCCTCAACGACGATTTCTCGGTCGACTACGCCTCCTACACGCGTGTTCTCGACTATCTGATCGACAACGGTTGCCATGGCCTGTTCGCCCTCGGCTCGACCAGCGAAGTGGTGTTTTACGACGACGCCGAACGACGCAAGATCCTCGAGCACACCGTCAAGGTCGCCAACGGCCGCGTGCCTGTCATCGCCGGCGTCATTGACCCGACGACCGACCGTGTCATCCGCCACGCCCGCACTGCCAGGGAGGTCGGCGCCGACGCCGTGGTTGTCACCGCGCCTTTCTACACCCTCACCAACCAGGCAGAGACCATCGATCACTTCCGCATGATCCGCGACGCCGTGGACGTGCCGCTCATCGCCTATGACATTCCGGTCTGCGTCCACACCAAGCTCTCCCGCCAGACAGTGGTGACGCTGGCCAACGAGGGTACGATCATTGGCGTCAAGGACTCCTCCGGCGACGACGGTAACTTCCGTTATGCGCTTAGCGATCTGGCCGGCAACAAGGACGTATTCCTGATGACGGGTTCAGAGATCGTCGTCGATAGCGCCTTGCACATGGGTGCGCATGGCGTCGTTCCCGGGCTCGCCAATGTCGACCCGGCCGGTTACGTCCGCCTCTGGAACCACGCCCGGAAGGGCGACTGGGATGCGGCCCGTAAGGAACAGGAGCGGCTGTGCCGCCTGTTCGAGATCGTCTGGGTCGCATCCGGCCGCGTCAGCGGCGGGGCTACCGGCGTCGGCGGCTTCAAGACCGCGATGCGCAGCCTGGGCGTCATCTCCACCAACGTCATGGCACGTCCGCGCGCGCCGCTCAACGACGCCGAGGCGCGCAAGGTCGACGAGATCCTGCGTTCCGTCGGCCTGCTCGGCTGAGGCTGCCGATGACGCTCGAACCCATTCTCGAGATCAGAGGCCTGAAAACCGTCTTCCGCGTGCGCGGCCGGGAGATCGCTGCCGTCGACGGCGTCAATCTCGTCATCCGTCCCGGCGAGACGGTGGCGCTGGTCGGCGAGTCGGGTTCAGGCAAGTCGGTGACCAGCCTGTCGGTGATGCGGCTTCTCGCAAGAAATATCGGCTCGATCGACGCTGGCGAGGTGCTGTTCCGCGGCAAAGACGGCAAGCTCAAGGACCTCGTCAAGCTCGACGAGGAGTCGATGCGCCAGATCCGGGGCAACGACATCGGCATGGTCTTCCAGGAACCGATGACCAGCCTCAATCCGGTCTTCACCGTTGGCGACCAGATCTCGGAATCGCTGCGCGTCCACCGGAGCACCGGCAAGCGCGAAGCCCTTGCGGCGGCCGTGACCCTGCTCGACAAGGTCGGCATTCCGGATGCCCGTCGCCGCGCCGGACAATATCCGCACGAGATGTCGGGCGGCATGCGCCAGCGTGCCACCATCGCCATGGCACTCGCCTGCGATCCGACGCTCCTCATCGCCGACGAGCCGACCACCGCGCTCGACGTCACCATCCAGGCGCAGATCCTCGATCTCCTGCAGAAACTGCAGCGCGAGCGCGGCATGGGCATGCTGTTCGTCACCCACAATCTCGGCGTCGTCGCCGAGATTGCCCAGCGGGTTGCGGTCATGTACGCCGGTCGCATCGTCGAAACTGGTCCCGTCGCCGAGGTTTTCCGCAACCCGCTCCACCCCTACACGATGGGCCTCCTCAAATCGATGCCGCGGCTGGGTGCTGCGACCGAGATGAAGCGCAACGGCGAAAAGCTGAACGCCATTCCAGGCATGGTGCCGAGCCTTGCCAACATGCCAACCGGCTGTGCCTTCGCCCCGCGGTGTCCCTTTGCGATTGATGCCTGTAGCAGAGCCGTGCCCGAACTTGCCGCCGTCAACGAAGCCCATGGCAGCCGCTGCATCCGCTGGCAGGAGATCGCCGCATGACCACCGCTCCTCTCCTCTCCGTCCGTGGCCTCGCCAAGCACTACCAGACGCGCAGTGCCACGCTGAAGATCCTGGACAACATCTCCTTCGACATCGCCAAGGGTGAGGTGGTCGGCCTCGTCGGCGAATCCGGCAGCGGCAAGACCACCATCGGCCGCTCGGTGCTGCGGCTCATCGAGCCGTCATCGGGCGAGGTCGTCTTCGACGGCGCTGATTTGATCAAGCTCTCCAACAGAGAAATGCGGCGCCAGCGCCCACGCATGCAGTACATCTTCCAGGACCCCTACGCCTCGCTGTCGCCGCGCATGACCATCGGCGAGATCCTGACGGAGGGCCTGAAAATTCAAGGCATCGGCACCAAGCAGGAGCGCGTCGAACGCGCGCGCAAGGCGCTGGAGCAAGTGGAGCTGCCGCAGGATGCCCTGAACCGCTACGCCCACGAATTCTCAGGCGGCCAACGCCAGCGCATCGGCATTGCCCGGGCGCTGACGCTTGCGCCTGAATTCATCGTTGCTGACGAACCGGTCTCGGCACTCGACGTGTCAATCCAGGCGCAGGTCGTCAACCTTTTGCGCGATCTGCAGCAGCGCCTCGGACTGACCATGCTGTTCATCTCGCACGATCTCGCGGTGGTCGAGTACATCTGTGACCGCGTTATCGTGCTCTATCTCGGCCGCATCATGGAGATCGCCACCAGCGAGGAACTCTACGCTCGCCCGCAACACCCCTACACGCGGGCGCTGATGTCGGCCATCCCCTCCCCGGATCCGGACGCCAGGACCGAGCGCCAGATCCTCAAGGGTGACATTCCGAGTCCGGCCAACCCGCCGAGCGGCTGCGTCTTCCGTACCCGTTGCCCGAAGGCGCTCGATGCCTGTGCCGCAGCGGTTCCACAATTACGCGAAGTCGCGCCGGGTCATTTCAAGGCCTGCATCCGCGATGACCTCGATGTTGAAACCCGCGTTGCAGGAGAGCTTTGTTGACCGATCAAACGAGTGCCATGGCAAGCGAAACCAGAGAGACGCCCGCGACCATCGCACGTCTCCTCGATACGCGACTGGAGTCAATGCTTGCCCTCGGCAGGAGACTGTCGAAACTTGCGCCCCCGCTGGTCGCCACCTGCGCGCGCGGTTCCTCCGACCACGCAGCCAGCTACCTGAAGTACATGCTCGAGATAGAGACGGGCACCCCTGTTGTGTCGATCGGGCCCTCTGTGGCGTCAGTTTACCGCGCGCCGCTGCAGCTGTCACGGGCAGCACTCGTCACCGTCTCTCAATCCGGCAAGAGCCCTGATCTGGTCGCTCTGCAGGCCAGTGCCAAGGCATCCGGAGCGCTGACGATCGCCATGGTCAACGTCGTCGAGAGTCCGGCGGCCAGGGGTGCCGATATTGTGGTGCCGCTCGAGGCGGGACCGGAAAAAAGCGTTGCCGCCACAAAATCCTTCATTGCGGCGGCAGTGGCGGGCGCGGCCATTACCGCAGGCTGGACCGGCGACCAGGAACTCGTTGCCGCTCTTCGCAACCTGCCGGACGCACTGGCAAAGGCGCTCGACGCCGACTGGTCGGCCGCCGAGGAGATGCTGACGGCATGCGATTCACTTTATGTACTGGGCCGGGGCCCCGCCTACGCGGTTGCACAGGAGGCCGCACTCAAAAGCAAGGAAGTGGCCGCGATCCACGCCGAGGCTTTTTCGTCCGCTGAGGTCATGCACGGCCCGTTGCGGCTCGTCCAGAACGGCTTCCCGGTTCTTGCCCTCCTTCCCGAGGATGCCGCAGCCGACGTCGGCCGCGCCGGCCTTGATCGCATCGCAGCGGCCGGGGGCCGCGTCTTTTCGGCGGCTACGGCAAGCGCACCGGGCACGAACTTGCCGGTCGCATCGACCGGCCATGCGTTCCTGGACGGGCTGTCGATGATCGTTTCGTTCTACGTGCTGATCGAGCGGGTCTGCCGTCGCTGCGGGTTCGATCCCGACCGGCCGGTCAACCTGTGCAAGGTTACGGAAACCGTGTGATGACCATTACCGCACTTACCGCCGCGAGAATATTCGACGGCAACGCGATGCGCGACGAGGCCGCAATTCTCATTCGCGATGGCATGGTTGTCGACCTCGCTTCTCGTGCAGAAATCCCGGCAGACTGCTTCGTTCGCGATCTCGGGATCGGCGTCGTTGCGCCGGGCTTCATCGACCTGCAAGTCAATGGCGGCGGCGGTGTGATGCTGAATGACGGCCCGAGCGCCGCAACCATGGCTGCCATCGCCGCGGCACATCGTCCCTTTGGAACAACCGGCCTCCTGCCCACCCTGATCACCGATACCAAGGCCATCACTGACGCCGCGATCGAAGCCGCCGCACAAGCGGTTGGAAACGTGCCCGGCGTTCTCGGCTTGCACCTGGAAGGGCCGCATCTTGCCCCGGCGCGAAAGGGTGCGCATCTGGCTGAACTGATGCGACCGATGAGCGATGCGGATGTCGAGCAGCTGATCAGCGCCCGCGAACGCATCGGTGTCCTCCTGGTCACCGTCGCGGTCGAGCAGGTCGGACCGCGGTTGATCCGCCGCCTGGCTGAAGCGGGGGTAATTGTCAGCCTCGGCCATACGGACGCGGACTACGATTCCACGATGGCGGCCATCGACGCAGGCGCACGTTCGGCCACTCATCTGTTCAACGCCATGACCCAGCTTGGAAACCGTGATCCCGGCGTGGTGGGGGCGGTTCTCGCGTCACCGACGGTTTCAGCGGGTATCATCGCCGACGGCCACCATGTCCATCCGGAAAGTCTGCGAGCCGCTTTGGCCGCCAAACGAGCGCCCGGGCGTCTCTATCTTGTCACCGACGCGATGGCATCGGTCGGCATGGAAGGGGACAGCTTCGTGCTTAACCAGCGCACGGTCCACCGCCGCGATGGTCGACTGACGCTTTCCGACGGAACGCTGGCCGGCGCCGACATCGACATGTCGGCTACCGTTCGCTTTGCCGTGGCGAATCTCGGGCTGAGTGTGGAAGAGGTGTTGCGCATGGCCTCGCTCTATCCCGCCGAGCTGATCGGCGACGGCCGCCGCGGCCGCATTGAGCCCGGCGCAGCGGCTGAGTTCGTTCATCTCGACGACGATCTTACCGTGCGCGACATCCTTGCCCCGTGACCGGGGCAAGGACCGCCCTCACCCTTCGATGGCGACTTCACGCCGTTCCCGCGAAGCTTTGAACGCAGCCTCGATACAGGCGACAACATGTAATCCGTCCTCACCGGTGACCGGGGGCTCGCAGCCTGATGCCACGGCTTCGGCAAATGCCTGCCATTGACGCACTAATGCCTGCCCGGCGATATCCGGCTCCATCGAGTTGTCGAGCGGCTCCCAGTGCATGCGGCGCCCAAGCGTCACGCCCTTGAAGAAATCGACGGCAAGCACGCCGCCGTCGCAGACGATCTCGTCGCCAGAAATGAAGGCCCCGTCGCGGTAGCCGATGCTCGCGACCTGTCCCGCCGTGTCGTCACCGAAACGGATGAGCATCAGCGCTACATCATCGGCGTTTTGCTTGTGGAAGGCCGTCGCGGTGACGGCGCTGACGTGCGTAGCACGGCGACCGGCGAATGCCAGCAGCCGATCGAGCGCGTGGATACCAGCGGTAAAGAGCATGCCGCCGCCGGTGGTGGCGTCGAGATGCCAGTCGCGACGGTTTTCTTCCATCCATAGCTTGATCATGCGGCTTGAACCAAATCGCATGCCGCCGATTTCGCCGCTGTCGATGATGCGACGGGCAGCAAGGAAAGGAAGAGTGAACCGCATCGTATGGCCGGGCATCAGCGTTACTCCAGCCTTGGCTGCGGCGCTGAGAACTTGGCGGCACTGCGCAACCGTCGGCGCGATCGGTTTTTCGATCATGATGTGCTTGCCGGCCTCGGCTGCCGCCAGTGCTACATCGGTGTGGAGATGGTGCGGCAAGGCGACCACCACCGCATCGACCTCGCCGTCGGCGAGCAAATCGTGGTAATCGACATAGGCTTTGCCGCCGAATTCAGACGTGAAAGCCTTCAGTCCGATCGCATCGTTGCGGCAGGAAGCGACCAGCCGGGCCGTCCCTGCTTTTTGAAGCGCGCGGGCGTGCGCCGCACCAAAATACCCTGCTCCGATGATACCAACGCCCAGCATGTTCAAGCTTCCTTCTTTGCCATTGCATAGCAGCGGTCAATGATGTCCATCGCCCGCCAGTGATCCTGGAGCGTTACGGCGGGTTTCTTTCCGCTCTCGAGGCGGTCGATCGTATCGGCCATCACGTTGTCGTAGCGGCGCGCCACCGGAGTTGCGGCAACGTCGCGAACCTTGCCGTCGTCCAGGGTAGCGACCTGCAGATGCCCGCCAAAGTCAGTCAGGCTCGCATTCCTCGCCGACACGCGCCACTCGAAGATCCCTTGCGTCATCGAAGCGAAGGTATAGCCGGCCTCCACAAGCCCGATGCTCCCGTCTGCGGCTCGAAGAACGACGAGAGCGTAATCCTCGACTGACGTGCCATGCAGCTGCCGGCCGAAGCTGACACTCTCGACGTCGATGTTCTGTCCACCGGAGAGATTGACGAAGGCGTTCACGCCGTGGATGCCAAGATTGCGCAAAGCGCCGCCGCCGCTGATCGAGGCGTCGAGCACCCAACCGCAGCCGTCATCGACATAGCGCTGTGGAGGCCCGTTGATCAGCCTGAAATGCGAGTGCGAAACCTCGCCGAGCCGATCCGCTTGGCGCAGCGCCGAGACCTCAGCCAGCAGTGGGCTGAAACGGTGCGCAAGGGCGACCGAAACAAACGATCCATGTCGCTCAGCCAAATCGGCGATCGGCTTCAGCACCGCTCCGGAAACACCGACGGGCTTTTCGATCAGCATCGGTATCCCGGCCGAAACAAACCGGCTTGCCATCTCGGCCATTTCCGCCGGGCGCCCCATGACCACGGCCAACTCGGGTTTCGCTGCTATTGCCTCATCAACACTGGCAGTCGCCCTGCCGCCGTATGTGTCGGCGAACGCCGTGGCGTGGGTCGATACCTCATCCCAGGCCGCGACAATTTCTGCGCCCGCAGCCTTGGCCGCTTCAGCATGCATTCCTGCGTGCCAGTGACCAACGCCGAAGAATGCCATTTTCATATCCGATCTTCCCGCGCTCAATGTGTTGACAGATATCCTACAAGAGGATTATCCATATCCCATATAACATTGCCGAGCGCAAGGATGTGTCGACAGGAGGTCCCCGGGAGGATTGGGGGGCGTGTCGCAAAGTTTTTCGTTAACGCTGACTTGAGATTTCGGTGATGAAAAGGCGCTCCGATTTGTTGGAGTGCGGATTTATGATTCTCAATGCCATTGTCGAAAAGCTGAAGCGCCGGTCGAAGGACGATTTCAAAGGACGGCAATTCGAGGCATGGCTGATTATTCAGGCGGTGTCGTGGTATTTGCGTTACCCGTTGAGCTATCGCGATCTGGAAGAAATGTTCAAAGAGCGCGGTTTCGACGTGGATCATAGCAGCATCAACCGGTGGGTTCTGGCCTATGCGCCGATGATCGAAAAGCGGCTGAGACGCTTTCGAAAGCCGCATTGTGGTTCAATCCGGATCGACGAAACCTACATCAAAATCCGGGGCCAGTGGCGTTATCTTTATCGCGCCATCGACAAACACGGCAATCCGGTGGACTTCCTGCTGACCGCAAGGCGTGATCGGGATGCCGCCAAACGCTTCTTCCGCAAGATGTTGAAGGACGAACCGTTGCTCTCACCCGGCAAGATCGGCACCGATGGCGCTGGAACCTTTCCGCCTGCAATCAAGAACGGTGTGGAGGAAAGGCTTCTCCCGCCGGACCCGGTCCATTACGTCACCAAGCATTTGCAGCAAGGCATTGAAAGCGATCACTTCCGGGTGAAGAAGAACATGCCCAAGGTGGGCGGCTTCCGAACGTTCAACACCGCGAGGCGAACGATCGCCGGGTTCGAAGCCATGCTGTGGCTGCGGAAGGGCTTCGGCTTTTCCGGCGGCTGGTCTGTCAACGACCAGAATGATCTCATCGCATGCCTCTTCGGACTTCAAAAAGTTAACAAAGCATGAAAATGCAGCCCGTTACGGCATGACTGCGCCCGCCGAAAAACTTTGCGACACGCCCGCCTCGTGCGGTTACGAATGGAGAAAGACGTGCGGGGCCAGAAGGAATTGATGCTTCCCGTCTCAAAGATTGGCTGTTCCGGAACGCGTCGGCGCCGATCCGCTTGGGCCCACTTCAGCCTCAACAACGCAGCGATAGCCTAAGCGCGTACGCTGCTCGCGCTTGAGGAGCTGAAGCGGAAGGGAGTATGTATCCGACCTTTCGCTGCTGATCGTTGTGGTCCCCACGGCACGATGGATCGATGCAGCAGCCATAGACAGCCCCGAGTACCTGCATGGGGCGACGCGGCAACGGTAGCGGTGAAGTACTCGTACGTCTCCATCTGGCTCCCTCCTCATCGACCCGGATAACGGAGTGGAGACCTCACAGCTATCGCGCTACGGCTGCGGACGACTCCAAGGTCAGACCCCCACTACACCATCGAACTTTGTGGCACAGGGACATAAGCGTTTAGCCCTACTTTCCGAAGCTATCTTACGTTACGGAACCGACGTTAGCGCCTCCTCTGACGACGGCCGACGTGCCTTTCCCAGCTGTGGGCATGGCGCGAGTCGGCGATGATAATTTTGTCATTTCATGGCCTCAAGGCGGCCACCTGGCAGTTCGTTAAAATTAAGGGGAGACTGACAAGCGATTGACGAAGCTATAGCCGCCCTGGATATTCTCGATGAGCACCTGGACCGCGCGCTTTTCGAGATTGTCGGTGACATTGCCATCTAGGTAGATGCATCCGCCATGGACTGAAACTGAAACCCGCTCCTTGTCAATGCCCAGGTCTGCGTTGAGACGGGCTCTGATGGCACGCTCCATCGCCTCTTCCCCGGAGGCGATTGCATCTGATCGTATATCGACGATTGACCGAAGAAGATCGACTCGGCTAACGAGTCCGACCAGCCGGTCATCTTCCACCACCGGTACGCGCTTGATCTTGTACCGGAATAGCAACTCGGCCACCGTTGCGACCGACGCATCGCTGGTCACAGTAACGACCTGCGTGGACATGAGATCGCCCACCCGCCAGCTGTGACCCTTGATATACGTTTCGAGGTCACGCAGGGGCGTGTCGCGCACCGGGTTCTCACGCTTGGCACCTGCGCCGAATTCCACACGCCGCAACAAGTCGCCTTCGGTAATTATGCCGGTGACGACGTCGTTTTCATCCACCACCGGAATGCCGCTGATACCCTCGTTCACCATCAGCTCGATCGCCGTACGAACGCTGTTGGTCGAGTGGATGGTCCTGACCTTTCTGGTCATGATGTCTTTCGCAAACACGTTTTCGTCTCCTATTCACTGATGAGCGGAAACGGACCGCTCCGACCATACCCAGTCCTTGATCTCGGGAAGATCGTCGAAATGCTTACGAATGTAGATCTCGTGTTCGCGAAGCAGGCCGGTACAATGCGCGGCGAGATCGGCGTTCTTCTCCATCATGGCCGGCACGTAACGCATTACGTCGAGGCAGAGATGCAGCCGGCTGATCTTGTTGAGAACCACCATGTCGAAGGGTGTCGTTGTCGTGCCCTCTTCAAGATAGCCGCGCACATGAAACCGGTCATGCGCCTGGCGCCCGTGAAGAAGATCGTGGATGACACCTGGATAGCCGTGGAAGGCGAAGATCACGGGCGCAGTCGTGGTGAAGATCTCGGTGAACTCCGTATCACTCATCCCGTGTGGATGACGATCAGCCGGGCACACCCGCATGAGATCGACGACGTTGACGACACGCACCTTTAGATCGGGAGCAAGCTCGCGCAGGATCCAGGCAGCGGCTATCGTTTCCTGTGTCGGAATGTCGCCCGCACAGGCGAGAACCACGTCAGGCTCTTCCGGCTGATTGCTATACATGTCCCACACGCCCGCGCCCTTGGCGCAATGTGCTTTAGCCTCTTCCATCGTCAACCACTGCAACTGAGGCTGTTTGTCGATAACAACGAGGTTGAGATAATTGTAGCTGCGGAAGCAATGGTCAGCGACCGACAGAAGGCAGTTGGCATCCGGTGGCAGGTAGACGCGGGCAACAGCCGGCTTGCGGTGGATGACAGTGTCGATGAAACCCGGACCCTGGTGGCTGAAGCCGTTGTGGTCGTTTCGCCAGCACGTCGAGGTCAGCAAGTAGTTCAGTGACGGGATGTCGGCTCTCCAGGGCACGTGCTTAGCGTGCTCCATCCATTTGCCATGTTGCATCGACATCGAGTCCACAACCATGGCAAACGCCTCATAGGTGGCAAACAGGCCGTGCCGACCGGTCAGCGTGTAGCCTTCCAGCCACCCGTGGCAGCAATGCTCGCTGAGCACCTCCATGATGCGGCCTTCCGGCGAGATATGATCGTCGCCAGGCAGGATTTCACTGACCAGGCAGCGATCAGAGACCTCAAAGACAGCGCCGAGGCGGTTTGAGTTTGTTTCGTCGGGGCAGAACAGGCGGAAGTTGTCGGGATTGCTTTTGTAGATATCGCGAAGGTATTCCCCTAGACGAGATGTCGAACCGGCACGCAGTTTGGCTCTTTCGTCGAACTTCACCGCATAATCCTCGAAATCCGGCAGTTTCAATGGGATGGAGAGTTTACCGCCATTGGCGTGGGGATTTGCTCCCATGCGCCGTTCACCTGCCGGAGCGAGTTCGGCATACTCAGGCCGAAATGCGCCATTCTCGTCGAACAGCTCTTCTGGCTTGTAGCTGCGCATCCAGTCTTCGAGAATGCGCAGATGGTCGGGTTTGGTCAGCACTTCCGAAACCGGCACCTGGTGCGCCCGGAAAGTGCCCTCGATCGGCAGGCCGTCGACGATCTTCGGGCCTGTCCACCCCTTTGGTGTGCGCATCACGATCATCGGCCAGCGTGGTCGTCCGCGAATCTCTCCTGAGCGCGCCGATAACTGGATCTGGCGGATCCTGAGGACAGCCTCTTCCAAGGTTTTCGAGAATATCTGATGCACGATCTCCGGCACATCGCCTTCGACGAAATGCGGCTCATACCCTTGCCCCTCGAAGAATTTGGCGAGATCCTCGTCGCTGTGGCGGGCCAGCACCGTGGGACCGGCGATTTTATAGCCATTCAAATGCAGGATCGGCAGCACGGCCCCATCCCGGGTTGGATTGATGAAGTCGATGCTTTTCCAGCTGCCGGCGAGGGGACCGGTCTCGGCCTCTCCGTCGCCGACGACTGCAGTAACAAGCAAACCCGGGTTGTCCATGACGGCGCCGAAGGCGTGGACGAGCACATAGCCCAGTTCGCCGCCTTCATGGATAGATCCGGGCGTCGGTACGCTGACGTGGCTTGGAACGCCGCCTGGCGTCGAAAACTGCCGGAAGAGACGAAGGAGACCGGCTTCGTCCTGGGTCACCTCCGGATAAAGCTCTGAATAGCTGCCTTCGAGATAGACGTTGGCAACAAGCGCCGGCCCACCATGTCCGGGACCGGCCATGTAGATCGCGTTCAGGTCGTATTTCTTGATCAGCCGGTTCATATGCGCGTAGATTAGGTTCAAGCCGGGGGATGTACCCCAGTGCCCGAGCAGGCGTGGCTTGATATGATCGACGGTCAGCTTCTCGCGCAGCAGAGGATTGGCCAACAAATAGATCTGCGCCACATTCAGATAATTCGCTGCTCGCCACCAACCGTCAATCTTGTGGAGTTCATTGGCGCTGAGCTCTGGAGCCGCGTTGCTTCGGGTTTCAGTCATAGTCGGTCCTTACAATATCATTGAATTTGGAACGGGCTATCTAATAGGAATGCTTCTGAGACGTCGGATCCGATAGTCTTCTCGTTGCAGGCCGGCATGGCAACGAAATCAGACTCGTTCCTCCATTCTTGTATCAGAAGCCGAACGACGTCCTGGCTCGTCGACATCAACGATTGCGCGATTGAATCAATCGCAAAGCCGACATCGCCGCCGAAGGCAATCTCTCCCGTATTCCAAACGCGAGCGGCAGAAAGGCGTAAGGCATCACGCATATCCGCCGTCACTGTTTCTGCGATAATGTGCTCGAGATGAAGCGGTGCCGGAGGCGGGTCTATCGTCATAGCCGTTCCAATCCTTCTTGAGGCGCTGAGGGTGCTGCCAGACGGCAAACGCTGAGCGAAATAGCGTGGCGCACATGAGCATCCACACTGATCTTGGCGACGTCGCGGGCCATGGTGTCAGACGCACTCATGCTCATCCCCATTTGAAACGCGCCTTGATCTGATCAGGCGGCTTTGCCTGTCATGTCGAGCACGACGCGGCCTTCAACACGGCCAGCTTTCAACTCCCCAAAAACCCGGTTGATGTCCTCGAGCGGCGCCGAGGTGACATGCGCCTTGACTTTGCCTTCGGCAAAGAAGGCGATTGCCTCATCCAGATCCCGGCGTGTGCCGACGATGGAGCCCCGCACGGTAATGCGCTTCAAGACGACATCGAAGATAGGCGTCGGGAACTCACCAGGTGGCAGTCCAACGAGGGCAACGGTGCCTTTTCGTCGAACTAGCTGAAGCGCCTGCGAGAATGCTGGCGGTGATACGGCGGTGACCAGAACGCCGTGTGCGCCGCCATTTGTCGCCTGAAGCGCGTCAGTAACCGCATCGGGACTCCGCGCATCGAGAGCCAGATCGGCACCGGTTTGCCTGGCCAGAGCAAGCTTTTCAGGTGCGACATCCAATGCAAGCACCTTCAATCCCATTGCCTTGGCGTACTGGATGGCAACCTGGCCCAAGCCACCGATGCCCGAGATCGCCACCCACTGGCCGGGTCGGACTTCGGTTTCCTTGAGCCCCTTGTAGGTCGTCACGCCCGCGCACAGTATGGGCGCCACGGCTGTGAAATCGACATTGCCGGGCAGTCTTGCGGCGAATGCAGCGTTGGCGATCGCATATTCCGCGAAACCTCCATCACAGCTGTAACCCGTGTTGTGCTGATGTTCGCAAAGCGTTTCCCAACCCGTCTCGCAGTGTTCGCATCGCATGCATGCGTCGTGCAGCCATGCGATGCCGACCGCATCGCCGATCGTAAAGTCCGTCACGCCCGGGCCGATGGCCGCCACGGTACCGGCAACCTCGTGGCCGGGAATGAAGGGCGGGGATGGTTTGACCGGCCAGTCGCCGGAGGCGGCGTGCAGATCGGTATGGCACACGCCACAGGCCATCACTTTGACCAGCAGTTCCCCAGGTCCGGGCACGGGTACCCGAACGCTTTCAATCGTCAGCGGCGCACCGAATTCATGAACGACCGCAGCCCTCATGTGTTCTTGCATGGCTAGGTTTTCTCCTGTTGCGGATTGAATGGTATGCCTTTCAATTAAAGCGGCTCGGATTACGTCTCACGGTCATCGTGGCCCAACCTTTGCCTATCGCAGGAAGCTTCGGAAGCGGCGCAGGGCAAGGACGAAAAGCGCCGCGCTAATCAGCACCAGCGCCAGCAACTGCGGCCAGACAACGTCGAAGCCCGCTCCGCGAAACAGAATGGACTGAGCCAGGATCACGAAGTGAGTGTTAGGCGCCGCCAGCATGATATCCTGGATGATCAGCGGCATGCTTTCGCGCGGCGTGACGCCGCCCGACAGGACCTGAAGTGGAAGCAGGACCAGCATCAGCAGCAGGCCGAACTGCGGCATGGAACCGGCGACCGTCGCCAGGAAGATCCCCATGCATGTGGTGGCGATGAGTTGCAGCGCCGCGCCTGCGAGAAAAAGACCGACAGAACCCTGGATCGGCACCTGGAGAACGCCCTGCACCACGAACACGATCGACACGGCCGAAGCGACAAGGACGACGAGCCCCATCGACCAGATCTTGCTCAGCATGATCTCCGTCGGCGTCACCGGCATCACAAGCAGGTGCTCGATCGTACCATGTTCGCGTTCGCGTATCAGGGCCGCACCGGTCAGCACGATCGAGAGCATGGTGATCGACGAGATCACATTGGTGATGGCGCCGAACCAGCCCTTGTTGAGCTCCTGGTTGAAGCGGGAACGCAGAGTGAGATCGACGGGAACGTCGCTTCCTCCCCTGTAGCGGTTGAGATATTCGCTGACTTCGCTGGAGATGATGGACTGGATATAGCCGCCGCCGCTGAATGCCTGCGACATGCGTGTAGCATCGACATTGAGCTGGATCGTGGGCGCTCTGCCGGCGAGCAGATCGCGCTGGAAATTAGGCGGGATGTCGAGGGCGAAGGTATCGATGCCCGCATCCATGCGGCTGTCCATGTCGTGCTGCGATATGATCTTCGGGATGGAAAAATACGGCGGGTAGAAGGCGGTCAGGATGCGGGACGAGACGGGTGACTGGTCCTCATCGACGATGGCGATGGCAGCCTTGTTGAGCGTCTCGGGCATGGAGGTCGATGCCGTATAGACTGACAGGGTGAAGGCATAAAGGATCAGGACGACGAGCATCGGGTCTCGGGCGAGACCGCGGAGCTCCTTGACGCCGAGTTGGGCGATATTGGCCAAGCGCATGGATCACCCCGCCTGTTTCTTGAGGAGCGCCGCGCCACTGGCAAGAAGAACCGGGACAGCGATCAGCAGCGGAATGAAAGACGCCGCAAGATCCTTGAACTCCAGCGCCTTGGAGAACGTGCCCCGCGCGATCGTCACGAAATAGGTCGTCGGATAGATCTGGCCGATATAGGCGCCTGCTCCCTGAAGGGACGACACCGGATCGATCATGCCGGAATATTGGACGGCCGGAATGAGCGTGATCAGCGCGGTTGCGAAAATCGCGGCGATCTGGCTGCTCATGAAGGTGGAGATCAGCAGTCCGAGCCCGGTCGCCGCCGTGACGTACAGAAGAGCCGCACCCGTCAGCGTCAGGAAGCTGCCGGTCAGCGGTACATCGAAGATGAAGACTGCGAATGCCGTCAACATGAAGAAGTTGAGCATGGCGAGCGCGATATAAGGCAACTGCTTGCCGAGCAGGAACTCGATGCGGGTGACGGGCGTCACGTAGAAGTTGATGATCGACCCCAGTTCCTTTTCGCGCACCACGCTCAAAACCGCGAGCATGGCCGGGATCATCATCAAAAGCAGCGGAATGACGGCCGGCACCATGGCTTTGAGGCTCTCGACACTCGGATTGTAGCGGTAGCGAAGGGCGATCTGGAAGTTGCCGGTCGTTGCCGCGTCTCCGTAGAGTTCACGCGCCTTCTGGGTCAGCCATGTCTGATGCATGCCCTGCACATAGCCCCGCACCGTTTCGGCTCGTGAAGGCATCGCGCCGTCGATCCAGGCGCCGATCTCGACCTTGCTGCCGCGCGCGACATCGCGCCCGAAGCCTGGCGGTATCTCCAAGGCGAGGCTGAGTTCGCCGTTGCGCATGCGCCGGTCGAGGTCATTGTAGTCGATGATCGGCGCCTTCTCCGTGAAATAGCGCGATCCGGCGATCTGAAGCGTGTAGTCGCGGCTGATCGTCGTGTCGTCCCGGTCGAGAACGGCAAACGCCAGGTTTTCGACATCCATGTTGATGCCAAATCCGACGACGAACATGAGGATGACACTGCCAAGGATGGCGAGCGTCCCGCGGATCGGATCGCGGCGCAGTTCCAGCGCCTCACGCCGGGTATAGGCAAACATGCGGCGCAGGTTGAAGGTGGAGTTGGCGGATGAAGCCGCTTGGGGGGCGATGACTTCATCCGCCTCTTCACGCTGCGCGATTGGGGCGGGCGCAGCTGAAGCCTCACCGATGGCCTCTTCCAGGTAGGAAATGAAGGCCTCTTCCAATGTCCCGGCGGACCGCTTTTCGACAATGGCGCGCGGCGTATCGCTGACGAGAACCTTGCCGGCATGCATGAGCGAGATACGGTCGCAAAGCTCGGCTTCGTTCATGAAATGGGTCGAAACGAAGATGGTGACGCCGTCCTTGCGCGACAGGTCGGAGAGGATCTGCCAGAACCCGTCCCGCGCCACCGGATCGACCCCCGATGTCGGTTCGTCGAGGATCAGGATGTCGGGGGCGTGGATCATCGCCACGGCAAGGGACAGTCTCTGCCGGATTCCGAGTGGCAGCGCATCGGGCAGGGCATCCATGATCTCGTTGAGATCGAAGCGTTCGGCCATCTCGGCGATGCGCGCCGGGATTTCGTCGGGTGGCAGGTTGAACAGCCGCGCATGCAGATCGAGGTTCTGGCGAACCGTGAGTTCGCTGTAGAGCGAAAAGGCCTGGCTCATATAGCCGACCTTGCGCCTCACCTCGATATCATTGGGGTCGACCTCGTGGCCGAACAGCTTCGCGGTGCCTTCGCTTGCCGGCAGAAGGCCGGTCAGCATCTTCATCGTGGTGGTCTTGCCGCAGCCATTGGAGCCGAGGAACCCGAAGATTTCACCGCGCGGGATCTGGAAGCTGACATTGTCGACCGCGGTAAAATCCCCAAAACGCATGGTCAAGTGTTCGGCTTCGATGGCGAAGTCGGCCTGGTTCTCCTCGGATCGGGGCGGTATGACGACCTCGTGGTGGCCGCGACGTCGCTCTTCCGGAAGGAGCGCGACGAAAGCGGCATCGAGGTTGGCGGCACCCGTTCGCGCGAGCAACTCGTCGGGCGTGCCGGTCGCAAGGATCTTGCCGTCATCCATGGCCACCAGCCAGTCGAAGCGCTGTGCCTCCTCCATATAGGCGGTCGCAACGATCACGCTCATCGACGGGCGGTCGCGGCGGATATCGTCGATCAGCTCCCAGAACTGCCGGCGCGACAGCGGATCCACGCCGGTGGTGGGTTCGTCGAGAATCAGAAGATCGGGGTCATGGATCAGCGCGCAGCAGAGCCCGACCTTCTGTTTCATGCCGCCGGAGAGTTTGCCGGCCGGTCTGTCAGGGAAGGGCGCCAGCCCGGTGCGCTCGAGCAGGTCGCCGATGCGCTGCTCGCGCTCGCGCTTGTCCTGCCCGAACAGCCGCGCGAAGAATTCGATATTCTCGAAGACGGAAAGCGTCGGGTAGAGGTTCTTGCCGAGACCCTGCGGCATGTAGGCGATCTGTGGGCAGGTCCGGTCACGATGCTTCTTGCTGGCGATGTCGCCGCCCAGAACCTCGACATGGCCGTCCTGGATCTTGTGAGCGCCGGCGATCAGGCTGAGCAGACTGGATTTTCCGACACCGTCGGGACCGATCAATCCGACCATGATCCCGGCAGGAATGTCGAGACTGACGGCGTCGAGCGCCCGCGTCTTGCCATAGGACAGACTGACAGCCTTGACCGTCACAACAGGGGGAGAGAGCGTCTTTGCATCGTGCTCTCCTGGCGAAAGGCTGCTCATTTGACCAGAGCCTCGGTGAGGTGAGCGGGCCATTCGGCATCCTGTGCGATGCGGACATAGGCCATGCCAGGAAGCCCTGTCTTGACATACTGGATATGCTCGCGCAGCAGGTCGGGGGATATCTTGGCCCTGATGCGGAACATCAGCTTCTGGCGCTCCTCCTCGGTCTCGACCGTCTTCGGCGTGAACTGTGCGACGTCCGCCACGAAGCTTGCCGTAGCGGGGATGACGTACTGGGGAGCGGCGTCGAGAACCAGACGAACTTCGGATCCGATCTGAATGCGGCCCGCCTGCTCGGTCGGCAGGAAGAAGGTCATGTAAACGTCGCTCAGATCGACGATGTTGAGGACGCGGCCTCCTGACGACAGCACTTCACCGGGCTGCGCGACGCGATATTGCACACGGCCTTCTCGCGGCGACCTCAGCGTGCTGTCGTTGATATCCGCGACGATGCTTTCAATCGCTGCCTGGGCCGCCACGACGGAGGCCTCCGCATCGATGATCTGGGCCTTGGCCGCGCCGATGGCAGCCTCTGAGGCGGACAGCGACGCCTTTGCCGCCGCAACGGCTGCGCGTGCTCTTTGCGCTGCCGCGCGGTCGTCATCAAGCGTCTGCTGCGAGGTCGTATTGGTTCTGATCAACTGTTCGGTGCGGGCGAGTTTCCGCTCTGCGGCGTCCTGTTCAGCTTCGCGCTGGCCGATCACCGCAGCGGCAGCTTCCCGCTCCGCCTCGCGCTGGGACAGAAGGCTTTTTGCGGTATCGACGCTGATCACCGCGCGCTGCAGCGAGGCCTCGGCCTGCTTTTTCTGCGCCTCGAGCTGCTGGGTATCCATGACGGCGAGCACCTGGCCTGCGCTGACGAACGCGCCTTCGTCGACCAGAATCTCCTTGATGCGTCCGGGGGTCTTCGTGGAAATGTCGATTTCGGTCGCCTCGATGCGGCCGTTTCCGCCGGCGATCCCGGCCGGCAGCCCCCCTCCATCATAAATGCGCAAGGCGTAATAGGCGGCGGCAATGACAGCAATGACAACGATCGCGACGATCCAGTTTTTCAGCGATTTCACGAGCGAGCCTCCCCTTGCGCGATGGTTGCAGAAACAGGCTGCCGGGGGCCGCGGAAAAGGTTCGATGTCATCGTGCAAGTTGTCGGTGTCATGAGGGGGAGCCTGCCTTGGTCGCGGAGACCCGATATCGGGCATGCGCGAGACGTCGCCGCTGCCCTGCCGGATTGAAATTGGAGGAACGATCTGACGCGATCATCGAGATATTTCTGAAGCCTGACAAAGATGACGTGGCGTTGCCATCCGCCTGCTTTGCGTGTCTGCAAGGCGGTTCGCCCTGGGGGCGTTGGCTCGATACTTGAAGGAAGTCCCGCTCCTGGCGGTTCTTTAGGCGTGTTCTTCATTGGCAACCTTAATATTTGTGTGAAGAACTGCTGCTAGCCCCAGTATCGTCACCGCATGTCTGGAAATCTGAAGCATATCATCAGCCGATGACCAGCATGTCAATGATCCCGACCGAATTTGTCGTCAGTTGATGATCGTTGCAGGGATGCGACCTTCGCGTTGGGGACATAGCCGGAAGGGCGCGATGCCGGGAGCGGGCACTGTCGCCCGCCGTCGGCATCGGGCACGCCATCAGCCGACGAAAGCGGAGATGATTAGAGCGTTGACGCGGCAGAACCGTCGATCATGCAGGCGGCAAGCAAGCCGATGGTGTTGCCTGCGACGCCCAGGCACGCTCATGCCAACAATGTCCTGATTCAGGATGACACAATCACGAGAAAGAAGAATGCCCGGGGGCAACCATCGGTGATCAATGTCTTGATATTCGCCTTTTGATTCCAGCGAAAAACAGCGAAGTAGGAAAATTGCGCAATCTAAGATCGAAGAAGACGTCTCATTCAAGAACCACTTAGGCGGGGACGACCACGAGATTGCACAGTAGCCAGCTGATGACAGACTCCGGCTTGGCATACGTTCGCAGCACTAGCGTGTTCAGAATCACGATCTTGCACTACGCTTCCGGACGCGTGGACAGAGCGGAACAGTAGTCCACTTCCATCGTTCGGAGATGGCAGTCATCAGTCGTTGACCGGGGGCTGTTATGCCGATAACCCTTTTACCGTCAATCTGGAGAGATGTATGCCCAAGCGACTGATCCGTCCCGCCGCGGACGATACCACCCGGGAGCGCATCCTGAAAGCCGCGATTTTGCGCTTCTCCACCCACTCCTACGAGGAAACCGGGCTGCGAGACATTGCCGCCGATGTCGGCGTCGACATGGCCTATGTTCATCGCTCCTTCGGATCAAAGGAGAAGTTGTTCCGGGAAGCCGTCAAGACCATGATACGTCCAGAGGTCTGGCTCGTCGGTGAGGCAAGTGAGCTGCATATGACGCTGGCGGAAGACGTGCTTGCCGAAAAAGGCGCCAACGAAATCCGGCCTTTTGACATCCTTGCTCGATCTTTTTCCAGCCCCGAGGCTTCACGTGTTTTTCGCGAGCTTATCGACGACGGGTTCGTCACACCTTTCGCTTCCAAATGCCCGGTCGTGTCAGAGCAGCGCGCGGCAATAGTCGCCGCGTTCCTGGCCGGGGTTAGCATCCTTCGTCACGTTATCGGCACTCCGGCCCTCCAGAAGAGCGGAAATGATCGTGAACTGACGGCTCTGGTCTCTCAGGTCGTCGAGTTCATCATGAACGAAGACAAGGAATGCCAGACCATGACGACTACCATGCCAATTAGTCCGGAGCCGCAATGAATCATTTGAACGTGCCGCAAATCGAGGCAGCCAAATTCCTTTACGGCACTCTCGACATAGAAGCCTACCACGCCAATGATCGAAGGCGCGAGGCGCTGAGCGCGGCTAACCGACACAAGTCGCTCTGTCACTGCCAAAGCGCCCGGCGCCTACGTGTTCCACAAGTGAGAGGGCGATGGCTGACAGCTCGCTGACAAATTATACCTTCACCGACTTGCGGGTTGGCGATACCGCAAACCTCACACGGGTCGCAGGTCGCAACGACATCGATCTGTTGGCGGCGATGGCCGGCGGCAACATGCCGGCTCCTGGCGATGCGGCACCGGAGGCAATGACCGTCTTCGACGATATCGTTGCCAACGGGCTTTGGACAGGAGCGCTGGTCTCGCGCGTGATCGGCACAAGGCTTCCGGGGCCAGGGACGATCTATCTGGGACAGGATTTCCGCTTTGTGAAGCCGGTCGCCGCCGGCGACACGATCACGGCAACCGTGCGGGTTGTGCAGAAAAACCCGGATAATCGCACCGTTGCACTGGAGACGATCTGCTCCAATCAAAAAGCCGAATATGTCCTGACCGGCACGGCCATGGTGATCGCGCCCGACAAATCAATCGAATGGACCGAAGCGCCGCCCTCCGTCGCATTGCCGGATACGAAACGTGCAAGCCGCTATGAAGCCTTTGTCGCGGAAGCCCGTAGCCTCCCACCGGTTCGGGCCGCCATCGTTCACCCGTGCTCCGCCGGAGCCATCCTGGCTGCGGTCGAGGTGCGCCAACAGGGCCTGTTCGAGCCGCTGCTGGTCGGGCCGGAAGCGAAGATTCGCGCCGCCGCCGGCGCCGCGGGGATCGATCTCGGCGATATGGCGATCGAGGACGTTCCCCATAGTCATGCGGCAGCCGCGCGCGCCGTGGAACTCGCGGTCGGCGGTGCGGTATCGGTTCTGGTCAAGGGCAGCCTGCATACCGACGAGCTTCTCGGCGCCGTCGTTGCCACCGGGTCTGGTCTCAAGACGGAACGGCGCATCAGCCACGTCTTCGCGCTTGACGTCCCGGCCTACGACAAGCCGCTGATCGTCACCGATGCCGCAATCAACATCCAACCGACACTCGACCAGAAGCGCGACATCTGCCAGAACGCCATCGACGTTCTTCGCGCGCTAGGCGTCGACGAACCGCGCGTGGCGGTGCTCGCGGCGGTCGAAACCGTCAATGCGAAGATGCCGTCCACGCTCGACGCTGCCGCGCTGACAGTCATGGCGGCGCGTGGCCAGATCACAGGCGGGCGTGTGGATGGCCCGCTTGCCTTCGACAATGCCATCAACCTCGATGCGGCGAAGACGAAGGGCATCGTCTCTCCCGTCGCGGGTGAGGCCGACATCCTGCTCGTGCCGGATCTCGAGGCCGGCAACATGCTCGCCAAGCAACTGATCTATTTCGCGGGGGCGACCGCGGCCGGCATCGTGCTCGGCGCCCGTGTGCCGATCGTGCTGACCAGCCGCTCCGATCCGCTTTCGGCGCGCATCGCCTCGGCAACGTTCGCAAGACTGCTCGTCGCCCGCAACCAGGTGCCCGGTACGGGAGCCACGATATGAGCGAGCAATTGCTTGTCACCTTCAATGCCGGCTCCTCCACGGTCAAGATTGGCCTGTTCGCCCTTGCGGACGGCAGCCTTACGCGCATCGGCAAGGGAATGATCGATTTCCGCAAGGCGCCACTGCGCTTCGAGCTTTCCGAAGGGCCGGATCGCTTCGATATCGAACTGGAAGCCAAAGCCGGAGACGAGCTGGACGAGGTTTTGAGCGAAGCCTTCGCCCGGCTCTCATGGCATTACGATTTGTCCGGCATCGTCGCGATCGGTCACCGCGTGGTGCACGGCGGCGACCTGTTCGACGGGCCAGTGCTGATCGACGATCAGGCGATGGCGCAGATGGAAGCGCTCATACCGCTCGCGCCGCTCCATCAGCCGCAGGCGCTGCGCCTTGTCCGGGCGATCACGCGCCTTCGGCCGGAAATCAGGCAGACCGCCTCCTTCGACACGGCTTTCCATCGCACGCATGCTGAAGTCGTACGCCGCTTCGCCCTGCCGAGGCAGCTCTACGAAGAGGGTATCAAACGCTACGGCTTCCACGGCCTTTCTTATCGATCGATTGCCAACCAGCTTCTCAAGAACTGGCCAGAGCACGCGCCGGGCAAGGTCGTTGTCGCCCATCTCGGCTCCGGCGCCAGCCTTTGCGCGATGCACAACTGCGTCAGCCGCGACACCAGCATGGGCTTTTCGACGCTGGACGGCGTGCCGATGGCGACGCGCTGCGGGGCGCTCGATGCCGGCGTGGTCATGCACCTGGCAAAGACCGGTCGCGATCTCGGCGAAATCGAGGATCTCCTTTATCACCGCTCCGGTCTCTTGGGCGTGTCGGGCATCAGCGCCGACAGCCGCGTGCTTCTGGACAGCGACGAGGGCCAGGCGAAGGAAGCAATCGAGCTGTTCACGTTCAGGATCGCCGGCGAGATCGCCCGGCTTGCCTCGACGCTCGGCGGTCTCGACACCCTCGTATTCACGGCCGGTATCGGCGAACACCAGCCGGCGATCCGGCAGGACATCTGCACGCGGCTGATGTGGCTCGGCATCGACCTCGACCCTGAAGCAAACGCCGGGAACCGCCCGGTCATTAGCAGTCCTGCCAGTCGTCTCACCGTCCTTGTGATCCCAACCGATGAGGAGCAGGTGATCGCCACTGAGGCCTTGAGAATTTCGGGAGGCTGAGCGATGGCTGCGCTCGTCGATCTGTTCGGGAAACGTGGCCTCGTCGTCGGCATCGCCAACGATTCCTCCATCGCGGCCGGCTGTGCAGCCGCGTTCAGGGGCCGGCGCCGATCTGGCGGTCACCTATCTCAACGACAAGGCTGCGACGTTCGCATTGCAGGCCAGCTCGAGGCGGTGTTCGACACCATAGCGAATGAATGGGGCGGTCTCGATTTTCTGCTTCATTCGATCGCCTTCGCGCCGCGAGAGGACTTGCAGACGAGCATCGTCAACTGCTCGGCCGAAGGCTTTGCGCAGGTCATGGATATATCGTGCCATTCCTTCATCCGGATGGCGCGGCTCGCCGCCCCGCTGATGAAGGAAGGCGGATCCCTGATAACCGTCAGCTTTTTCGGAGCTGAGCGCGTCGTCGACAACTACAATCTGATGGGACCGGTGAAGGCCGCGCTGGAAGCAAGCGTACGCTACCTGGCCGCGGATCTCGCAGCGCAGGACATCCGCGCCCATGCCCTGTCTACCGGGCCGATCGCCACCAGGGCAGCCTCGGGTATCGAGCGTTTCGACGAGCTCATCGACACGGTGCGCGAGCGCACGCCATCGCGGCGCCTTGTGAGTATCGCAGAGGTCGGGCGTATCGCCGCATTCCTGGCGAGCGAGGCGGCAACGCCTCTGTCGGGGTCGGTGGTCTACGCCGATAACGGTTTTCACATCACGGCCTAGCCGGAAGGCTGGCTGCCGGCAAACTACATCGACGTCGCCGCTTGCGCGGCGGCAGGACGAACTCTGTCGTACCGAGAGGCGCGATGGTTCCAGCGCCTCTTCAAAACAAGAAATTGGTTCAGTCAATGCGTGAATTCAGTCTTCGCCTTACGCTTCTGCTTCTCACGAGCCTGCTTGCAGCCTGTGCCGGTCGCCCCGCCCCGGAACTGCTTGCCCAAACCGCCGAGACCCTTCCGGGAGCGAAGCTCACGACGGTCTATGTGGCGACCACGCGAAAGCGCGACGAGAACGGTGTCTATACGTCCGGGCGGTCCCGCGAGGTCAGCTACATCCGCTACGGGATATCCATCCCGCCGGGGCACAAGGCCGGCAATGTGGAATGGCCGAAATCGAAGCCGAATCCGAAGACGGATTTCGTCACGGTCGAGCAGCGGGTTCTCGACGCGGCGACATTCGAGGCGGAGGTAACGCGCAAGCGTAACGGCAAACCGCCGAGCGTCGGCGTGTTCGTGCACGGCTACAACACGAATTTCACCGAGGCCGTCTATCGCATAGCCCAGATGACGGCGGACGCCGGTGTCGATGCCGCTCCAATCCTGTTTGCCTGGCCGTCCGAAGGCGCTCTGAGCGGCTACGTCGCCGACAAGGACGCGGTGACGTTCTCGCGCGACCAGTTGGCGGATCTGCTCGGCACGCTCGCACGCAAGGAGACGCAAGGCCCCATCACGCTCGTCGGCCACAGCATGGGTGGATGGCTGACGACGGAAGCCGTGCGCCAGCTGCGGCTTACCGGCAAGGACGCGGCGATCCGTCGACTGCAGGTGGTGCTGGCGGCGCCCGATATCGATGTCGATGTGTTCGAGGCACAGCTTGCGACGATTGGGCCGCTGAACCCGCCGATGACAATCCTTGTTTCCCAGGATGACAGGGCGCTCAAGGTCTCGGAATTCCTGTCCACTGAACGTCAGCGCCTGGGCAGGATTGACGTGACGGATCCGAAAGTCGAAGAGGCGACGCGCAAGGCGAATGTGCAGGTGATCGACATCTCGGATATCGAGGCCTCAGACAGCTTCCGACACAATCGTTTCGTCGGTCTCGCCGCCTACTATCCGAAGCTCTCGGGCCGGGATGGAAGCCGCAACCCCCAGAATCTCAGGCAAGCCGGAGCCTTTGTCTTCAATTCGGCCGGTGCGGTCCTTTCCAGCCCGTTTGTCCTTGCCGGCAAGATCGTCGGTGGAAACTGACCCGACGCGGCGCAGCTTTCTTCATGTTTTTTAGAGGAGAATACTTATGTTGACCATTTATACCGCAAGCCTCGACGCCACCGACCTGCAATTGCTGCGGTCACGATGGCGATGGCTGCTGGGCGCAGGCATCGTGCTGGCGCTGATCGCGCTTGTCGCCCTCTCCAACCTCTTGCTGGCCACGATCGTTTCCGTCCTCTTTGTCGGTGCGACGATGCTGTTGGCGGGTGCGGCGCATATCGTCTTTGCGTTTCAGATGAAGCGTTGGAGCCAGACTTTCGGTTTGCTCCTGGTTGGCGGGCTTTATGTGCTGGCCGGTCTGGTGACATTCTGGAACCCGGTCCTGGCATCCACTTTCCTCACACTACTGATGGCTCTCAGCATGCTCGTGGCAGGCATTATGAGGACTGCCGCCGGTCTGGCGATCCGCCCTGTTTCAGGTTGGCCGTGGCTCGCGGCCGCTGGCGTCGTCACGGTGCTCGTTGCCCTGATCGTCCTTGCGGGCTGGCTGGTCAACAGTCTGTGGATCATCGGCGCGCTGCTGGCGATCGACCTCATGTTGACCGGCTGCGCGCTCAGCGCATTGGCGCTTGCCTTGCGGCGATCGCCAGCATCGAGCGCAATCGCTGATAAAAGATCCGGAGCGTAAAACCCGATGAGACAAACAAAGCCGTTCACTGTGGAGGTGCGAAGGAAGCGTCGCGCTAAAAAAACTGACGCAGGCTCTATCTGGTGCGCACCGGAGACGACAGCCGAAGCCAGCCGGGGCAAGGGGGAGCAAGAGGGAAAGCAAGAGGGGACGCTAGAAGAGCCAGAACCTGAAGGCGACAGCGGAGAACGCCTTCAGCGACCGTGTCGGGAGTAGCATGCGCGCGGCAGCCAGGCCTGCGGACGACAATCTTTGTAGCGCGCCACGCAAGCAGGTTTTCGTCACCCTGCTGATCATCAGTTGTTGACTCGCGGGGGGCGATCGTTAGTTTAGGGCCATTGCTGGTCGGCAAGGGGATGGAATGAATACGCCAAAAGATATCGTCGTCTATATCGATACAGCGGATGCTTCCATCTGTCGGGTTTATATCGACTATGCTGTAGATCTTGCGCGCTCATGGGACGCGCATTTGATTGTTGCTTTCGTGCCAGAAGATTTGATCGCCAATCCCTCTCATGGCTTTGCTCGAGGGGCGGCGATCGGAAGCATGATAGCGTCCTACGAAACACGCAAGCATGAGGCCGAAGAGCGGCTGCGTGCACTCCTGGCGGAGATTGCGGCCGCAACCGGCGTCCAGTGCGAACTCAGGATATGTTCAGGCGAAACGGGCGAGGCGCTGATGCTGCATGCCCGTCATGCATCGCTTGCCATTGTTGGGACAGGGCGTGAACCCGCTCGCGCGGAGACGGCTCTCACGGTTTCGGAAGATATCATCTTCGCGTCCGGGCGGCCGTCGATCCTTTTACCCCCTTCATGGCCGGAAGGCGGCGCGCCCGAAACGATCGTGATCGGCTGGAATGCCAGCCGGGAAGCGGCCCGCGCCGTCGCCGATTCCATGCCTTTCCTCGCGGCCGCTCGCGCCGTGCACGTTGTCGTTGTTCCAGAGCCCAAGGTTGCGCGGTTGCTGGGAGAAGACCCCGGCAGCGATATCTCTCTCCATCTTGCGCGCCACGGCATCAAGGTGACGCTCGACCGCCTGGAAGGCGGCAACGCCGGCGAGCTTATTCTGGCCCACGCAGAAGACCTCGGCGCTGAGATGGTGGTGATGGGCGCCTACGGGCAGCCCCGTATCACTGAGTTCGTCTTCGGCAGTGCAACCCGGACGCTCCTGGCAAACCCGGAGGTTCCGATCTTTCTGTCACGATAAGTGCCGTCGCTCCGGGGGTTGGGTAAGCACGCCTGAGCGAAGGGCAACATTCACAAAAGAGACTATAACAGAGGAGTAGCAAATAATGTCCGATCTCGTTGTTGTCGGTTTTGACACGGTTGATGAAGCCGACAAGGTGCTTCTCAAACTCGTTGCGCTGAAGAAGGAATATCTGGTCGATCTGGAAGACGCGGTGGTCGTTGTTCGTGACGGCGAAGGGAAGGTCCATCTCAAGCAGAGCCTCAACCTGACCGCCCTTGGCGCTACGTCGGGCCTTCTGTCGGGTACGCTTTGGGGCGGCCTGGTGGGTCTGCTGTTCCTCAATCCTCTGGCGGGCATCGCCATCGGTGGCCTGACCGGGGCCGGTGTCGGCGCCTTGTCCGGGTCACTTGCGGACTACGGTATCGATGATGCGTTCATCAAGTCACTGGGTGAGACCATTCCAAACAATTCCTCAGCGCTGTTCGTTCTTGTGCGAAAGGTTCAGCCTGAGAAGGTCCTGGCCGAGTTTGAAGGTCTGCGAGGCCGGGTTCTCAAGACATCCCTTTCGCCAGAACAAGAAGAGAAGCTGAAGATCGCGCTGTCGGAAAGCCTGCCCGCTTCGGGGCATGCCTGAAGCAGTAAAACCTTGAACCGAACAGGGAAAGGGCATGCACGATTTTTCGTGCTCTATTTTTCCTGGTGGCCCGATCCCGCGTGCTCCGTCCTGACCAACACCTGCGGCCGCCGAGTGCAGGGCGTGCCGCCGGCTGCTCGTCGGCTTCCTCTGTCTGGGCGGTCGGTTTGGAACAACGATCTTTGCCATCCTGATGAGCAGCATTTGGCACCCTGACTCTGTCGTTTTGTCCATTCATGTAAGACGGAGGGCGAGGCGATATGCCTAACATCCGCCCACCGTGCAAGGAGAGACGGTTCTGGGGGCGCTTCTTGGTCGGCCCGACACTCATCGCGTGAAAGCGGTCGTCCCGTCAGTGGCTGACCGCTCCACGTTCTGTCGTAGTTCCATAAATCGCATTATGTGATGTTATAACGTCCATAGTGTTGACAGTGGAGCTGCCGAAATATTCTCATCAAACGGCGTGACCCGATCGTGATCATGGAGAACGAGCCCACGCAGGAAACGATCTCCTGTCGCAGCTTTGAGCTGGCGCAAACCCTTGATGTCCGACGGACGGACTGTTGCCGACGCCTTCACCTCGATCCCAACAATCCGACCGCGACGGTCCTCGATCACGAGATCCACTTCATCCTGGTCCTTCGTGCGATAGTGAGAGAACGATAGCCGGAGATCGGTCCAGGCTGCGATCTTTAGGATTTCGGATACGACGAAGCTTTCGAGCAAGGGTCCGAAGCGCCCCCGGTCTCGCCGTAGCCTCTCCTCATCATCGCCGCGCACGGCAGCAAGCAGGCCACTGTCGACGAAGTGCATCTTCGGGGTTTTAATCAGACGGCTGAGGCTATTGGTCGACCAAGGCGAGACCAATTTCAGAAGATAGAGGCGCTCAAGGATGCCGACGTATTTTTGAGCTGTGACGCTGGAGATCGCCAGCGCCGATCCGAAACTGGAATTGTTCGTAAGTTGACCCGCGTGTTCGGCCAATACGCTCAGCAACCTCGGAAGCCGATCGAGTTGGTCGATATTTGCGATATCACGAACGTCACGATCCAGAATCACGGAGATATAGTCGTCGAGCCACGCTTGTCTTCGACTGGCACTCTTTCTTCGCAAGACTTCGGGATATCCCCCTTTGAGGACAATCTCGATAAGGTCTCCCGCATTGACGGGCGACCCTGCTGATGTAAACGGTTCGTCCGAAAACACCCGATGCAGGAACTCGCCCGGCGCGCGGATGATTTCGGCTTGAGCCAATGGAAATAGCGAGATTACGGCCATACGACCTGCCAGGGAATCTGCTATGGCGGGAACCGTCGCAAGATTTGCAGAACCAGTAATCAAGAACCGACCCGGTCTGGTGTCGATGTCGACGCTTTCTTTGAGCGCGAGCATAAGCTCTGGGGCTCTCTGGATCTCGTCTATAACTGCCCCATCCAGCCCTCGGATAAATCCGACGGGATCATTGCGGGCTGCCGCCAAGGTACCGATATCATCGAGGGTGAAATATGGCCGGTTGTCGGCGACGAACTGCCGTGCAAGGGTTGTCTTGCCTGCCTGTCGTGGGCCGGAAATGAGAACAACACGGGTATCTTCCAGCGCCTCCCGGATTTTCGGGGCGACTTTCCGATCATAGTAATGTAGCGACGAATCTTCAGCCTTCATTCGACTGTTTTTAAACCAAATTACGGCCAATTCAAAGTCGTAAGTCGACGATTTTAAATCATCGCTGCATTGGCGATGCCGTCGGGCCGATCAACGCTTCCGGCTCAATCCCGGCACCACGAATTCTTTCACGGCGACCCGCCTGCGGTTAATTCTCGTCCATCTAAAGGTGGTCTGGTCGTGCGTTCATGACTTGCTCCGCCCGGCATCAATTGTCGCCTCAGCGGGTGACCTTACCTGCTTACCAACATTCAGGCATGTCCTTGCTTAGCATCTCTGGATTGTAGAGTTTTCACCCGATGGGGCTCCTCAGCGGCAAGGGGGAACGAATGCTGGCACAGATGCGCACTCAATACGTGGTCGTGGATCCGCTGTCGTCCCTCGCCGGAAACATAGCCGCCGTGGAAGAGCGGCTGCTCGAAATGGGAATGCACCGCGAAGCGTTTACTGTGACTACCGGTGAGGACGGAAGGACCCGCCTGAAATTCTGGGAGCCTGACCGTGTGGAGGCCCTGAGGATACTCGCCAGGCTGGACGGCCACGTTTGAGGTTAACACGCGGTTTACATGCTTCGGGTAGGGTCCAAGGCCATGAACCCTTACCTCATCATCCTGCGCAGCACTCTCGCCCGGCTACCGGAAAACACGCCAACAGCCCGCCTTGAGGTATACGCCAAGGCGCGGGAGGGCGTGACCAAAAGCGTGGATCGATTGGATCCAAGGCCGTCAGAGGCGGCACTGCGCAGGATGATGGAAAAGCTTGAAGCGGCCATTGCTGAGGTGGAAGCCGAACAGGGCATTTTCTGAGCCCGCCTTGCACTCTTCCGATTGTCCCCTCCAGCGGCGCTACGGTAGACCCCGCGATAACCTGCGAAACCACCACGCGACCTACAAACCGTTCTATGTCGCCGTCGCCGGCATCACGAAGTAGCTCCAGGCTATAACCATCGGCGAGCGCAGCGGCTCGCACGGCATTGGCCATCGGGTGCGCGTCTTCCAGCCTGACATTGCGATGCTCGGCAAGCCAGTCTTCGAGCCAGTCATCTACGGTCCGCATGGGGATTACCTCATGATTGAGCGGAGGTCATGCTTCATGCGGATATAATTACATGGACGCGTTTCAGGTTCCACTTTCCTGATGCGATGCCCGCTGAGCCGCGTGCAGTCAGGCCAAGGCCGCCTGCGCCCTGCTCGGGGTTGCGCGACGACAGGCTCTCGGCGCATGGCGCAGACGTCAAAACCAAAAACACCGGCGACTCGATAACCGGCATGATGCGCTCCATGACGCAGGAGGAGATGCTGGAACTCTGCTGGATCGACAAATAGGGTCGCATCATCTCCAGGCACAGCCCCGAACAATGCGAAGAATTGGCACCCCTGGTCCTGCGCCAACGGGTTTTTCCGTGCGAACTTCCGGCTTCCTATGGCCAATCCATCACTCCGATGAATCGGAAAGGCGCGATCGATTCATAAGTGTCGTTGGACAGGATTGGGCGGTTTGGCGATGCTGCCGGCATGGCTCTCTACCCGTACCGTCTCTATTGTCGCAAGATCGACCGCGCCAGAAACCAAGCGCGCTACTATGCGCTCGCCATCCAGCCGACGCTCTTCGGCGAAATCGCCGTCGTGCGGCAATGGGGACGGATCGGCAAGCGCGGCGGCGAGAAAAGCGAAGTTTTCACGACCGAGCGGGACGCTGCGATCCGTTTCCTGATGCTGGCGCGCAAAAAGCGGAGAAGGGGCTATGTGCCGGTCCGACTGATTTGATGGCGATACGCGCACTCACCGAGGCAACGGCAAGGATCCCATTGCCACCCAAGATCAGTTTTGAGCCTGGAGTTGAGGCTCGACTGTTCTTTTCCGCGGACTGGCCTCCACCGGCCTTCATCCGCTCTCGGATCGTGATCTCGACGACTTGCCTCTCTTCGTCCTGCTCCACGGCGGATGCGCACAGCAGTTGTTCGAAACGGGCCTTGGAGAGAGCAGGGGCACAGACGCGCATACTGAGATTCCCATTGAATTCATTCGAAGGTGATCAGATCGGCCGGTCGCGGCAACCTCGGCAGATCGATTTCCCAACATTTCGAGCGGGTTGAATGACATGGCGGAAAGGTGGGGAGAATGATGCCGTTGCCTCTGGTGAGGTTGCCCTGTTCTGGCCCCCCTGCTCTGGCCTTTCCCGGCATGTGGTTCGCGCCCACTGTTTGGTTATCGCGGATCGGCGCCGTCATAAGTTCAACCCAACGGCGACGCGCTCCAAATCCGCTTCGAATGAACAATCTCCCGAAAGCCGGCGTCCGGCACGTGCGTCGGGGTGGATGACATGCTGGCAAGGTCCAGTTCATTCGGTGCCAACACGGCTGTATAGGCAGCGCGCAAATCGTCGTCGCATGTGTCGGTGGCGAAACGAAGGAGCGAGGACGCGACATAATCCCTGTTCATCTCGAATGAGATCCAGCGCCGATGCAACCTCTCCGCCGCCTCGCCGGTCGTGTTTGATCCGGCAAAGATATCAACGACGAGATCGTCGGGAGCGGTCAGCATCCTGATGAAGAATTCCGGAAGCAATCTTGGAAACCGGGCCGGGTGTGGGGTCACCCCAAGTCTCTTGCAGCGGCGCAGATAGGCATCATTGCTGCTCGTGTTTGGAATTTCCAGCACGTTGGAAGGAATAGCTCCGCCGTTATCGCGTGCAATGGTTTTCGTCATGCTGTGCCCGCTCGGTCGAACGGCTTCTTCCGTGCGGTTATCTGTTTCCGCGAGAAGTTTGCGCATCCTTTCGCTGTATGGGGTGAGGACGTTTCGGACGTCTGCCTTTGGCCACGGCGATTTGCCGAGCCACAGGATCGTGTTGACGGCGTCCTTGGCGCGGATCTTGCGCTTGTTCACCCATTCGATCGGGCTCGGCAGCTTGGCCGTATTGTGCCAGTAAAACTCCTGGCAAAGATGGTACCCCAGGTCTTCGCAGAGACGAAGAACGACTTTGTAGATGTGAAGGCTGCGAGAAGGGGTGCCGCGTTGATAGGCCCCGCCGAGATCGATGACGAAGCTGCCGTCCGTGGTGAGTTTTGGCACCATTTTTTCGGCAAAGGCGGCGAGCCAGTCGACATAAGCGGTCTGGTCCTCATTGCCATAGGCTTTTGGTCTCAGCAGCGGAAACGGTGGCGAGGTCATGACCAGGTTGACGCTTTCATCGTCAAGCCGATCGATGAGTTCGAGCGAATTGCCGCACCAGGCTTGTCCATAGGCGGTCGAGTAGAGTGGTTGAGCAGGGTTCATCAGGAGAATTCCAGGTGATGATCGCGGCTTTCCGTTCGCGGACTAATGGCCGCGTCGAAAGACACGTGTTGATGAGAAGGACTGGGATTCCGGGTAGCGATCCCGTGTGGTGGGAGGGGAAAGGGTTTCGGGCGCCCTCCCCCGAGGCTCAGTAGAGTGGTCGAAGCGTCACGGCGACCTAGTGCCGCGTCGCTGACTTGCGGCCGAATTCAGCTTTTTCCTCGTCATGCTGCAGCTTTACGGCATGGGACACGACGGCCTCGGCGGCCTTTCGGATCTCGTCGCGATACTGCCGTGGCATGTCGGCGGGAAACTGTCCGAACATGAAGAGCACATAGGAGATCGCCATGCAGCCGGTCGATGAGGATAAAGCCCGGGCCAGGTTCCAGACATGCAGATTTGAGGGCAAACTTACCAACAGCGTCCGCGGCTTGCCCTCTACGTCTGCCTCTTGCCGCAAGCTGATGCCCGTAGGAGCGAGTTGCAGGTACCAACCTGCAGTGAGGCCATCGCCACAATCGGCCTCGTCAATGCTGCGCGTCTGGTCAACCAGTGTTTTCCAGCATGCTCGGAACAGAGCTTCTTGAGCTGCGATCTTGTTCAAGTCCATACGTCAGGTCCTTTCGAGGAATAGACGGCCAGTCGGCCGGTGTAGTTGGTGTCGGCAAGTGCAGGGTCGCTTGACCGGCCATTTGCTTGCGGTTTTCATTCGCGCTGACCTCCGGCGCGATCTCCCCCTGGATCAGCGAGGTCACCACTGCACGAATGGTAGTTTCGCGCCGGGCGACGTGAATCTTGAGGGCCGTCAGTGTCCCTGAAGGCAGATCGACCGTCAGTCGACTGGTATGGCTTCGCCGCTCCCGCCGAGGCAGGGCATTCGCGTCGTTCTTGTTCATGCTGGACTCCGTTGGTATTCGCTACCCGCCGTGATCAGCCAGGTTCCTCAGTCGTCGCCGAGGTGGAGATATGCCAGTTCAAGGGCACGGGGGTGCGCTTCGTTGATGGCGTCCGCGTCAAAGTACGAGCCTCGGACGAGGCAGGTCAGGATGCGCGCCGCCATGTCGATCTCGTGGCGGTTCGTCTGCTGCAGGAGCGCATCGATTTGTCTCTGCCGTCCCGGGCTTTTGCGTGCTCTCATGCGTTGCATGTCACGCGTCCTCGATTTCGAAGAACTCTGCGATGGTTTGCGCGGAGGCGTGCTCCTCGGCAAACGAGCGGGCTTCCGCGATGGTGACGGGGATTAATCCCTCACCGCCAGTGCAGCCGCCGTAATCAGAGCGCGACCACCTGCTCAGCGGACCGCCACAACCCGCCAGGAAGAAACGCCCGCGAGGCGACAGGTAAAGGCTCGTATCTTCGCAGCGGAAGTCCCTCGAACCGTTGGAGCTCTCGAAGTTGCAGACTTCGGTCGCCGTGAGGGTGCTATAGCGGAGACCTTCGATGATCTTGGTGATCTTGTGCGACATTGCATGGCCTTTTGTTGGAGACCTGGAGCATGGCTTCGCCATTCGCGCCGAGGTCGTCGTGCGGTAAAATATCCTGTTTGTTCAGGAGGTTATGGACTGTGGAAAACCCGCCTTTGTGCGACCCCACATCAAAAGTGTTGGAGCAAACCAAACCGGGCGCAAGAGGTAAAATGAAAGTCCGATGCATTTTTCTTGAAGGCACTTCGATACCCGGTGTCGGTGGAGTGGGAATAATCCCGGGTTCGACAGGTGAACGATCGCGGACGGGCGGGTTCGTACGGCTTCGCGCCATTTGTCACTTGCGGACGCCGGCGAGACGCTTGGTCTCATCGCCAAGGGAGCCCGTCATGGAGAAGGAAAAACCAAAGAAATCGCTGTGGCGCTTGCTCAATCCGCTGACTTGGTTGGACGCCGTCCTGGGGCTGCTTGTGGCGATTTTTGCTCCAATCCTGCGGTTGTTCGGACGGATGCCGCCGCCAGACACGGAAGCGTTCGAAAACATACAAACTTCGGACGTCGATGATGCCGATCGGCTCGCAAGGCAGCAGCAGGCGGCGGCCGACGCGATGGCCCGGGCGATGTCTCCGGCCGAGGTCGTTCGCCTTTACGCCCGGGCGGACGCTGCCGGCCGTGCCACGATGGATCTGTCTGTGCTGGAAGTGGCGGAACAGGACTGGCTGCTGCGGTTGAGCGACGATGATCTCGTCAAGCTCAGCATGTCGACGACGGCCGCGTGCGCTCGCAGCCTGAAAGCCAGGAGTGTCAAACCAGCTTATGCCAGGCCGAAGCCGGAGGTGGAGGCGCCCGAGATCCTGAAAATCCCGAGCGCCGAAGAAACCGAGGAGGCAAAGCGACAAGTGGTGGCCGCCCGGTTTCGCGAGCTACTTCTGGTGCCTGGTGCTGCCAACACGGATACGTATCGCACTGCCGGCACCCTGCATTGAGATACCATTGCTCTTCATTGCAAAAGCGCCCGGCCCGGATCGCGGCCGGCGTTCGATCTCTAAGCGCCGCAGCGCCTCGTACAATTCCGGAATCTCGTGCATCACATCACCAAACTGCTTCACCAGACCCTCATCGGAAAGATCGGGGATAACACTCACGCGCCACCTCCTGCACGCAGACGGTCGATATGGGCCTGGCGCTGAGTGAGAGCGGTCTGCAGACGACGGACTTCGGCTTCGAGCGCCGCAACATGTTTGACGGCGCGAATGGCGATATGGCCGAGTTCGTCGGCGCGGCCACGGGCCTCCGCCAGGTCGCACGCGAACTGATAGGCGGCGCGGCGCTCCCGGGCGCGGTCGGCAGCCTGGATGCCGGCGGCGAGCGCGTCATGGAACGTCGACGCGATGCCGGCGGTGAGCAGGCCCAGTTCCAGCGCCGCCTGGCCGGCGGGATTGCGAGAGTTGAAGATCGTCATCGTGTTACCTCCAGCGGATCGAAGCCGGACGCTACAGGGACCTGGCAACGCTGGGAGCCCCAAAACTGCCTGCAGACTTAAGATTTTACGATCGGCGGCCTTGCCTCCAGATCCGTCCGGTTATCCAGACAGTGTTGCCGCAGGCTGCGGATCGCGGCCGGGGCATCGGGGCCTCGATTGCCGCATGAGGGAGGGGCGGAGCCGAGCCCCATTCCACTCTCATGAAGAATTTGCGCTGAAAGGCGAAATATGTAAATTTACGTAAATTGCCCGGAGGTGTATGATGCAAACTATTCGCTCGATCAACCTACAAAAGAACTTAGGTGACGTTTTAAGGGCGGCCGATGTCGAAGCTGTTCTGGTGACGAACCGGGAACAGCCTCGGGCAGTGGTTATGTCTGCGGAAGAGTTCATTCGACTGAAGACCGCAGCAGGGGAACCCGTCCCCGCTGAAGTTCGCAAATCCCGACCGACACTCCATAGACGATCGGTCGATCCGCTTGGTTACGATACGCGCGATCCCTCCTATGTCGTCCGAATGGCCGAAGATGCTCTGAATGGACGGAACTCGGAGGAGATCGAGCAAGAGATTGATCGCGCGATGAGCCGGTGGCGCATGCGATGATGGATGACGATATCTCTCGTAGGCCACGCCTTCTCATCCCGGACAATTCGCCGCTTTCGCTGCTCTCCATGGCCGGGCGCGAGGCGCTGGATTGTCTGTTCGTTCCCGGCGTCGACGTCTGGATCACGGATATGGTGCAAATCGAGGCCACACGAGATCCAGATCCTGGCGACGATCAACGGACGGATCAACGTCGAACGATAGCGGGATGGTTTGACGAAAACAGGCATCGAGTTTCGGTGATTGAAACCGCCGTCGGACGCGAATATTCGAAAGCGATGACGAACTGGACGTTGGGTGGAAGCCATCCTGACCTGAAGCCGGACTGGGCTGATCGCGGCGACTACAGTCTTTTCGACATTCTTAAGGCGGCAGAAACCATCGTCGAGGACAGCGAGGCTGTCGTTCTCCTGGTCGATGACCGACGCGCCCGCGCAGCCCTCAGGCAGAGCGAAGATCTTAATCTGGACATTCTTTCGACAAGGGCGTTCATCGCGATGCTGGAACATGAATTCGGTATGGAGAATGCGGACGACCTTTGGCAGATCATCGAAATCGGCGCCGGCGTGAACGAGCACGGAAAATCGCGCGTTCCTGATCCGCTGCCTGAGGATCCCATCTATGTCCGCAAGCCGTAGGAAGAGCGTGGCTACGTTGTACGCAGTGGGGCTATTGCTCCTTGGTTCCGCAATTTTGCGCCATCGATGCTGGTATGGATTCCTCGAAAAAGGCTGGTTCTATCCGTGTTGGAACCTCTTCCATTTTTTGCCGATCCTGATGTCACATAAACGGTTTTATGATTAAAGGCTTGGAGAGCATACCATGCTGCATTTGCCGATCTTTGTCGCCGATGTCTGGCGTGAGTTGAACGCCGTCGCATTATCCTTTTCGCAGGCCATGACCATGAACGATCCTGCCAATATCAAACTGTCTGAGAATCTTTGAAGGACGTTCGTTCGTGACTGGCGGCCGCGTTCAGAGTCCGCCGGTTTTTCGGGATCCCAACGATATCGGTCGGGATAACGTGCGAGCTTGGCGGCGGTTATACCGCCCCGATCGACAGGGTCGACATAGAGCGCCCGGGCAGTCTCCAGTTCGATGTACCATTCCGCCTCGTCCTCGGACATCGACCGTATCGCGGCGCTTCGCTCGCTATCCGGCAGCGCCAGGTATTCGTCCATCCGTTCGGTCTCGGCTGCGGACGGATTTTCGATTGGCAGCCATTTGAGCTGCAGCCAGTCACACACGCATTCTTATTCGTCGTTATCCATTCCGGTGGTCCATCGGGTTCAGGTTCGGCCGGATCGATGCCAGGCGATCCGGCTGAGGGCTGGTTGCCTCGAGCGATACCGGATCATCGCCGTCCGTCGTCACATGGATCCGCATGCGGCCAGAATTTCGGCAGGCCCGGTGAAGCCGAAATCCCCATGCTGGCGGCCAGGCTGATCCGACAACGATGATGTTGAGGATGATGGCCGCCCAGCCGTCTCCCACATCGACTTTAGCGCCGCGTGTCATCGTCGCTGTCCCTGGACATCCGCTGCATTTCTTGCATGAAGTCCAGCCCGTCGCCATAATCCTCGAGAAAGTGCCTGAGATCCTCTTTGTCGTTCGGGTCGTAGGCGACATCGACATGGTGATCGCACCGGACGAGGCCAGCGTTTCCACCTCCCCTCGCCCGACCGGCAGATCCGTAGATCTCGCATGTGAGAAGCGAGCGTGCCCGGGCAGCCTGCCGGATCAGTTGCCAGGCGCGCCAGGGGTGCGCAACACTCTCATCCAGCGACATGTCGAAGGCGTTGTAGGCTGCCTCCAGCCGCAGCGAACCGTCCGGCGCGCGTGTCGCCGAGACGTTCTCGATATCCCATTCACGCGGGAGTCTTGAGACCTCGCCGCGGGCCTCGACAAGAATGCGACGCCAGCCTGCGGCGATGAGGATATCCGGCATTGTCCACCTTTTGGTCGGTTCTTATCGACATCAGCTTTTTGGCTGCCTCTCCCGTATCCGCGCATATTCGGCGTCGATCATGCGGCGCAGCCAGTGCCGCAGCCACGCAACGTCTGCCGGCGACAGGTCGAGCACGAAGGGAAACAGCGCCACCTCGTCGCTGACATAGCGGTCGAGATATCCCTCCTTCACCACGCTGCCGCAGGCAGCGTCGGTCAGGTCCCCGGCATAGGCCTCGAGCAGTTTTCTCTCGCGCCCCGTGAGCAGAGCAGCCTCCTGCCCCAGCACCGGATGGTCGCCGAAAAATCTTGCCATCGCTTGCGCTCCGCTGTCGCGCCGCTGTCGCCGGCAACGTTCGTCGATTGCCAGGCTTTGAAGATAGCGGCGGAGAAACGCCCGGTCGTCGTCGGACAAGGGCTGTACACCAACCCACCGATCGACCTCGGACCTCAGCCAGAAATCCACATCGTGATCGGCAACCGACATCGCGGCGACAACCGCGATCTCGAGCTTGTCGATGAATTCCAGCAGCAGATCAGCCTTCCGTCCATAATTGGTCTCGATATCAGCCTCGATCTGGCGGGCGATGTCGGTTCGTGGCACGAGATCGACAATATGGCTCTTCGGACGTTTGCGCCCAGGAAGGAGATCTTTCAAAACTTCGGCGGCCTCGGGAGGATCGTCTTGCCCGTCTTCGAGCCAATGCCATGGATCTGCCCATCGTCCGTCGTCCTCCCTGAACGATCCGAGCACGGCAGCATGCTTGCCGCACGTCGTCTTGGCCCACTGCCCGATCCGCAGTCTGCCGGGATCCCCGCAAATGTCGCAGGTTGCCAGCGATCGCAGCCTGACCTCCTCGCGCAATCGCCGGATTTCTGGCATGGCGCCCCGAGCATCGACATCGAATGAGACAAAAAGCACCAGGCAGCCGAACTTTTCCTTGCCGCCGTCCAGCCGGACTTTCCACGACGTCGGATAGGTCCGCATGCGCGAAACAGCATCCCGCACGAGACCCACCCGATGTCGAACATGAATTCGGCGTCGCGAGCCACGACATCATCGTTGTCGGCGATGTGCTGTCCGAAGATCTCCTCGCGGTCTCTTGCGCGCGATAGGGCGACACGTCGCAAGGATTCAAGTCCGACCTGATCCCTCAGGTACTGACGATCGTCATCCGAAAGATCGCGCAAATCCTCGAACTCGCCGGCGACGAAGGCAACGAAATTGGCATCGATGAAATATGTCCGCGTCGCCGCGTAGTGCTGCGCAATCTCGACGATGCGGCCGAGATAGGCCCCGCGCAGCCATCGTTTTCGATCTTCCGAATTCATGCTCATGCGGACATCTCTGTTGCCGGGTGTTTGGGCCCGGCTTGTTGCTCACAGTTCGATGATAAGGCCCGGGTTGAAGTTCGGGTTTTTACCGGCATGACCTTGCGGATTGGCGACGATGTCCGCCTGCGGAACCGCAAACTCCCGCGGCGTTCCGTAGATCTCGAAATGCTGGTCGGACTGGCTCCAGAGTTTTGTCATTTTACCCCTCAAGCGATGCTGCGCAGTCCTGGCCGCATGTTCGGCTCATGCGCGGCGAGCCAATCCCTGTCTTCCCTCAAAAGTCTTCCTCATGCCGGCATCCTCTGTCCGAGCCGCACCCACCCCTCCTCCGTGTGGGCCATCTGTTTTTCCCGATGCAGGTACAAAAGCCAGGTCGTCACCCATAGCTGATGATGATCCGGATGATGTACGATTTCGCCGAGCTTCCAGCAGGCCGGCCGGTCGCCGCTCTGGAACAGGACCAGCGACCATGGCTCCAGCAGCGGCGCCGAGATCAGTTCGGCTGCCGAGGGCTCGGTCTTTCGGCACAGGCGAAACTCCAGCGGTGGCAACAAGGCCCCGCCGGGCGCCGACAGTTCCAGCAGCCGGCGACCAAGATGAAACAGCGTCCCGGTGTGCTCGACCAACAGCCATCCCGCTCGCCGGCAGGTCTCGTCGTCAGCGACCCAGTCGGTCGCGAGGTTGGGCTCCATATCCGGGCAGCGACGGACGGCCTCGGACAGCAAGGTTTTGCGATCCATGGTTTCGATGGCGCCTGCGCGCGCAATGCCGAGACTTGCGCGGCGGCGACGGAGCAATCCGTTCATCATGCCCAGTCCGGTGCCTCGGTTTCAACAAACGCATCAAGATCCGAATCATAGACAATCCAGCCCTCGTGCGTCTGGCGATAGTCACGCGGTTCGGGTTCTTCCGGGATCGCCATGACGCCATGCTGGACGGCGTGGTCGTCGCAGGTGACGGTCAGGTATCTGTCGCGTTTGCGAAACCGTCCGCGCCGTCCACAATATTCGCATGTGTGCAGGGACCGAGCCTCGGCCAGCCGATGCGCGTCGGTGATCGCCGTGACAGATGAAAGCGTCTCGCCGTAGGACGCGTCATAGATCCTCAGCGTGCCAAGTTTCTCCTTCACTTGCCTCAACTCGTAGGCCGCGCTCACCGGCATTTTGCGATCAATCACCGCGAGATAGTCATCCAGAATCCGCAGCCAGCCCAATTGGCACTGGAACCCGAACCATGCCGGGATCAGCCGCGGATATTTTTTGCTCAGATCTTCCCATCTGTGCGTCATCGGCCCCATCCTTCCGGCGGTGCGGTCGGCAGCATCGCATCGGTGATTTCGTCGTAGCGGTACCAGCCGCCCTGGCACTGCAACATCCCGTCCATCCGGCCGGCACCGTGCGTACCCCACGATTTCTGATCATCGGAGGCATGGTTGTCGCAGAGGCAGCGCCACCAGGCGTAACGGCCCGGTGGCGGACGGCGGATCAATTCGGCCGCACCGCAGACCTCGCAGGTCAGGCCGCTCTTGATCTCGACCTTGCCTGTTGCGAGCCTCGCTTGCAGAACCGGCGTCTCGCACCAGATCCGCATTCCGCCCCACTTCTCCTTGATCTCGAGAACCGCCAGCGACGGATCGTGCGGCAGGGTTTCGCTGACAAAAGCCCTGACAAGCGGTGGCCGACCGATCCCGACGTCGACATGGCGGGCGGCATCGAACACGCCGGGGAAATCCTCGACTAGATCGTCAAGCTTGATGCGCGGATATTCGCTTATCGGCATCAGTGCATCCTTTCCATGAGGTAGGCCTGCCAGAGTTTCGCCAGCCACGCGTGCTCGTAGTTCCCGGACGCCTGCAGCAGATCCCACAGGGCCTGGACGTCGGCGCTGCCACCCGGCGCCTTGCCTTTTGCCAGAGGCTGCTGCCTCAGACGGTGTGCCGTCAGCCGGATCTCGCGCTCGGCCGGCCGGTAGCTGCGGCCGAGCCGGTAGATACGCGTTTCACAACGTGCCCAACGGGGCCGGATGTTGTTGTCGATCTCGACGACAAGCGACGAGTGCCCGTAGTGGCCGTCGCCAATTCCCGGATGCCCGAAAAACCACCCGTGGATCTGCTGCCTTTCTCCGAAGAATACCGTTCCCTGAAGCTCCCAGCCCTCGATCAGCGGCGCCGATTCCAAGTCGACTTCGCTTGGTGCACTGCCCATGTCACATCCCGCTTCGCATGCATAGGTAACCTCGCGACGCCCTTCCCGGTCGCGGCCGTGTCCGCAGCCGCAGGACATTCAGGTCGCCAGCGACCGGGTGACGGATTCCTGGATCATCCGGTCGAGACGGGTGCGCTCGGGCGGGTGTCAGATCACGATCGTCGCAGCGCACATGAAGCCAGCCGCGGTCACCGTTCATCTCAAGCACCGAAAGACCCGGAAACTCGCGCATCAGGGTCAGTCGCAGGTCGGTGATAAGCGCCAGCCAGCCGATCGCGAATTTCTGCTCGGACGTCATCGGCCGCTACAGTTCTGGTGACATTCGGTGCACAGAAAACGATCGCCAAGCACGGCGTTAAGGTCGTCGAAGAGGGCTTCGAGCCCGGTCTTTGCGATGATCTCGCCGGGCCTGCCGCAATGTTCGCATGCCTCGCAAAGCCGTTCCTGTGCCCGCTCGACGATACGATTGCACATCCGGCGGTCGGCCTCGGTGGCGCCGTCGGAATATCGGATGTCGATGACGACAAACCCCGCATTCCGCGTCGTAATGCCGTATACGCGAGAGGCGCAAAACCGGTCGGCGATATCGAGATCATGAAGCAGGTCATCGACGATCACCTGCAGGCCGCGACGGAACTGCAAATGCTCGATCGGCGGGACGGCATCGCCGTAGCGGGCAATGAGGTGGTTGTACCAGGTGGCATCGGGCCGCAGCGGAAAAGTGTCAGGCATCGAGCGTCTCCCGGATCTCGGCAAAGGTCATCGGCGAAAAATTTGCGATCGGGCAATCGATACCGACATCGCGGCTGCGCCCGAGCGGCGGCAGGGTGCCGTGGCTATGTCCATAGAGGTGGTAGCTGCCGTGATGGGCGGCGGGCCAGGTGCGGCAGGCATAGTGATGCAGATACAGACGGCAGCCGTCGTCCGTCGTTTCAAGTGCTGCCAGGGGCCGCCGATCCCATGGCAGATCGCGGATCACCTTGTTCACGCGCCCCTGCCTGTCGAGATCGTGGTTGCCCAGGATCAGGATCTTGCGACCGCGGATTTGGTGAAACAGGTGGCGGACATAGTCTGCGTCGCCGGACAATGCGAAATCTCCGACAATGTAGAGCATGTCGTCGAGACCGACGCGCTCGTTGATGTTGGCGACGATCCTGGCGTCCATGTCTTCGACGGTGCCGAACGAACGGGTCGCCGGGCAGTGACGGAGAATTCCGTGGTGGCCGAGGTGCAGATCGGCGGTGTAATATTTTGCCGTGAAGCAAGACATGCAAAGACTCCGGAAACAGACATGCGAAAGCGGTGCCCCGCCAAGGGGTCAGGCGGCTATTCGGTCTATTCGGAGTCCTGCGGTCATCGGTGTAGTCCTTGTTCCGGATCCTTGTATAGGACCCGGAGCGGTTGTGAGCCCTAAAAATGGACGTCAGACGAGAAAATATCAGCGAAGGGCAAATGTCATCCGATCGGATGACGGGTACGCGCTACACGGGATCACAAACCGAGTTGATGAAGTCCTTGAGCACATCGCGTGTGGATCTGCCGGCATCGGGTTCCATCTCGACTTCGACATAGTCGGGATCGAGCGGTGGAAGGTTCCGCAGATCGTATCTGCCGGAAACACAAGAAGGCTCCTCGGGATCCCGCATCCACAATTCAAAAGCATGTCCGACGCCGCGGTGCTCGAGAGCGGCGATCAGTTCACGGCCGTCGAACAGGACGGTTTGTCCAACGCTGAGCGCCGGGGATTCGCGGGCGCGATCGAGGGCATCGGCCCAGCGTTTTGCCGTCTCGATGACGTCGGTGTTGAGTACGGTGGCAGCCCTCGCGAGCATGCCGATCGGCGGCAGGTCTTTTTCCAGATCCATGCCGCGTCGGATCATCAGCGCCTTCAGGATCGTGACCTGCTGCGACGAAACCTCGGCCTTTTGCCGCTCCGAGAGGGGTCTGCTGGCCTTTGAAACGGTGAGGAGGATCCGGGTGACCGGACGTCCGCGGGTGTCCGCCTCGATCCGGTCATAAGCGATCACCTGGAAACGGCGCACGTGAAGACTGATATCGGCCAGCGCCGGCAGCAGGCAGCGGTGTTCGAAATTCGAGAATTTGAACTTTCCCGGTTCGTATGACCAGCCGAGCTGGTCGGCAAGTTCTTCCGGAGTGACGCTGATCGGATGTGGCCGTTCGAAGGACATGCCGGCGCGAAGGGCCAGGACAGGATAGAGCCGAGCGGCGTATTTGCAGGAAAACTTGGCGAAGGGAGCGAGTTCGAGCCAGGTGTATCCCTTCGCGGCGAGGATCGCCTGCCGGACGACGTCGGGCAGAGAATATCGGATGCAACGTTCTCCAGAAGCGTCAACGTCCTCGGAGCATTGCAGCAATCGGACATGCCGCCGGCCTGGCTCAACTCCGTCTCTGGCCATGAAGTTGTAGCTCACCCGTGTGTTGGTGAGATCGGCCATATATTCCCTGATCCTGGCCGTCCGCGTGACCTGCAGGAAAGCCCTCACAGAGGAAAATGGCACCGTGAATTCGGTCTGCTCGACCAACTTTCGCCGTGCATGGGCCATCAAGTACTCATAAAGCGCGATTGTTTTTGCGCCCAAGGTTTCCGTCACTGCTCCTGCAGATTCCGCGCTATCGCAAGTTCCGGCGTAGCGGAGCGTCCTGATCAGCACGGCCGCACGCTCGACGGAAATGTCCGCTGCCTGTTCGGACTTCGGATCAAGAACTGCGGCAAGGTTTCCGCGCACGCCAACCCTGTTGGCACCGGTCCCCGGACGGGCTGCTCTCCGTTCGAGGCGTGTCCTGAAGTTCGAAAATCGCGGTGCGGGCATGGATCCTCCTCTCTCCCCTTTGATGGTTCGGCGTCGAGGCGAAGATGACAAGAGGCATTCGGTGCGGACAGGAGACTTTTGATTCGCGCGGCGCCACGATGTAGCCGGAACGGGCAGTTTCCGGATCAGGATGGTGCCCGAACCCGTTGACAACCCGTGACGGCGGCAGGGTAGATTGCGTTGATCACCAGTGGATACTCTAAGGAAATACACGGACAGCGATTTCGCCGATCCCTCGGCTCTTTCGTGCCTCGCTCCGATGTGAGGGGTAGAGCGCCGGCCGGCCGGGAAGTGGAACTGTCCCGTCCAGCTTGCCCCTGTCGCCAACGGTCGGGTCGTGGAGTGGGCGGATGTAGCCTGGGCGGGCGGAATTTTGGACAAGATATTTGCCCACGCCACGCGTCGCGATAAATTACATAAAACATGTATTTTTGGAGATGCTCCTATGCAGTCCTTCACCTCGGTCGATTTGCAGCGGCAGACCGGCGACGTTCAACGGGCAGCATCACGGGAGGGTGTCGTGGTGACGTCTCATGGAAAGCCCCGAAACGTCATGCTGTCCGTCGAACAATACTGCCGCCTCAAATGCATGGCCCACGAGCCGATCCCAGCCGCGCTTCTCCTCCGCAGACCTGTGGTCGTTCGCCATGTTCCAGATCCTCTCGGCTACGACGTGAGCGACTTCAGGCACGTCGCGGCCCAGATGTCCGAGGAGGCGATCAACGGTGTCAATGACGATGCGGTCGAGGTCGAGCTGGACAGGGTTAGAAGCCTGTTCGGCGGGGATAGGCGATGATCGACTAGCCGCAAACAGAAGATCAGAGGTCGCCACGTTTTTTGATCATGGAGAACACGCCTCTATCCCTCCTTGGTAGCATCGAGGCGCTGGATTGGTTCTTTGAGCCCGGATGTGAGGTGACGATAACCGATATGGTGATCGCCGAAGCCGTCCGTGACCCTGGTGAAGGACAAGACCAGCGGCGAGATGATCGAGCCTATGTGGCTCAGTGGCTGAAACGCAACCGATATCGAATCAAGGTTCTCGCGACGACCGAAGGTCGACGGTATGAGCGAGAAATGCTGGGAGCGGGCCGGCAAGCCTCAAGACTTGCATCCCGATTGGACGGATAGGGGAGAACGCAGCGTGTTTTCGGCTGTCCAGGACTTCAAATCGGCCCTCGCGCAGCATGAAGAGATTATTGTTGTCATGGATGATCCCAACGGCCGTGATGCGGTACGGGCAGTACGTGCCGACATAACGCTGATGGGCACGAGAACGTTTGTCCGTTGGATGGATGAGGATTTGGAAATAACGGCAGCGGCGACAGCATGACAGGCTGTCCGAATGGCAACCAACCATGCCGCGGATGAGGGCGAGGAAGACGATCCGGTATTGATCAGAAGGCGATGACCGCCGGAGATTTTGCTAAGATCTTGCGCGACGTTGGATCCAGGGAAACGGCTTGCTCCAAGGTTGTAGTCGGAGAATTCATCGCCGAATTTGCGGTCCCCCGAGTGCTGCAATGCAGCCGGAACAATGGTATTCTGGTCAGGATGAAGTCCAAAGACATTGACAACCCGTCACGACTGAAGGGCGGAGTGTGCCGATCACCGGTGGATACTCTAAGAGAGTACACGGATAGGGATCTCGACGGCCCTTTGGCTCTCTCGGGCCTCGCATCACAGCGTAAGGGTTGGAGCGCCCGCTGGCCGGGGAGTGAAACCGTTCCGTCGAGGTTGCCTATCCGGCGTTCGAAGGCCTGACGTCTATCATCCCTCTACCCGGGTTATCTTCCTTTGGTCTGCCGCCGACTTTGCACGGATTGCCCCTTGTCACCGATGGCCGGATCGCGGAATGACAGAACTGGTGTTGTCACGTTGTTTGACGGAGGGCGCATGTATCGCTCTTCGCTGAACTCAGACTGTTGCGGCGGAGCGTGAGGCAAGCTGCCGTCACCGGCGGAGGGCCGTTCCGGGATTTCTGGGTTCAAAAAAAGTGGACTGTTATTGTAGCCATCAGGTCCAAAGGCTCGTGATAGATGCTCTGCGTCAGAGATATGCGCACATTGGAAACAGAGAGGTAGGGCTTCAGTTGAAGAGCTTATGGCGATCGCCGACAGGGCCGCGGTTCATTTGAAGCGGCCTTGTACCTATTACGCTGAACTCCTCTATGACGAGAACGGCCTGCCGAAATGATTATCGATACATCCGCCATGGTGGCGATCCTTTGCAGCGAGCCGGAAGCCGTCGCGTTCACGCGACTGATCCACGATTCCGCGACCACCCGGAACAGCGCGGCAAACTATCTGGAACTATCCATGGTAATCGAAAGGCAGCTCGGGCCGGAAGGCATGAGGCAGGCCGATGCCTTCGTCCGCCGTGCAGCGATCGGCATCGAGCCGGTGAGCGTCGAGCAGGGCCATTTGGCCCGGCAGGCATTCCTCGATTTTGGCAAGGGCAGACACAAAGCCGGGCTGAATTTCGGTGACTGTTTTGCCTACGCGCTTGCAAAGGATTTCGGCGAACCATTGCTGTGCAAGGGCAGTGATTTCACCGAGACGGACATCCGTTCGGCCGCATGACATGCGACCTGGAATGATGAATGGGCGGCGCCGCAATAATGCAAGTAATGAGCTCCGCCCATGTGGTTGAAGTCTCAGGCGGAGCTTTGATGCGCCCGAGGCACGAACCGCTGATCATCCTGCGTAAGCCCACGACCAGGCTCGACGCCTACAGCGGTACCGCAATGTCACAGACGTAGTTGCCGACGGCCGCCACATGCGCGCCGTGGACCACACGGTAGTCAAATGCCGGCATGCTGTAGACCGGGCAGGGCATTGGAGCATTCTTCAATCCAACGGCCTTGTTCGTGATCCCGCTCTGTCCCGGGTTGCTCACAAATTCCGCCACAAGCCGGGTCCCGGCTTCCGCCATCTCCGCCGTGCCAAGTTCTTCTACAGGATCCGATGTGACGGCGAGTACCCGGGTCTCGCCCGGATCGAGCATCACCAGAACCTGCCCGTTGCATACGCCGTGATTGATGAGTGCCTTGCGCAACGCATGCTTAACCTTGAACGCATCGGTCTCGTAACGCTTGACGAGGTCCGCAACCGGCGTCACGGGGTTGATCGAGCCATCGGTGAGATCGTCCTGCATCTTCGCGAGAGGCCCGAAACTGTCGCGGATCGAGGGCTTGAGGTATGGCGTGGCGGTCATGTCTAACTCCAGACTGTTGATGACGAAGGCAACCTGCCCGGCATCGCGCTGCACGTCTAGCGGGTATGGCAACTTTTTTGGTGTGGCTCGCGACGCTCACCGAAGTCGGCCGAATTGAAGCCATTGCCGATTGATTTCATTAAGCATTCCCGTTCGCGCATCTTAAACGGCTGAGCTCCTATGTCTGCGTTGCAGATGAATTCGGGAGTGGTCATGACGCAGATTGAAGCAGTGCAGCAGGCGGACGGAGCGTTCTGGAAGGGGGCCAACAAAAAGCTGAGGACACAGTCGGAGACGATCCGGAAGGCAACATTTGCGATTGCCGATATCCTCGCCGAAATCGCCACCGTATCGCCGGCCAGCAAGCTCCAGGCATACCTGGTGCGCGAACTCGGCCTGTTCGGAGCCGACGCCGCGGGCTATATCGCGCTTGCCAGGCTGCCGGCCGCCGAGCGTGATGCGTTGCGCGGACTTTCCATGCCGTTCTCGACGCTGAAGACGCTTTCGCGCCAGCCGGGCTCGGTGCGCATCAAGGCCGCCGAGAAGATCCGCTCCGGCACCCTGCTCGGCAGCCGCGAGATCCTCGCCCTGACCCGGGACGAGAAGCCGTCATCACCGAAAGAACTGGAACTCAAGCGTCAGGCAGCCTACCTTAGCCAGACGGCCCGCCGCAGGACCGATCAGTCGCTCACCACGTTCAGGGCGCAATATGCGCCCTTCGCGGACGACCTCCTGGACCTGCATCTCGAGTATCTGTTTCCCGATGAGCGATCGATCACACCTGACGAGAGCAAGGATATCGACGCCAGGATGGCGAAACTCACGCAGATTGCCGGACGGGCCGCTACCGATTTTGCCGGTATATTCGATACGGCAAGCCTTTCCAAGATCTGGGACAATGACTGCTATACGGGCATGATGGACGATGCACGGCTGGCACGCGCGCATGCCGCCCTGTCGGATATAGCCAAGGGTGTCTTCGAACCCTGGTCAGGAGACCTCGACGATCCTCGTCCGTATGGAAACGAGCCCGGTCTGGTCGATCGGTATTACGTAGATGCCATTCTGTGGCTTTGCGGCAAATCCTATCCTTGGAACACCGTCCCGCGCCCGAAGCCGAGCGCCGTTCCAGCGCCCTATCTTGATCCGGAGCATCGGCTGAGTTCGATAGAGCTTTGTGCAGGCGCGGGCGGTGCCGCTCTGGGACTTCACGCCGCCGGCTTTGATGCGATGGCCCTGTTCGAGGCTGACAAGCATGCCGCGGAGACCTTGCGTCGCAACGATTTTCTCGGTGAAGTAATTGAAGGGGATCTGACGAAGGTCGATTTCCGGCGCTACGCGGGCGTCGATCTGGTCGCTGGCGGTCTACCATGCCAGGGCTTTTCCAGCGCCGGCGAGCGCCTTGGCCGCGAGGATGAGCGCGACCTGTTCTCGGACGCTGTCGATATCATCGATGTAGTGAGGCCGAGGGCCTTTTATTTCGAGAACGTCGAAGGCTTCAAGGAGAACAAGCACACGGATTACCGTGCCGAACTGCATGATCGATATCAACGCCTCGGCTACGAGAGCCGCCTGTTTACGATCAAGGGCGCGGATTTCGGTTTGCCGCAGATGCGCGAGCGGATTGCGTTCGTCGGGTTCCGGGACGGATCGTTGCGACGCTTCCAGCTACCCGAGGCAATTCCCTTGATGCGAAGATCGATGGGAGAGGCACTCGTCGATCTGGTCGCCGCCAATGGCTGGCCGCATGCGCACGCCTGGGCCAGGCGCGTTGACCGGCCGATCTACACTCTGGCGGGTGGATCGAAGAAGTCAGGCGCGACATCGTTCTTCTCACACGGTGACGAACGTTTCGAACCCTACCAGATCGTCCCGAACAAGTTCGCAAAGTCGGCACCCGATCGCAATCATCCGAAGGATGCGCCTTTTGCCTTGACGTTTGAGATGGCGGCGAGACTGCAGGGGTTCCCGGACAATTGGGCGTTCACAGGGGCGACCCAGCATCGCAAACGACAGATCGCCAACGCGCTTCCGCCCGTCATGGCGCGCGTGGTAGGGCTTGCGCTTTACGCAGCGCTGACCGGAGTGACGATCGACTACGAAACTGAACTCGCGCAGCCGATGAAACGCTCGCCGAGCAACGCAGCGTGGAAGAAGACGAGGACACTGAACACCCCTTCCAAACGCTATCATCCGAGCCAGGCGTATCTCGAAATTCGCGATCGGCTGGAAGAAGAAGCCGAGGCATATCCGGAACACCTCCTGGCCTGATCCGAGGGCCGCTCAAGGGTGCGTATGGAAACGTCCGGGTGACATCACGGTCATCCGGACTGCCCTCTTTCGCGTGGCATGGTGATGGCACCCACGGGCAGCCATCCCGTTCGGACCCATTTTGCCTCGTCGCGCTGTCCTTTCTCGTGTTCGTGCATGGCATGGAGACGTCTTCCGGGTCCATTCGCTCACCTGAAGGAGACCCCCGCATATCACCGGCAACAATTCCGGTTTGACGCCTCTCACGATCATCTGCAGGGTCCTGATCAACCGGACCTGTTGTGCGTAAAGGGGTGATCATGGAACTCTACATTCAAGGTTTTGTAACCGCGTCGATCAACAATATCGACCTTAAAACCACGGTGACCCGTCGTGAACTGAACAACCGTCAGGCTCGCGGCAAGACGCGTTCGATGATCAGGCGGGATGTGTTTTTTGAGATCGCTCGTGACGCGGTGCGGTCCGCGAATTTCGACAGGGTCGATGGACACTGGGACACGGCCGCGAAGGTACGGGCCAAAACGGATTTCATTCGCCGGCTGGCGCCGTTCGTCCTTCCCGAGCTGGCACACAAAGCGGCAGCCTTCGTTGTGGATCGGAGTGTCCTGCACCCGGCGTTCGAGCCTGAGGGTCATTCGGACACCACCGCCGTCGCCATGACCGCCTTGCAGGCACGCGAAAGCGTTTATATCGAGTTTCCGCGTGAGACGATCCTTTCGTGTGGCGAGGTTGGCGCCCGGATGGTCATCATCACCGTCGTGGACGCTCAGCGGTTCAAGTGGTCGGCGGTGCTTGAGCCGACCGGAGAATTCGCCGAGACCTGTGTCGTGAGCTGGTATGTCACGAGGGGTATCGCCGAGCCGTATACCAACGTCATCTTTGCGGGCAAGGCTCCCGTGATCGCGGACTGGAACAGGATCTGCAACGAGCTGACGCGCCTGGTTCATACCTGTCTGTCGTGCATTTCCCGTTCCGCCCGGAGTTCCGCGTCCACCTCACGGCGACAGACAAAACAGAGCAGCGATCCTTCCTGCCTTGCGACTGAGATTGCCGAGGTTGCCGATACGTACGTGGGATGCCATTTCCGTGTCGAGCGACTGACCGCCGAGCAGCGTGATGCCGGAGGATTGCGCACAAGCGCCTCCGGCAAGACGCTCTCGAAGCACATCGTGGTTGCGGGGTATTTCAAGAACGTCGCCTGCGGGAAGGGCCGTCTGCAACGGCGACGGACTTGGATCCTCGAACATCACAAGGGCCCGCTTCACCAGCCGATCGAGACGAGGGTTCCGCTGATCCGGGTCGGATGATCTGCGGCGCTTGCCCCCTGTCGCAAAAACATCGCGGCCGATCAATTGTGGATTGAAGGAATTATTTGTGGCGTGGTCCACAGTCGGCTTGCCCCCTTCTACTTGGCTACCCGGCGGTTTGTTTCGCACCGGGTGACAGCAGATTTGACGGTGGCGATTTTTCCGCCCTCCCCCGCTTGTGCCCCGTCCATAAGCCGGACAGCCTTTTGATATCGGTGGCCCCTGACGTCCGTCTCCACGCGGCACGCCTGCCCCGCTCCCGGATTTCCATCAGCCTGAAAGGGTAGAAGATGCTTTATGTGGTTCAGAACTCCAACGACTATCACCCGGTCGCGCGTGTCCTCGAAAACGACGAAGCCGTTGCCTTCATCGCGCAACGAAAGCGGGGAGACCCTGACGGCTATCTCGAGATCGCACCCGAGAAACTCACCTGCCAGTCCTGGTGGGAATATGCCAATAAACGCGATGGCACCTGCATCCATGCATGGGGTGACGACAGTGAATCCGATATCTGCCTCGACCACCTCGAGCGGCAGCATCCCTATGACAGCGATGTCTGGCATTGCCGCGAACTCGGGATCGCGGAAGCATTCGAGCTGGATCTCGAGAAGCCCAGCGATGGTTTGGACCTGAGCGACGCGACCCTGGAAATCCGCCCGCAGTTGCTGGGGTATCTCGATGAACTCCTGAAAGAGGTGTCGATCGTCACCGCCCCTTCCCTCTTTGCCACAGAGACGTCGGACGTCGTGCGCGCGGTCGAGGCGGCCTATTACTTTAGTTTGCGGCTGGAATATGCCGGCGTCATCGACAGCGCCGGGATGATGGTTCGCCATGTTCTCGAAGGCAGCGATTGGGAGCTTGGTGACGAAGATCCGGTCTCGCGGATCGTCCAGAAAGCGACTTGCTCGAAAGTTTTCGAGGAAACATCTCCCGTCACAGGTAACCCCGCAGTGCCAACTTCGAATTTCGCGGCAGCCTGACCGAGTCCGTATTCGGTCGCGCCAAATTCGCATTATCCATCACAGACCAGGAGCCATCCATGCCGCCGACAGCAACCGCCACCCGATCGCCAGAGCAAATTTACCACCTGGCCAGCGGGATCGCCGACATCATCTTTGCCTTTGGAACCCGCATCGCCAGCCAATTTTCCCGACAGGTCGGTGTTCTTGACGTTCCGGCATCAGATCCGGAGGGTGGCCGGCTGTGCATCCGGGTCAGCCGGACCGAGGCCGAGGTCGCTCTCAGATCGTCAATGCCCTCGGACGAGGAGTTGAGCGAGGCCGCCGATGAATACAGCTTCTGGTTCGGATTGCCGCCCGAGGTCGACAAGAGCCTGTTGCTTGCCAGGTTGCAGCCGCCAGCTTTGCAGAACCTCGCCACGATTCAGGTCTGGGTCTGGGCGGTCAACAAGGCACTTCTGGACGGGCACCCTCCGCATTCGTCGGCACCGCGGACTTTTACCGATCTGATCGACAGGGAGGCTGCCGAGTTCCGCGCCTTCGTCACGGCCTCGCCGCGAAATGAGCATGTCGACCGTGGTGCCGGTCGGAGAGCGGAAGATGAGCCTTGCGTGCCTGTGGCAGCACTTGCGGGAAAGGCGTGAACACTTGCCGGCAATTCATCTCGATTTGCCGCAGATTATTTTGGGTAGTGACGGGGCGTTGTTTGTGACTTGCGTCCCGCAGTGATGCCATCGGAGGCGATCAAACGAAGAAATGCGAAGCCCAGACCGAAAAATCCGACCAGCGGACGGAACCGCCTTCGCACTGAGCGGTGGCGTGAGCGACGCCGGATTGCCGGCCGGCCGGAAGCATCGGTGATCGATCGCGCGGTCGCTGCCTCCGTCGCCGCCTTTCTCACCGCTGACCTGCATGGTGACGAACCGGATCGTTTCACGCTTCGGGATATTGTCATGGGTGCCCAAAAGCTTCTGGTCGACCAGGGCTTCGACAAGCGCGAGGCCAACACGGAGCTCATGCGCCGGATGGACACGGCGATCGGATCTCGTGAAGGTCAGCGACATCACAGGTGCCGGTCACAAACCGCAATAGGCGGATCCCCTCCCCCCATTACTTCTCGGTTTTGAATCGGATGTATGGAAAGCCGGTAGAGGCGGTCGCTTGATGTCTACGCCGTCGGCGACGTCGAGCCATGCGGGCGCAGCCTGCCGCCATGGGAGTGGCTCAGCTGTCTTCCCGTTCTCGCATGGCGACATCGTCGTGACCGATATCAGCAGACCGCCAGCCGGAGCCGCCGTCTAACGTGATCTTGCGGGCATGCGGCAGATGGCTGGGTCTGATCCGAGCCATATAACCGGCCGGAGAAAGGGTGCGTTTCTCCATACGCACGCGCGTCCACATCGCTCTTGGGCTTTCCCTTGGCCCGTCGGGCTTGCGGGTAAATTCGGCATAGAGCCTGAGGGCGGAACGAAGGTCGCTCCGCTGTTTGGTGCCCAGTCGTTCAAATCCCGGCGCCTTCTCGATCTCCCTGACCGCAAGCTCGATGTCGGCATAGTCTCGGCCGTTCAGCAGATTGCGCGCCCGCTTGAGGCGTGACACGACGTTGCGAACCGAAGCATCCTCCAGACCCTGCGCAGCAAGATATTCCGGAAAACCTTCCGCCATCGGCGGCACGCTTTTGCCGTCGTGGCGGGCCATGATCACCTGCCCGAGCGCCCTGGCAAGCGGCGGTGGAACCGCATTGGCGATCATCAGGTTGACGTCCGCCGCCTTCTGGCCCGACCAGTCCCATTCCGGCGGGAACCCCTGAATATCGGCAACCATCTGGCGGTCGAGATAGGTCACTTCACCCGTGGCGTCCTTCGGATGTCCCTTGTAGTGCCTCGGCTTGCCGCGAGCATAGGTGCTGCGCACCGTCGGACCGGGTTCTGACGTTTCCCACAGCCGCCGGCGCTCGAGGCTGCGCGGATAGACATAGATGGCATCGGCGACCCGATCGCCGAATGCATCCTTTAGCGTCATCGGTCTTGCTGATGCGGCGGCGAGAATATCCTGTTCGAGAAAGCCGTCGACCTCGTGCTTGCGGCCGATACAGAAGAACCTTCTGCGTCTCTGCGGGACACCGTAATGGGAGGCGTCGAGCTGGACTTCCGTCAGCCCGTAGCCATGCGCCTTCCACACAATCCGGGCATCGCGGTAGGAGTTCGAATCCGGTGCCTCCTTGACGTTTTCGAAGATGAACCATTCAGGTTGGACCAGAGCGATCGCGTAGGCGAAATCGCGGGTCCGATCGGCTCGCTCTCCCTCCGTGCGCTGGCCTGCCGCCGAAAAATCCTGGCATGGCGGCCCGCCGGCAATCAGGGTCGGCTTCAGCCGGAGCAGTTGGGGCACGATCTTTGCAAAATCCGAGATGCTACCCATCCGGCCATGATCGACCCACAGGTTTTGAGCGTAAACCGCCAGAGCAGCCTCCGAGATGTCAAAACCCGCGACCGGCTTCATGCCGGCCTGGTAAAGCCCGCAGCTCATTCCGCCGGCACCACAGAAAAAATCAACGACGCGCATTCGATGCCTCCCCTAACGGATCGGTCTGTTCGATAAGGCAGGCACATTGCGCATCGGTTAATTGTCGACAACGATATCTGGCCATTGATTCACGCGAGGCTTGCCCAACGACGGCGATTTTCCAGAGCAATCATGATGCTCCGTGAAGCACACGCCCTGATCGAGAGCACGCTCGCGACGGAGATCCATAGACGATGTTCGAGACAATACGGATCGGTGCAGAACGATGAAAATTTGTCGCGACCAACCATTTTCCGCTTGAGCCCCAAGGCAATCGACGCCACCATTTTCATACGGGCCGCGCGACGAAACGCTAGCGGAATTGGCCAGATGATCGGCCAGATCATTCTCCGCCCGCAGGCGGGCAGGCTCTTCGCCACCGCGCCCTCGCCTGTTCGGCTTCGGCTGACGAGGTCGAGTTCAAACCTTCCTTCGCATTTTCGCAGATCGTGTCCCAGGACGTGGTGTAGCTTAGACGACCACGGCTCATTCCCGAGGGCCGGATGAGTGTCAGCTTGCTGCTGGCAGGCTGATAAGCGGATCATCGCTCATTGTTGCGATGGTTTCCAGTGTCATGTAGCGGGACCGCTGGACGGCCCATTCGTCATTCTGCTCCAGGAGCAAGGCACCGACCAGTCTGACTATTGCGTCGTCGTTGGGGAAAATGCCGACGACTTCAGTGCGTCGCTTGATCTCGCCGTTAAGGCGTTCGATTGGATTTGTGCTGTGAAGCTTTGCCCAGTGCTGCTTGGGAAAGGTCATGTATGCGAGCACATCCTGTTCGGCACTATCCATCAGCGTGGCGAGTTTCGGCACCTTCGGCCTGATCTGGTCTGCTACATTGCGCCATTGGCTGCTTGCCGCGTCCGGCGTGTCCTGAGCGAAAACCGTGGCGATGAAGGCGGAGACGACCCGCCGTCCGCTCTTACCCGCATGGGCCAGCGCGTTGCGCATGAAGTGAACCCTGGGGCTGTTGAAGAAGTCGCCCACGGCTGATCAGGCAGCTTTTCGCACGTTGATGAACGTCTGCTGGAGTAGAAGGCGGCTGAAAGCGTTCCTCAGCTCGCAGATAGGTGCCTGGGGTGAAGTCATGAGCAAGAACAGTCGCAAAAGGGCTGCCGCGAGCCGCTTCAGGTTGATGGCGGCGGCCGTGAGGTAGGATTGGATCTTCATGTTGGAGAGTCCGCGCCGAACGGCGCGGGCGAGTCCGTGCCAGCTCTTCGCCTCGCCATGGAACCCCTCTGAGCGCCAGCGATGCCGCTGGTACAGACGCCGGTCTTCCTCGGTCCATTTCTCACGGCGTCTTCGGGCTCGCAGGAGCGCCGGGTAATCGTCCCCTACAACGACGGCCTTGTTTGCCCGCCCCTTCGAGAGGCACAGCCTTGCCAGATCGCATCCCCGACAGTCCGCTGCCTTGGAATAGAAGAACCGACCGTGCTTGACCGGTCGGGTCGGTCTGAGGGTCTTTCCACGCGGGCACTTTAGGGTGTCGTTCTTTGCGTCGTAGCGAAATCTGCGCATCGGCACTGGGCTGCGGATCGGCTCCGCCTTCGGTGGGATGACGGCACTGATGCCCCGCCGCTCGAGCCCGCCGAAGACCTTCGCATAGGCATAGCCTGCATCGGCCGTGACGATCTCGACATCTACGCCCGTGGTCTCAATGGTCGCCTCGATGCGCTCAATGATGACCTGACCTTCGTTGATTTCGCCGGTGGTTACCTCGACGTCGAGAACCACGCCGCAGACGTCATCGACGATGGCGTGCTGCTTGAAGGAGGGTTCGAGCCGACGGTTGCGCCCACTCGTCGCCATCGTCGCATCGGGATCGGTGACGCAGACCTTCTTGAACTTCCCAGTCTTGCGGCTATCACGTTCAGCGACGGAAGCATCTTCGTTCGCTTCGGCAACCGCCTCAACGTGGCGCACCGCAAGGCTTTCCCAGCTCACATCCGCGCGAATGAGTGAGGCATCGACATGCACCACGTCCCCCTTCGCGATCTTTGCCGCAATGCAGGCCTCCACCGTGCGTTCGAAAATCCTTCGAAAGCGCTCCACCCCCCATCTCTGCCGTATCCGCGTCAGCGAGGAATGGTCAGGCAGTGTCTCGTGCAGCCCATAGCCAATAAACCACCTGATCCCGAGGTTGACCTGCGCCTCCCGCATCAGGCGACGATCGTGAACGATCCCGAGCAGGAAGCCCGCAAGCATTAGCCGGACAGCGACCTCCGGATCGATCCCAGGTCGTCCGTTATGCTCACAGTAGAGATCCGCAACCTCTGCCCTAAGCCACGTGAGGTCGAGGACACGATCCACTTTGGCGAGAATGTAGTCGTCGGGGATGAGCTGTCGAAGCGAGCCCGTCATGAACAGCTCGAGCTGACCGCGTTCCTTATGTCCCAACATGCCGGTGCACCCAGAGAATCAATCGCAAATGAATCGAATCACGTGAGGCTGACTTCTTCAACAGCCCCACCCTGCAGCGCTGCCAGGTGGTGGAAAGCACCTTCGATACTGCGGCTTTGATGCCCCCATGGGCATCGGAGACGACGAGCTTGACGCCACGCAGACCCCGCCTGGTCAGCTTTCGAAGAAACTCGGTCCAGATCGCCTCGGCCTCGGATGTGCCGATCTCCATACCGAGCACCTCGCGTCGACCGTCGGTGTTGACGCCGACGGCGATGATGACGGCAACGGAGACGATGCGCCCGCCGCGCCGGACCTTGAGGTAGGTCGCATCGATCCAAAGGTAGGGCCATTCCCCTTCGATGGGCCTGTCGAGAAAGGCCTTCACCTTCTCGTCGATCTCCTCGCAGAGCCGGGATACCTGGCTCTTGGAGATGCCCGACATGCCCATGGCCTTAACGAGGTCATCGACGGATCGGGTCGAGACGCCTTGGATATAGGCCTCTTGGATCACCGCCGTCAGGGCCTTCTCTGCCATGCGGCGTGGTTCGAGAAAGCTCGGGAAATAGCTGCCTGTGCGAAGCTTTGGAATGCGCAGCTCGACGGTGCCCGCCCGTGTCTCCCAGTCCCGGTCGCGATAGCCGTTGCGCTGGGCAAGTCGGAAGCCATTCTTCTCGCCATAACCCGCGCCCGTCTTTGTGCCGACCTCCAGCGCCATCAGCTTCTCGGCAGCGAAGCCGATCATCTCGCGCAGCAAATCGGCGTCGGCGCTCTTCTCAACGAGTGAGCGCAGGTTCATCATGTCGTCGGTCATCGGTGGTGTCCCTCAGGTGCGGCCTACGCAAAGCGACTGCGCAGAAAGACGCCGTCGCGAGAGGATATCTGGCATCTGGACGAAGTGGTCGTAACGATCGGCGGGCGAAAGCATTGGCTTTGGCGAGCCGTCGACCAGGACGGATATGTTCTCGACGAGATCGTGCAGACCCGTCGAGACACCAAGGCTGCCAAGCGATTGCTGATCAGGCTGCTGAAGAAGCAAGGCCTCGCGCCAAAGAGGATTGTCACCGATAAACTGTGTTCATACGGGGCGGCAAAGCGAGATGTGATGCCGGCCATTGAACATAGATCACACAAGGGCCTTAACAACCGTGCGGAAAATTCCCATCTGCCGCTGCGAAAACGAGAACGAGTGATGCAGGGCTTCCGATCCGTCGGCAGTCTGCAACAATTTGTCCCCGTGTTTTCAGCGGTTAGAAATCATTTTGTCCCGTCGCATCAAAAACACTCCGCCCTCGCCACCCACATTCATCGGATCCGCGCCATGGCGCACTGGAAGGCCGTGACCGGCGCAACTGCCTGAGTTTAACTGAAAGCGCTTCGTCCGGCCTCAATCGAACAACGTGACAACGCCCTCTGGGCGGTCGCCGCCTCCATCCGTGTCCTATCGGTTCTTACGCAAACCGCCGTCGAGATGAACCTTTCACAGGTCGTCATCACGCCGGGCGGTGCGGGCTCTGCTGCAATCGAGCTGAAGAACGCTGCTTTAGCGCTCATACGAAACGAAGAATTTTCTTGGGACGTTGCTCCAGTAGTCCCAGATACGGCAGCCGATCCCTCTTCCCCGGACGGCCTGACCAACAATCTGTTCCTTGCGGCAGCAAGCTTCGTAGTCCTGCACGAGTGCGGGCACCTTGTACTTGGACATCAGGCATATACGGCGCTCATGCACCAACAGGAGCGCGAGGCGGATGCGTGGGCAGTGTCCTGGATCCTCCATAAAGTTCCGAGTGATGCCCATCGTGAGTTCCGAACGCTGGCGATTTGCGTAGCGTTCATCTGGATCGGGCTCATCAATGAAGTTCGGAAGGCCACATCTACCCATCCGCCTGCTGCCCAACGCTTTGCCGATGCCTTCAACAATTTTGGAAATGTGCCGACAGAGAGCCCGGCCTTGGAAGTAAGCTACTATGCGCTGAAGGCCTTCTTCGATCCGACGACGGACCTCCCACAGGCCGACAGCGCGAAGGATGGCTTCACCGATCAGCTCATAGACTACACCCGCAGCCGGTGAACGCCCCCATCGATCAAAACATGATGCCGATCAATGAACGCGAACGGTCGTGCGTGGAAAGGCGATGCCGGGCGTTCCTCAGAATAGTCCCCAGGCACGAAAACTTCCTCGCCCGGTAACCTCCCGGACTCCGAGCTCTTCGACAAGATTTAGGGCCGCTCGATGGCTCACTTTCAATTCCTTCACGATCAGCGAAGAAGACACAATCGGCTGCGTCAGCATTAGCTCTACGAGACCGGGCAGGCTGCTCGATGCACGCTTCGTCCGCAGTTTTCGCTCGAGTAGGTCTCGCGCGTGCCCGAGGCGGATCACCTCCTTCATCGCAACCTCCGCCCCTGCCGCCATTGCCTCGAGGCCGGCCAGCAGCCGAGATGCCCGCTCCCGAGCGCGCCGACGATCACGCGGAATAGTCTTCAGACCCACATTGAATCCAAACAAATGGGAGGTCACCTTTTTCTGTGCCCGGAAATAGGAATTCACGAGCTGCGCGCCAAGCCAGTGTTGGCGCTGTAACGGCTCTATGCTTTCCCACGCGTCCCATAGGATTGCCCCTGCCAACGTCGCGGGCAAGGATTCGACTTCCTTCGCAACTGTCCTCCATTCCGAAAGTCGACTGTCTTCGTCCCACTCCGGGTCACGGATGACAAGCTCGCCAACCACGAGAGGATCCGCCATGTGTCTTTCGATCTTCTCCGCTGTTTCGAGCACCCGGGAGGAACGATCAAGGACCGCATCGATTTCCGCAAGGTCCACCGCAAAACCAGAGCCGGCCTCTCTAGGTTCGATTTCGGCTGGAGAGAGCCGATACCCCTCCCCTTCCCCGACGCCATTTGCCGTGTCGGATGATAGGCCGATCAGGTTGGCCATTCCCGTTCTGGTCAACGCCCATCCTACGTCGGCCACCGCGATGCGCCGGCGTGACCGCAGGATCGCATGGGCGATCGTGATTTCGTGAGTCGGCGTGCGAACATCCCGATCTGCATCGTGGAGAACCAGATCCTCGATATGGACAAGCTCGCCGGCCACCCACATGCTGGCAGTCGCCTCCGCAAAATGCTGTCTCTTGGCAAACCCCTGGCCTACCGGGCTGTGCCTGACAACCTCGTCGAGGCGGGCAAGTTGATCCTCGGCCCTTGCGACGGCCGGAAGGAGGGCCTTCAGAGGCAAATCACCTGCTTCGTATCTCATTGTTAAAACGTCATATTTTGAACGATGTTGAAGCTGTCTTAACATACACTTCAGTCGTAGGAGATAGTTTTTCTTGCGCGCGTACAATATAGAGCAGACGAGCCTTCCGGACTGTACAGGATCAGAGCCGCCAGGCCTCACATCGACGAAAAGCGTTGTTTTCCAAGGCATTGAGACGTCGAAACAACCGCATCATAGGCTCAAGAGACGTTTACAAACGATCAGTTATCCTTATCTTCTGGTTTTGGAAAACTGCTTCGCAACTATCTCTCAGACGCTCTAAATGGCCGCTGACATGCTGAATCGAACGTCTCGTCGACCACAGGGCCGACTTATCGGCTATGCCCGCGTCTCTACGGACGAGCAGGCAACCGAAGCCCAAGAAATTGAGCTGCGCTCCGCCGGATGTGAGACGATCGTCCAAGAGCACGGTTCGGGCGCATCGCGAACCCGGCCGGCGCTGGCAAAGGTGATTTGCCACATCACCGCCGGCGACACACTTGTCGTGGTCCGTCTCGATCGACTGGCGCGCTCCGTCAGCCATCTGCTTGCCGTGATCGAGGACTTGACGACAAAGGGCGCGCACTTCCGATCTCTGCGAGATCCGATCGACACTGCGACTCCGCAGGGGATGTTCTCGCTGCAGGTCCTCGGCGCTGTGGCCCAACTCGAACGCGCACTGATCTCCGAACGAACGAAGGCTGGTATCAACGCGGCAAAGTCGAAGGGCAAACTACCCGGCAATCCAGGTATTAGAGAACGTCGGCCGGAGATGCTCGCCAAAATGACGGCGGCTCAGAAAGCTGCGTATGGCAAGCGCATCCAGATCGACGTCAACAAATGGCTCCCGACCGTCAGGCGAATGCGCCCGGACCACAGCTGGGACGACATTGCGCGCGTCCTTAAACAGCGCGGTATGGACTGGACGCCCGAACGACTTCGCCGCGCCGTGAAATGGCTCGTGGCCGAACACCTTGCCGATCCGGGCCTGCTGAAGAAGTCATCCCCACGGCCACCCGAAGATCGCTTGATGACGCTTGTCGCGGGCATGTACGCGTCCAACTCCGAACTGACGCTGCGGGAGATCGCCATCCAGCTCGAACGTCTCCATGAGCGGACGCCTTGCGGTGGCACAAAATGGTCCCCATCCTCCGTCAAGAACCTGCTCGATCGGGCAAAGAAAACAGGTCTCGTCGGGACCGGCGGGGAATAACGCGCTAATCCAACCCAGGATACTACCGCCCGCACCGGAACAAGCTGAAGAGGGATAGACGATTCAAACCGCTACGATCGAAAATCGCGCCGACTTCGCACAATCGGCAATCGAGCGTGCGACCGCCGCCATAGCCGAGAAGGGCGGAGATCTTGCGCTTGCTGCACGCGACGACGAGACCAAACTTGCCTAGAGCGCCAACGCGATGCGTCAGGCAATCGTGGATACGCTCCTCAAGGTATTCGATGCGCTGGTCCCCGAGGACTGACCCGACCCGGCGACTCCTAAGTTTTCGCATCTGACGCGCCCTCCCCCGCTACGCCGACTTCCGGTCTCCGCCGGACTGAACCTTCAGCAAAGCCATCAGCATCGGGCCGAGCCCGAATTCACCCCGGGCCGCTTTCCGGGTAAGGTCGCGCAGATATCCGCCGGCCGAGTTAATGTGGCCAGCCCTTTCGAGGATGCACGCCACCGCCGTCGCCGCATTTTCCGGCCCCATCACATCGCAGGCGTCCTGATACGCAGACGGACTGACCCCGAGGCTCGACCGGACCACGACGGCCGCGGTCATCAACTCCCGCCAATGGTTGATCGCGCCTCCCGGCCCATACATCGCAATTTCGGGGCAAGCCCGCAACACCATGCCCAACGGGAAAGGCCTTTTCGTCTCGGCTGTCGGCTTCGGTTCTTCCACTATCGGTCCGCTCTGCTCTTTTTCAGAGCATAGTTCAGATTCATGGATGGATTCGGGTTTTGAATTCTGTATGTGGCAGCCATTCTGACTACCATTGCTAGCCATATTTTCAGTATTTTGCTGGATTTCCAACAGGTTGACGATCTCATCGCGCAAAAGCGTCATTTCATCCAGTACGGAGACGACGTCATCATGTCCCGGATTGCGCGGCAGCTTGGCAAGAGCAGCGACATACATGCCCTCGATCGCCTCCCAATCACCGTCGGCCCCCTCCTCTACCGCAGCCGTGATGAGTTTCCGAACGTCACGACGGCAGATCGTCAGCGCTTCCTTGGCACGCTTGAACAGCCGGCGTTCCTCGGCAATCTGCTGCGCCAACTGGGCCAGTTCTTCGACGCGGGCCAGAAGCGGCGCCAGGCTGAAGCCGAAGGCTTGCTCGATCTCGCCTTCCTTGCCGCGATGCGCATAACGCTTTCCATTCGGGCTGTCGCGGCGATGAATCAAACCAGCATCAACGAGTGCGGCAAGTTGCCGGCGCAGCGTCGTGCCGGTAATCCCGTGCGCCCGAACCGAGAGCTGAGCATTGGACGGAAAGACCACCATGCCGAACTCTTCTGACAACTGGCTTTCCGGATAGAAGCTGAGCAGTGCGTCCAGCACTGCTAGAGCTCGATCCTGGAGACCTAGCAAGCTGCGGGCTTCGCTGATGTCGCGGAACACCTTCCACTTTTCAGCGGTCTTGCCTGCCTTGATGTCTGCTGCGGCCACTTGCCCTTTCACCAGGGCAAGAGATATCGCCCGCCGCCCAAAGGGCGTCGTCACATTTCCGATTTGCATTCGCCTTCACCTTTCAAAAGGCAAAAGAAACCCGGCCGCCTAAACGACGGTTCGACTCTTGACAGCGATTCGTGGAAATGCGATTCTCAGCCTGCTACGAATTGAGAGAGGCTTCCACGACAGCGTCGATTGGGGGCCTTTTTCTTTTGCGGTTTTTCTTCTCAGTTTTTCCCTTGCTGCTGGAAAGTCTCATAGAGGCTTTCAATATTGTTCGTGATCCAATCACCGAATGCGATGCCGTTGGATGACGAGAGAACAAGCGTCACAGCTTTTGGCGTGACTTTCCGCGAAACGTTCACGGCGTTGTCTTTTGCATTCCAAACCTGCCGAGGCTGGGTGTTCTCTGAGCGCTTTACCGCCGCCTTTTCTTTGCCAGATCGAAGCCGCTTGAATAGTGCCTCGAACCTGTCGACCTGATCAAGTCTAGTAAACTCTTCTTCGTTGGTGAATTCCTCTGCGAGTGCCTTGTTCTTGGGGACGTCGATGAGCTTGCGAAGTTGTAACCATCGGTCACGCCCTACGCCCTTGGCCGGACCGATCGCCTCGATCAGCCGTTCTCCAAACGCCCCTGGAACAGTCAGCATCTTAGACAGAGTTTGGTAATCAACCGAAAGCGCTACCTGGATTACTTCACGGGAGTAACCAAGCTTCTCGAGGCGATCCGCGAACGTCGCCCGCTCGATAAAACTTAAGTTCGCGCGTGCAGAATTCTCCTGCCCCTGGCTGATAACGTGTGCCTGCTCGTCGAGCTGACGAACAACAGCCCGGACTTTTCGGCCAAGCTCTCTCGCTACTTGCGCGCGGCGATGACCGAAAACGATCATGTAGCGATCAGATTTGTTTGGGATTGGCCGAACGAGAATAGGCGAGTCTTGGCCCCTTTCACGGATGGCGGCCAACAATTCGCTATACTCCTCATCGGTCGTCGTCGAACCTTCTGCGGCCCCAGAAAGTCGGTCGCGAACGAAGGACGCCTCAAGCAGTTCCGGATCAAGCTCGACAACCACATCACCGTCATTGATCCGTTCAGCTTGTCGAGCCAACGCATCAATGGAGGACGAGAGCGACTTGGCAGCTCCGAACCGTGTAACTGGCGCAGCCGATTCAATCGTCTCATCGACCGATTGATCGTCATTCATTACACTGTTGAAGATATTCTTCCTCGCCATCGCCATGCTCCGACATTTAAGTCACTGTAAAAACAAACAAAAAATTCAATTTAGACCGCAGTCTATTTCCTTCGCCCCCAAGCCTCATGAATGAGGTCCCGAATTTCCCCGTTGACGGCTTCCATTGCTTCCATGGCGCGGTCATAGGTTCCGCGGTTCATCGCAGACCGTTCAACTTCATACAGTGTCTGCTTTGTCAGGCCTGCATCCGAAACCGCTGTGGACTTCACCATCTCATGCTTCGCCATATGCGGGATCAGCATTGACTTCATGAACGCGACCATTTGCGCCTGCGGCATGTCGGTGGGCTCGAACCGCGTTATCAAGTAGCGGAACCAGTCAAGATCGACATCGCCGCCAGCCTGCTTCACAGTCTTGAGGATATCGCCGAGCATCAAGAGAAACTGCGACATCGACATCAGATCGAGCATCTGAGGATGCACCGTGATAAGAACGGAAGTTGACGCCGCGAGTGCAGTGAGTGTCAAATAGCCAAGCTGTGGCGGGCAGTCCAACACGACGACATCATAGCGGGGGTCCACATCCTCGAGCGCGCTCTGGAGTCGATTCCAAAAACGCTTCCCTTCGGTACCAACTTGCATCGCGAGAGGTGTGTCGTACTCGTACTCCTGAAGCTCAAGTGACGCGGGGACAATATCAAGGTCGGGGAAATTGGTAGGCTTTATCACATCTGCGAGCGAGCAACGCTTCTCATCATACCGAATTGCCTCGTATACGGACGGGTAGTCATCCACCTCAGGCTGGATGCCATAGAGCGCTGTCATCGATCCCTGAGGGTCGAGATCGATCGCTAATACGCGATGCCCCGTCAACGCCAGGTGTTGCCCAAGATGCGCCGCTGTCGTGGTTTTTCCCGAGCCACCTTTGAAGTTCACAACGGCGAGCACCTGAAGCTTTTCGTTCGCGCGGCGACTTGGGACATATTTCTTAACATCCGAGCGGCCATTCTGATCCAGCCAGTGCCTTAGTTCGCGTATTTGCTCGGCTGAGTATGTCCGGCGACCCCCAGCATGGACGGTTGGAACGACGCCTTTGCCTTCCAAGTGTAGCTTTTTCAGATTGCTCGGCGACACTCCCAAAAAGTACGCAGCCTCTGCCATTGAAAACTGGCGGAGGGTTTTGCGTGCGTCGGGCGGATAGCTTTCCATGCGCAACTGGTTAAGCCTGCGCGATATATCCTTCCCCTGAGCAAGGATAATATCGTCGAAACCAATCTTTTTCGCAGCGCTAGAAGCGACACTACTCATAACTTCCCCCGAATGACGGCATTTGGCTGAAATCAGCCCAAGTACCGTCATTATCGGCGATTCCCCGACGGTGGCAAGAAGAATAAGGTTAACAGGAAGTTAACACGGCCGTCCGGTTTCTTTGCCGAAAAATGAATCATGATTGAATCGTAAAGGGTTAGGCAGCGCCGCCACTTTCAAGGTAGCCAACTATAGGTGCAGATTTGCACATGAAATCAACGTTTCCCGATAGCGATTGCGATCGAAAATCGCTCCTTGAACACCCGACTCAGTAGAATCAGCGGGTGCAGATCTGCACATAGCCACACGCTGAACGAGATGTTTTCTCTCCGCATCGTTTGTTGTTGCGGAGATCAACATGCTGATTCTGACCGTCTCGCCCGGCCAATATGAACACCAGAGCCACTACCTGAAGCAAATGCACCGGCTTCGCGCCGAGGTGTTCAAAAACCGTCTGGAGTGGGATGTCGCAATCGAGGGGGGCGGCGAACGGGATCAATACGACGACCTCAGCCCGACCTACATTCTCGCCATCTTCGGCGGGCAGAGGGTGGTCGGCTGCGCGCGGCTTCTTCCCGCATCAGGCCCGACCATGCTGGAGAGGACGTTTCCGCAATTGCTGGCAGCCGGCTCCCTCAGCGCCACTGCGGCAATGGTCGAAAGCTCACGCTTCTGCGTTGACACGACATTGCCGACGGGGAGGGCAGGGGGCCATTTGCATCTCGCGACGCTCACCATGTTCGCCGGCATCATTGAATGGTCGATGGCAAACGGCTACGACGAAATCGTCACGGCAACCGATCTTCGCTTCGAGCGCATTCTGAAGCGCGCCGGTTGGCCGATGACGCGACTGGGCGAGCCCGTCGCGATCGGCAACACCGTTGCCATCGCCGGACATTTACCCGCCGACCGAAAGAGCTTCGAACGGATCTGCCCGCCGGGATACCGTTCGATCATCGCCGACCATAGCGGCCGCCCGTTGAGGAGCGCTGCGTGACCCAGCTTCGCTCGCATCCGCGCCTCGTTCGCAAACTTCAGGACGCGCTCGGCGACCAGCTTTGCGTTGCCCTCGATGACGCGACGGTCGTCGAGATCATGCTCAATCCCGACGGCCGACTGTTTATCGAGCGGCTCGGTCATGGCGTCGCGGCTGCCGGCGCCATGACACCGGCAGCCGCGGAGGTCGTGATCGGCAGTGTTGCCCATGCCCTGCAGTCCGAAGCTGACGATGAGCGGCCAATCATCTCCGGCGAATTGCCGATCGGGGGACACAGGTTCGAAGGACTGTTGCCACCGATCGTATCCGGGCCGGCATTTACGATCCGGCGGAGGGCGTCACGCCTCATACCGCTCGACGATTATGTGACGTCGAAAGTGATGACGGAAGCCCAAGCCTCCGCCATCCGCAGCGCGATCGATTCCCGCATGAAGATTGTCATCTCCGGTGGGACGGGCTCCGGCAAGACGACGCTTGCCAATGCCATCATCGCCGAGATCGTGACAGCAGCTCCGGACGATCGCATGGTCATTCTGGAAGACACCGCTGAAATCCAGTGCGCCGCCGAGAACGCTGTCTCCCTCCATACCAGCGATACGGTCGATATGGCGCGGCTCCTCAAAAGCACGATGCGGCTGCGTCCCGACCGCATCATTGTCGGAGAGGCCCGGGACGGCGCGGCTCTCACGCTCTTGAAAGCCTGGAACACCGGCCACCCCGGCGGTGTCACCACGATCCATTCCAACACGGCGATGTCGGCACTGCGCAGACTGGAACAGCTGACGGCCGAAGCAAGCCAGCAACCGATGCAGGAAGTGATCGGCGAGGCTGTCGATCTCGTCGTCTCCATCGAACGCACAGGGAAGGGGAGGCGGGTCCGCGAGGTCATCCACATCGAGGGATACCGCAACAATCGATACCAGACCGAACATTACGCCCAGATCGACGAGGACAGCCATGTCGCGTAAGACCCATCTCATTCTCACAGTCATAGCTCTGGCGCTCGTCTCGGTCGGCTCCGTGGATGAGGCACTTGCATCCTCGGGTGGCGGCAGTCTGCCATGGGAATCCCCACTCCAGCAGATACAGCAGTCGATCACCGGTCCTGTCGCCGGCTTCATCGCGCTTGCGGCGGTGGCCATCGCTGGTGCGATGCTGATCTTCGGCGGGGAGCTGAACGACTTTGCCCGACGGCTTTGCTACGTCGCGCTGGTCGGTGGCGTGCTGCTCGGCGCCACCCAGATCGTCGCCCTGTTCGGCGCGACAGGGGCGTCGATCGGCGAGCTTCATTCGCAGGCTGACCCGTTCGATTATTCGCCCTTCGCCACGCTCATTGAAAGTGGGGAGGGGGATCGTGGCTGAATCTGGCTCGGCTCTCGTGCGGTCGCGGGTTCATCGGGCGCTATCACGTCCCAACCTGCTGATGGGTGCCGATCGCGAGCTGGTGTTGCTGACGGCGCTAGCCGCCATCATCCTGATCTTCGTGGTGCTGACCTGGTACGCCGCGCTGTTTGGGATCGCGATCTGGCTAATCGCGGTTGGTGCCCTGCGCATGATGGCGAAAGCCGATCCCCTTATGCGGCGCGTCTACATTCGCCACATCTCCTACAAAGCCTTCTACCGTGCGACCTCGTCGCCGTGGCGCAAGTTCTGAGGGGGTCGAAATGGTCGCCCTTAAATCCTTTCGTCATTCCGGTCCTTCGTTTGCCGACCTGGTGCCTTACGCCGGTCTGGTCGATAACGGCGTCATTCTCCTGAAAGACGGCTCGCTGATGGCCGGCTGGTATTTTGCTGGCCCTGATAGCGAAAGCTCGACCGACGCCGAGCGCAACGAGGTGTCGCGACAGATCAATGCCATCCTGTCGCGGCTCGGTTCCGGTTGGATGATCCAGGTCGAGGCCGTGCGAGTGCCGACCGGTGACTACCCGGCTGAAGCCGACTGCCATTTCCCCGATCTTGTCACCCGCGCTATCGATGCGGAGCGCCGCGCGCATTTCCAGAAGGAAAGGGGGCATTTCGAGAGCCGGCATGCGCTGATCCTGACTTGGCGGCCGCCGGAACCGCGGCGCTCAGGCATGACGCGCTATATCTATTCAGACACCGCCAGCCGGTCCGCAACTTATGCCGACAAGGCGCTCGAAAGCTTCCGCACCTCGATCCGCGAGGTCGAGCAGTACCTCGCCAATGTCGTGTCCATCCGCCGGATGATGACACGCGAGACGTCGGAGCAGGGCGGCTTTCGTGTTGCCCGCTATGTCGAGCTTTTCCAGTTCATCCGCTTCTGCGTCACCGGCGAGAACCATCCGGTTCGCCTGCCGGAAATCCCCATGTATCTCGATTGGCTGGTGACGGCGGAACTCCAGCACGGTCTGACACCACTGGTCGAGAACCGCTTTCTTGGCATCGTCGCCATCGACGGCCTGCCGGCGGAAAGCTGGCCCGGTATTCTCAACGCGCTCGACCTGATGCCGCTGACCTATCGATGGTCGTCGCGCTTTGTCTTTCTCGATGCGGAGGAAGCACGGGCGAAGCTCGAGCGGACCCGCAAGAAATGGCAGCAAAAGGTTCGGCCTTTTTTCGACCAGCTATTCCAGACGCAATCGCGATCGCTCGATCAGGACGCCATGATGATGGTGGCGGAAACCGAGGACGCAATCGCCGAGGCCTCATCGCAGCTCGTGGCCTATGGCTATTACACGCCGGTCATCGTGTTGTTCGAGGAAGACCAGGCACGCCTGCAGGAGAAATCCGAAGCTATCCGCCGCCTGATTCAGGCCGAGGGATTCGGCGCCCGGATCGAGACACTGAACGCGACAGATGCCTTCCTCGGAAGCCTGCCCGGCGTCTCCTATGCCAATATCCGCGAGCCGCTGATTAATACGCGCAATCTCGCAGATCTGGTTCCGCTGAACTCGGTTTGGTCCGGAAGTCCGACTGCACCATGCCCCTTTTATCCCCCGGCCTCGCCTCCGCTGATGCAGGTGGCGTCGGGCTCGACCCCATTTCGGCTGAACCTGCATGTCGATGACGTCGGCCACACGTTGATTTTCGGGCCGACCGGTTCCGGCAAATCCACCTTGTTGTCGCTGATCGCCGCACAGTTCCGGCGCTACGCCGGCGCACAAATCTTCGCCTTCGACAAGGGCGGCTCGATGCTGCCGCTGACGCTCGGGATTGATGGCGATCATTACCAGATCGGCGGCGATGCCTCCGGAGACGGGGAGGGGAGGGCACTTTCCTTCTGCCCGCTGGCCGAACTGTCTACCGACGGCGACCGCGCCTTCGCGGCCGAATGGATCGAGATGCTTGTGGCGCTGCAGGGTGTGACGATCACACCAGACTATCGCAACGCCATATCCCGACAGGTCGGGCTGATGGCGGAATCACGCGGGCGGTCGCTATCGGACTTCGTGTCGGGCGTACAGATGCGCGAGATCAAGGATGCGCTGCATCACTACACCGTCGATGGCCCAATGGGCCAGCTTCTCGACGCCGAGGAGGACGGTCTGTCGCTGGGCACCTTCCAGTGCTTCGAGATCGAGGAGCTGATGAACATGGGCGAGCGCAATCTCGTGCCCGTTCTCACCTACCTGTTCCGCCGGATCGAGAAACGCCTGACTGGTGCGCCCAGCCTGATCATCCTCGACGAGGCATGGCTTATGCTGGGTCATCCGGTGTTTCGCGACAAGATCCGGGAATGGCTGAAGGTGCTGCGCAAGGCCAACTGCGCCGTGGTGCTCGCCACGCAGTCGATCTCGGATGCCGAGCGCTCCGGGATCATCGACGTGCTGAAGGAAAGCTGCCCGACCAAAATTTGTCTCCCGAACGGGGCCGCCCGCGAACCGGGCACGCGCGAGTTCTACGAGCGCATCGGCTTCAACGAGCGGCAGATCGAGATCGTCGCGACCGCTATCCCGAAGCGGGACTATTACGTCGTGTCGCCCGAGGGGCGCCGTCTGTTCGACATGGCGCTCGGTCCCGTCGCGCGCTCCTTTGTCGGAGCGTCCGGAAAGGAAGACCTCAAGCGCATCCGTGCCCTGCATCTTGAACATGGGGCCTCCTGGCCTCTCCATTGGCTCCAGCAAAGGGGGATCGCCCATGCCGACACGCTCTTCCCAACCGAATAGGATTGGGCACACCGCGCTCGGTGTGGTCCTCACGCTCTCGTCCGCTCTCCCCTTTCCTGCTCGGGCCGGTGGCGTCACGGGACAGGCGACCGAATGGACCCAGCTTGCCAACAATGCGGAACTGATCAGCCTCGTCGGCAAGTCCGCCGAGCAGGTCAACAACCAGATCACCCAGATCTCGCAGCTGGCCGAGCAGATCCAGAACCAGCTCAACATCTACAAGAACATGCTGCAGAACACGGCGCAGCTTCCGAACCACATCTGGGGTCAGATCGAAAATGACCTGAAGAACCTCCAGAACGTCGTCAATCAGGGACAGGGCGTCGCCTTCTCCATGGGCAATGTCGACGATGTCCTGAAGCAGCGTTTCCAGAGCTTTGCCGACATGAAGAGCAACCTGCCGGACGGCGCGAGCTTTTCCACGACCTATCAGAACTGGTCCGACACCAATCGCGACACGATCGCCGGCACGTTGAAGGCCGCCAATCTGACCGCCGAGCAATTCTCCAGTGAGGAAAGCACGATGTCGCAGCTCAGGTCGATGTCGGAATCGGCCGACGGCCAGATGAAGGCGCTGCAGGTGGGCCACCAGATCGCCGCCCAGCAGGTGGCACAGATGCAAAAGCTACGCGGTCTCGTTTCCCAGCAGATGACCATGATGGGCACATGGTTCCAGTCGGAACAGGCGAGACAAGACCTGGCGCAGGCCCGACGTGAACAGTTCTTCGGTGGGAGCGAGCGGGATATCCGCGGTGGACAAACGATGGAGCCTCGGTGGTGAGCCCGCGCCTGATCATTATCCTCATAGTGGTAGGGATCGTCACTGCGGGTGGCGCTGTCAGCTGGATGCTGATCCAGCCCGAGCCTACCCTGATACCCGGTTCAGGTGCGGCCGCAACCGGTCGCGCCTCCGATGCAGAAAAGCGCCAACACCGCGAACAGTTCTTTGGCGGTGATACCACCCGCGATATTCGCGGCGGCCAGGAGATGAAGCCACGATGGTAGCTGCGCCTCCTTCCCGCAAGTTTGAACTTGCTTTCATGGCAATCGGCATTGCGCTGATCGCCACCACCCCCGCCTTCGCGCAACAGGGTCAAGTGCTGACCACTCTGGAGAACTCGGTCGTCACCGCCGCCAAGGGTTGGGAAACGACCGTGATGAATGCAGCGCGGTCGCTGTTCTGGATCCTCGCCGGGATCGAGGTCGGCATCGCCGCCGTCTGGCTGGCGATCAATGCAGCCTCGCTCGACAGCTGGTTTGCGGAACTCGTCAAGCGCATCATGTTCATCGGTCTCTTCGCCTTTATCCTCAACGAAGGGCCAGCGTTCGCCAAGGCCGTGGTCGACAGCCTCTATCAGATCGGCGCCGGCGGCGGTTCGGCCTCACCGGCCAATATCTTCGATGCCGGCATTCGCGTTGCGACGAAAATGTCGGAGCAGGCGAAGTTCGGCGTCTTCGAGGACAACGCGCTGGCGATCGCCGCCGTCTTCGCCATGGTCGTCGTCGTCGTTTCCTTCTCTCTCGTTGCGGCAATCTTCGTCGCCGTCATGGTCGAGATGTATGTCGGCCTGCTCGCCGGCATGATCATGCTCGGCCTTGGCGGCTCGTCCTACACCAAGGATTTTGCCGTCAAATATCTGGTCTATGCCTTCTCGGTCGGCATGAAACTGATGGCGCTGGTGATGATCGCCAAGATCGGCTCCGATATTTTGCTCGGTCTTGCCGAAGCGCCGACGGCGACCTCCGAGCAGTTCATCACGACGCTTGCCATCGCCGGGATCTCCGTCGTGGTCTTCGTCATCGCCATGTATGTGCCGCCGATCCTGCAGGGCGTGGTCCAGGGTGCGTCGGTAGGCGTCGGCATGGCAGCTATCCGCCATGGCGGGCAGGCCGCATCTGCCGCATTGGGTGCCGGGTTCCTCACGACCGGCGCTGCAAATCGGGGTCTTGAGGCTGCAACCGCCGCAAGGGCAGGGGGAGCAACACTCGCCAGCGCCGCCATGCGCGGCCTGGAAGCCGGGGTCGGCGGCGCGGCCGGCGCAGTCGGCTCCGCTGCGAAAGACAAAGCGATCAGTTCCCCCGGCGCCTATGCGGGGTCACTGCTGGGCCTTGCCAACGCCAAGCTCGACCAGCAATCCGGCCGGCCTGGAACGCCGCCTCCACCTCCACCGATCAATGACACCAAATGACTGGAGGCACATGACCGATGGCCGGACAGAACCCGCTCAACAATCTCGATACTGGCAATCCCTATATCGCGGCACGCAGCGAATGGAACGAGCGCTACGGCTCGTATGTGAAAGCGGCCGCCGCCTGGCGCATCGTCGGCATCACCGGCATGACTATGGCGGTGATCGGGTTTGGCTACGCGCTCTACCAGAGCACGCAGGTCAAGCTCATTCCCTTTATCGTAGAGGTCGACAAACTCGGCACGGCCGTCAATGCCGGATTCCCGCAGCAGATCGAATATGCCGATCCGCGCGTCGTACGCGCCACACTTGGCAGCTTCGTCTCGAGTTTCCGATCGGTGACCCCCGACGCCATCGTCCAGAAGCAATACATCGACCGGACCTACGGGCTGCTTCGGACATCCGATCCTGCGACCGAAAAGGTCAATGCCTGGTTCCGCTCGAACTCGCCGTTCGAAAAGGCGAAGACCGCGACCGTGGCCATCGAGGTCAACAACATCGTCGCGCTGTCGAACCAGAGCTATCAAGTCGACTGGACCGAATTCGAGCGCGACCGCCGCGGCAAGGAAACGGCGACACGCCGGTTCCGCGGCATCGCCACGGTGACGCTGACACCGCCCCAGGATGAGGGCGTCATCCGCCTCAATCCAATCGGTCTCTATCTCCGCGACTTCGACTGGACTGCACAGCTTTGAAAGGCATGGCCCGAGCATGAATATCAGACACAGAAGACAACGGGCTACGCTGGCCATCGGCCTCCTGGTTTTGGCGATCGTCCCCTCGACCGTCCTCGCCCCCCTGACTGCGCTTGCCGCTGATGGTGTCACCGCCAACGAGGCGAAAGGCATTGGGCTGTCGACCCAATGGCGCGGGTCGAAAGGCCTGGTCACCAAAGGCGCGGATGGCAAGGTGATCTTTCTTTACGGCGAGATCCAGCCATCGGTCGTCTGCTCACCGTTGCAGGTCTGCGACATCGAACTTCAGGGCGGCGAGGTGGTGCGCGATGTGCTGGTCGGCGATACGGTGCGCTGGAAGGTCGAGCCTGCAACATCGGGTGCTGCCGGTGGCCAGGCCATCCATCTGATCGTCAAACCCTCAGAGCCCGGTCTCGTCACCTCGATGGTGGTAACCACATCCCGGCGGACCTATCACATCCAGCTCAAGTCACATCCCACGCAATATATGGCCCGGGTCGGCTTCGAATACCCGGAGGATGTCTCCTCGAAACTTGCCGACATCAACGCGCGGCTTGAAGCCAGTACGATCCCCAGCGCCGGGGTGCCAGCGGAGCGCTTAAGCTTTTCCTATTCCATATCGGGCAGTGCCGGCTGGCGGCCGACTCGGGTCTATTCCGATGGCCTGAAAACCTACATCCAGTTCCTGCGGTCGATTTCGGGTCAGGATGCGCCGGTTCTCTTCGTGGTATCCGGTGGCCAGAACCGTATCGTCAACTACCGCATGAAGAGCAATATGATGGTGGTCGATTATAACATCGATCGCGCTGTGCTCGTCTCGGGCGTCGGCTGGAAACAACAGAAGGTGACGATCAGCAGGGGAGGGCGGTGATGGGTATTCTTTTTTCCGTGCGGCGTGCCCTGAACCAGATCCCCGGCCTTGCCGCCACGTGCACCCTCACCATCCTCCTTTCCGGATGCCAATCGATCGACACAGAAGGGCTTGTCGCCAGCAACGCGCCGCCGGAAATTTCCGGGCCAGCTGCCAGCGCCATCGCCGGCGACATGGTCAGCCGCCTGGCCGAACAGATCGGGCCGGGCAAGGCAACCGTTGCCCTGAAGGCGGATACCTCACCCTTCGGACAGGCACTTGAGGCTGCGCTGAAGGGATGGGGCTATGCCGTCGTCACCGACCAGAAGACAGATGTCGGCACGACCGTCGTCTCGCTTGCCTATGTGATCACGCCGTTCGACGGGCAGGTACTTGCTCGGCTTTCGACCAACAGCGTCGAGCTCGGGCGCGCCTACACAGTGACGTCGACCGGAGCGACGCCGGCGAGCGCGCTTTCACTGATGCGGCGCGGATAAGAGGAATATCATGGTGCAATCCCTCAAACTCGGTGGCGCGCAGAACAGTCAGGCGGCATCAGGCATTCGCCGTATCAATCGTCTTCCGATCGTCGTGGTCATCGTGCTGGCAGTCGCCTTCCTCGGCATCATCTTTTATGGGCTCGCCTCGCGCGGGTTATATTTCGGGAAGGATAAAGGCCCGGACACCAGTTCCGGCGATCCCGCCTCAACCTTTGCCGATCAGATCAAGCGCGGTGTCACCGACGGTATTATCGGCGAACCGCAGCAGCAGACGACGTTTCAGCCTACACCTGTCGAGACGAAGCAGGTGGAAGAGAAGGTAAGCAATCCGTTCAGCCCGACGCCGGAGCAACGCCAGGAACACAGGCGTGCACAGGAACTGGAACCGGAGGCGGTCTGGCGCGCGCGCCTTGAGCGCGAGCAACAGGAACAATACCTGCGTGAGAGACAGCGTCAGCGGATGGCGCGCATGCAGGCGAACGATGCTGCCTATGAGGCGCCACTCGCGATCGATCGCGGCAAACTGGAGGCAAAGGCAGCGACCAACGATACTTCGGCCTCTAATACATCGACTGCGATCTCGACGACGGCAGGCGCTTCCGATCTCTATGCCGCCGCATTGCGTGCCGGCCTCGGCGGCCAGAACATCGATCCCAATGGACAGAAGAGCAAGGAAGACTTCTTCAACACCGATCTCAAGGATCTCGGCTATCTGCCGAACCGCGTTGTGCCGCAACAGTCGCTCTACGAACTGAAGCGTGGCTCGGTCATTCCGGCGACCTTGATCACTGGCATTAATTCCGATCTGCCCGGCCGCATCACCGCCCAGGTCAGCCAGAACGTCTATGACAGCGCGACCGGACATCGCCTGCTGATCCCGCAAGGGACGAAACTCTTCGGCCGCTACGACAGCAAGGTTTCGTTCGGTCAGAGCCGCGTGCTCGTCGTTTGGTCCGATATTATCTTCCCGAACGGCTCGACGCTGCAGATCGGCGGCATGGCAGGGACCGATGCTGCGGGCTATGGCGGCTTCAAGGATAAGGTGAACAACCACTATCTGAAAACCTTCGGCTCGGCGGTGATGATTGCGCTGATCGGGACCGGGATCGACATGTCAGTGCCGCAAAGTTCGACCCTCGCAATGCAGGACACAGCGTCAGATGCTGCGAGGCGGAATTTCGCGGAGACTTTCGGGCGGGTTGCTGATCGTACCATCCAACGGAACATGGATGTTCAGCCGACGCTGGAAATTCGCCCAGGCTACAAGTTCAATGTCATCGTCGATCAAGACATTGTTTTCCCGGGAGCCTTCAAGGGCTGATCGTCGCTTTGAACTGTCGACACACGATGGCGAGACCTGGCGCGCCGTCAGTCCCAATCAGGATGACTTGCTCGACGTGAAGTGGGACTGCGTGATGTTTAGCAGCAATTCTGCCGCCGGCACCCAGACTGCTTCTGTCAGAAAAATGTCAGCTTGAATGGGGTCGCGGCGGCGCCCATCGCTGCGGCATCCGGAGCGATCTCCGACACGATTAACTTCGGGCTTGCACGCCATACGCCGTAGCGCGGCTTGCCAAACAGGTGTGTCCGCTCGATCATCATTTCTGCCAGCGCTGGCGGGATCTGACCACCGAACACGATGGCCTGCGGGTCGTACACAGCCCAGATCGCGTTCACCAAGCGATTGTAAGCGGGGGTCACCTCATCCAGCCACTCCTGCACGCCGGGCCATTTCGGGTTGAAGTGTTTCCGGAAATAGGTGATCGACGGAACATCTACACCGCGAGCTCTAAGCTTCTCCATGATGAGCTGAAGGGCAGGGCGCCGGTGAACTTCCTCGTCGTCGTACATCTGCGAAAATTCGCCGGCATTGCCGTTGCCACCATGAAGCAGTTCGCCGTTCCAGATCAGACCGCCGCCAAAACCGTAGTTGAAGCTCAGATAGGCGAAGTCCTTGACATACCGTCCGACGCCGAACATGGACTCCGCGACTGTACCGGTCTTTCCGCCGTTCAGCGCCCAAACCGGCCGTTCAAAGTAGCTCGTCAACAGCGGTCCAAGCTCGATCAGCGACCATTCATGAAGGGGCAGGGATGCGTTGAAGCTTGTCCCGCTGACGTGGAACCCAGCGATCCCGAGACCGACGCCAAAGAATTGTTCGTCTGAAAGCGAGAGCGCGACCTGCTGTTCGCGGACCCAGTCGCGGACGCGCTCAAGCGCCTGGGCAACCGTACGTTCACGCAACTGCACGTTCGTTTCGGCCAAAACCTTTCCGCCGAAATCCATCAGGCAGACATCGATGACGTCTGTGTTGACGGACATGCCGCAAGACCATGCGTATCGACTTTCGAGCGTCAACATCGGGCTCGGCTGTCCCTTCCCGAGACCCGCCTTGGGAGAACCCAGATTGATAACGCCGCGCTCTGCCAGTTGGTCTAGCAGTCGATGGATCGTCTGTTGTGCCAGATCTGTCAGGCCGGTCAGTTCCGTTCGAGAAACCCCCGCATTGCGCCAGATGACCCGGAGGAGTGTTCGTTCATTGGGCGTCGCAACGGCATCGTCGGTCGGGCGAAAGAACCGCGGAGAGATCAAAGGGGCTTGTCGCAAACCTTGCAGTAGGCTGAGACTACCCCGCGAACGGTGGCATTTTCACGCTTTGTTAACCTTTTGAAGTCCGAAGAGGCGCCCGAGCAGGTCATTCTGGTCGTTGATTGTCCAGTCGCCGGAAAAGCCGAAGCCTTTGCGCAGCCACAACATCGCTTCGAACCCAGCGATCGTCCGGCGCGCCGTTTTGAATGACTGGAAGCAGCCGATCTTGGGCATGTTCTTCTTGACCCGGAAGTGGTCGCTCTCGATGCCTTGCTGGAGGTGCTTCGTGACATAATGTACCGGGCTCAGATGCAGGAGCCCGTCATCGATGGCTGTTTTGATCGTTGAAGGAAACGTGTTAGCGCCATCTGTACCGATCTTGCCCGGCGATAGTAGCGGCTCATCCTTGAGCATCTTACGGAAGAAGCGCTTGGCGGCGTCGAGATCGCGCTTCGCGGTGAGCAAGAAGTCGACCGGGTTTCCGTGCTTGTCGATGGCGCGGTACAGGTATCGCCACTTGCCCCGGATCTTGACGTAGGTCTCGTCAATCCTGACTGAGCCACAATGCGGTCGGCGAAACTGGCGTAGGCGCTTCTCGATTACAGGTGCATAGGCGAGGACCCAGCGGTTGATTGTACTATGGTCGACCTCGAAGCCGCGCTCGCGGAACATCTCCTCGAGATCTCTGTAGCTGAGCGGATACCGTAGATACCATGTCACTGCCTGCACGATCAGCCATGCCTCGAAATGCCGCCCTTTGAAATCGTCCTTCGACTGGCGCTTCAGCTTTTCGGCAATGGCATTCAGAATCATGGCTACGCTCCGCTACATCGGGAGCTGAATTTCCACCGTTGTGGTCAACAGCTAGTTAACCAAAAGAATTTGCGACACGCCCGTCCTGAAACTGCTCGACTTGACGCCCGATGAAATCCGGTTCCTGCTCAAGCTGTCAGCCTCGCTCAAGCAGGCGAAATATGGCGGTTACGAGGAGCAGCGCCTAAAAGGCAAGAACATCGCGTTGATCTTCGAGAAGGATTCGACGCGTACCCGAACAGGCTTCGAGGTGGCCGCTTATGACCAGGGCGCCCATGTCACCTATCTTGGCCCGACCGGCACTCAGATCGGCAAGAAGGAATCGATGAAGGACACTGCACGGGTCCTCGGCCGCATGTATGACGGCATCGAGTATCGCGGCTTCGGGCAGGAACAGGCCGAAACGCTGGCGGCCTATGCCGGCGTACCGGTTTATAATGGACTGACCGACGAGTTTCACCCAACGCAGATTCTCGCTGATTTCCTGACCATGCGGGAATATACACGCAAACACCTGTCGCAGATCAGTTTTGCCTTCCTTGGTGATGCAGGAAACAACATGGGCAACTCGCTGCTGGCGGGTGCGGCGCAGATCGGCATGGATGTGCGCCTTGGCGCGCCAAAGGCCTGCTGGCCCGAGGACGATCTGGTGCTGTCGTGCCGGGAGATCGCAGCCAGGACTGGTGCGAAGATCACCCTCACCGAAGACCCTGCCGAAGCCGTCAACGGCTGCGATTTCGTCTATACCGATGTCTGGGTGTCCATGGGCGAACCGGATTCGGTCTGGAAAGAGCGCATCGAACTGCTCACGCCCTATCGCGTCACCGCCGAGATCATGGCGACGACTGGCAATCCGCATGCGAAGTTCATGCACTGCCTGCCCGCCTTCCACAATCGCGAGACCGAGATCGGCGAGAAGATCTTCCGGCAATATGGCATCGACAGCATGGAAGTGACCGAAGAGGTCTTTGAATCGGAAGCCTCCATCGTCTTCGACCAGGCCGAAAACCGGATGCACACGATCAAGGCCTTGCTTGTCGCCACGCTGGGGTCCTGACATGAGGATAGTGGTAGCACTGGGAGGCAACGCGCTGCTCAAGCGCGGCGAGCCGTTGACCGCCGACGTCCAACGCGCAAATGTTCACAAGGCGGCGATCGCGATCGCGGATCTGGCGCGAGATCACGATATTATCGTCGCGCACGGAAACGGGCCACAGGTCGGACTTCTGGCGCTCCAGGCGGCGGCATTTGCGGATGTCGATCCTTATCCTCTCGATATTCTCGGGGCGGAAAGCGTCGGCATGATAGGCTATCTCGTCGAGCAGGAGTTGACCAATGCCATGCCTGCGGGATCGAGGATCGCGACACTGCTGACCCAGATCGAGGTGAACCGGGACGATCCAGCCTTCGCAGGGCCGGAAAAACCGATAGGGCCGGTCTATAATCAGGAAGAGGCGGCCAAGGCGAAGAAGGCGCATGGCTGGCCGATGGTGGAGGAAGCGCAAGGACGATGGCGGCGGGTCGTGCCCTCCCCGCTACCCGCGCGCATCACCCAGATCGAGACGATCCGGCTGCTCGTGGACGCCGGCGTCACGGTCATCTGCGCCGGCGGCGGCGGCATCCCCGTGGCGCGTGACGAGAATGGCATGCTTCATGGCCTTGAGGCCGTCATAGACAAGGACAGAGCGGCCGGGTTGCTCGCCAATGCGCTCGGCGCTGACGCTTTCCTGATGCTCACCGACGTTGATGCCGTCTACCAGGGCTGGGGCACAGCGGTGTCGCGACCGATCAGGAAAGCTGCGCCCGCCGAATTGGACAGCGGTGTTTTTGCTGCCGGATCCATGCGGCCAAAAGTGGAGGCGGCGTGCGCCTTTGCAAACACGGGCGGGCTCGCGGGTATTGGCCGGCTTGAAGATGCGCGTGGGATTCTCGAGGGGCGCCAGGGCACATTGGTCAAGCTGTAGACGAGGGGTTTTTCAGACAAGCGCCCAACCAATTTTCAGGGGAGGTTTTGGCAGGTTCTCCGTCGCTCATAAAAAGGTGTTTGAACTCAGGTGCTGACGCATAGGTCGCGAGGAGAAGTAAGGTGTCGAACACTGGACAAACGGTAATCGGATTGGACCAGGCGGTTGCGCTGGTGGTGCCGCGGGAAATGCGGGACGCTTTGTTCATTGCCGCCGCTCATGCCTGGAACACCGGCGAAGTCACGTTCGATCATGAGCTCGCCAAGGCTGTCGATGCCGTGGCGGACGTTCTTGCCCTCTCGCGCGACGAAGTTGTCGAACTGATGATAGAGGAATGGCTGCACGCCTCGGAGGGTTTCGTTTTGATCGAGGACAGGCCGAGCAAGACTTTCCGGCCTTTGCGCATTCGTGCTGGTGCGCAGGCTCCCATTCCTGCACACCAGCCGATTGATGGTGAAGGGCGAGCTGTTCGCGGACTGTAGCTGAGGAAGATTATGAAGCACCGCCATCCGAAGCATATCATTTTCGCAACGGATTTCTCGGCCCAATGTGATCGGGCACAGGTTCGCGCCATTCAGTTGGCTCTTCAGTGGCAGGCCCGGCTGACTGTGATCCATGTCATCGAAAGCGACGATGGGGCTCTCGAACAGCCGGAAACGCAGTCCCTTCCCCGCGCCGTTGCGCACAGCTCCACCCTCCTGCGTGAGGAGCTTTCGGCTATTGAGGGGCTCAACAGTGCGGTCGTCGTGAGACGAGGTCGTCCCATTGTCGAGATTAACGAAATAGCTTTATGGGACAAGGCTGATCTGATTGTCACGGGTATATCGCGAAACGAAGTTGACGGTCGGTCGTTGCTGGGGAGCACGACGACGTCACTTCTAAGGGAGAGCGGACTGCCTGTGCTTGTGGTGAAAAAGAAGCCAGACGACAGACGCGACCGTATTGTCGCCGCAATCGACCTGTCGCCTGCAGCGTAGGGAGTGTTCGACACGGCTGTCAGGTTCTTTCAACCCGAAAGCCTCGTTGTTTTCCATGCGTTTGAGCCCCCATTCAAAAACTGGGTTGGCGACAAGGAAGCCTACAGTAGGCAATTATCGAAAGATGCCGTCAAGCAGATCAGAAACTTATCAGAGCAATTCAAGCACGACCATGGAGTTCACAACATTCAAATCGTCACGTTCGAGGGCGATCCTGCGCGCCAGCTGGCCGTCTACGTCGATGAGAACGACATTGATCTGGTCGTGGCCGGGACAGATGGGAGGCATGCCATCATGAACTTGTTTGTGGAGAGTGTCGCAGGGCAAATTCTTCATGAAGTGCAGTGCGATATCCTGATAGTGCCAAGTCATGCGCAAAACTGAAACCAGAAGCCATATCAATCAGGCGGTAACGGCATTCGGGCCAGACGGATGGTACCGGCGGCTGATCCACTTGCGGATTTCGCTGAACCAAAGAACGCTGCTGCTCATCGCCACACAGAACAACCATTGATCCAGCGACAGTGGCAGCGTTCCGAAGGCGGTGTTGAGGAAGCTCAGATTGACGACGGCGATCTGTAGGACCACAGACAGGCCGACGGCCGCCCAAAGCCATTTGTTGGAAAACAGATGGCTGAACGCGCTCTTGAATTCCGATCGGGCGTTGAAGCAGTTGAACAGCTGAGCGAACACCAGCACCGTGAACCCCGCTGTGCGCGCCCGCTCCAGGTTCTGCGAGCCTTCTATCAGTCCGCCGGGCAGATAGAGGTCGATCGTCAGCAGCGTCGCCAGCGCCATCACCAGGCCGGTTCCGGCAACGCTTCGCCACATCCGGGCATCGATCGCATGCTCGTCGGGTCTGCGGGGCGGACGCGCCATGACACCGTCGTCCTGCGGGTCGATCCCCATTGCAAGAGCAGGACCGGAATCGGTTATCAGATTGATCCAGAGGATCTGGGTCGCCAGCAAAGGCAGCACCAGTCCCCCGCCCCCGACGTCGGTCAATCCAATCACGCCGGCTCCGACGACGCCGAGAAAGACGGTCAGCACCTCTCCGATGTTGGACGATAGCAAGTAGCGCAGGAATTTCCGGATATTGTCGAAGATCCCGCGTCCTTCACGCACAGCCTCGACGATGGTTGCGAAATTGTCGTCGGCCAGGATCATCCTCGCCGCCTCCTTCGTCACCTCGGTTCCGGTGATCCCCATGGCGACGCCGATATCGGCGGCCTTCAGCGCGGGCGCGTCGTTGACGCCGTCCCCCGTCATCGCCACCACATTGCCGTCGGCCTGAAGGGTATCGACGATACGCAGCTTGTGCACGGGCGCCACGCGGGCATAGACGGAAGTCGTGCGGACTGCAGCAGCGAAGGCGGCCTCGTCCATGGCGTCGAGCTCGGCACCGGTCAGTGCCCGCGCGCCATGATCGACGATTCCCAGCAGCCCGGCTATGCGCGATGCGGTGCGCGGATGGTCGCCGGTGATCATGATGACGCGGATCCCGGCGCGCCGGGCCTGCGATATGGCGACCGCCGCCTCCTTCCGGGGCGGATCGATGATCCCGACGGTCCCCACGAAGATCAGATCATGCTCCAGACCCTCGCCGTGCTCGATGCCTTCGGTGTCGGCCATCGGACGATAAGCGACTGCGAGAGTTCGCAGGGCCTCGTCGGACAACCGGTCGACGTCAGCGGTGGCGCGCGCACGCTGCACGGCGTCGAAGGGGACCACGTCCATGCCGACCCGCACATGCGTGCAACGGGTCATCAGAACATCCGGCGCGCCTTTCGCAATCAGGACACGCGCGCCGCCATGTTCATGGTCGCGCTCGACCGTCGACATCATCTTGCGGTCCGAGCTGAAGGGGATCTCGGCGATGCGTTCGAAGCGGCGCTTGCGGCGCTCGTCGATGCCGAGCTTGCGCTCGGCGACAAGGAACGCGGCTTCGGTCGGGTCGCCCTGAATTTCCCACACTCCGTTCTCCGTCTGACGCAGCGCGGCATTGCCGGCCATGCTGCCACCGCTGAGAACGACGATCTGCTCAGCGCGTGCGGGACCCTGGGGTCCGCCTTCACCGCTCTCGACCTCCAGCTTGCCAATCGGCACATATCCTACGCCGGTGAAACGGCTGTTGCCGGATGCCGTCATGATGCGCTCGATGGTCATCTCGGACCGTGTCAGCGTTCCGGTCTTGTCCGAGCAGATGACTGAGGCCGAGCCGAGCGTCTCGACCGATGACAACGTCTTGACCACGGCGTTGCGTTTTGCCATGCGCTGGACGCCGATCGCCAGAACCAGAGACAGAATGGCGGGGAGGCCCTCCGGGACGGCCGCGACGGCCAGCGACACACCCATCAGTAACACCGAAATAACATCTGACGGACCATCGATGTCGGAGACGAGCAGCACAGTCGCAACGACAATGAGAGCGATCGCGATCACCGCAGCGCCGAGCGCGCGGCCAACTCTCGCGACTTCCTTCTGCAAGGGGCTGATATCTTCCTTACTGGCGTCGAGCATTTGAGCGATCGCGCCGATCTCGGTCCGCATCCCTGTCGCCGTGACGATGGCGCGTGCGGTTCCCTGTACGACCGCCGTGCCTTTGAACACCATGCAGAACCGCTCGGCCAGCGGCGCAGGCTTACGCAGCATGGCCGCATCCTTGAGGACAGCCTCGCTTTCACCGGTCAGCGAGGCTTCCTGAATTCTAAGGCTTGCGGCGCTGATTAACCGACCATCGGCGCCGACGGCGTCTCCTTCCTCGAGCAGCATGATGTCGCCTGGCACGAGATCCGCGCTGGGAATGCGGATTCGCTCGCCGTCGCGCAGAACGGAGGTGTTCGCGGCTGTCATCCGCGCCAGCGCGGCGACGGCATTAGCCGCCTTGGCGTCCTGCACAAAGCCGAGGATGGCATTGGCCAGAACCACCATGGCGATGACGACCGCATCGATCGGCCAGCCGTGGCGGCCTTCTATGACCCAGGCCGCCAACGCTATGATAATCGCTCCGAGCAGCAGATAGACCAGTGGATCCTGAAATTGCGCGAGCACGCGTCGCCAGACCGGGATCGCCTTGGCTGCCCGCAATCGGTTGTGGCCATATTCCGCAAGCCGCCGCGCGGCTTCCGCTCTCGTCAGACCGCGCTCGGCATGGCTGGCAAGAACGTCTACGACATGCGCAGCAGCATTTTGCGAATAGTCGGTCGGCGCCGGGATTACGGCTCCAACTGGATTTGCATCGCCCTTCATACGGCATTCCTTTCCAGCGATCTGTGAGCATCCCAGGAATGGCCGAGGATAAGCCCGGCGGCGATTGGGAGAGCAGCCAAAGGCGCGTGAAAAGTCAGGCGGAATACCGCTCCGCAAGTTTTTCGAAGTCCACTTGCCCGAACATTCCCTGCGTCCTGAGGGACTCAGGGATGAGGCCACGTCCAATCTCGAATCTCGGGCATGTCCTCGCCATGCTCGCGGACAAAGGCCTTGTGGAGGACGAGCTTTTCGTGCAGTGCCGCGGTGATCTCCGCGCCCTTGTCCTTCAGGACCGGCAGGCGCTCGACGGCCTCGATGGCGAGATGGAAACGGTCCAGTTCGTTGAGAACGGCCATGTCGAAGGGCGTCGTCGTCGTGCCCTCCTCGATGAAGCCGCGTACGTGGAAATTCGGATGGTTGGCGCGTTTGTAGACCAGCCGATGGATGAGGTAGGGATAGCCGTGATAGGCGAAGACGACGGGCCGGTCGCGCGTGAAGATGCGGTCGAACGCCTCGTCCGACAGTCCGTGCGGGTGATGCTGCGGCGATTGCAGGGCCATCAGGTCCACGACATTGACGACGCGGATTCGGAGATGTGGCAGAGCCTGCCGCAAGAGGTCGACAGCGGCGAGCGTTTCCATGGTCGGCACGTCGCCGGCGCAGGCCATCACGATATCCGGCTCCAGTCCGTCCTCGGTGCCGGCCCAGTCCCAGATGCCAAGGCCCGCCTCGCAGTGCTGCTCGGCCTCCGCCATGCTCAGCCATTGCGGCGCCGGCTGCTTGCCGGCGACGATGACGTTCACGCGGTCCCAGGTCTTCAGGCAGTGGTCGCCGACCCACAGCAGCGTGTTGGCGTCCGGGGGCAGGTAGACGCGCACGATGTCCGCGCTCTTGTTGGCGACGAGGTCGACGAAGCCGGGGTCCTGATGGGAAAAGCCGTTATGGTCCTGCCGCCAGACATGGGAGGTGAGCAAATAGTTCAACGAGGAGATCGGCTTGCGCCATTCCAGCTCCCGCGAGGTCTTCAGCCATTTGGCGTGCTGGTTGAACATGGAATCGACGATGTGGATGAAGGCTTCGTAGCAGGAGAAGAAGCCGTGCCGACCGGTGAGCAGATAGCCTTCGAGCCAGCCCTGGCAGAGATGCTCGGACAGCACCTCCATCACCCGCCCGTCGGGTGACAGATGATCGTCGCTTTCGAGCGTTTGCGCCATCCAGACCCGGTCCGTCGCCTCGAACACGCTACCCAAGCGGTTGGACGCCGTCTCGTCAGGCCCGAACACGCGGAAATTCCGTTCGGCCTCGTTCAGCCGCAGCACGTCGCGCAGATAGTCGCCGAGAACCTTCGTCGCCTGCGCCTCCGTCGCGCCGGGGCGCTCCACCGCGACGGCATAGCTGCGGAAATCGGGTGTGTGCAATTCCTTGCGCAGGAGGCCGCCATTGGCGTGCGGGTTGGCGCCCATGCGGCGCGTGCCTGTCGGCGCCAGCGCCTTCAGCTCGGGCTTCAGCGCACCGTCGGCATCAAAAAGGTCGCCGGGATCGTAGCTGCGCAGCCACTCTTCGAGGATCGCGCGGTGGCCGTCATCCTCGCGGCAGTTCGCGACCGGCACCTGGTGGGAGCGCCAGTGGTTCTCGACCATCTTGCCGTCCACCACCTTCGGACCGGTCCAGCCCTTCGGGCTCCGGAGCACGATCATGGGCCAGCGCGGCCGCTCAGTGGACGACGCGGCCTTCTCGCGGATCGCCGCCAGCCGGTCGAAGACCGTGTCGAGGGTCGCCGCCATCTGCCGGTGCATGTCGGCCGGCTCGCTGCCCTCGACGAAGAACGGCTCGTAGCCGTAGCCGACGAAGAGATGCCGCAGTTCCTCGTCGGACAGGCGGGCCAGCACGGTGGGGTTGGCGATCTTGTAGCCGTTGAGGTGCAGGATGGGCAGAACCATTCCGTCACGGGCCGGATTGACAAATTTGTTAGAATGCCATGCGGCCGCGAGCGGCCCGGTCTCCGCCTCGCCGTCGCCGACCACGCAAGCCACGACCAAGCCCGGATTGTCGAAGGCGGCGCCGAAAGCGTGCACCAGCGCGTAGCCCAGCTCGCCGCCCTCATGGATCGAGCCCGGCGTCTCGGGCGCGACATGGCTGGGGACGCCGCCCGGAAATGAGAACTGCTTGAACAGCCGTCTCATTCCGGGCTCATCATCACCTATCTCGGGATAGGTCTCTGAATAGACGCCTTCCAGCCAGGTGTTGGCGACCATGCCGGGGCCGCCATGGCCGGGTCCGCAGATATAGAGGATATCGGCATCGCGATCGGTAATGATCCTGTTCAAGTGCGCATAGATGAAGTTCAGGCCCGGCGTCGTGCCCCAATGGCCAAGCAGGCGCGGTTTGACGTGCTCCGGCTTCAGGGGTTCGCGGAGCAATGGATTGTCCATCAGATAGATCTGGCCAACGGATAAATAGTTTGCCGCACGCCAGTAGCGATCGACCAGCAACAAATTCCCGGCATCGAATGCCATAAGTTTCTCCTCGCCTTAATCATAGGTTAGGGGTCACGAAAGGACACGCCCCCAAGAAAAACCGAGGGGCAATTTGTGCAAACGCGACGACCAATGCGGCGGCGGCTGCCCCGATTCTGCAAGCTACATTTCCCAGTCATGACAGTCAACGATTGATGACAACCGGCAAGTTAACGAGGCGCGGGTGAAACGATGAAGGTAGTCTACTCGCGTTCGTTCGCGAACAGCCACTCCTCCACCAACGACGCTAGCGTGTCCGAATGCGAGAGACGCGAGTCTCCCGGAACCGCACCGATGGAGTCAGCGCGGTCGCCGTAAGAGATCCAACCAGATCTGAGCCCAGGCACGGGACCTTAATCTGGCATCGTCAACTTAACGGAATGTGGAACTCGATATGCGATGATGGGTCATGACAGAGCCTAATCCACTATATCGCTGCCATCGCTTTCCCGCTGAAATCATTGCCCATGCCGTGTGGCTCTATTTCCGCTTCCCTCTCAGCCTGCGAATGGTCGAGGACTTGCTGGATGCCCGCGGCGTCATTGTCTCGCACCAAACGGTCCGGCTGTGGGCGGAGAAATTCGGACGGGCCTTCGCCAACGAGATCCGCCGCCGTTCAGTTGGTCGGCTCGGCGACAAGTGGCATCTCGATGAGGCCGTCGTTTCGATCCGTGGAAAGAAGCACTGGCTCTGGCGCGCAGTGGATCAGGACGGTTTCGTCCTGGAGGTTCTGGTGCAAAGCCGCCGCAATGCCAAGGCGGCCAAGCGCCTGATGCGCAAGCTGTTGAAGGGCCAAGGACGAGTATCTGTCTTGGTCAAGGGCGGTCAGGCAGCCAATCCCGGCTTTCGCGCAGCAAGGTGTTTGCAAGAATGATGATGCGCCGCATGATGGCGGTAATGGCAACTTTCTTGGCTTTTCCGACCTTAAGTAGCTGCTGATACTTGTCGTGAAGGTCCCGGTTGAAGCGGATGGCGACAAGTGCGGGCATGTAGATTGCGCGCCGAATTGATGACCGCCCCCCGGTGATCCGCTCTTTGCCTTGCCACTTTCCAGATTGCTGCGTCATTGGCGCAAGTCCTGCTAAAGCAGTGATCTTCTTGCCGTCGAGGTACCCAAGCTCTGGCATGTCGATCAGCATGGTGGTCGCGGTCAGTCGACCGATCCCCGGGATGGTCATCAAACGGCGGATGCGCTCTTCAAGGGTACCCCGCTGCTTGGCGATCTGGGCGATGACCTCGTCAAGCGCTTGAATATCGGCACTGATATCTTCAATGCGGCGACCAAGTTGCTCTCGTACGAGCGGGTTCAGCGCAGTAGCAAGCCGCGTCTTTGCGGTTACCTGATCTTTGACCAAAGCGCGGCGGGCAGTCAGCAACTCTCTGAGATCATGAACATCTTCGCCCTCAACGACTTGAGGCGTCAGGTCAAGCACAACGCCCATGCGCGCCAACATTTTGGCGTCGACACTATCAGTCTTTGCCAGTCGCCCGATGGCCTGCGCAAAACGCCGCGCCTGCTTTGGATTGACTTTTATGAAGGGGAGCTCTGCCAGGCTGAGATGTCGCTCAAGTCCCCGGTGATAGGCACCGGTTGCTTCGAAGACGATGAGAACGTCTTCCTCTTTTGCCAGCCAGTCGCACAATTGCCCAAAACCTTCGGGCGTATTGGGTAAGCAGCACGCCTCCGTCCGGGAGTGCCAGAATGCGTCAAGACGGTCTTTCGACACGTCAATACCAATGGTATCCTTAGCCATCTTTTCTTTCTACCTATGCTTGTCGTTCGGGCCCGCAGCCCACGTATCTGTTCAGGTCGTTAGAAAAGACGGGGGCTCGTCAAACTCGACCGCGGTCCTGCAAGACCAAGCTCCGCACGACGCCACCCCCGCCGCTGCCCCGCAATTTGCGGTGCTGGGCAGCGGCTCCTTTTTGCATCAAGAGCCAAGAATTCCATAAGACAAGCTCCGCGGGTAATGGTCACCGACAAGCTTCGCTCCTACGATGCCGCAAAGCGGGAGATCATGCCGGGTGTCGAGCATCGCTCACACAAGGGCTTGAACAATCGCGCTGAGAATTCCCATCAGCCAATCCGACGGCGAGAGTGGATCATGAAACGCTTCAAGTCGAGGCGACATCTTCAGCGTTTCGTCTCCATCCACGATCCCATCGCCAACCTGTTCCAAATCCCCCGCCACGACATCTCCTCCGGCCATCATCGCGAATTGCGTTCAGCGGCGATGAAACTATGGGCGAAAATCGCCCGAGCGTGACCAAAAACTCGGCCGGCGTCATGGTGTGTCTTCGTTGCCGTTAAGTTTACGATGCCTTTAAAAAAACTTCCCCGCCGCAATGGCAGAGATCGCAAGCGGAGCGGCACGAGGAAAACGAATAGAAATCTGGTACCAAGACGAGGCCCGGATCGGCCAAAAGAACAAGATCACCCGCCGCTGGGCAAAGCGCGGCTCAAGACCGTGCGCGCCACACGACCAGCGAACCCGATCCGCCTATATCTTCGGTGCAATCTGCCCCAAGCTCGGCAAGGCGGCGGCTCTGGTCATGCCTTGGTGCGATACCCACGCTATGACGCAGCATCTGGCGGAGATATCCCACCATGTCGCCGATGACGCGCATGCCGTCCTAATCATGGATCAGGCGGGCTGGCACATGTCGAACGCACTCGTTGTACCCAACAACATAACGATCCTGCCGCTGCCCCCGAAATCACCGGAGCTCAATCCGGTCGAAAATCTCTGGCACTTCATGCGCGAGAACTGGCTGTCGAACCGCATCTTCAAATCTTACGACGATATCGTCGCTCACTGCTGCGACGCCTGGCGTAAACTCGAAAGCCAGCCATGGCGGATTATGTCTATCGGACGCAGAGAATGGGCCAATGGGTTCTGATCAATGAGGGTGCGTATTAGCCACCCAGGCAACCATCATTGTCAGATATGCTCGACTTCGGCACTCCCCCGAAGACGCGAACGTGCGGATGCGGTCATCCACCCAGGCGTCGGCCGCCGGACAAAGGACCATGCGATCATCTCTGAAGGCGATGATTGAAATTCTCGATCCTGATGCGTACCGAAAGCGGTGCAGGCAGGATACGATCAGGGCGAGTTGATCACCCTTAATTTTTCTTCGTTCTGGCGCTGGAGGCCAAAGGCATATCGGCAACTGATGTCGGCGCCGACGTCAACATCTGAAGAGCCAACTGCGTATACCAGGCGGTGAGTTCTTCAACCGGACGACGTTCATTGATGTAAAGCAAGAGTAGTTCAACATAGTTGAACATATCATACAAGGCGATTGACGCCAGTCGGACGGACGGGACCTGAAAAACGCCCGTCGAAACCCCTTGCGTTACAACTTCGGCCCAAAGGTCATACTGACGATCACGATATGAGAGGTACTCCGTTCTCACTTCGTCATCAAGTTCAAGGGTTTCGCGTGAGCCGACGAGGAGCTCATCAACATGCTCTGTGCGAAATGCGATTTGAGCTTGCATTCCTCTTTGCAATCGGGAGAAAGGATCGTCAAGGGCTTTCAATGCTGCCTCAAGATCTGCGTGCTGAGCACGTATCGATGTCAGCAGAATCCTGTCAAGCACCTCTCCCTTTGAGGAGATGTGATTGTAAAGACTGGGCGCCTGGATTCCAAGGGCCTGCGCAATGTCACGCATCGTTGTGCGAGAGAACCCGCGTTGGGCGAACAAAGAACACGCAGCGGAGTCAATATCGGACGAATTGACGAACTGGCCGCGTGAAACGATCCCATTTTCTGGAATGCCTTGTTTTCTTTCTCGCATACTTTTGACGGCCTGAGCCTTCTCCTGGTTCGCCCGCACTCAACCGGTTTGATCGCTTGTAGCTTGCGGCTGTCATTGCGACACGTACTCACCCAATTTCCTTTTAATTCGACCATTGTCCGATTTTCTCGGGAATATCAAGGTTTGCGGTGGCCATCCGTAATATGGGGGTCGAGAGGCAGGGAAACTCAACGACAAGATCATGAAGTTGAGGCGATTGACATCAAGTTAACTTGCCAGCTCAGGATCTGACCGCAATGCGTAGCCATTCGCATTGGCCTCCCGCAGAGAATAAAATCGAGAGTAAGCATGATATCTGGCGAACGATATGACTTTACCGAGGAGTTGCCGGAAGCGGTGCTCTATGAAACGTGTCAGGCTGGAGGGCTTGGGCGACCCCGCCGCAAGGCGAACGCGAAGATGCACAACGCGGCCCCGTTGAGCAAAAGGTCGAATCCGAGCAACCCGCCGATCAGCCACAGGCTGTTGACCGGCCATCCGGCAAGGATGACGGCCGCGACGACGGCCGTGACGATCCCCGCCGCCACGAGCCAACCCCATCCCTTCGCTTCGCGAAAGGCAAAGCCCGCCAAGATACGGAGAACGCCGGCGGCGAACAGGCTCAGCGTCAGCAGAAGCGTCAGGACGGTCGAGGCGAGCAACGGATCGGTGAACGCGAAGATACCCGCGAGAACGTACAGTATCCCGATCGAGAGGTAACCGAAGAAACGCCCCCAGCCCTTGACCTGAAACGCATAGATGACCTGCACGAGGCCACTGGCCAGCATCGCGGCGGCGACAAAAAAGACGGTGGCGACAGTGGCGAGAAGAACATCGCCGAGCGCGATCAAGCCGAGGGCCGCCAAGGCAATTCCGGCCGCCGCCAACCATCCCCATTTTGTTTGCAGGAGATCGAGATCGTCCTGGGTTGCCTTCGTTGAGATCATTAACGGCATAAGTCTCTCCTTTTGGGGCCGCTTCGGTGAGCGCCGAAACGCGCAACCGCCGCGTTCATTCGTTTCGCGTGTCTTGGGGGCACGCCGGCCCTTCGGATGGGGGCGTGAAACGTGCCCTCGGCCGGGAGTGTTCTCAGCCTTTGGCGTTTCCAACCGATCTGGATCGTTTCTTCACGGGAGCCTTCGGTTCGGCGCCCGTACCGTCAATCGCGACCGTCAGGTCTGCAGGGGCCTCGCCCTCCTTTGCCAGATAATCGCTCGCGGCTTGCAGCCAGTGATCGAGGTCTCGTCCCTCCGGGTGTCCCTCTGCCTCCCATATTTCGTAGGCGCGGTTGCGGATCCAGTTTTCATCGAGATCGTGCATTCTTCTTCCTTTCTGAAGCTTGTGGATGACGCCGTGACCGATCAGGCTGTGATGTGACGGTCCCCACAAGCGTTATCGGCGTCAGCTTCGCTTGCCGTCATCCTCGGGCACTACCCAGGAGCGGAAGACAGCGCCGTCATCCTGATCATCTTTTCGTCCGTCGCGAAGCGACTTTTTAGATCCTCCCACCTTCGCCACTTTGCGAGAAAACCGTACAGAATTCTTCGAGGTCACTACCGCCGATGGATCGTCTTCGCTCCTATCGTCTTGCCCATTTTCAGGTCTGCTCATTGCACTATCCTTTCGTTTTCTGTGTCGTCGCGATGAACATAAGCCTCTATAAATCGAGGCGCCCACTATGGCCGGTTTCATCCGCGCCAGACGATGGCCGCCAGATCGAGCGGGATCCGCGCCAGGGGATGATAGGGAACCAGCCTTGGCGTGTAGTCCGTTGTAGGCCTGCCCGCCGGCACCGTGCATGTGTATCGATGGTATCCATCCGGATTGGAGCCGTTGTCCTCCTGGTCCGCTTTTCCCAGGAACGGGGCTTCCCCGCCGATGCCATCGGCATAGATTTCAATCGCCAGATCCGCAGGAGAAAGCTCTCCGAGGTAGACCTCGATCGAGAATGAATGGGTGTCGCCCCGCCGCTCGGCGTGAACGGTTCCGAAGTGGACCGAAGAGCCGTGATCGCGCCAGCGCTCTTGCCACAAGGCCACATCTGTGGCTGGCTCGCCCAGCGCCTTGGCGCGGGCATCATAGGCCTGCGCAGATGGAATATAGAATTCCTGCACATACTGGCGCACACTTCGATTGGTGGAGAACTGTGGCGCAAGGCTCCCCATGCTTTCCCGAACCCTTTCGATCCATCGTTCGGGCACACCATCGGCATCCCGGTCGTAGAATTCCGGAATAATCTCGTCTTCGAGAAGACGATAGAGTTCCTCTGCCTCCGCATCGTCGACGGCAGGGTCGTCGCCATGCTCCTGTCCGTCGCCGATCGCCCATCCGACCTCCGGGCGGAACGCCTCCTGCCACCAGCCGTCCAGTTCCGACAGGTTCAATCCACCATTGGCGAGGATCTTCATGCCGCTCGTGCCGCTCGCCTCCCACGGCCGGCGCGGCGTGTTGATCCACACGTCCACACCCTGAACCAGCCATTCGGCCTGCCGCATGTTGTAGTCGCGCAGGAAAATAAGCCGGGTACGCAGTTCGGGATTACGGGCGAAGCCATGCCACAGGCGGATAAGTCCCTGGCCATCCAGATCCCGCGGGTGCGCCTTGCCCGCAAGGACCAGCTGCACCGGCCGGTCCCTGTTCGTCAGGATGCTGATCAGACGGTTGGGGTCGCGAAGAAGCAAGGCGGGGCGCTTGTAGGTAGCGAAGCGGCGGGCAAAGCCCAATGTCAGCGCGCCGGGATCGAAAACGTCTCTTGCGGCCTGCGGGCTGATCCCTATATCGCCATCTTCAACCTTTTGCACCAGATATTGCTTTCGCACTTGCGCGCACAAGGCTTTGCGCGATTCGTAGCGCATCTGCCACAGGTGGGATGCTCCAGCATTGCTGATTTTATCACCGAGATTGTCGAGATTGCCTCTCCAGCGGTCCTTTCCGCAATGCTCGGTCCAGAGTTTATCCGAACTGACGGAATCCCATGTGGGGACATGGATGCCGTTGGTGACGTGTCCGATCGGCACCTCGTTCTGCGGCCATCGCGGGAAAAGCGGCTGGAACAGCTTGCGGCTGACCGTCCCGTGCAAGGCGCTGACGCCGTTGACGGCCCCGCTCGCGCGAACCGCCAGATAGGCCATGTTGAACGGTTCGAGGGGATTTCTGGCATCCTGCCTGCCGAGCGCCAGAAACTCCTCCATCTCTATGCCGAGATGCTTTTCCGTGTAGAGCCGGAAGTATTTGCGGATCAATTCCGGCGCGAAACGATCGAAACCTGCCTTGACCGCCGTATGCGTCGTGAAGACGTTGCCAGCGCGGGTGACGGCGACGGCCTGGGCAAACGACACCTTTCTTTCCACCTGGAAGCACCGGGCCCGCTCGATGGCGGCGAAGGCGGCGTGCCCCTCGTTCAGATGGCAGACTGCCGGTTCGATCCCGAGCGCTTTCAGAAGCTGCCAGCCGCAAAGCCCCAGGATCATCTCCTGTTTCAGACGCGTCTCCGGTCCGCCGCCGTAAAGCTGGCTGGTCACGCTCCTCAGCGTCACCGGATTGGCCGGATCGTTCGTATCGAGAAGGTAGAGCCGCGCCCTGCCGACCCTCACCTCCCAGGCCCTTATCCAGATGGACATGCCAGGAAGATCGATTTGCAGGCGCAATAGCTCTCCATCGGCGGCCCGTACGGGTCGTATCGGCAGTTGATCAGGTTCGTTCGTCGGATAAAGGGCCTCCTGGTCACCGTCCGGGCTGATGGCCTGGCGGAAGTAGCCCTGACCGTAAAGCAGCCCAATACCGACCACGGGAACACCGAGATCGCTTGCCGCCTTCAACTGATCTCCCGCTACATTGCCTAACCCACCCGAATAGATCGGCAAAGCCTCGGTTAGCATGAACTCCATGCTGAAATAGGCGATGGCCTTCGGTTTCGCATCGTCATCGACGCGATCATACCAGGAAGGCGCGCTCTCCGCCTGCCGCTCTTCCTCCAGGAGCCGATCGAGCCTGCCCATGAAACCACCGTCCTGCAAAAGGCCCGCGAGCTTTTCGCGCGAGACCGTATGAAGCACAGCGATCGGGTTACGAGTCGCTGCCCATGTTTCCGCATCAATCTCCTGCCAAAGGAGATCTGAAGAATGGTTCCACGACCAGCGCAGATCCAGAGCTAACTCCCTAAGAGATGAATAACCTTCCGTTTTTTCCACATTTTGAGGCAATCTTTCTTCTCCTCAGTAGAAACATTCTTCAGGGGCCGCGGCACACTCGCTCCAAATGGCGGCGGTTGCTTTAGTGCGTTGACTATTGCTGGCTTCAGGTACCAGCGATCTCCAGTTGCGCATATTCGCCGCCCCCGCTTTTGCGTCGAGGGAGGGCTTACTGCAGCCGTTCTTCTTCGTGAAATGTCGACGGAGACAGGAGCGCACGCTCATCAAGGCTCATCGTTGCCTCGATCATCAGCGCGATCATCTCCCGCAGCACCTCATCACCGCCACCCAGAAGTGGCTCGCTACGGACAACATATCGCATGATACCTATGCCGCCGAGCGCTGCGAGGATCAGCGCAGCTTTCCGGTTCGACAACTCTTCACGCCGTTCAGAGAGCGGAACAACGCAGTGCTCCATAAGGGCGCTTCGCAACGCGTTTGACGCCTCAGGGCTGGAAAACGAGCGCACGATAACATCCAGAGGGCGCACTTCGTGCTCGGACACTGGTGCCAACAACTGGGACGCAAGCGCCTGGGGAAGGTCGTCGGTAGCCGCGTCGGACAGACGAGCGGACTGCAAGACCACTCGAAGGACCTCGCGAAACAGTTTTTCTTTCGAGCCGAAACTGCGGTGCACATAGGCCGCGTCGATCCCTACATCGGAGGCAATATCCCGAAGACTGGCCGTCTCATAGGAGTGCGTTGAAAAGCGCAGGATGGCGGCCTTCAATATCCGGTCCCGGGTAGCCTCCTCTGGTCGGGAGGTGACAATCATATTGGTCATGTTTTCTCATGTTCCCGGTTGACTCGTGAAAGAATTAACTGCATTTATCAACGCAGTCAACAGTCGGTGACTAAAGAGGTCAACACTTAATGACAAAAGACGTTATTCGATTTTGACTTAAGTAATACAAGTGGATGTGGTATATGTTTGTATACATGCACCAAGTATCATCCCATATTACTGGCCAAAGAATGGCATCTCCTTGGAGTAATTCTATTCAAGGACTGAATTTAATTGTGCGCGATGAGCGCCGTCGCTTGAGCGTGGATTGTGGGAATGGCTGGACTTGGAAAGCGCTGGATTTTGGTGGTCGCAGGGATGGCTGTCGCTGGATTGGGGTACACAGCTGCCGGTTATTACGGGGGCGACGGTCTTCCTGACGGCATCGCAAGTGGAAATGGTCGCATCGAAGCAGTGGAGATTGACATCTCCACGAAAATTCCTGGTCGGATAAAGGAGATCCTGGCTGACGAGGGTGAGTTTGTGACCGCTGGTCAGATTCTGGCACGAATGGATACGGCGCAGCTTGAGGCGCAACGTCGACAAGCAGATGCATCTTTGCAGCGTGCTCTTATCGGCGTTGACACCGCCCGCAGCTTAGTTCAGCAAAGTGAGGCTCAGCATGAAGCGGCAACTGCGGTAGTTGGCCAGCGTGAGGCGGAGCTCGATGCCGCCGAGAGGCGTTTTGCGCGAACCGAGCAACTTGTCGCCGCAAATACTGCGTCTCAACAGACCTACGACAACGACAGGGCTGCGGCGCAAGGGGCGAAAGCGACGCTCGCAGCAGCCAAGGCTTCTGTTGCGGCCGCCCGTGCAGGAATCAGCGCGGCGAAAGCACAAGTGGTGGACGCGGAAGCATCGGTCGCATCAGCCCGGGCCGCGATAGAAACGGTAACGGCCGACATCGATGACAGCACGCTGCTCGCACCGCGTGACGGACGCGTGCAATACCGCGTAGCACAGCCGGGAGAAGTCCTCTCGGCCGGAGGGAGGGTTCTCAATCTGGTCGATCTTGGCGATGTTTACATGACCTTGTTTCTTCCCACGGGTCAGGCTGGGCGCGTGGCGATCGGTGCGGATGTACTCTTGGTTTTGGATGCCGCTCCCCAATATGTCATCCCCGCGAAGGTCAGTTTCGTTTCAGATGTCGCTCAATTCACGCCGAAGACTGTTGAGGCGGAGGAGGAGCGCCAAAAGCTCATGTTCCGCATCAAGGCGAAGATATCGCCTGATTTGTTGCGCAAATATGTTTCGCAGGTCAAGACTGGTCTTCCTGGCATGGCCTACGTTCAGATCGCCGCTGATGCAGTCTGGCCGCCTCATCTTATAGAGGCGATCGTGCGATGACCGCAGCTTGCTCCTCCGCTGCGATGATCTCTTCGGTTGCGCGATTGCAGGCGGTGTCGTTGTCTTACGGCAAGGTCAAAGCTCTGGACGATGTAAATCTCGATATCCCTTCAGGCGTAATGGTTGGCCTGATCGGCCCGGACGGCGTCGGAAAATCCAGTCTGCTTTCTTTGGTAGCCGGTGCACGGGTAGTTCAGGCTGGCCATGTCGAGGTATTCGGCGGAGATATTTCCGATTCGAGGCACCGCCACCTGACGTGCCCTCGCATCGCCTACATGCCACAGGGACTGGGCAAAAACCTGTATCCAACCCTTTCCGTCTTTGAGAACGTCGAATTTTTCGGACGATTGTTCGGGCAAAGCCGCCGAGAGCGCGAGAGCCGAATTGCCGATCTGCTCGAACGCACCGGGCTCGCTCCATTTCCGGATCGTCCGGCAGGAAAACTTTCTGGCGGCATGAAGCAAAAACTCAGCCTCTGCTGCGCGTTGATTCATGATCCGGATCTGCTGATCCTTGATGAACCGACAACTGGCGTGGACCCGCTATCCCGAAGGCAATTCTGGGAACTCATAGACGATATTCGGCGCGAACGTCCTACGATGAGCGTGATCGTGGCAACCGCCTATATGGAAGAGGCCCAGCGCTTCGACTGGCTCGTCGCAATGGACGAAGGCCGTGTCCTGGCATCGGGTTCGCCCGCAGAACTGCTGGAGCGAACTGGAACGCAGAATCTTGACGCCGCTTTTGTAGCCCTTTTGCCAGAGGAAAAGCGTCTCGGACATCACGAGGTGATCATACCGCCACGCCCGGAGGCCGCAAACCAGGAGATTGCGATCGAGGCGCAGAATCTGACGATGCGCTTCGGTACGTTCACGGCTGTCGACAATGTCAGTTTCCGTATCCCCCGCGGCGAGATATTCGGTTTTCTCGGCTCCAACGGCTGTGGGAAAACCACAACGATGAAGATGCTGACCGGGTTGCTCGGCGCAACGGAAGGCACTGCCAAGCTTTTTGGAGAGGAAGTCGACCCGCGCGACATTGAGATCCGCAAACGTGTCGGATATATGAGCCAAGCATTCTCATTGTATTCTGAGCTGACGGTTCGTCAGAATCTTGAACTCCATGCTCGCCTCTTCCACTTGCCGCAGGAAATTATTCCTGCCCGCGTGGAAGAAATGGTGAGGCGCTTCGATCTGGTTGACGTCGCCGATGTTTTGCCAGAATCGCTGCCGCTCGGTATTCGTCAGAGATTGTCGCTCGGCGTGGCTATGATCCACGGACCGGATATCCTCATTCTCGACGAGCCTACTTCCGGTGTTGATCCTGTCGCCCGCGACGCTTTCTGGCAGATTCTCGCCGATCTGTCACGTAAGGATGGGGTCACTATTTTCGTATCGACTCATTTCATGAATGAGGCTGAGTTATGCGATCGCATATCGTTGATGCATGCCGGAAAGGTTCTGGTCAGCGATACGCCGAAAAGCATTGTCGAGAACAAGTCCGCAGTTGATCTCGAGGAAGCTTTTATCGGCTATCTGGAGGATGCGATCCAGAGTTCAGCCAGTCAGCCGACCGGTTCAGTCGCCCCAGACCGGCTGGCTGACAGGACGGGTGGGGCAAATGGACCCCACTCCCATGCTCCATCCGTCCATCGTTTCTTCGACCTGCGCCGTATGCTTGCCTACACGCGCCGCGAAACCCTCGAACTTCAGCGCGATCCGATACGTGCTACCTTGGCCATTCTCGGCAGTGTCATTCTGATGTTCGTCGTCGGCTACGGGATCAACATGGATGTCGAAAATCTGACATTCGCTGTGCTGGACCGTGACGACACGACAGTCAGCCGCGACTATGCACTCCAGATCTCTGGCTCCCGATACTTCACCGAGAAACGTCCTATTACGGACTATTCCGATCTCGACTATCGAATGAGTAGCGGCGAAATAAGCTTGGCAATTGAAATTCCACCCGGTTTTGCACGTGACGTTTCCCGTGGGCGCGATGTCGAGATCGGTGTCTGGGTGGATGGCGCGATGCCGATGCGTGGTGAAACCATCCGCGGATACGTGCAGGGTATGCATCTGCATTGGATCACGCAGAAAGCCCGCGAAATCTACGGCGACGCAGCGACCGTCGGCGATTATCAGGTCGCGCTCCGATATCGCTATAATCCAGGAATCGAGAGCCTGGTGGCAATCGTGCCGGCGATCATACCGCTATTGCTCCTTCTCATCCCGGCGATGCTTGCCGTTCTTAGCGTGGTACGTGAAAAAGAGCTGGGCTCGATCATCAATTTCTACGTCACTCCGGTGACGAGGCTGGAATTCCTGATCGGCAAGCAGATACCTTACGTCGTATTGGCCATGTTAAGCTTTGGTATCCTGGCAGCCTTCGCCGTTGTCGTGTTCCAGGTGCCGCTGACCGGAAGTTTCTGGACATTGACCGCCGCGGCGTTTCTTTATGTCGTCATCTCCACAGGTATGGGCCTTGTGGTCTCGAGCTTCATAAAGAGCCAGATCGCGGCGCTCTTCGGCACGGCATTGATCACGCTGATCCCGGCGGTTCAGTACTCCGGCCTCATCCATCCTGTCTCCTCGTTGAGCGGCGTGGGGGCGCTCATCGGGGAAATCTATCCGACGACATACTTCGTCACGATTTCGCGCGGCACATTCTCAAAAGCGCTCGCCTTCGGGGATCTCGCATCTGCATTCGTCCCCTTGGTCATTGCGGTTCCCGTTTTGCTCGGCGCGGCATCGCTCATGCTGAAGAAACAGGCTGTGTAGTCATGCGGATATCAAACACACTACATCTCGGCATCAAGGAATTGCGCGGCCTCGGTCGGGATCCCATGCTGATTTTCTTGATCGTGTATGCATTCACCCTGTCTATCTACACGGCGTCGACGGCAGTTCCTGAAACACTGAACAATGCGGCGATCGCTGTTGTTGATGAAGATCAGTCTCCGGTGTCATCGCGAATTCTCACCGCTTTCTACCCTCCCTACTTCAGTCCACCCAAGTTGATCTCACAATATGAGATGGATAGGCGCATGGATGCCGGGCTGGATACCTTTGCGATCGATATCCCCCCGAATTTTCAGCGGGATCTCTTGGGTGGAAAGTCACCAACGATCCAGCTCAATGTCGACGCGACACGCATGACACAGGCTTTCAACGGCAGTAGCTATATTCAATCGATCCTTTCCAGCGAAGTTAGCGAGTTCGTTAGACGCCACCGAGGATCAACATCCCTGCCGGTGGATCTTGCCATGCGCACCAAGTTCAACCAGGAACTGAACAGGGCATGGTTCGGCGCCGTAACAAACGTCATTTTCTCCACGACGATCCTGTCGATCATTCTAACGGGCGCCGCACTCATTCGCGAACGGGAACACGGCACGATTGAACACCTACTGGTGATGCCAGTGACGCCAACGGAGATTATGCTCAGCAAGATTTGGTCTATGGGCGTTGTGGTGCTGACAGCAACTGCCTTCTCGCTTGTATTCGTTGTCCAGGGCGCACTGGATGTCCAGATACACGGATCGCTGTTGCTTTTCCTGACGGGAGCCGCGTTGCATCTGTTTGCAACGACGAGTCTTGGAATTTTCTTGGCGACGATCTCCGGCTCCATGCCCCAGTTCGGAATGCTGCTGATCCTGGTTCTCCTGCCATTGCAGGTACTTTCCGGGGGGCTCACTCCAAGAGAGAGCATGCCGCAGTTTATCCAGGACATCATGCTTGCTGCGCCAAATACGCATTTCGTCATGTTGGCGCAATCAGTTCTATTTCGGGGAGCGGGCCTTGGTATCGTCTGGCCACAATTGGTCGCTCTTCTGACAATAGGAATTGTTTTCTTTCTCTTCTCTCTTCGCCGTTTTCGAGCATTTCTACGATGATGCGGACACAAGAAGATAACTCCACAGTAGATTCCGCGCGAAGGTTATCAGGCTGGCCCAGTGAATTTGGAAGCGAGAGGCGCGTCCGTCGTATCCGTACCGGCTCCGACAACAAAGAGGCGGTGTTTTGACTAAAAGCCTCCATTTATCTGACGCCGCACGTCGCGCTACGGTTATCCTCGTTGGCTTTGGTTTGGTGTTCGCTTCAGTGGCGGGCTACGCAGGCGAACAGGGAAGGTCATCTAGAAGTACTGAATCCCAAATTTACAGGAACCACCGTTCCCTTGGCACTTGCAACGAGTCGATGGCGAGAAACATTGCCTACAACTCGGGTCTTTGTTGCCTGAGGCTACTCAGGAAAGATGACTATGAGCTTGTATTTTCCGGCAGAACAGTGGGTGGTGACATGGAGATCATTCGCTTCCAGAATATTCGCGGATGTCCAGCGCTCATGGAATTCTTAGATTGATCCTGCTGGAAGCAAGATCCGACTGAAATTGAATGTAAGCAGCCTTTGGAAGCCGCAGGGACACCCATGATAACTACGGAAAATAACGCGAGATTTGGAACCCAGTCTCATGGTGAGATTGATCTGATCGATCGTTACTGGCGAGCGGCGAATTATCTTTCCGTCGGGCAGATTTATCTTCTCGACAATCCGCTGCTGAAGGAACCGCTCAAGCCGGAACACATCAAGCCGCGCCTTCTCGGTGGTCTGCCCCCTGCGAAGTGATCCTTCATGAAGTATGGCTTATGAGCCTCAGAAGGAAATTGAAATGGCAGCGAAAAGACACAAGGCAGAAGAAATCGTCACGAAGCTTCGTCAGGTTGACGTTCTGAATGCGCAGGGAAAATCGATGGCGGAGGCGATCCGGTCGATAGGCGTGACGGAAGTTACATACTACCGGTGGCGTTCCGAATACGGCGGCTTGAAGGGCGACCAGGTGAAGCGCCTGAAGGAGCTGGAAGTGGAGAATGCCCGGCTACGGCGCGCCGTTTCCGATCTCACGCTGGACAAGATGATTCTTGCGGAGGCCGCCAAGGGAAACTTCTGAGCCCCGCCCGTCGTCGCGCTTGCGTGGATCATGTCATCAATGAACTGAAAGTGTCCGAGAGACGGGCATGCCGGGTTCTCGGTCAGCATCGTTCGACGCAGCGCAAGGTCGCCAAGACCCCGGATGATGAGGTGGCGTTGACCGCCGACATCATGGCGCTCGCCCTCCAGTATGGCCGCTATGGCTATCGCCGCATCACGGCGATGCTGCATCAGGCGGGCTGGATTGTGAACGTCAAGCGGGTCGAGTGTATCTGGCGGCGGGAGGGGCTGAAAGTGCCGCACAAGCAACCCAAGCGCGGGCGGCTATGGTTGAACGATAGTTCGTGCATCCGGCTTCGGCCGGAATATCCAAACCATGTCTGGTCCTACGATTTCGTCGAGGACCGGACGCACAATGGCAGGAAAATCCGCATGCTCAACGTGATCGACGAGTTCACGCGGGAATGCATCGCCATCAGGGTCGAGAGAAAGCTGAAGGCCGTCGATGTCATCGACGTGCTGTCCGACCTCTTCATCCTGCGCGGCATCCCTACCCATATTCGTTCCGACAACGGGCCGGAGTTCATCGCCAAGGCGCTACGGGAGTGGATCGCGGCAGTGGGAGCCAAGACCGCCTACATCATGCCGGGCAGCCCTTGGGAAAACGGATATTGCGAGAGCTTTAATTCGAAGCTCCGTGACGAACTGCTCAACGGTGAAATCTTCTACACGCTCAAGGAGGCAAAGATCGTCATCGAAAACTGGCGACGTCACTACAACACTGTGCGGCCGCACTCATCGCTGGGCTATAAGCCACCGTCCCCCGAAGCCTCTGTTTGGCCTCGCCGGAATGGACCTGCTTCAACACCAGCGGTGGCCAGCAGACCGAGCATGCACTAACATTCAAACCGGATCACCCCATGGGGGCAGGCCAGGCGCCCGATTTCCCGACTGAACTGCCAAAGCCGGCTTTGTAGGGCGGGCAGCGCTTCACCAAACTGTCCGCGGCTGGACCGGTGCGCCCGTCCATGATGCCGGCCTCGGCGTATGAGGCGGGATACTTCCGAAGAAAGGCTGGTAACAGTCGAGGGACGCTGCCTCATCCAGTCTAGCATTCAACCTTTCTACCGCGATATCCACGTAAAAATAATTGCGTGCATCGATCCGCGAGTTCATCCATTTCAATTTCACTCATTCTGTCGCGCTGTCCAAGGAGTATCTGGCGCTGCACACCGATGATCATGCAGCGCAAGAGTTCACTGGCGGTTGCCGAAGAACAGCAGTCCAGTGCCCCGTCCCCGTATAAGGCCGCTACCCTTTCATCAAAAGCTGTTGCTACTCGCACAATCGACGAGCGGTAGTTTTCCCCGACCTCCGGAAACTGGTCGGCCTCGGAAATAATCATTTTTGCAGTCAGGCATGCTTCGGGGCTGAGGGCCTGCCGGGTATAGGCCCTTACTAGCTGTGACAAGGCAGCCTCGCCTGACATTGGCTCCGTAACCAGCTCCCCCAGCGCGGAGATACTTACCTCTATCCGCTGATCGGCAACCATCCGAAACAGGTCGGCCTTGTTCGCGACGAATCTGTAAAGGGTGCGGGTGGATATCCCCGCTCGCCGCGCGACAGTTTCTATACCGGTCTTGGCATAGCCACTAGCCAGAAACTCCGCAGCAGCGGCCTCGATCAGGAGCCGCTGCGTTTCTGAAGCTGGTCGTGTTGGTGGCCGACCGGGTGAACGCCGGTGTGGCTTGTCGAGCGGATCGGCTTTGAGGGGCATTGACAATCTCCAAGTCTCTGCAATAAGGAAAATACATATTTTCCTAACTAGGGCAAGTGATCCTGCCCGCTACCGGATTTGCAAATGCCAGTACGAAAAACAATGGTGGCCGCAGTGGTCATGGCGGCCGGGATTGGCGGCTACCTTTTCTGGTCTGCGAGCCAGTCTCGCGGCCTCTTGATACAAGGAGAGGTGGAGGCAACCCGGATCGACTTGTCCGCGCGGGTTTCGGGGCGCGTAAAGGCGACACCTGTTGCTTTCGGCGACCGTGTCTCCGCCGGACAGCTGCTGGTGGAACTGGATAGCCCGCAACTCGACGCCGGGCTTGCGACCGGAGAGGCTGCATTTGCGGTGGCGAAGGCGAACCGGAACCTTGCTTTCTCGACCCGGCCGGAAACCATTGCGGCGCGCAGGGCCGAGCTGGCTAAGGCCGAGGCAGATCTTGTCTTGGCGGAGAAAACGTACGACCGAATCAAGAAGCTTCTTCAATCGACTGTCACCTCCGCGGCTGATATGGATCAGGCTTCGAACACGCTTGCTGCTTCGATGCGTGCACGGGAAGCTGCAGAAGCAAATCTGCTCCTTGCGGAAAATGGCAATAGCGCCGAAGAGAAGGCGGTGGCGGAGGCCCAGGTCCAGCAAGCCGCAGCATCTGTCGCCCAGACACAGGCGGATATCGCCGAATTGACTGTGACCTCACCCATCGACGGTGAAGTCACCGCCCGCATGGCCGAAATTGGTAAGGTGTTTTCCGCGGGCGCGCCGCTGATCTCGGTAGTGGACGTGGAGAATGCATGGTTCACCTTCAACCTGCGTGAGGACCTGCTGGACGGACTTGCCGTCGGGCAGGAACTGGACGTGCGGGTGCCCGCACTCGGCGAACTGATGGTGACGGCCAAGATCACTGCGATCAATGTCGAGGGTAGCTATGCCAACTGGCGCGCGACCAAGGCGACCGGAGATTTCGATCTGCGAACCTTCTCGGTCCGAGCAGAGCCGGCTGCTCCCGTGTCGATAGCGTCCGCGCAACTGGTGTAAATTCGGGGGCGATTTTCGTGGAGAAAGCGGTGGAGATTTCGCTTTGGTTTTCCGCGAGACGTCAGGTGGGCACCGGGCCCGTCGGAGAAGGTGGAGTTGCGAGACTTCAACCTGACCGAAAGGAATACCCGATGACCGACGACAGATTACCTCTTGCCGAGCTTGCCGCGAAGAGCGGCGATCCGGATTTTCTTCGATTGATTGCCGAAAGCGTGCTGCAAATGATCATGGAGGCCGATGTGGACGGCCTGATCGGAGCCGGACGCTACGAGCGCGGCGAAAGCCGCCAGACCTGGCGCAACGGCTATCGCGACCGGACGCTGGACACGCGGCTCGGCACCTTGAACCTGAAGATCCCGAAGATGCGCTCCGGCAGCTATTTTCCCGGCTTTCTGGAGCCGAGGAAGACGGTGGAGAAGGCGCTGGTGGCCGTCATTCAAGAAGCCTGGATCAATGGTGTATCGACCCGCAAGGTCGATGAGTTGGTGCAGGCCATGGGGATGACCGGTATCTCCAAATCCTCCGTTTCCAAGCTGTGCAAGGATATCGATGAGCGTGTGAACGCCTTCCTCAGGCGCCCACTTTCCGGTGCGTGGCCATACCTGTGGCTGGATGCGACCTATCTGAAGATGCGCGAAGGTGGACGCATCGTCTCGGTCGCGGCAATAATCGCAGTGGCTGTCGACACGGACGGCAAGCGGGAAATCGTCGGCCTGCATATCGGCCCTTCTGAAGCCGAACCGTTCTGGACCTCGTTCCTGCGTGACCTGGTGCGCCGAGGGCTGACCGGCGTGAAGCTCGTCATCTCCGATGCTCATGAGGGATTGAAGGCCGCCATCACCCGCGTGCTCGGCGCGACGTGGCAGAGATGCCGGGTTCACGCCATGCGCAATGCGCTCGCCTATGTGCCCAAGGGGCAGCACACCATGGTGGCAGCTGCGATCCGCCAAGCCTTCCTCCAGCCCGACCATGACGGAGCCGTTCAGACATGGCGGCATGTCGCCGACCAGCTCCGCGTCAGATGGCCGAAGCTTGGGACATTCATGGACGATGCAGAGGCTGACGTGCTTGCCTATATGGCGTTCCCGTCCCAGCATCGCACCAAGCTCCACAGCACGAACCCTCTGGAGCGCTTGAACAAGGAAGTGAAACGCCGCGCTGATGTCGTTGGCATCTTTCCCAACGAGGACAGCATTGTCCGGCTCATCGGAGCGGTCCTCCTCGAAGCCAACGACGAATGGCAGCTTCAGCACCGCTACATGCAGATCGAGGGCATGGCAGAGCTCAACACACCAACAATCGAGGAGGAAAAGACACTTCAAATTACACCGAAAGCCGCCTGATCATGACGGCCCGGTCCCACACCCGAAATTACACCACCTTGACGGACGCTATCATTCTAAGAAAATAGCATTGCCGACTGGAATGGATCCGAAGAAGATCCGCCCCCACCGAAAAAAGCGCTTCATGTTGAAGGCCTGACAGCGCCCGCTGCAAGGTGAATTCGCTGAAATCTGATTTGCTGATGAGGCCCCTTTGCCATTAATGGGAAAGAGGGTGTCTGGAAATCTGGTGTCTATGAGCGCTCAGTACCATAGCGTCTCGCCGCGTAGCTCCAAGATTTCACGACGATCGCCACCAAGCAATGATTTTCGGCGTGAACACCTGAACGATCTCGCCGTCCTGATTGATCGTCTCGCTTCGGAAGGTGACGAGGCCGCGTTCGGGTTTCGAGCGTGATGGCGCAATCGTGACGATCTCGCTTTCCACATGGATGCGATCACCCGGCCATGTAGCGCGGGGCCAGGCGATTTCCCCGCCCGCGCCGATCAGCCCGCCGGCCAGCGGCAGGCTCTGTACGAGCAACCGCATGGTGGCCGCCGCCGTGTGCCAGCCGCTGGCGGCGAGCTTGCCGAACAGGCTGTCGCGCGCCAGTTCCTCGTCGAGGTGGAAAAACTGCGGATCGTAGCGCCCTGCGAATTCCCGGATTTCATCGAGTTCCATCACATGGGAAGGGCTGGTGAAGCGCTGCCCGACTGTGAGGTCGTCGAGATAGAGCTTCACTGCCTGCGCATCTTCGGTCATGTCGCGTCTTCCTCAGCCAGCCAGCGTCGCGTCCGGCGAGCGCTTTTCGTATTCGTCGAGAACGATCTGGCGGATCGCGGTCTTGAGCAGCTTGCCGGTTGCCGTGTGCGGCAGTTCCTCGACGATGATGACGTCGTCGGGAATGCTCCACCTGGAGATCTTGCCGGTATAGACATCGAGCATGTCGTGGCGCGTGAACGTCTGGCCGGGCTTGACCACTACGACGAGAACGGGACGCTCGCCCCAGCGGGCGTCTGGGGCGGCGACCACGGCCGCTTCCTTGATCGCCGGATGGGCCTGCGCGATGTTTTCCAGTTCGATCGAGCTGATCCATTCGCCGCCGGATTTCACCACGTCCTTGGTGCGGTCGACGATCTGCACGAAGCCGTCCTCGTCCATGGTGACGACATCGCCCGTGTCGAACCAGCCTTCGACGGCATGCGCCGGGCTCTTTTCCGTGTTGTAGTAACCGGCCGCGACCCAGGGGCCGCGCACCAGCATGGCGCCGAAGGCCTTGCCGTCGCGGGCCACCGGCTTTCCGTCGCTGCCGTCGATGCGGAATTCCATGCCGAACAGCGGGCGGCCCTGCTTGGATTCGAGCATGAGCCTTTCTTCCGCCGAAAGCTTCTCGTGCTTGGGAAGAAGCGTCGCCGCAAGTCCGATCGGGCTCGTTTCCGTCATGCCCCAGGCATGGCGAACCGTGACGCCCATGTTGTGGAAGCGGCTGATCATGATCGGCGGCGTGGCCGAGCCGCCGATGGCGACACGCTTCAGGCTCGTGAACTTCTGGCCATGGGCATCCATCCAGTCGAGCAGGCCGAGCCAGACCGTCGGCACGCCGGCGGTTGCCGTCACGCCTTCGCTTTCGAACAGCGAGTGCAGGCTGGCGCCGTCAAGGTTGGGACCGGGCATCACGAGCTTCGCCCCGACCATCGGCGCGGCGAACGGCAGGCCCCAGGCATTGACGTGGAACATCGGCACAACAGGCACCACCGCGTCATTGGCCGAAAGGCTGAGCACATCCATGAAGCTGATCGCCATGGCATGCAGCACGCTGGACCGGTGGCTGTAGAGCACGCCCTTCGGGTCGCCGGTGGTGCCTGAGGTGTAGCACAGGCCGGACGCGGTGTTCTCGTCGAATACCGGCCATTCGAATTCGTCCGACTCGTCCGCGATCAGCGTTTCGTAGCAGACGAGGTTCGGCAGAACCTCCGACTTCGGCATATGCGCCTCGTCGGTCAGGATGACCACGGCCTTCAGCGGTGCCAGCCGGTCGGCCAGCGCTTCGAGGATCGGCAGGAAGGTGAGGTCGGAGAACAGCACGCTGTCGCCGGCATGTTCGATGATGTAGCCGATCTGCTCGCGGAAGAGGCGCGGGTTGATCGTGTGGCACACGAAGCCCGAGCCTGACACGCCGTAGTAAAGCTCCATGTGGCGGTAGCCGTTCCAGGCGAGCGTGCCCACCCGGTCGCCATGCTCAAGGCCGAGCTTCTGCAAGGCGTTGGCGAGCTTCTGGCTGCGCTTCGAAAGATCCGCATAGGTGTAGCGATGGATGGGGCCTTCAACGGTCTTCGAAACCACTTCCGTGCTGCCGTGATAGGTCGCTGCGTGACGCAGGATCGACGACACGAGCAGCGGTGCATTCATCATCATGCCAAGCATGGTCTTCTCCTCCCGGGCAAGAGTAATTCCAGCGAAAGTGTGAAACGGCTTTGCGTCCGGAATTACATGAAAACAAAGGGATAGAGCATTTCCGGCGACTCCGTTCTCGCCGGAAATGCTCTGACTTCAATCAGAACAGGTCGGCGTCGAGCGCCATGATATCGGCAGCGCCGGCGCGGATGGCCGCGTCGAGGCTGACGGTTTGCGGCAGGAGGCCGGCCGCAAAGAAGCGGGCAAGCGCGAGCTTGCGCTGCTTCAGCGGCGTCGTCGCATCGGCCGAGGCTTTTTCGGCCATGCGCACCCAGAGCCAGCCGAAGCTCACCAGCGCGAAGAAGCGCAGGTAGTCGGTGGCGCTTGCTCCGGCCTCCACCGGATCGGCACCCTTGGCCAGCAAGTCTTCCGTCAGTTTCTCCAGCCGGGCAAGAGCCTCGATGACCGAGGCCTTAACCGTTTCCAGTTCGGCCGGACCCTTCGTGGTCGAAAGGTCATCGCGCACCAGCGCGAAGAAGCCGCGCGCCACGTCGCCGTTTTCCATCGGCAGCTTGCGGCCGACGAGGTCCATGGCCTGCACGCCGTTGGTGCCCTCGTAGATCTGGGCGATGCGGGCATCGCGCACATACTGCTCCATGCCCCATTCGCGGATATAGCCGTGGCCGCCGAACACCTGCTGCGACTGGACGGCGATCTCGAAGCCGAAATCGGTGAAGGCGGCCTTCACCACCGGCGTCAGCAGCGCGACGAAGCCATCGGCCTTGCGGCGGGTGTCCTGATCGGGATGACGGGTGGCGATATCCATCTGCAACGCAGTCCAGATGGCGAGTGCGCGACCGGCCTCGGTCAGCGACCGACCTGTCAGCAGCATCTTGCGCACGTCGGCATGTTCGATGATCGATACGGGGCCACGCGCACCGTCGGCGGAACGGCCCTGCAGGCGCTCGCGGGCGTAAGTCACGGCCTTCTGGTTGGCGGCCTCGCCGATGCCCAGTCCCTGAATGCCGACGAACAGGCGCTCGGCATTCATCATCGTGAACATGGCGTTGAGGCCGCGGCCGGGTTCGCCGACCAGCCAGCCGATGGCGCCGTCATAGTTCATCACGCAGGTCGGCTGGGCGTGAATGCCCATCTTGTGCTCCAGCGAGCCGACCGACATGCGGTTGCGGTCTCCGAGCGAACCGTCTTCCTTGACGAGGAACTTGGGCGACAGGAAAAGACTGATGCCCTTCACGCCCTTCGGCGCGTCGGGCAGGCGGGCCAGCACCAGATGCACGATGTTGCCGCCGAAATCATGATCGCCAGAGGAGATGAAGATCTTCGTGCCCTTGATGGAATAGGAACCGTCGCCCACCGGCTCTGCGCGAGTGGTGAGCAGGCCGAGGTCGGTGCCGGCGGAGGATTCGGTGAGCGCCATCGCGCCCGTCCATTCGCCCGAGATCATCTTCGGCAGATATGTCTGCTTCAGCTCGTCGCTTGCATGGTGGGCGATTGCCTCGACGGCACCGCGGGTCAGACCCGGAAACAGGCCGAAGGAGAGATTGGCGGAAGATAGCATTTCGTCCAGCAGGATCTGCAGCGCGCGCGGCAGGCCCTGTCCGCCGAATTCCGGATCGCCTGACAAACCGCCCCAACCGGCTTCGACGAAAGCCCTGTAGGCGTCGGACACGCCCTTCGGCGTCGTCACCAGCCCGTTTTCCAGCTTGCAGCCTTCCTCGTCACCGGGACGGTTGAGCGGTTCGAGGATCTCGGCGCAGAACTTGCCGCCTTCCTCCATGACGCTCGTTGCGAGTTCCGTATTGACCTCTTCAAAGCCGGGAAGGGTGGCCATCTGCGCGTCGAAGTCGAAGACCTCGCCGAGCAGGAAGGAGATGTCGTCGACGGGAGGGATATAGCCTGCCATGGGAGTTCCTTGCCTCTTCTTGTTCAGTTGCGCAGCGGCTTGCCGGTCGCCAGCATGTGCTTGACGCGGTCCACGGTTGCAGGTGTTGCGAGCAGGTCGACAAAGGCCTCGCGTTCCAGCGCGATCACATCGTCTTCCGAGAGCGGTTTCAGCGGATCGGCGGAGGGACCGCCGGTCAGAACATTGGCAAGCGCGCGCCCGACCACCCTGTCATGCGCGGTGGCCCGACCGGCGAGCGCTTCGCCTTCGATGATGTTGTGGATCGCGGAAGCCCCTGACGGCCCGGCCATGGCGATGACAGGCGGTTCCGGCGCGACATAGCCTTCCGCCAGCGAAAGCGCCTTTGCCTTGGCGTCGGCGATCAGCCGGCTGCGGTTCATGGTGATGCCGTCGGTGGCCTTGAGATAGCCGAGGCTACGGGCGTCGAAGGCGCTGGCCGAAACCCTGGCGGGTGCGATCAGGTTGAAGGCGGCAATCGCAGGCGCGACCGGCCCGCGCAGCGCGGCGGTCGATGCCGAGAAGCGCAGCATCATTTCCTTGCAGCCGCCCCAGCCCGGCACGACGCCGATGCGGGTTTCGACGAGGCCGATGGAAAGCTCCGCATGGGCCTGGATCGCGTCGCAATGCAGAAGGATCTCGCAGCCGCCGCCGAGCGCCAGCCCGGCTGCGGCACCGACCACCGGGAAGGGGGCGTATTTCACCGCCTTGAAGGTGCGATGGCCATGGTCGATGAAGACGCCCAGCGCCTCGCGACCGCCCTTTTCCACCGTATCGAGGAAGACGCGCAGGTCGGCGCCCGCGCTGAACACGGCGGCATCGCTGCCGATCACCAGTGCCTTGAAATCCTTCGCCGTGCGTTCGACAGCCTTGTTGATGGCGTCGAGCAAGGCGGGATTGTAGGTGTTCATCTTGGTTCGGAATTCGAGGCAGGCGACGCCGTCGCCAAGATCCCACAGGCTTGCCGCGCCCCAGTCCTCGACCGGCTTGCCGGCGAGCTTGAGGTCGGAAAGAAGCAGCACGCCGTCACCCCTGGCAATCGGTTCGACCGTGCCGTCAGGCAGCAGGTTGGCGCGCTTGCCGTCGACGACCGAATAGAAGCCGCCCTTTTCTGCTGCGAGCGAGAGATAGGCGGGCACGGCAACGCCGCGCGCTTCGAGCCGGGCCTTCAGCCAGCCGGCGCCGAGCCGGTCGATCAGCTCGAACGGACCCTGCTTCCAGCCGTAGCCGGTGCGCATGGCCTCGTCCACGGCGTCCGGCGTGTCGGCGATGTCCGGCACCAGCGACGCGGCATAGGCAAGTGCCTTTTCCATGACGATCGCAGCATAGCGGCCGCCGAGGCCGGCATGCTCCATCAGCGCGCGCGGATCGCCGCCCGAGGCATCGAGGCTTTCGGAGGAAACCGCCTTCTGCGGCCGGTATTCGCCGGTCTTCAGGTCGGTCACGTCGCGCGACTTGCGGTCGGGCGAAAGGCGCACGAAGCCCGCACCGCTTTTGCGGCCGAGACGGTTTTCCGCGATCATGCGGGCGATCAGCGCCGGTTCGGCGTCGTAGTCCTTCACCGCATCGCCTTCCGGCGTCGCGTTCTGCAGGCTGCGCAGGATGGTCGGCATCAGGTCGATGCCGACGAGATCCAGCAGGCCGAAGATGCCGGTGGAGGGAATGCCGAAGGGCTTGCCGATGATGGCGTCTGCTTCCTCGACATCGAGGCCGAGTTCTATGGCCTCGTTCTGCGCCACCACCATCCAGTAATTGCCGATGCGGTTGCCGATGAAGCCGGGCGTGTCCTTGCAGACGACCACGCTCTTGCCGAGGCCGCGATCCGCGAAATCACGGATGGTCGCGGTCACTTCGGGCTTGGTCGCCTTGCCGGAGACGAGTTCCAGCAACCGCATGATGCGCGGCGGATTGAAGAAATGGGTGATGAGGAAGTCGGCGGCGAAACCCTCCGGCAGTCCCTCGACCAGCGAATGCAGCGGAATGGTCGAAGTGTTGGAAGAGACGATGGAGCCCTTCTTCCTGACACCGTCGATGGCGCGGTAGAGCGTCTGCTTTATCTCCAGCTTTTCCGCGACAGCCTCGACGATCCAGTCGGCGTCGGCGATCAGCGCCAGGTCGTCCTTGGTCGAGCCGGTGGCGATGCGGCTCGCGAATGCCGGGTCCATGAAGCCGTTGGCCTTGAGCTGGCGGGCGACGCCGCCATCGGCAAACTTCTTCTCCATGTCGAGCAGCACCACGTCCAGCCCTGCATTGGCGAGATGGGCGGCGATGCCCGAACCCATGACGCCCGCGCCGATGACGGTGGCTTTTTTGATCGTAGCCATGATCAAGCGGCCTCCAGAACCATGGCGATGCCCTGACCGCCGCCGATGCACTGGGTGGCGAGCGCGTGACGTCCGCCGTCGCGCTTCAGGAGCAGCGACGCCTTGCCGACGAGGCGGGCGCCGGTCGCGCCCAGCGGATGGCCGAGCGCGATCGCGCCGCCGTCGCGGTTGAGGCGGGTCGGATCGATGTCTAGGTCGCGGCAGCAGGAGAGAACCTGCACGGCGAAGGCCTCGTTCATCTCGATCACGTCGAGATCGCCTGCGGAAATACCGGCGCGCTTCAGCGCCTTGCGGCTGGCCTCGACCGGGCCGATGCCCATGATCTCGGGCGCGCAGCCGGAAATGGCATATCCCGAGATACGGGCGAGGGGCTTAAGGTTATGGCGCTTGACGAAGTCTTCCGAGCAGACCAGCGTCGCGGATGCGCCGTCGGTGAGCGGCGAGGAGTTGCCGGCCGTGACCGAACCGCCGGCCTTGAAGGCGGTCTTGAGGCCCGCGAGCTTTTCGGCGTCCGTCTCACGCGGGCAGCCATCGGCGGCGACATCGCCGATAGGGGCGATCTCGGTGGCCAGCCGGCCATCGGCGCGGGCGGCGAGCGCCTTCTTCTGGCTCTCCAGCGAATAGGCGTCCTGTTCCTCGCGCGAGATACCGTAGCGGTCGGCGAGGTTTTCGGCGGTCAGTCCCATGTTGAGGAAGGCGATGCGCTGGGCGTCGCTCCAGGCCGGGTTCGGCATGGGGTTGAAGCCCATCATCGGCACGCGGCTCATGCTTTCCACGCCGCCCGCGACGAAGGCGTCACCCGCGCCCATGGCGATGGCGCCAGCGGCCATCTGGATCGCCTGCATGGAGGAGCCGCACCAGCGGTTGACCGTGGAACCGCAGACAGATTGAGGAAGTCCGGCGATCAGTGCCGCACAGCGGGCGATATTGAGGCCCTGTTCGCCCTCGGCGAAGGCGCAACCGAGGTTCACGTCCTCAAGTTCGGCAGGGTCGATGCCGGAGCGGCCGACCAGCACCTTGATGACGCCGGCTACGAGATCATCCGGGCGAACGCCGGCCAGCGCGCCGCGATAGGCGGGCGTAAACGGGCTGCGCAAAGTGTCGACGATATAGATTGCGGTCATGGTCTTCTTCTTCCTGTCTGGAAGCATTTCCGGCAAAGCTGCGAAGCGGTTGGCGTCGGATAATGCGTAGAAACAAAGGGATGGAACGGGCGTCACATGTTGGGATAGTTCGGGCCGCCGCCGCCTTCGGGGGGCACCCAGGTGATGTTCTGCGAGGGATCCTTGATGTCGCAGGTCTTGCAGTGCACGCAGTTCTGCGCGTTGATCACGAAACGGGGGCCGGTCTTCGCCTGTTCGTCGTCATAGACGACCTCGTAGACCCCGGCGGGACAGTAGAGCCGCGCCGGTTCGCCATAGAGCGGCAGGTTGCGTTCGACCGGGATGGCGGGATCGGCAAGCCTCAGATGAACAGGCTGGTCCTCGATATGATTGGTGTTCGACAGGAAGACCGAGGACGGCTTGTCGAAGGTAAGCTTCCCGTCCGGCTTCGGATACTGGATCGGCGTGACTTCCGAAAGCGGCTTCAGGCTCTGGAAATCGGCCTTTTTGTGCTTGATCGTGCCGAAGGGAGAGACGCCGAAAAGCGTCTGCAGCCACATGTCGATGCCGCCGAGGCCGACGCCGAGCACGGTGCCGAACCGCGACCACAGCGGCTTGACGTTGCGGACCGGTTTCAGGTCCCGCCCGATGGCCGAGCTGCGCCAGCCGGCCTCATAGGCTTCGAGCGTATCGTTGGCGCGACCGCCCGCAAGCCCGTCGAACACGGCATCCGCCGCCTGCATGCCGGAATGGATGGCGTTGTGCGAACCCTTGATGCGCGGCACGTTCATGAAGCCAGCCGCGCAGCCGGCCAGCACCCCGCCCGGAAAGGCAAGCTGAGGCACCGACTGGTAGCCGCCTTCGGTTAGCGCGCGGGCGCCATAGGCGATGCGCTTGCCCCCCTCGAAGGTGTCGCGGATCAGCGGATGCGTCTTGAAACGCTGGAATTCGTCGAAGGGTGAGAGCGTCGGGTTCTTGTAATCGAGATGCAGCACGAAGCCGACGGTCACCAGATGATCGTCGAAATGGTAGAGGAACGAGCCGCCGCCGGTCTTCATGTCGAGCGGCCAGCCGAACGAATGCTGCACCAGCCCCTTGCTGAACTTCTCCGGCTTCACCTGCCAGAGTTCCTTGATGCCGATGCCGAATTTCTGCACCGAGCGTCCCTCGGTCAGGTTGAAGCGGGCGAGAAGCTGCTTGGTCAGGCTGCCGCGAGCACCCTCGGAAAACACGGTGTATTTCGCCCGAAGCTCCATGCCAGGGGTGAAATCATCCTTCGGCTCGCCGTCGCGGCCAATACCCATGTCGCCGGTGGCGATGCCTGTGACCGCGCCGTTGTCGTCATAGAGAACTTCGGTTGCCGCAAAGCCCGGATAGATCTCGACGCCGAGCGCCTCGGCCTGTGCCCCGAGATAGCGGGCGACATTGCCGAGCGAGCCGATGAAGTTGTCGTGATTGTTCATCAGCGGCGGCATCAGCGCATTGGGAAGCCGCAGCGAACGGCTGGCGGTCAGCACATGGAAGCGGTCGTCGGTGACTTCGGTGGTGAGCGGTCGGTCGGGATCTTCCCGCCAGTCGGGCAGGAGCGCATCGAGGCCGGAAGGATCGATCACCGCGCCCGACAGGATATGCGCGCCGACTTCCGAACCCTTTTCCACGACGACGACGGAGATTTCCGCGCCTGCCTCGGCCGCGCGCTGCTTCAGGCGGATCGCGGCGGCAAGACCGGCCGGTCCCGCGCCAACGATCACCACGTCGAAGTCCATGGCCTCTCTGGTTGTTTCGCTCAACTTTACCTCCTTCAGCTGAACGAGAGATGTGGTATCAAACGATTGTTACAATTGGCAAGAGGAATCTGGCGGACGCTTTTCGTCTCGTAACGAAGCCAGAGTTTGGGAAAATGACAGCTCTGCGCTATTAGCAAAGGAAATATGAATGAAACCGGTGAGGCGATGACGGCAGGAAACGGTCCTAGAAGCACGAAAGACGTCAGCGGTTTACTGGCTGTGGCGTTGCGGGATACGGGCATAACCGACCGCCACTGTGAGATCCTGGAAGCCGCTGCAGCGCTGTTTGCCGAGCGAGGTTACGCTGCGACTTCAGTTCGTGATATCGGCGAACGCGTTGGACTCCTTGGCGGCTCTCTATACCATTACATCAAGTCGAAAGAGGCACTGTTCGTCCGCATCCACGATATCGCCCTGCAGATTGCTGAAGATCGCGTTCGCTCCGCGATCGAGCCGATAACGGATCCATGGGAACGCTTGGAGATGGCATGCATCACCATGATGGAGATTCAACTGGATCCCGCCTCATTGACGATGCCCCTAATGAATGATTTCATTTCTGCGCCGGCTGAAATCCGAGATCGCTTGGTCGACAAGCGTGACAGATTCGAACTCGTATTTCGCGACTTGATCGCAGAACTTCCGCTAGAGGCCGAATATGATCGCGGCATCTATCGGTTGCTTCTACTGACGCTACTAAACAATGTTTCAAATTGGTATAGGCCAGGACGCATGAATCCTTCAGATATAGGCCGCCAGATCGCAACTATTTTCAGACATCGCGGTCGGAATTGATTTTTGTGAACAAATCTTGCTCAAGATTATTTGGGGTCGGAACAAGAGCAGTCCGAAATCGTACGCTAAGGTCGAACGAAACCGGAACGATGCCGTAGATCCGATGTGCAACATCCGATCTCTGTGGATTGCCACCGACATGCGCCAATTTTGATTTCTCTGTCCGGCCCGACTCGACAACGCTTCGAGCAGATTGCTCATCAATGGAGTCGGGCGATGGCAAAGCGCAAGCTTCTTAAAGATCAAGATCGCCGGAAGCTTGTCGACATACCAGTCGACGAGGATAACCTAATCCGACACTATTCGTTGTCATTGGCGGATCGCCTGGAGATTGAACTGCGGAGACGTAATCACAATCGGCTCGGCTTTGCCATCCAGCTATGTCTGATGCGATACCCGGGTCGAGTGCTTGGAGCAGAAGAAACTCCGCCTCGCGCCATGCTGAAGTATGTTGCTGATCAGATCGGCGCCGCTCCAGGCGAATTTGCCCTCTATGCACGTCGTGAAGAAACCCGTCGGGATCATATGGCGCGGCTAATGGTCTATCTGAATACGAGAAGCGCGACGCTGCAAGATCGCCGCGTCGCGCTATTGGCAGCAGTTCAAGCGGCGACCATGTCCGACGACGGTGCTGCGATAGCCAGTTTGACTGTCGCCGCGTTTCGCGAACGCGGCGCTCTTCTGCCGGCGATCGACACGATCGAACGCATCGGCCTTGCCGGCCGTGCCATAGCCCGGCGGCGAGCAGAAAGAACCCTGATTGAAGACATCCCACTCGATAGGCTTCAATCACTGGATAGGCTGTTAGAGGTTGACCCGTCGATCGGCAAGACGCGCTTCCACTGGCTGCGCTCGGCGCCAGAAGCGCCGGCCGCGTCGAACCTCGTCGGGCTGACCGAGCGAATAGCCTTTCTGCGGCGGCTGGAGATCGATCCGGAACTGCAGGCGCGCGTGTCATCCGGACGGTGGGACCAGATGATCCGGGAGGGCAACGCAACGCCGGCCTGGCTTGCCAACGACTTCAACGCCAGCCGTCGCCACGCTCTGATCGTGGCCCAAGTCATCAAGCTTTGCCAGAAGCTCACGGACGATGCGGTGACGATGTTCATCAAGCTGATGGGTAAATTGTTCTCGCAAGCCAACAATCGGAAGAAGCAGCGGCAGATGGACTGCAGAGCGAACACCGCCAAAGCGCTGCGCATGTTTCTGGATACGATCACGGCCCTGCAGTCTGCCAACGACCATGGTCGGAACGCATTGGATGTTCTCGACCAAAAAGTCGGTTGGGACCGGTTGCTTCGGATGAAGCCTGAGCTTGAGTCGATGGTCGACGACAACGAGGCGCCATCGCTGATCGTAGCGGCCGAGCAATATGCGACCGTCCACAAATATGCTGGTGCGTTCCTTCTAGCCTTCACGTTCCGCTCAGCGCGTCGCCACGATCCACTTCTAGCGGCAGTTGCGCTGCTGAAACGGCTTTATGCCGAGATGCGGCGGACACTCCCGGATCGCGTGCCGCTCACTCACCTCAGCCAAACTGATCGACGGCTTATCTTCGAACAAGGAAAACCCGATCGCCGTCTGTACGAAATCGCGACGCTCGCTGCTTTACGAGACCGGCTTAGATCTGCGGAGATCTGGGTCGCTGGCAGCCGATCTTTCCGGCCCATCGATGAGCATCTGATGCCGCGGTCGACATTCATCAAGATGAAGGACGAAGATCGTCTCGGTTTGGGGGTCCAGAGCGACGGCGCGCAGTGGCTTGCCGAAGCGCGTCAGATGCTCGACTTCAACCTGACGCGTTTGGCCCACAGAGCACGATCCGGAAAGCTCGAGGGCGTTCGTCTCGAGGCAGGAACCTTGATTGTCACGCCAACCGCCAGCGAAGTCCCCCCGGCCGCCGAGGAACTGAATGCCGAGGTCAGCGACATGTATCCGTTGGTGGAGGTTCCCGACTTGCTAAGGGAGGTGCATGAATGGACCGGGTTTGCAGATTCATTCACGCATGTTCGCACCGGCGACGTCCCGAAAAATGTCTCTGCTATGCTGGCGGGCGTCCTGGCCGATGCTACGAACCTCGGCCCAAAGCGAATGGCGGGCGCATCCAAGGGGATCAGCGCTCATCAGATTGGTTGGATGCGCGCATTCCATGCTCGATCGGAGACTTACCGCGCGGCGCAAGCGTGCATCACCGAGTCCCACACCCAGCATCCGCATTCCCGCCTTTGGGGTAATGGCACAACGTCATCGTCCGATGGCCAATTCTTCCGTGCGAGCGATCGTGCTGCAAAGCGCGGTGACATCAACTTGCATTACGGCAGCGTGCCAGGATCGAAATTCTATAGCCATCTGTCAGATCAGTACGGCTACTTCAGTATTTTGCCCATCAGTCCAACCGAAAGCGAGGCGGCCTATGTGCTCGATGGGCTCTTCGATCAGGACACGGTCCTCGACATCCAAGAACACTTTACCGACACAGGCGGAGCCAGCGATCATATCTTCGGGCTGTTCGCCCTGATCGGAAAGCGGTTCTCACCGCGACTACGCAATCTCAAAGACCGGAAGTTCCATACGTTTGAAAAGAGCGGCGCATATCCGGCGCTGTCGAACCATATCGGGACGCCGATTAATGCCAATCTGATCCTCGATCATTGGGACGACCTGCTCCATCTCGCGGCGTCGATCACGACACGGTCCGTGGTGCCGTCTACGATCCTCAAGAAACTGTCCGCGTCTTCAAGGCAGAGCCATCTCGCGAGGGCGCTCCGCGAACTCGGCCGTATCGAAAGGTCGCTCTTTATGATCGAATGGTACTCAAGTCCGGCACTACGGCGGAGATGCCAAGCCGGTCTAAACAAGGGCGAGGCCGCCCATAAGCTGAAACGCGCTGTGTTCTTCCACGAGCGGGGCGAAATCCGCGACCGGTCGTTCGAGAGCCAAGCTTTCCGCGCCTCGGGGCTCAATCTCGTCGTCAGTGCGATCGTGCACTGGAATACGGTTTATCTTGATCGCGCGGTCACACAGCTGAAACGAGCGGGGCGAGACATTCCTGATACTCTATTGAAACACATATCGCCGCTCAGTTGGGAACATATCAACCTTACCGGCATCTACACATGGGATGCCGAACATCAGATGCCGAACGGATTTCGATCGCTCCGCCTTCCGGCTAGGCTAAGGAACGCCGCGTAAGTTCTCATTCGGGCGTGTCGCAAATTCTTTTGGTTAACTAGCTGTTGACCACAACGGTGGAAATTCAGCTCCCGATGTAGCGGAGCGTAGCCATGATTCTGAATGCCATTGCCGAAAAGCTGAAGCGCCAGTCGAAGGACGATTTCAAAGGGCGGCATTTCGAGGCATGGCTGATCGTGCAGGCAGTGACTGTGATTAGGCATGGAATAAGGACCCCGCACATGGGGTGATCGGCGTCCAAACGGGACCCCCATTTGCAATGGGGTTACAACAGCCTCCGGTTTCATCGGAGGCTTTTTGTTCGGATGCTTATTGTGGAAACAATTCTGAAGATACGGCGGCTAGCCCATGTTCAGGGCAAGTCGATCAAGGCGATCTGCCGGGAGTTGGGCATATCGCGGAAAGTGGTGCGGAAGGTTTTGCGCACCGATGAGACGGAGTTCAAATACGAACGGACCCGTCAACCTCAGCCGAAGCTCGGCCCCTGGCGCGGTCAGCTCGATGGAATGCTCCTCGCCAATGAGGCCAAATCTTCTCGCGAACGGCTGACACTGATCCGGATATTCGAGGACTTGCGCGACCTCGGCTACGAGGGCGGTTACGACACAGTCCGGCGTTACGCCCGAACATGGGCGAAGGAGCGCGGGTCCGTGACGGCGCAAGCCTATGTGCCGCTCTATTACGCGCCGGGCGAGGCCTACCAGTTCGACTGGAGCCACGAGATTGTCGTGCTGAACGGCGTGACGACGACGGTGAAGGTTGCGCATATCCGGCTCTGCCACAGCCGGATGATGTATGTGAGAGCCTATCCGCGCGAGACGCAAGAGATGGTCTTCGACGCCCATGACAGGGCGTTCGCTTTCTTCGGCGGGGCCTGCACGCGCGGCATCTATGATAATATGAAGACCGCGGTGGAGACGGTCTTCGTCGGCAAGGAACGGCAATACAATCGCCGCTTCCTACAGATGTGCAGCCATTACCTGATCGAACCGGTGGCCTGCACGCCGGCGTCGGGGTGGGAGAAAGGCCAGGTCGAGAACCAGGTCAATCTGGTGCGCGAACGCTTCTTCACGCCGCGACTGCGCTTCAAATCCTACGATGAACTGAATGGCTGGTTGCTGGACAAGTGCATCAGTTACGCCCGCGCTCATAAGCACGTCGATCAGACGGAGCGCACGATCTGGGAGGTGTTCGATGCGGAGCGGCCGCACCTGGTCGGCTATCCCGGCAAATTCGACGGCTTCCACGCTGTGCAGGCCTCGATCGGCAAGACCTGCCTCGTGCGTTTCGACAACAACAAATACTCGGTACTGTCTACGGCAGTCGGCCGCCCTGCCGAGATACATGCCTATGCAGATCGCATCGTCATCCGGCAGGATGGCGTGGAAATCGGCCAACACGATCGCTGCTTCGGCCGTGGCGAGACGATCTATAATCCCTGGCATTACGTGCCGGTCCTGACCCGCAAACCGGGAGCACTGCGCAACGGTGCGCCGTTCCACGACTGGGTTTTGCCCGCCGCCATGGAGAAGGTGCGCCGCCGGCTGAAGGCAATGCATGACGGCGACCGGCAGATGGTGTCGATCCTCGAATGCGTGGGCCTGGACGGGCTCCCCGCCGTCGAAGCGGCCTGCCAGGAGGCGATCGATCAGGGCGTGTTCTCGGCCGCCGTCATCATCAACATTCTGGCCCGCAAGCGTGATCCGCAGCCGGCCGCCATCCTTTCCATCCCCGATGCGCTTCGCCTGACCCATGAGCCTCTGGCCGACTGCGCCCGTTACGACAGCCTGAGGAGGGCAAGCTGATATGGAACGATCCCAAATCCTCGACATGATGGGCACGCTGAAGCTGTTCGGCATGCGTAGCGCCTATGACGAGATCATGGCCTCCGGCATCAAGCGACAGCACGAACCGCCGCGCATCGTCGGTGACCTGCTTCAGTCGGAGATCGCCGAGAAGCAAGCGCGCTCCATCAAATACCAGATCACCGTCGCCAAGCTGCCGCTGGCCAAGGACATCGACGACTTCGACTTCACCGACACGCCGGTCAACGAAGGCCTGGTGCGCCAACTCGCAACCGGGGCCTTCCTCGCCGAGCAGCACAATATCGTTCTGGTCGGCGGAACCGGCACGGGAAAGTCTCACCTGTCCATCGCCCTTGCTCGTGCTCTGATCCGCAATGGCGCACGCGGCCGCTTCTTCAACGTCGTCGACCTCGTCAATCGGCTCGAGACGGAGGCACGTAGCGGCAAACAGGGACGGCTGGCCGACTTCATCACCAGGCTCGACTTCGTCATCATGGACGAACTGGGCTATCTCCCATTTGCCCAGGCGGGCGGCCAGCTCCTCTTCCACCTCATCAGCAGGCTCTACGAGCGGACGTCCATCATCGTCACGACGAACCTGGCCTTCGGCGAGTGGCCGGCCGTATTCGGCGACGCCAAGATGACCGCCGCTCTGCTCGACAGGCTCACCCACCATTGCGAGATCGTGGAAACCGGGAACGAATCCTGGCGCTTTAAAAACCGCTCTCAAAGCTAAAGCCGAAAAGACAAACAACCCGCGCCCGCAGGCCCTTGCGCTAAATGGAGAGCCCCGGGCCTACGCGCGCTGACCCGATGCAACTAGAGGCAGGGGTCCCTTTTGGGAGCCGATAAGGGGTCCCGTTACGACGCCGATTGACAGCGCACAATGAAGGGTCACAGAACCATCAAAGGCTTAGAGCTCAATTCGGTCGGAAGACTTGAGCACCGAGCCGCGATAGAAAAGCTTTCTTTGAGAACGGGTCCCATATCCCTAACCATCGGTTTGGCAGCCCAGTTGCAATTCAACTCGCCTTCACAAGTTTATATGATGGCCGCAGAAGTTATCCGTGGGAAGCTCAAGGGTGCCCAGGGACGATGAGGGGATGTTCTGCCTTGCCATGGCGACGTTGTAAGGGAACGACATCGTCAATATCGAGTAGGCCGCTTGCAAAACAGTCGATTGCGGCGCTCGCAAAGACGGTTGGCTAGGTTTTGCCTTCAGACTTGAGCTAGCCGGTCTGGTACCGGCCATCACCTTACCGGATGATGCGCTCCTCCAGGAGCTTCGATTCCACACGGCGATCTCTATAACCCATTCGCGGACAGCCATCTGATTTCAGGAGAGCAGGCAGCCAGGAGGTTGCCAGCTTTTGTTCAGGAGCCTTCCTGGTCCCACTCACGCTTGAGATATCTTCGACCTATCTCGCAGAACTCGAGCCGTGTGGCTCCGAGCAGCCCCATTTGCCGAGCGACGGCGATTTTTCCGTCGAGGTTCGGATCGTGCTGCCACCATTGCGGTCGCCATGCCTGGACGATTGCATTGAACACCCGCATCTCTGCTGTCGTGGTTTCAAAAAGCAGCTTGTAGCTATGGGCAGCGCCGTAGATCGTCATCACGATGTAGTCGACCGAAAAGTCGTTCTCGACCGTGAGATCGGAGGATGAGTGCTTAAGAAAATTGTAGGAATGCCGCAGCCCGGCGAACACCTCGTGTTCAAGATCAGGTGGGACCTCTGCGTCCTTCAGCATCGCTCGTACGCTGTTCAATCCCACGTCGTCGCGACCTTTGCCGATGGCTTCCATGATGTGCGTTGCGGCGCTTGCTAGCACGTGCGCCGAGATCGGATCCTCGTCGATCAGGAAGAGCCTGATCGCTGCATTAATCTCGCGCTCGCAGATTGCTTGCCTGTTTAGCCGAAGGTATTCGATGTCGGGATTTTCTTCGGCGAGCGGCAAAGCGGCGCGCTGGTCCATCGACACGGGCATTTTTCGGCGTGCCATATCTCGATTTCCTTTTTGCGGTGTGGTCTTGTGGTCCGCACATTCGCACCATCTGATTTTTCTGGCAATTTCGGCGTATCAATGACGATCGAACCGGGCACATTCTCTGAAATCGAACAGGAGGCAATTGTCCTCAGTGCTGTCGTCAGCATGGTCGACGATATGGTCAATCACGCCATCTTCTGTCCTCTTGACGAGAAGCGTACTGATACCAACCTCCTTCCACAGACCGCCGGAAGCTTACGGCAGTTCGGAACCTTTCTCCGGGATTTTCTGTCACCGGTGACTGGTAAGGGTGGCTCGCCCCTACCATTTGACCTGCCCAAGCCGCCAAAGGATGGCAGCAAAGTCGATCACACAACACTCTACTATCTAAAGCGCGTCTGCGAGAAGCCGTTGATCGGAACGAAAATCGACCACCTCAGTCGGATCGTGCAGGAGTTCAGCGACTGGCTTGAGGCCTATGCTTTCGTCGAGGAAGTCTGGTTCGGCAATATCAGTCAGAAGGTGGATCTGCGGATCAAACGGATCGACTTTATCCGGATGAGTGGTGATATAGGAAAGCACAACTTCCTGCGGTTGGCCGGGCAAGCCAATACCCTCCGTAGGATCTTGGGAGATAACAACGTCGAGATCGATGAGAGCGATGCTTACTTGGCGCTGCCAGATTGCTGGGATTGGTTCCACACCCACCTGCTCGCTTACCACGCCAGCACAATTGCGGAGTTCTTGAACAACATCCGTTATGCGATCCGGCTCTACATCACCCCGGTGGCTCTTGAACGATACACAGTGACAGGGAATGTCGATGGCTTGGAGTTATTCACGTTCGAACGGCCAACCGAGATCGTCAATAGGTTTGCTTGGGCCCAGTTCTTCGAGCTAATGCAGGGATCGCTCCGACAGCCGAATTTTCCGCCGTTTAGCGTGGCTCGAACAATGAAGATGCGGTTCTGACCGGAAATAATATTAGAATACCGGACGTCTGATTTCCTCTGGCCGCGACGCAGCAAGTTAGGCATTGGCTACGATTATCGCGCGGGCTCGGTTAGAGTATACGAGCTGCACGTCCATTTCGCCGTGTCGCACTGTTATAGTAACTAGACGCCTGCTGCACAGATCGATGGCGTGATTGATCCATGGCTTCTTGCAGTGGAATTCCGAGATTGGCGGCTTCCGTTAGGTATCCGGATCGCAGCCCGTGCGCCGAAAACTCCTCACTGTCCAACCCGGCCATCTCCGCCCGCTGCTTGACAATCGCATTGACCGCGCCTGCCTCTAACGCCCGCTTCGACACATTGCCCCAGCGATCGACCTTTCGGAACACGCTGCCACTGTCAATTTTTGCCAATGCGATCCAGGCATCAAGCGCCTCGACCGGCCGGCCGGTGAGATAGACGACCTCGTCGTGATCGGCGCCGGAGGTTTTGGTGCGGCCGAGATGGATGGCGCGAGAGGGGAGGTGAGGTCCGGTTTCGGTCTCGATCGGCGGCTCGACGGTGATCTGCTCGACACGCAATCCGGCAATCTCGCTACGCCGACGGCCGCCGGAGGCAAACGCGACCATGAGGATCGCCCGGTCCCTGACGTCCCGTAGGCTTTCCGTAGCGCAGGTCGCTAGCATTTTTGCCAACACGTCGCCGGTGACCGCCTTGGCGCTTTTTCTTCTACGCGGGCGCGGCGTGGCACGCACTGCAAGACGAATGGCAGATTTGAGGGCAGGGGAGGCGAAGGCGCCGGACAGCCCGCGCCATTTCGTCAGCGTAGACCAGGATGCTAGCCGTCGGCGCACCGTGTCGGGCGCATGCGGACCGGCGGTGCGCAAAAATCCTTGCGCGCGGAGGATCTCAGAAACGGCTTCCGGCATCCCGTGATCGGGATCGGACTTTTTCTTTTCCGGATCCCAAAGATGATGCGCGACAAACTTCAGCAACAGCGCTTCCGGGGCAGGCCAGGTCAGTGGGTGCTTCGTCGCTGCCAGCGACCACGCCTGCAGATAGGCGAGATCGGAGGTCAGGGCGCGAAGTGTGTTTTCGCCCATGCCCTCGTTGACCAGATGCTTCAGGGTTTGGATATCCTGATCGGTCAGCAGTTCGGCCAGTTCGTCGCGCCGCTCCATCGGCAGCACCGCGGCAATCGTGTCGAGTTCCTCGGCGCGACGATCGACGGGTGACTTTTGACTGGAGGGTGACAAAGGCGGCTCCGAAACAGTGCTTCCAGGCGGCGCTGCGGCCGTCCATTGCCACCACTTTTTCTGATTTGCGACTCGAAATCAATCACCGCCGATAAGAGATACTTATCGGCGGTGAGCCACCGCGAGCTTCTTTATGCCATGTGAGGAACCTTAGAGGACAACTAGCTTTCGTTTAAGAGATCGTTTACCATAAAAACAATGGCTTACGATCTCGCGAAACTGCCCATTCACACCCTGCTGAAAGTAAGCGGGGCAGATCGGGTGGCAGTGCTTGGACAGTAGTCAGTCGTTGCCTCCACGTGTGGCCGTTGGCATGGTGAAATTAAGGATTAGGAGAGGAGGGCGGAGCGCTTGCGGCAGATCGATATTGACAGCCTGGACGAGGCGACCCTCATCGAACTCAACGCCCGCATCGTCGAGCGTCTGCAATTCCTGCATCATCAGCGAACCGCTGCAGCCCTTCAGGATATCCGGGTCGGAAGTGGCGTCACGTTCGAAGGTCCTGGCGGGGTCCAAGTCCGTGGTGTCGTCATCCGTCGGAATAAGAAGACGGTGACGGTGCATGCCGATGATGACCGGCAATGGAATGTATCGCCGACGCTGCTGAAGCTCACCGGCACCCACGTGCTCGACACCATCAATCAGATCCAGTCCGACGACGGCAAGGTCGTGTCCTTCCTGAAGCCAGAACGTCGGTGATGCGCTCAGGGGCTGGCAACGACCATGGTGGCCAGTGGGGGAATGGCTGGGTGCGATGTGCAGCTCCCCAGCCGATCGCCGAGATAGTGCCAGAACGAAAGGCCGAGCTTCTGGCAGGTCTTCATCAGGCCCAGCATGCTGTCGCGCGCCTGCCGCCCGTTGCGGCTGACCGTCCCCCCGGAAATCTTGCGCTTGATAACAAAGCCGCGAAGATCTCTTTCCGACGCATTGGTGTGGAGCGGGATCTCGGGCCGCTCCAGAACCCGCAGCAGTTCTGGCTTGCGGCGCCTGAGCCGAACCAGCAGCTTGTCGAGCTCGCCATACCCGGTGCGGATGGAGAAAATCCGGTCGAACCGGGCCCGAAGGCCTTGAGCTGCACGGGGATCAGGCCTTCGTCGATACGCTTTCAGAGCCTTGTAGAAGTGCCAGATAAGATCCCGCAGGGTTTCGACCTGTTTCACCTGCTGTGGCGTCGCCGGCATCAGCTTGTGCAGCAGCCGTTCGGCGTGGACCCACCACAGCGCATGGGTGCCAACCCGGAACTGCCCGGCATCGTCGGAGACAATCATGGCATTGCCGACCAGACCATGATGGCGGATGGCGCCCCAGATGCCAGCCTCGGCAAACGGCCGGATGATGTCCTTGTCGAAGATGTCGATACCATGGGCGGCCAGATGCTGGAGAAACGGAACCTGATTGGCAAACCGCCGCGGTCCACTTCTCTTCAACCGTGCCAGAAGGACGGGGTCCACCGGACGGCCGTCCAGAATGGTGAAGGCGGCGTCGTTGAGGACATAATCCTGATAATTGCCCCGCAGCAGGGCCAGAAAGTTCAGCCGCGACTTCGCCGGCGCCGTGCGAAAGGCAGTGAAATGCTCACCGCCGATCTGCGTCGTATGAAAATTGCGGTGGGCATGACGGGCACCGGTGTCGTCGACCGTCACGTAAGGCGCAGACACGAGGCCCGCATGCAGCACGGCGGCATCCTCGGCATGAAAGCCATCCAGCCGCTCCGTCAGAAAACGCACCACCTGGCGCTTGGAGATCTCGACACCGACGTCGTTCAGCAACGTCGTCAGTCGCTGCGTCGTGACCTGCCCATGCGCATGCAGCATCAGACAAAACCGCCGCAGATTGGGCCCAAAGCCACCTCGTATCCCCGCAGGCAGCGGCGCGATGATGGTGTCTCCCTCCGGCGTCACCTAGCATTCCCGCCGGTAACGGACCACCTCGACCCGCAGCACCAGGTCACGGACGAAGCAGTCCTTGTAGCCCTTGAAGCGCGATCCGGCCGGTACACTAACAGGCAGCACCTCTTCACGCGTCACGCGCTTCGTGTCGTTCTTCGGACCGCGTGGCGGCGCAGGCCCTGGGCTGCCGGAAGCCGGTTTGTCACTCGTTGCCCGTTCCATGCACGAAGGCCTGAAGGGCGGGCGGGGCGGCAGGTTTTTCAGCCGCGCAATCTCATCGCGCAGAAGCTGGTTGTCGACCTTCAGCCGGGTGTTTTCGAGCCTGAGCTGCTCGTTTTCCTCACGAAGCCTCTGGTTTTCCGCCTCGAGCTTCTCAATCCGGGCGTCTGCCCGACCAGCCCGCTCCACCAGACCGGTCAAGAGCTCTCGCAGCGCCTTCAGCGACAGCGTGTCAGCATGCTCGGCCATGGGCAGGCGGCGCTTCGTCATCAAGGAAGTGAATCATGATTTACAAGAAACAGGAATCCCTGCTGCCACCGGATTTGCTCCAGTTACTGCTAAAACCCGTCGCCGACGCCAGCAGCGCTCTCGCACGTCTCGACGAGCGCACCGCCCGCTCCCCCGTCGGGCAGGGCTGGATCGAACGGCTACATTTCACCGACGCCTGCGCATCCCTCTGGATCGACGGCGAACTCGTCCACCTCGAAGACCTCGTCCTCCACGACGCTCTCCGAGACATCCGCACCCCAACCCACGAACTCACCATCGCCCGCGACGTTTTACGAACCCGCCGGCGCATCGCCGACCATCCACCCGCCTGGGCTCTGTCTGAAGAGGGCCTGCGCGGCCTGCGGCAGGCGTGGCCTGCAGCATCTTTGGGAGATGGGGGCGCTGGCGTGGCCGACCAGCCCACCGCGCGTGAAGTGGCTGATGGGGGAGGGGAGGGGGCGGAGGTTAGTGACGTGGACGGTGAGGCTGGCGAGGACGTCCTGGATGCCGAGCTCGCTGCCATCGATGCCCTGCTGGCGCGTTCGGAGGCGACGATCGAACAGGCCAGGAAGCCAGGTCCCGCCAAAAGCGCTCCAAGCTCGGGCGCCGGCCGGGAACGCGACCCTCTCGTCTACGATCTCGACTGGGACGAGGATGAACGGCTGGAGGAATGGCGGGTGGTGCTGCGCGGGGTGCAAGAGTTTCCGGCGGTGCTGCAGGTAATCGTTGCGCTGGATGCCTGGAACGAGATCGGTGTGCTGCAGCACGCCGGCTGGATGGGCCGGCTCTTGGCGGCCTCCCTCCTGCGCCAGGGTGGTGTCACATCAGGTGGCCACCTCGCCGCCATCAACCTCGGCCTGAAAACCATTCCCGTCGATCGCCGCCGTCATCGCAACCGCGAAACCCGGCTGCTGGCGATCGCGCAGGGATTGATCGCAACAGCCGAGATCGGACTAAAAGAGCATGACCGGCTGGCGCTTGCTCGGCAGATGATGGAACGCAAATTGGCGGGAAGACGAACGTCTTCAAAACTGCCGGAGTTGGTCGAGCTGGTGATGGCGAAGCCATTGGTGTCGGCCGGGATGGTGGCAAAGACGCTTGACGTGACGCCGCAAGGGGCGCGGCGGATTGTGTTGGAGCTGGGCCTGCGCGAGATGACGGGGAGGGGGAGGTTTCGGGCGTGGGGGGTGATATAGGATGTTCGAAACCAGATGCAGCTCCGACACCGCGTGCTGATCGGTGATGAACTAACTCCGGTCCCAATATCGATATCATGCGACTGGCCCCCGACTAAACTATGACTGCAAAACCTACCGGAGCAATGCATCAATCGTTAGTCCATGAGAAGAATACTGTTAGTGACGAGTCGACGGCGTTGCCCAATCACCAAATAGACGCATAAGCTGTATCGCTACCTGGGGGGAAAAGATGGCTTCGCTTCAAAGCAATCTTGTCAAAAGAATCGAGCGACTACCGAAGCCTGCGAATACCGCAGATGCTATGCAGCCGCTGTTTGAAGCCATCAGCAACTCAATTCACAGCACGCAGGACCGTTTTCGAGACGACGTTGCCAACAGCGGCCGGGTGATCGTAAACATTGTTACTGCACGCAAGCAGGCCCACGTTAAGATTGTCGTTGAGGACAATGGAACAGGCCTGGACCGAAAGAACTACGAGGCATTCACGACCACCGACACCGACAATAAGATTGCTCGTGGTGGGAAAGGCGTAGGTCGACTTCTGTGGCTTGATTGCTTTGAAAGAACCACGGTGTCCAGTCTCTTCACCGAAGATGATACCCTCAAGCGCCGGCGCTTCCGTTTTGTCCTGTCGTTGACCGACCAGATTGAGGATTACGAGGAAGGAGGCGTCGCGGATCGGAACGCGGGTACAGGCATGACGGTGGAATTCGATGGTCTGCGTGACAACGGTTATCGTGCCAAATTTCCTGGGCGGGCAGCCTTCATATTTCAGCATTTCACCTCGCATTTTCTGCCGACGTTCATCGGGTCTCGGTCACCGAGAATAACGGTTCATTGTGGCGACGAGACACGGCATTACCCAGAGGAAATCAACTCAATCATCCATCGCAGGACGACGGTGAAGGATATTCCGACCGCCGACTACGGACCGCTGACGCTAACGCTCATGGAATGTGACAAGGTCGCCAGCGCCGATCTGCAAGGTTCGCATTTCGTTCATTTTATCGCACACGACCGAACCGTGCATTCACACAAGATCGACGCTAAGCTCGGCCTGAAATACTTCGGCCCGAATGAGGACAGAGTGTTCCACGCTGTCCTCACAGGCGACTTCCTAGACCGAAACGTGAATCAGGAGCGCACAAAGTTCGTCTTCGAGGACGCTATCCTGGACCGAATCGTCAACGAAGTCTGCACGCCCCATATTGAGGCCTTTCTTGCGGAGCCCCTGACCGCTCTTCGTCTCGATCAGCGTACGCGGGTTAAGGCAATCGCGGAGTCATACCCGTCGGTGGCTTTCGGAGACGTTGACGAACTGCAGAAGAAGATCCCCTCCGGTGAGTTGAACGACGACGCCATCTTCGGCCACCTTTCCCGTGAACGCTACCGGCGAGACCAGAGGCAAGCTGAGAAAATTCGCACGGTGCTCGAGCGACTGAAAGAACCCTCCGTCGATGTGCACACCTTCGCTAGCGCAATCGAGGCTGCCAGCAAGGCTATCGAGGAGACTGAGCAAAAAAGCCTTGCGGAATACATCGTCCGCCCGAAGGTCGTCCTGCATTCGTTCATCTGCCCATTGCGTGTCAATACGTTGGGCGATGGAACACGAAAGGTCGTTCCTGCCGCATCTCACGACCTCTGGATCATCGATGAGCGGCTGACCTTTGCCCAATATTTTAGTTCCGATGAAGAATTCCAGAACCTCTCGAGCGCTGTCGAGAGTGATGAACGTCCCGATGTGCTGATCTTCGACCATGTGCATGGACTTCGCCAAACCGATGATCCGTCCCGTGTTCTGTTGGTCGAGTTCAAACGTCCAGGTCGTACCGGCTACGCTGACGATGAAAACCCACAGCATCAGGTCGAGCGCTACGTTCGAAGGTTGCTGGAGGGGGGCAAGCTGGACGTTAGGGGCCGTCCTATAAAGCTCAAGGACGACACGGTCTTCTACTGCTTCATCGTCGCGGACATCGTCGGAAAAATGGACGATTGGACCTACTCCCGGGATCGCACGGCGGATGGTCGTGGTCGTTTTTATCAGCCACGTTCCGGGTTCAAGGGGTCGATAGAGTTGATCGCATGGGACACTCTCCTGAATGACGCGAGGGAGAGAAACCAGGCATTCTTCGATCGCGCCGGCATTTCCGGGAAGAGCTTTTTTACAGAGGCGCAAGCGGCAGCACATCAGCGACTTCGGACAGAAGTCGATGATCCTGTGGAAGCGACAGCGTAAGATTAAAGAGGGGGAAGCGAGTGCCGCAATATGATGCTGATGAAATAAGAGGCATGATCGCTGCGGGCGAGGTCAGAGGATTTACGCTCGACACCAGTTAGTTCGGTAGTGCCCTCGTTGAAGCCACTTTCGTTGGACGCAAGGTATCCGTAGATGCTCAAGTCGAACGAGACACGAGGCGCAGTTCGGGAGGCTTGTTCCTCTCGGCGGTCATGGAAATGGCCCCCGCTAACCCAAAAAGCAAGTTCTCTATTTCGGCCGCCGGTACTGACAGCCGCTCAGCAATTTCCGTTTTCGTTATCCGTTCGTTCCAAAGGGCGGTCAGCACCTTTTGCCATACGACCGATTGTTCCCGTTGAACCCCGAATGGTTCCGATGTCCGGTATCCATGGTCTGAAGCTTGGATGCAGAACATGCGGTACTGCCAGTCGGATATGATCTCCAATGTATGAAGGCGATAAATCATCGCCATGACCGACACTGCCCATCGCTTTTTAGCTTCGACGATTTGATTCAATGTGTGAATGCGTGGCAGCCGCGCTATGACGTCCGCGGACGGCATCAAGAAGGAGGAAGCAAACCGATTTGCCTCCTCCTCGGCTCGTCTGCCGCTCGGGCCTCCATGCCGGTGCAAAACCAAATGGCCCAATTCATGGGCGGCATCAAAGCGCCCATGTTCGGCCGTCTTTACCGTACTAAGAAAAACGAAGGGCCGGGTGCCTCTCCACACTGAAAATGCGTCGACGGTTCGTGTGTTCTCGACGAGCGAAAAGACCCGCACACCCTTGGCTTCGAGCAAATGGACCATGTTCTTGATCGGTTGCTCGCCGCTGTAAGGGGCCGACGGTTCGATTCCGTTCAAGAGCTGGATTTTCGCACGGGGCGCTGGCGGCGGATCAGCTTCCGTTTCGCTTCCAGATCTTGTCAAGAGCCAAGGCTACCAGTTCCATCACTGCAGCCGCTGCCCCGATCATCCAAACATCGCCCACTGCGATAATGCCCGCGCCGATCGCGCTACCGATGGAAAAGCCGAGATAATTGTCGACGTGTTGAGGGAGAGTGCGATAGAAGCATGGCTCTGACCACCCGCAACGATCAGACGGGCCATCTGAGCGGGGAAAAAGGACCAGACACTGAAGCCCCATCCGGCGACGGCGAGAAGTGCCACAGAAACGGCAGCCATGCCCGGCAGTGCCGTGGCTATAGCCAAAGCTGTGAATGACAGGGCGAGTGCGACAAGTGAGAAGCCCGCGACCTTGAGCGATCCGAGCCGGTCGTTCAACGCGCCGCCGGTGAACACGCCGAGTGCCGCGAATATGCCCCAGAGCGTGACTGTGGCGGCGACGCCCTTGTCGGCGAATCCCAGCGTCTGGAAGAGATAGGGCGCGATATAGGGATAGGCTGTATAGGCGCCGATCGACCAGAACAGCGTTACGGAGAGGAGTTTCAGAACGGGCGCCTGGCGGATGACGCTGACACGCTCAGCAATGCTCGCAATGGCCAAATGAGCACCCGCGTTGCGCCCGACGCCTGCCAGGATGCCGATGATCGCGATAGCCCCCATGGCGGCGACCATGAGAAATGTCGAGCGCCAGCCGAATGCATGACCGGTGATCGAACCGAGCGGTAGGCCAAGTGCAATCGCAATGGTCATGCCACCACTGACGATGGCAAGTGCCATCCCACGCTTTTCTGCCGGTACGATCATGCCGGCAAGCGCGTTTGCGTTCGGCGCATAAAGACCGGCGGCGACAGCCATCAGGATACGGGCAAACATCAGCGTGCTGAACCCGGGCGCGAAGGCCGCAATCAGATTGCCGACTTTGAATATCGTCATGGCGAGCAGCAATGTGTCTCGCCGGCGCAGCCCGCCCGCGATGACCGTTCCGATAGGAGAGCTGAGCGCCAGCACGAGAGTGAAGACGACGACAAGCATCGCCGTCGCGGAAAGGCTCATGCCCAGATCGGAAGCGATGGTCGGCAACAATGGGGCGATCATAAAACCTTCGGTACCGATCGCGAAAGTGCCGAGTGCCAGGAACCATGCCGGCAGCATGGATGGATTGGGCTGCCCCAGATGCTCGCCGTTTACGGGAGTGGCGGATTTGAGATCATGTTTCTGCAGCATGATAACCTCCAGCCGACACCCGGCTGCCCGTTCGGCAACCGGGTGTCGGCCTGTCCTGTCAGACGGGGATCGGGTTGGCGGCGAGAGATTCGTTGAAGGCGTTGAAAAGCACGTGCTCTCCGCTGCCCGGATTGTCGCGGATGGCCCTGATTTCCTCGACATAGATTTCTTCGGATTCCGTGCCGAGGCCCTTCATGGTCTTCTCGATGAAAATGTCGAGCGGCATGGCGCGAGGATCGCCGCTCTTCTTGACGAGGTCGGTATCGACCCACGGCGGCGCGATTTCCTGGACGCTGACATTGGTGCCGCGCAGCTGGAAGCGTTGCGATAGCGCATAAGAATGCAACGCTGCCTTTGTGGCGGAATAGACTGCGGTGGAAGCGAGCGGCAGATAGGCCAGAACCGACGTGTTATGGATGATCGTGGCCTTCGACTGAGCCTTGAGATGGTCGATAAGAGCCGAAGTCAGGCGGATCGGACCAAGCAGGTTCGTGTCGATAATCCGACGTGACTGAGCGTCATCGATCTTTGCGCCAGCATCATCAAAAGGCATGATGCCCGCATTGTTGACCAGGACATTGAGCGTCGGGTAGTCGCGGATCAGTAGAGTAGCGACGCGATCGATATCGGCCGGATCGGCAATGTCGAGCTCGATGCCTTCCATGCCCGGATTGGCGGCGGTCACCTCATCGAGCAACGCCTTGCGGCGGCCGGCGATGATGACCTTGTTGCCAAGGCGATGGAAGGATTCCGCCAATGCGCGGCCGATGCCGGATGTGCCGCCAGTGATAAAGATCGTGTTGTTTTCGAGTTGCATGGGTCTCTCCTTTGAACCGAGCGGCTGAAGGCCGCGCTTCGATGGAGAGATCTTGCATCAAGTAATTCATGTCTGAAATGACGCATAAACGTCAATTCAGGACATCACGCTGATCGACTGCTCGGCGTCTCCGTGGCAATCGTATCGCGCGGATCCATCCCGCGTGGTTTGCCATAGAGACTGATATTGGCGTCACCCCAATATTTAAGGGCGAGCAGGATCGGTTCCATGCTGCGGCCGAGCTCTGAGAGCTTGTACTCTACCTTTGGCGGCACTTGAGCATAAACCTTGCGTTCGATCAGGCCGTCGTCCTCAAGCTCGCGCAACTGGTTGGTCAACATGCGGGGGGTCGCGTTGACGATGTGTTTGCGCAGTTCGTTGAACCGCAGTGTCCCTGAAAGCAGGTGAAAGAGCACAACCGACTTCCATTTGCCGTCGATGAGGCCGATGGCGGCTTCTACCGAGCAGCCGGGAGAGCAATCGAAGCGCGAATGGCGGGCTTTGGCCATAACAGTATCCTTTTTGATACTACGTGTGTGTTTTGTGCGTATTGCGTCTTTTCGATGATAGCTCATTTTAGCTCCATATCAATCGACATCGCAGTCGGTCATTAAAGGAGCACATCATGAAGGCCATCGGTTACAAGGCGCCGGGAGCTATCGAGCGCGAGGACGCATTGCAGGACATCGAACTTCCCCGGCCGGTTCCGGCAGGCCGGGACATTCTCGTTCAGGTGAAGGCCATTTCCGTTAATCCGGTCGATACGAAAGTCCGTAAGGGCGCCAGCCCGGAAGCCGGACAGTGGAAGGTGCTCGGCTGGGATGCGGTCGGCACTGTCGTAGAGACCGGACCAACAGCCAAGGACTTCAAGATCGGCGACGAGGTATTTTACGCCGGCTCTCTGACCCGCCCCGGAGCCAACAGCCAGTTTCACCTCGTCGATGAACGTATCGTTGGGTCCAAGCCGAAATCGGTCTCCGATGCGCAGGCCGCGGCCCTTCCGCTAACGGCAATCACCGCCTGGGAGATGCTGTTCGACCGGCTAGATATCCGAAAAGCGGTGCCGGGTGCAGCAAACGCCATAGTCATTATTGGCGGCGCCGGCGGGGTCGGCTCGATCGCCATTCAGCTCGTGCGAGCGCTTACCGATGTCACCGTCATTGCCACAGCCTCGCGGCCGGAAACCCAGGATTGGGTGAAGACGCTTGGTGCCCATCACGTGATCGATCATTCCAAGCCGATCGCGGAACAGGTGGCAGCTCTCGGCATCGGCGCGCCAGCCTTTGTGTTCTCAACGACTGAAAGCCATCGCCATCTCAAAGAAATTATCGAGCTCATCGCGCCGCAGGGCCGGTTCGGGCTGATCGATGATCCGGAAAGCCTCGACGTACTCGGCTTCAAGCGGAAGGCCGTATCCATCCACTGGGAGTTGATGTTCACGCGCTCGATCTTCGAGACCGCCGACATGGCAGAGCAGGGTAGGCTGTTGAACGAGGTGTCTCGTCTCATCGACGAGGGCAAGATCCGGACCACCGCGACTGAAATTTTGTCGCCCATCAATGCCGCAAATCTGCGCAAGGCGCATGCCGCCATCGAAAGTGGGCGAACAAAGGGCAAGGTGGTGCTCGAAGGGTTTTCCGACTGAGGCAGCCGGATCTTGAGGCGGTGATCGCTCACAGTCGTTCACCGCCTGAGCTACTTGCAGTGACTTGCAACGAAAAAGGATGACCGTCATGAGCGCCCAGCTCTCAGACCAAATTGAACTCATTGCGCTTTTGCGCGCGAAGCCGGACAAGAGCGTAGCCTTGTTCAGTGCACTGGCTGCCATCGTGCCTGACGTCCGCAAGGAAGATGGATGCCTACGATACGATCTTCACGTCGATCGCGACAATCCGGAAATGGCGGTCATGATCGAGAGCTGGCGGGATGAGGCCGCTCTCGCTGCCCACGCCGCCGGCGCGCCGTTTCAATCGCTGGCCTTGCGTCTGGATGAGCTGCTTGCCGAACCTCTGCGTTTGCAACGCCTCCAGCATCTAGCCTGACAGCGCAAATTCACACTTGAAGGAAAGGAAAAGGTTTATGACTTTGCTCAAAGATCAACGCGTCCTGGTGATCGGCGGCAGCTCCGGTATCGGACTTGCGGTCGCCGAAGCCGCAGTCGCCGCAGGCGCGCATGTCACCATTGCCTCTCGCTCACAAGATAAACTGCTCGCCGCCATTGAGAAGCTGGGACCTGGGACCGATAGCGCGGTACTGGATACCACGGATGAGCCGTCGCTTCAGAGCTTCTTCGTGTCACGGAAGGCTTTCGACCACGTCGTGGTCTCAGCGGCACAGACGCCGACTGGTCCACTGCGCAAGCTAGCTCTTACCGATGCCCAGGCGGCAATGGAGAGCAAGTTCTGGGGTGCCTATCGGGTTGCGCGTGCGGCCCGCATCGCGGAGCGGGGCTCGCTGACATTGATCTCCGGCTATCTGAGCGAACGGCCATCCGCGTCCTCGGTTCTGCAAGGAGCGATCAATGCAGCGCTTGAAGGTCTGGCGCGTGGTCTTGCGCTCGAATTTTCGCCGGTGCGTGTCAACACCGTGTCACCCGGACTGATCGATACGCCGCTGTGGTCGAAGATGGCCGACGATGCCAAGGCGGCGATGTTCTCTCGCGTGTCGGAAAACCTGCCGGCAAAGACCATCGGCAAGCCTGAGCACATCGCCAACGCGGTGCTATTCCTCATGACCACGCCATTCGCCACCGGGTCGAACGTGCGGGTTGATGGCGGCGGTGCGATCGCCTGAGCGTGGTCGGATACTTGTAGAGGCGAAGCAAAGATAGGGAAGATCACCATGTCTGATCAAAGCACTGCAACATCCGCGCGTTTCGACATCCTGGCGATCATGAATGAGTTTCCGCAAACAGCGGAGACGTTGCTGGTGGACACGTATCTACGCGATACGCCTGCAGCAAGCTCGCGGGTGTTTCGCGTCTACAAGGGGACGCCGCCGCATTACCATCGGGGCAGCGATGAGTATCTTTACGTCCTGTCCGGGCGGGGCACCTTCTGGATGGAAGACCCTGCAACGGAGGCCGAGTTCCAGCCCGGACAACTCCTGTTCTTCGAAAAGGGCACGGTTCATGCGCTGCCAACCATCCTTGAGGAGCCGGTCGTGTTCCTTTCCGTCGATACGCCCCGCCGCGATCCGAAAGACATTGTCTTCGTGCACAGTGCGGACGGATCGCCCGAAACCTTTATTGCCTCAAAGCGCGGTTGAGCGGCGCTTTCCGGTCGTAGTCTAATTTAAGGGAATGTGACCCGTGGTCCGAACCTGGTTTATCACCGGCGTCAGCAGCGGCTTTGGTCGCGAGATGGCCGAGCCGCCAGCCGCTCGGGGATCCGATTAATATAGTTCAGGCCATGATTGCGTCGGTTGATCAATCGCGGGCGCCCCGTCGGCTGGTGCTCGCAGTGATGCCTATGGCGCGATCACAAGGGCGCTCAACGAACGGCTGGCCGAGGTGGAGCTGCAGAGGATAGCGCCGCCGCCGCGGATATCGTTTAACGGAGGGAGGGGAGGGGGATGCCGGTGACGACCATTCCCCTCCATGGCACCCATCAAGCCGTCCGGCCGTGCGCGGAGTATCTGCCTGCCGGTTGGGCACTGGACAAATGTGGAAGCATGGCTGCCCGGGCAGCTTCCCATTTGTCCCATTCAGCTGCATCCATGAGGGAAGGAATGGTGGCGAATTCGCCGCGATCAAGGCCGACGAGCGCAGCGTCGACGAGATCCGCAGGCGACATCACCCATTCGCTCGGCAGGTTGCTTGCCGGCAGTCCGGCAATGTCCCAGAACTCGGTTCCCGTTGCGCCGGGAAGCACGACCTGAACAGTGACCCCTGTCTCGTGCAGTTCCTTGCGAAGCGAATGACTGAAGGCCAGCAGGAAGGATTTGGTGCCGCCATAGACGCCGTTCAAGATTTCTGGTCCGATCGCCACGATGGAAGAGATGTTGATAATGGTACCCTTGCCGCGCTGCCTGAAGAGCGGGACGATGGCATAGGTCAGACGCATCGGCGCCGTGACATTGATGGCCACCATGGCCTGCATTTCGGAAATGTCGGCAGTCGCCAAAGGCGCGGCACTGCCAAAACCTGCATTGTTGACCAGATGCGTGATGGTGTCGTCCTGTGCAATAACCTTTTCCACCGCAGCCAGGCCGTCGTCGGTGCCGAGATCCGCGGCAAGTGTCCTGATCGACACGCCGTAACGCTCCGTCAATGCGGCGGCGACATCCTTCAAGCGGGCGAGATTGCGCGCCACCAGAATGAGATGATGGCCGCGCCGGGCAAAGCGGTCGGCATAGACTGCGCCGATCCCGGATGATGCGCCTGTTATCAGAATGGTCCCGTGTGTGTTGCTCATTGTTCGCTCCTTTGGCTGTGGATTGGAACGTCCAACCCCGTGTTTCGATGGAGGGACATTAGCCGTAGACAATGATGGCTGAAATGACATACAAACGGCAAAACAGGACAAGGATACGAGCATGCGGCACATTGGCTTCATCATGGAGAATGGGTTTCAGGTGATGGGCATGGCGGCGTTGAGCGCTTTTGAATTCGCCAACGAGACCCTTGGCGCGGAGGCGTACCGGCTGACCGTCATGTCCGAAAACGGTGGTTCAATTCGATCCTCGCTTGGCATCGGTATTGAGACACAGCCGCTCGCAGACTTCCCCGACACGCTGATGGTCGTCGGCGAATTGCTTCCGAAGCCTGTCTCCGCGGTATTGAGGGATTACATCGCTCGTGCGGGGCGAGAAAGCCGACGGGTGGCTGGCGTCTGCACCGGCGCATTTCTGCTGGCCGAGGCCGGCCTTCTGGATGGAAAAAGCGCCACCACCCACTGGGCTCACGCGCGCAGCCTGCAGGAACGGTTCCCCAACATCCATGTCGATGACGACCGCATCTTCATCCAGGACGGTTCGATCTGGACGTCGGCAGGCATGAGTTCCGCCATCGATCTGACGCTGGCACTGATCGAAGATGATCATGGGGCCGAGCTCTCGCGATCCATTGCGCGCAAACTGGTGGTGTATCATCGACGGCCAGGAGGGCAGTCGCAGTTTTCGGCGCTACTGGAGTTGGAGCCGCGCTCGGACCGGGTGCGACGTGCGCTTGTCTATGCCAAGGAGCATCTGCGAAATCCGTTGACGGTGGAGGAACTCGCGGAAGCCGCAAGCCTCAGCCCACGCCAGTTCAGTCGCCTTTTTCGGGAGGAGACGGGGCAATCGCCGGCAAAGGCCGTAGAGCGCCTGCGGCTGGAGGCGGCAAAAGTGATGCTTGAAGACGGCCGTCATCCCCTCGACATCGTCGCCCGCGATACAGGCTTTGCGGACCGCGATCGGATGCGTCGAGCATTCTTACGCTTTTTCGGCCAGCCGCCGCAGGGCCTGCGCCGCAGCCTGAAGCTGATAGAGGGCGTCGAAGACCCTGATCTGGTGCATTGATGCGCGCGTCCTGAATTGACGTTTCTATGTCATTCAAGACGCGGCCGACCGGATCTATCTTCTTTCATCAGAAGACCTCACGGCGGGTGATGAAAGGAAAACCTAATGTTCTCTTCCAAATACAATGATGGAATCGAGACCAGCCATGGCCGGCTCGCCATCCGCCTCGACGGACCGCAAGGAGGCATCCCGCTCCTTCTCCTGCAGCGCTTTCGGGGCACCATGGATGATTGGGATCCGGCTTTCATTGTAGCGGTTGCCAGGGATCGCCGCATCATTCGCTTCGACAGCGCCGGCGTTGGACGATCGAACGGCACCGTGCCGGCGACCATCGGCGGGATGGCAGCCATCGCTGCCGACGTCGTGGCAGTGCTCGGGTTGTCTCAGGTTGATGTCCTCGGCTGGTCGTTGGGTGGAGCGGCTGGCCTGGAGTTTGCACTGAACTTCCCGCATCTGGTCCGCCGGCTGATTGTCGCGGGCTCAAGTCCCGGACCCGTTGCAGACGGCCCGCAGCAACATCCGCGCGTGCCGCACGTCATGACGAAGAGCGAGAATGACGAGGACGACTTTCTTTTCCTGTTCTATCCGTCAAGCGAATGCGCCACCGCCGCAGGCCGCGCCTCTCTTGCCCGTATCCGGTCGCAGCCTGATTGTGGACCGGCAACGTCACCGCTAGCGCTGATGATGCAGGTGAAGGCGATGTCTTCCTGGCCCGGCATATTGCACCGGGCGAGCGAGCTCAGGCTGCCGATACTGGTCGCCAATGGAGCGCATGACGTGATGATCCCGGCATATCGCTCCTATGTGCTCTCGCAGCAAGCACCCAATGCCAAGCTCATGCTCTATCCGGATGCCGGTCACGCTTTCCTCTTCCAGGGGGCCAGAACAAGAGCAGTCCGAAATCGTACGCTAAGGGCGAACAGATTGAGAACTTATGCGACCCGCCGCAGCCCGGCTGGCATACGAAGCGATCGAAATCCGTTCGGCATCTGATGTTCGGCATCCCAAGTGTAGATGCCGGTAAGGTTGATGTGTTCCCAACTGAGCGGCGAGATGTGCTTCGACAGAGTATCAGGAATGTCTCGACCCGCTCGCTTCAGCTGTGTGATTGCACGGTCGAGATAGACGGTATTCCAATGGACGATCGCACTGACGACGAGGTTGAGACCAGAGGCGCGGAACGCTTGGCTCTCGAACGACCTGTCGCGAATCTCGCCTCGCTCGTGGAAGAAGACAGCGCGTTTGAGCTTATGGGCGGCCTCACCTTTGTTGAGACCCGCTTGGCATCTCCGCCGTAGTGCCGGACTTGAGTACCATTCGATCATGAAGAGCGACCTCTCGATACGGCCGAGTTCGCGGAGCGCCCTCGCAAGATGGCTTTGCTTCGGAGATGCGGACAGTTTCTTGAGTATCGTAGACGGGACCACGGACCGCGTCGTGATCGACGCCGCGAGATGGAGCAGATCGTCCCAATGATCGATGATCAGATTGGCATTGATCGGCGCCCCGATGTGGTTCGACAGCGCCGGATGTGCATCGCCCTTGTCGAACGTGTGGAACTTCCGGTCTTTGAGATTACGCAGTCGCGGTGAGAACCGCTTTCCGATCAAGGCGAACAGCCCGAAGATATGATCACTGGCACCGCCCGTGTCGGTAAAGTGCTCCTGGATGTCTGGGACCGTGTCCTGATCGAAGAGCCCATCGAGCACATAGGCCGCCTCGCTCTCGGTTGGACTGATGGGCAAAATACTGAAGTAGCCGTACTGGTCTGACAGATGGCTATAGAATTTCGATCCGGGCACGCTGCCGTAATGCAAGTTGATGTCGCCGCGCTTTGCAGCTCGATCGCTCGCACGGAAGAATTGGCCATCGGACGATGACGTTGTGCCATTGCCCCAAAGGCGGGAATGTGGATGCTGGGTGTGGGCATCGGTGATGCATGCTTGCGCCGCGCGGTAAGTCTCCGATCGAGCATGGAATGTGCGCATCCACCCAATCTGATGAGCGCTGATCCCCTTGGATGCGCCAGCCATTCGCTTCGGCCCGAGATTGGTCGCATCCGCCAGGACGCCCGCCAGCATGGCAGAGACATTTTTCGGAACGTCGCCGGTGCGAACATGCGTGAATGTATCTGCAAAGCCGGTCCATTCATGCACCTCCCTCAGCAAGTCGGGAACCTCCACCAACGGATACATGTCGCTGATCTCGGCATTCAGCTCCTCGGCGGCTGCGGGGACTTCGCTGGCGGTTGGTGTGACAATCAAGGTTCCTGCCTCGAGACGAACTCCCTCGAGCTTTCCAGATCGTGCTCTGTGCGCCAGACGCGTCAGGTTGAAGTCGAGCATCTGACGCGCTTCGGCAAGCCACTGCGCGCCGTCGCTCTGGACCCCCAAACCGAGACGATCGTCTTCCTTCATCGAGATGAATGTCGACCGCGGCATCAGATGCTCATCAATGGGCCGGAAAGATCGGCTGCCATCGACCCAGATCTCCGCAGAACTAAGCCGGTCTCGCAAAGCCGCGAGCGTGGCGATCTCGTAGAGACGGCGATCGGGTTTACCCTGTTCGAAGATAAGCCGTCGATCAGTTTGGCTGAGGTGGGTGATCGGCAAGCGATCCGGGAGTGTCCGCCGCTTCTCGGTATAAAGCCGTTTCAGTAGCGCAATTGCCGCCAGAAGCGGGTCGTGGCGATGCGCCGAGCGGAACGTGAAGGCCTGAAGGAATGCACCAACGTACTTGTGGACGGTCGAATATTGCTCGGCTGCTACGATCAACGACGGCGCCTCGTTGTCGTCGACCATCGACTCGAGCTCGGGCTTTATCCGAAGCAGCCGGTCCCAGCCGACTCTTTGGTCGAGAACATCTAATGCGTTCCGACCATAGTCGTTGGCAGACTGCAGGGCCGTGATCGTATCCAGAAACATGCGCAGCGCTTTGGCGGTGTTCGCTCTGCAGTCCATCTGCCGCTGCTTCTTCCGATTATTGGCTTGCGAGAACAACTTGCCCATCAGCTTGATGAACATCGTCACAGCATCGTCCGTGATCTTCTGGCAAAGCTTGATGACTTGAGCCACGATCAGAGCGTGGCGACGGCTGGCGTTGAATTCGTTGGCAAGCCAGGCCGGCGTTGCGTTGCCCTCCCGGATCATCTGGTCCCACCGTCCGGATGATACCCGCGCCTGCAGTTCCGGATGGATCTCCAGCCGCCGCAGAAAAGCTATTCGCTCGGTCAGCCCGACGAGGTTCGACGCAGCCGGCGCTTCTGGCGCCGAGCGCAGCCAGTGGAAGCGCGTCTTGCCGATCGACGGGTCAACCTCTAACAGCCTATCCAGTGATTGAAGCCTATCGAGCGGGATTTCTTCAATCAGAGTTTTTTCTGCCCGGCGACGGGCTATGGCACGGCCGGCAAGGCCAATGCGTTCGATCGTGTCGATCGCCGGCAGAAGAACTCCGCGTTCGCGAAATGCGGCGACAGCCGAACTGGCTATCGCAGCACCGTCGTCTGACATGGTCGCCGCTTGAATTGCCGCTAATAGCGCGGCGCGGCGATCTGGCGGCGTCGCGCTTCTCGTATCCAGATAGACCATTAGCCGCGCCATATGATCCCGACGAGTTTCTTCACGACGTGCATAGAGAGCAAATTCGTCTGGAGCGGCGCCGATCTGATCAGCAACATACTTCAGCATGGCGCGAGGCGGAGTTTCTTCTGCTCCAAGCACTCGACCTGGGTATCGCATCAGACATAGCTGGATGGCAAAGCCGAGCCGATTGTGATTACGTCTCCGCAGTTCGATCTCCAGGCGATCCGCCAATGACAACGAATAGTGGCGGATTAGGCTGTCCTCGTCGACCGGGATATCGACAAGCTTCCGGCGATCTTGATCTTTGAGAAGCTTGCGCTTTGCCATCGCCCGACCCCATTCATGACCAATCTGCGTGAAGCGTTGTCGAGTCGGGCCGGACAGAGAAATCAAAATTGGCGCATGTCGATGGCAATCCACAGAGATCGGATGTTGCACATCCGATCTACGGCATCGTTCCGGATTTGTTCGACCTTAGCGTACGATTTCGGCCTGCTCTTGTTCTGACCCCATCTATGCACGGATCACGGAGCGCATCGTCGCCGATCTGGAGAAGGGGGTGCGCCCGTGGGTGCAGCCCTGGAGTGCCGGCAACATGTCCGGCCGTATCACCCGGCCGCTGCGCCATAACGGACAGCCATATACGGGGCTGAATGTCCTCCTGCTCTGGTCGGAGAGTATCGCGCGCGGTTTTACATCGACGACATGGATGACGCTTCGGCAGGCGAACGAACTTGGCGCCCATGTGCGCAAGGGCGAAAGCGGTGCGACCGTCGTCTATGCCAGTCGATTCACGAAGACAGAGAAGGATGCCGGCGGCGGGGAAGTCGAGCGCGACATTCCATTCCTCAAGGCGTACACGGTGTTCAATTGCGATCAAATTGAGGGGCTTCCGGATCACCACTATCGCCGCCCGGAACCGGTCGCAGAGCCGCTCGAGCGCATCGAGTATGCGGACCGCTTCTTCGCCAATACCGGCGCAGTAATCCGGCACGGCGGACGCCAAGCCTTCTATCAGCCATCCAGCGACACCGTTCAGATGCCGAAGTTCGAGGCGTTCCGGGATGCCGAAAGCTATTACGCCGTCCTCGGTCACGAGATCACCCACTGGGTCGGCGCAAGCCACCGGCTGAATCGGGATTTGAGCCGCTATCACAAGGATCGCACGGATCGCGCGCGCGAAGAGCTTTGTGCCGACATAGGGGCATGTTTCCTCTGCGCCGATCTCGGGATCGTCCCGGAACTGGAGCCGCGGCCGGATCACGCGAGCTATGTGGCCTCGTGGTTGAAGCTGCTCGACGGTGACCGCCGGGCAATCTTCCAGGCGGCCGCACATGCGCAACGCGCTGTCGCCTATCTTCATGACCTCCAGGCGAATTCGAAGACCGAGCGGGAGGCCGCCTGATGCCTTTCGCCCCTAAGGTCGAAGGGGAGGGTAAGACGTCTTCCCCGGTCGGAGGTGCGACCTCCGTGTCCCCCGTTGGAGGAACCTTGCAGATATGGGCGAGGCGATCTACATTATTTCCTGAATTTATCAACATGGAGTGGCCCATGCCGATCAATGTCAACAATCCCGAAGCGGACGCTCTCACGCGCAAGTTCGCGCATATAGCCGGCGTCAGCATTACCGATGCAATCGTGATTGCCATGAAAGAGGCGATCGAACGCCGCCGCCACCAGGAGACGCCGCTGCAAACCGCCGCCCGGCTCCGCAAACAGCATGGCGTCAAGCTCGATGAGGCTCAGAGACAGCCGCTTCCGCGCGAAGCCTATGACGAATTGTGGGAAAGCTGATGTTCGTCGATGCCTGCGCCATCATCGCGCTCCTCTCCGACGAGCCGGAAGCGGAGCGTGTCTCCAATGCGATCGCGTCAGCGAAGGTCGCCTTCACATCCCCGGTCGCCGTGCTTGAGGCGGTGCTCGGCCTTGCCCGCCCCGACAAGTTTGGCCTCGCCGTGGCGGAGGTAGAACCGATCGTCATCGAGTTCCTCGATGAGCGCGGGATCGAAATCCGCGATCTCCCGCCTGCGGACGCGACGACCCGGATCGCTCTTTCCGCCGCGCATCGCTATCGCGCGGGCCGCCGGGGCCTCAATCTCGGCGACTGCTTGCATTACGCATGCGCCAAATATTACAACGTGCCCATTCTGGCGACGGCAGATGAGTTCAGACAGACAGACATCGACACCGTACCCTGACGCGGCCGGCCATGACGGCTGGTTCCGGGCGAAGGTGCAGGCGGCTCTGGAAGATTCCCGCGCCGACACTCCCGACAAACAAGCCGAAGCACATTTCGCCGAGCGCGTCTAAGGGCACGGTGCAGCGTCGGCGAACGGCACTTGTGGCCCCCTTTTGATCGGGCGGGCGCAACCGGCGGCGCGCACGGAACGAGCCCCGCCTCGACTGCGGATCCGGTTGGCTGATAATGGCAAGCCACAAGCCTGTTCGTCTCGAAGCGTTCCCGTCCCTTCCTCTCGACCGACCTCCAGTTAGGCGTCCTGAAACCCGTGCCGCCCGCATGTCCGAGCATACGCGGCCGATGCAAGAGCCGCCATGCGATCGGTGCCGGTCAGCGCGTTTGCCGGTGAGATGACGCGGATGGGGCGTCGGTGAGGGATCGACCGACACGGCGGGCCGTGCAGACGGGAGCCATCGTGAGCGAGCGGTGCCATCACCGCGGTCGCCGTCGGGGATCGCAGACAAACTCCGGGCCATGATCGGTGTTCCTTGCCCGATTGAAGCGGGGCGCACCCGCGCGGACCTCGATGGATCTGGTGTGACCGAAGGACGACTTCGTCTCGATCGCCATCCCGCAACGGCCATCCGCAACTTTCTTCCCCTGCGAACAGGTTCGCATTCCTCGCGGTCCAAGAAAGCCGCTCCCGGCCGCCCTCCACTTCGTTTCGGCCCAGAGGGTGCAGTGTCGATCGCCCCCGGTTCTTACACCGTCATCGAGGCCGCGACAGGCGCGCCCGAACAAACCGGAAAGGATCACGACAATGGCAGTCATCGGCGAATTCACCACCAACGGCAACAACTCGATCATCGGCAACGTCCGCACGCTCACGGTCAGCATGAAGGCCCGCCTGCATCCCATCGAGCGCGTCTCGCGCGACGCCCCGGACTTTCGCATCACCGCCGGCAACGGCGTGGAGGTCGGCGCAGGCTGGAAGGCGGTCTCCAACGACGGCGAGGAATATATCTCGGTCAAGCTGGACGACCCGAGCTTCAACGCCCCGATCACCGCGGCGCTTTGGCCGAGCGAGAAGGAAGGGGAATACGCCCTCATCTGGAACCGCCCGAAGCGGGAGGCTTGATCGCCACGCCCAGGAGCTCCGCCACCGGGCGGGCTCTTCTTCTTATGTCGCATGAGGAAGCCGGTCGCGGGCATCGAGCCCGCTTCCGGCCTTTCGGGTGCCATCCGGAGAGCTGGGGGGTCTGCTCAGTTCGTCCGAGAATGCCATGGCGGACCGAAGGCGTCCAGCACGAGCGGTACCCCCAAAATGCTGGCGCATTTCGGCTCCCCCGCTCGCCGCCTCCGGCGGTCGCGTTCCGCGATCCTGGACTCCTCCGCTCCGCCATGACGCGCGGCGTCGTCTTTCACAAACGTCAAGGAGACGACGATGTCGATTTCTCTCGAAATGCAAATCGAGGAACTGAAAGCTGAGCTCAGGGCCGTTCTGGACGCGAGCGAGCGCTGCCAGATTGCGGTGGAGCTGGAACTGGCGCAGGCCGAGCTTGCGGCCGTTGAGGCCGAACAGGACGGCCGCATCAGCGGGGAGCCTCCTTTCTAGGAGACTTCCATAGGGCTGCCGATCTCAGCAGCCCACTCGCCTCAGCCGTTCAGTGCGTCCTTGACCGCCTTGCCGGGCGTGAACGTCAGCTTCTTCGAAGCGGCGATCTTGATCGTCGCACCGGTTGCGGGATTGCGGCCCTCGCGTTCCGGCGTGTCCTTGATCTTGAACTTGCCGAAGGATGGGATGGAAGTTTCCGCGCCGCTCTTTGCCGCCTCTGCGATCTGGCTGAACACGCTTTCGACGATGGCCTTGGCCTGTGTCTTGGTCAGGTTCTGCTCGGATGCGATCTTGTCGGCGATTTCGTTGGTGGTAGTCATGAAGGACAGTCTCCTCTGCTGGTGGTTGTCCTTCAGCTATGACGATGAAGACGCGGCGCCGATAGAGGCGCGAATGCTGGAAGTGTTGGCAGATGCGAGAAAACCACCGGAAACAAGCAGGCTCGGGCTGTTCAAAGTCTGTTATTTGGCGCGGTGGGCGTCGCGATAGCCCCGCTTTCGTTTCGTGCGCTCCAGGCGCGATAGCGCCCTGTCTGCATCCTCTTGGCCGTCGAAGGTTTCCATCATCGTCTGGCCGTTAGATCCGATCCGGCCCCAGTTGCGGATGATGGAGGCGCCACCAAACAGGGTCGGCTGGATCGTGAGCGTATAGAAGCGACGCATGTTCTGGGCCGCGTCGATGCGGTGAAGATTAACCTGGCCTGTCCCCTCGTTTTCCATGATTGGATTCTCGCTTCGTTTTGAAGCAGCGTCCAACGACTTCCATGAATCGATCCCGCGTGATTGATTCATCTCGCTGATGGTTTTCCCCTCTGGAGGAAATAGGGAGTGGGCGAGGCGGCTTTGCCGCACGGCTCTATGCGCTGAAGCGCACCGAACCCGCCAAGCGGTTTCGTCCCATGCGGGTTGCGATCCTCCCGCGGACCGGCTTGCAGCCGGCACATGCAAGCCCCTTCGATCGGGGCTCTCATCCACCTCTCTCTTCTTCGCGATGAAACCTGTTGTGCCCGACGCAGGCCTTCATGTCGTCACGCCGGAACCAGATGGCGCGACCGCATCTGAGCGGTGGATTGCCTGCGGTGAAGACGATCTGTTCGTCACTGCGCATGCGCAGGACCTCGTGCGGCATGATCAGCGGCCGACGGCTGAGCTGCTTCGAGCGTGAGCGCGACGATCCCTTCATGCCCGTGGAGCGGTTTGTCTGATCGACCTCGACCGTGGTGTCACCACAGCGCTTCGAGATGTACTCGGCCGTGTCCGGATCATTGATCGCAGCGAACGAGATCCAGGACGCGGATTCGAACCATTTGCTTGTCGCGTCACGCCCGCCATAAGCCTCGCGCATCTGGCCGATCGACTGGAAGATCATAGCGAGCGTGATGCCGTATTTGCGGCCGGCGTCGCGCGCCGTTTCGAGGATGCGCAGATAGCCGAGGCGGGCGACCTCATCGAGCAGGAAGAGGGTGCGTCCCGTCACATCGCCATTGCGGTTATAGATGGCATTGAGCAGCGAGCCGATGACGACGCGGGCGAGACCGGGATGGCCTTCCAGCACCTTCAGGTCGAGAGCGATGAACAGATCCGTGCCGCCTCCCGCGAGATCGTCGGTCGAGAAACTGTCGCCCGACACGAGCGATGCATAGTTCGGGTAGGACAGCCAGTGCGTCTCCTTCACCGCGTTGGCGTAGACACCGCTGAATGTCTCCGGCGTCATGTTGACGAACACCGCGACATTCTCTTTCACAAAGTCGGATTCCGACTGTTCGTAGATGCGCGTCAGACGCTCGCGCAGCTTCGGTTCGGGTTCGGACAGATTGGCGCGCACCCGCCGCAGCGTCTGGTCCTTTTCTTCCGTATGACCCGAGAGACACACGTCCGCGATCAACGCGGTCAGAAGCTGCATCGCCGAGGCGCGGAAGAAGTCGTCGCGCGCCGACGCAGCGCGCGCATTGTCGGTCATGATCCAGGTCGCGACCGCGACTATATCCTCCTCCTTCGTCCCGCCGAAGCGGCCGATCCAATCGAGTGCATTGAAGCCGATGGCGGGCGTCGCGGGATCGAGCACGATCACCTTGCGGCCCGCCTTCCGCCTCTGATCGATGACCATCGGGGCAACCTCGCTCGAGGGGTCGAGCACGACGAGACTGCCACCCCATTTGAGCGATGTCGGGACCGTCACCGACGTCGTCTTGAAGCCGCCCGAACCCGCGAACACGATGCCATGCGAGGAGCCGAACGAGCCGTCGAAGCAGAGGAGCGGGCTCTTTCCACCCGCACCCCAGGTTTCGGGAGTATCGGCTCGGAACGCGCCGGCGGCGACGCTGTCGCGGTCGACGCGGTAGCGTTCGCCGATAACGACCCCGCCGCTCTCCGGAAACAGCCTGGCAGCGTCGGTCATGCGCATCCAGTCGGCCTCACCATGAACGGCCCGCTTGCCGTGCATGCGCCGCGGCGCGGGCTTCGCAAACGCCGCGTTGCCCTTGACGGCAACCCGCATTGCGAAGACGCCAGAGACAAGTGCTGTCGCCGCGCCCAACATTGTAGCGGGATCGGCATAGGCCAGAACCGATTGGCCGGCCGGAACGCGATCGGCAACGCCGCCGAGCCGGACCGTTTCGCGCAGCACGGCGATCAGAATGACCGCCAGGCTTCCAGCTCCAACGCTCCAGCCCGCCGTCTTGATGTTCGTCGCGCCGTTGACAGCAAACAGCGAGATCATCCCCGCAGCTGCGGCAAGCGCATAGGGAAGGGCAAGTCCGATGCGCCCGAGAACGAGTTTCGCCTGTCCCGTCGTTCCGAACGCGGCCATCCATTGCTCGATACCCGAAATGACGATCGTCGCAGCACACATGATCGTGGCGGGGACGATGGCGAGGAGCAGCCTACTCGGCGTCACGACGGAACGCCTCCGTGCCGATCGCCATCAACCTTGCGCGCTCGGCAGCATCGTTGCGGAAGCGTGCGGCCGCATCGATGAGCAGCCCGAGCAAAAGCGCCCGCTTCTCGTAGCGCAGGCCGGCCTTCACGATCAGGCCGCCCAGCTCGATCTTCTCGCGCGTGTCTTGTCTGCGGGCGTCGGTCGACATGGTCCGGGCCATCCGTTCAAGCCTCGCCAGCGCTGCCCGCAGCCGCGCCAGCCGGGACCGTCGAGCCTTTCTCGCCGGCGGCATTGCCATCACCTCCATTCTTTCTTCCGATTGCAGCGGCCTTGCCGGCGCGAAAGCGCCCGGCGATTTCCTCGAACGCGGCTTGAAGCTCGGCCTCCTCGATCTCGATCTCGCCAAGACCGGCTTTAAGCGCGACCCGGCCGATGCGTTCGGCCTCGCGCGTCTCCGCCTGCCGGAGCTGGTCCTGCAAACGGGCGATTTCTTCCCTGATCTTCGATGATGGCTTCTTCATTCCGGTCGTCCGTCCTTTTCGTTTGGCGTTGCATTCGCAGCGCCAAACCTCTCCCGGATGACCCCTCGAGGGAATGTGCAGATTTGCACGTCGGCAAGGCCGACACTTTGCGAGATCATCCCGCCGTTCCGAAGGAGCGGAGCCAAGGGCGCAATTATACGTCGCTGGCGCGACGCGTTGCTCAGAGGCTTGTCCCTGGTTGCCGCTCCCGACGAACCGGGTTCAATTCGGGAGCAGTCGTCGCCGTGGCCATCGCCCATTTCTCCGTCAGCATCGTCGCCCGCGGCTCCGGCCGCAGCGCCGTGCTGTCGGCGGCCTATCGCCACTGCGCCAGGATGGATTACGAGCGCGAAGCCCGCACCGTCGACTACACCCGCAAACAGGGACTGGTGCATGAGGAGTTCCTGCTTCCGGCCGGCGCGCCGGCATGGGCGCGCGCGCTGATCGCCGATCGGTCGATCGCCGGCGCTTCGGAAGCCTTCTGGAACGAGGTCGAATGCTTCGAGAAACGCTCCGACGCGCAGCTTGCCAAGGACCTGACCATCGCCCTGCCGGTGGAATTGACGACCGAGCAGAACATCGCGCTCGTGCGCGACTTTGTCGAAAAACAGATTGTGTCGAAGGGCATGGTCGCCGACTGGGTCATCCATGACAATCCCGGCAATCCGCACATCCACCTGATGACGACGCTCCGCCCCCTGACCGAGGACGGATTCGGGGCCAAGAAGGTCGCGGTGATCGGCGAGGACGGCCAGCCGCTCAGGACCAAAGCAGGCAAGATCGTCTACGAGCTCTGGGCCGGCGGCACGGACGATTTCAACGCGTTGCGCGATGGCTGGTTCGAGCGCCAAAACCATCATCTGGCGCTGAACGGGATCGATCTTCGCGTCGACGGGCGCTCCTACGAAAAGCAGGGTATCGATCTCGTTCCGACCATCCACCTTGGTGTCGGCACCAAGGCGATGCAGCGAAAAGCAAAACTTGCCGAAAGCCAGGGAGCGACGCGTTCCCTGAAGCTCGAACTCAGCGAAATTCAGGCGGAGCGCCGCGAGGAAAACGCGCTGCGCATCCGGCGCGATCCCGCACTGGTTCTCGATCTCATCACCCGCGAAAAGAGCGTCTTCGACGAGCGCGACGTCGCCAGGGTGCTTCATCGCTATATCGACGACGCGGCGCTGTTTCAGAGCCTCATGCCGCGCATTCTGCAGAACCCCGAGGCCATGCGGCTCGAACGTGAAGGGATCTCGCTTGCGACCGGGATCCGCGAGCCCGCGAAATACACGACGCGCGCGTTGATCCGGCTCGAAGCGGAGATGGCGAAGCAGGCTGTCTGGCTGTCGCGCCGCTCCTCTCACGCCGTCCGATCCGACATTCTGAGCGCTATCTTCGCGCGGCATGAACGTCTGTCCGACGAACAGCGTTCGGCGATCGAACATGTCGCCGGGGCCGAGCGCATCGCGGCCGTGGTTGGCCGTGCCGGCGCCGGCAAGACCACGATGATGAAGGCGGCGCGCGAAGCGTGGGAAGCGGCCGGCTATCGTGTCGTCGGCGGGGCGCTCGCCGGCAAGGCGGCCGAAGGCCTGGAAAAGGAAGCGGGCATCGTCTCGCGCACGCTTTCGTCCTGGGAGCTACGCTGGAACGAGGGCCGTGATCGTCTCGACGATAAGTTTGTCTTCGTGCTCGACGAGGCGGGCATGATGTCCTCGCGCCAGATGGCGCTGTTCGTTGAATCAGCCACCAGGGCTGGCGCCAAACTTGTCCTCGTCGGCGACCCTGATCAGCTGCAGCCGATCGAGGCAGGCGCGGCTTTCCGCGCCATCACCGATCGCATCGGATATGCCGAACTCGGGACGATCTATCGCCAGCGCGAGGAATGGATGCGCCACGCCTCCATCGACCTCTCGCGCGGTCGTGTCGGTGACGCGCTCGCCGCTTACGAGAGAGCTGGAATGGTGCGGACGGAATGGACCCGCGAAGAGACGGCCCGTGCGCTGATCGAGGATTGGAACCGCGATTACGATCCAACCAGAACCTCGCTCATCCTCGCACACCGTCGCAGCGATGTCCGTGCCCTGAATGAGATGGCGCGCGAGAAACTCGTCGAGCGCGGCATCATCGATGAAGGTCATCTGTTCCGCACCGAAGACGGCGCGCGCCGCTTCGCAGCCGGCGACCGGATCGTGTTCCTGAAAAACGAGGGCTCGCTCGGCGTCAAGAACGGCGTTTTGGGTACGGTCGTCGCGGCGGCCGCCGGACGGATCGTCGCCGAAATCGGCGGGGGCGACGAACGGCGTCAGGTCACGGTCGAGCAGCGCTTCTACACCAATCTCGACCACGGCTATGCGACGACCGTGCACAAATCCCAGGGCGCGACCGTCGACGACGTCAGGGTCTTCGCCTCACGGACGATGGACCGCCATCTGACCTATGTCGCGCTCACGCGTCATCGCGATGCCGCCCGGCTTTATGTCGGTCTGAACGAGCTCACCAACCGCGGCGGCGTGCTGATCGATCATGGCGCCGCACCCTACGAGAACGATCCGAAGAACCACGACAGCTATTTCGTGACGCTGGAGACCGGCGAGGGGCAGCGCCACACGATCTGGGGTGTCGACCTCGAGCGCGCCATCACCGCCGCCGGCTCCGGGATCGGCGACCGCATCGGTCTCGACTACAAGGGTTCGCAGACAGTTCGCCTTGCGGACGGCAAGCAGGTCAAGCGCCACAGCTGGGAGGTCGTCGACGTCAAGGCGATCGCGCTCGATCGACTCTCGGAGCGGCTGTCGCGCGACGGGTCGAAGGAAACGACGCTCGACTACGAGAAGGCATCCTCCTATCGCGGCGCCCTTCGCTTCGCCCAGATCCGCGGCCTCTATCTTATGAAGGTCGCGCGCACGATCGTCCGCGACCGGAACGAATGGACCGTTCGGCAGAAGCAACGGCTCGGCGATCTCCGCGCCCGCCTGATCGCCGTCGGCACGAAGCTCGGCCTCGTTGCCGGCGCAAAGCAAAGCTCGATTTCCAGCGACATGAAGGAGACCAGGCCCATGGTTGCGGGCATCACCATCTTCCCGAAATCCGTCGAACAGGCGGTCGAGGACAAGCTCGTCTCGGATCCGGCGCTGAAGCAGCAATGGGACGAAGTTTCGACGCGCTTCCGTCTCGTCTACGCCGATCCGGAAGCCGCGTTCCGTGCGGCCAATGTCGATGCCATGCTGAAGGATCCGACGGCAGCGAAGTCAACCTCGGCCAGGCTTGCTAACGAGCCGGAAAGCTTCGGCGCGCTCAAGGGCAAGACGGGATTGCTGGCGAGCCGCGCCGACAGAGAGGACCGCAGCACCGCCAGGCTCAATGCGCCCGCACTCGCCCGTGATCTCGAGCGTTATCTTGAGATGCGCGAGAGCGCTGCCCGGCGCCTGGAGGCGGAAGAGAGGGCGCTGCGCCATCGTGTCTCGATCGACATCCCGGCGCTGTCGCCATCGGCGCGCTCCGTTCTCGAGCGGGTGCGCGACGCCATCGACCGCAACGACTTGCCCGCAGCCCTCGGATTTGCGCTCAGCAACCGCGAGGCGAAGCTCGAAATCGACGGTTTCAACAAGGCCATTGCCGAGCGCTTCGGCGAGCGCAGCCTGCTCACCAACGCCGCGCGGGACCCCTCCGGCAAGCCGTTCGAGAAGCTCGCACACGGGCTTGCGCCGCAGGAAAGGGAACGGCTGATGGAGGCTTGGCCGGTCATGCGCGCGGCCCAGCAGCTTGCCGCCCATGAACGCACGACCGCCACCTTGAAGCAGGTCGAGGAATTGCGGCTGTCGCAGCGCCAGACCCCGGTCATGAAGCAATGAGAAGGCGGCGCAGTCTGTTGCCGGTCGTATCCGTCGTCACGTTCATGTTCGGTGCGATCGCTGTGGCCTTCGTCGGCGGTTTCCGACTGAACCTGACGCCGAGCGAGCCGCTGGGGCTTTGGCGTATACAACCGCTTCACCGAACCGTTTCCGCCGGCGATCTGGTGTTTGTCTGCCCGCCGATTACGGCCCTCTTCGAGGAAGCACGCCACCGCGGATATCTGCGACACGGGCTCTGCCCGGGTGGCGTGGCGCCGCTCATCAAGACTGTCGCCGCCGTTCCTGGCCAGCGTGTCGAGATTGGCGCCGGCGTCGTCATCGACGGCAGGAAGCTCCCGGCCTCCAATCTTCGGGCCACTGACGGCGAGGGCAGGGCGATCCGGCCTTATGCCGGCGGCCTGGTGCCCGCCGCTCATCTGTTTCTCCACTCATCCTATGCGAGCTCCTATGACTCCCGATATTTTGGGCCGGTCCCGGATTCCGGCCTTCTTGGCCTTGCCCGGCCGGTTCTCACCTTCAATCCCTGACCGGGCGAAACCAGCCCTTCTTGTTCTGCTGGCGGTTGCCGCGGGCGCGATCGGCTGGAGCGGCTACGTCCTTGCGCTTCCGGCCGCCATGATCTTTCCGGCACTGTGGGCGTTGTCGCCCTCGCGTGTGGTCGCAGCCCTTGTATCGGCGGGATATTTCCTGGCCGCATCGCGCGGCCTGCCCCACGGGGTTGCAAATTTCTTCGCCGCCGACCTTTGGCCTGGCCTGCTGCTCTGGCTGGCGGCTTCGGTCTCCTTCGTCGTCGTGCATGCAGCGGCGTGGGCAAACCAACCCGATGAAGGAAGGCAGGGGAAGGTCCATCCGGGAAGAGGGAGGGTGGTGCGCTATCTCGTGGCGACGGTGCTGATGGCGCTGCCCCCCTTCGGCATGACCGGATGGGCGCAGCCGATCACCGCGGCTGGCGTGCTCTTTCCCGGATGGGGATGGTGGGGTCTTGCGGCAGCAGCCACCAGCCTCGCGACGATGATATCGCGAGGCTGGCCGGCCACAGCAATCGTCTTGGGAGGATTCTGGGCCTGGTCCGCCGCAAGCTGGACGCCACCACTTTTACCGCCTGGATGGAAGGGCGTCGACCTCGAACAGGGTCGAAACCTCGGGCGGGACGGCTCGCTCGCTCACCACCGTGACCTCATCGCAACGGTGCTGTCCTCCGTGGACTCGCAAACCCGTGTCATCGTCCTTCCCGAAAGCGCGCTCGGCTTTTGGACACCAACCGTCGACCAACTGTGGCGAGAGGCCTTACGCGACCGCGACGTCACCGTCATTGCTGGCGCCGCTGTCCTCGAGCGCCAGGGCTACGACAATGTGCTGGTGGCGGTCTCGGCCGACCGATCAGCGATCCTCTATCGCGAGCGCATGCCGGTTCCGGTTTCCATGTGGCAGCCATGGCGCGCCTGGACGGGGCAGGGCGGGGGTGCGCGCGCGTCCTTCTTCGCCAACCCCGCCGTCGAGGTCAGCGGGATGAAGATTGCGCCGCTGATCTGCTACGAGCAACTGATCGTCTGGCCGGCGCTGCAGTCGATGTTGCATGGGCCTGACGTCATCGTCGCGACTGGAAACGGCTGGTGGACCGCCGGCACCTCGATCGTCGCGATCCAGCAGGCGAGCACCATAGCCTGGGCGAAGCTCTTCGGCTTGCCCTTCGTCACGGCATTCAATTCCTGAGAACCAAGGAGACCGCGGATGGTTGACGCCGCCCTCATAAAACAATGCGCCGATCCAAGCCTGACGCCTGCGATCGTCGAACGGTTCATCGAGCGGGGAGGGGCGCAGGACCCGCTCGCGATCTCGGTTCGTTCCGGCAATCGCGTCGTGCTCGTCCCGAGGCCTACAACAGTGGACGAGGCGATGGAGCTGATTCGCCAGCATGTCGGGCGCGCGGTCGTGCGCGTCGGGCTGACGCAGTATCCGGCCGGTCTCGGCCTGGTCGAAGCCCGCGAACTGAAACCCGACCTGGTGAATCCCTGCGCGAACCTGCGCATCGGTACGGCCCTATTTGCCAAGGTCTACCGCATCGTCACCAAATGGTACGGCAATCCTTCCGCAAACGAGGTCATGCCTCAGGTCTTCGATGATGCCATCATCGCTTGGCAGACGGGGTATTTTGAGGGGACCGCCGTGTTTCGGGCGCCCGACCCCGGTGAGGTGAAGCTGCAGGAGCCAGCATCTGCAAGCGAAAGCGAAACCGCTGAGCAGAGTGGTGACGAAACGGCCGTGGACGATACCGAACCTGTACGTAAGGGCGCGATATCCGATCCGAACGCGGCGGGCATTCGGATCGATCTTTCGGGGATCGGTGCCAGGTGACCTTGAGGGCGGAGAAAATTGCCCGCCGGCCTGAAGCGATTATCCAACTGTTTGCGCTGGCGAAAACAGCAATCGCCCTTTATAAGGCCGAGTAGGGCAGTACGCGCTGTCCTGGGGTGTGGAAACCCCTCCTAGCGGTTGGCGCCGGCCGAGACGGCGCCAGAATCCTCTGACCTTATGGCCGGGGGCCTGTGACGTATGTCCAGGCGCCTCGGTGCTAAAGGTCTCAGGACTGTCTAGGACAGTTTCCAACCCCCGGCTTGGGATCAGAGATTAGCGTTTGCGGGGGCGTACCGCAGACTTACCAAGGTTGGAACAGCATGGAACCGGAAGATGCGACGGTGACAGACAAGCTCGAGCTTCGGGCCGTGATTGGGCTCACACGCGGTCTGCCTTTGGCCGATCTGGAGGGCCTAACGGTCGGCGCCATTCATACCCACCGAAATCTGGTCGAGAAAGCCGACCAGTTGTTTCAGGCTCTGCCGGAAGACTATAAGTCAGGAGCCGCCGTAGGCGGCGCTCAGCATATTGCCTATATCGAAGCCTGCATGGACATGCATGCTCAGATGAGTGTGGTGAACACGTTGGTCGACATCCTTGGCTATATCCCGAAGGTCTGCGTGAACTGAGATTCAGATCAGATTTCTGCGAATGACGAGAGCAGTCAGGTGCGTTGTTGTGTGAACGTCGAAACGCTTTTTGGTTTCGGCGAGCTTGACGCGCACGCTGTTGTATTTGACCCCTTCAAGATCCGCGGCCTCCTCCATCGTTTTGCCGACGGCGATCCACTTAAGATAGGCGGCTTCCTTGGGGTCAAGGTAGGCTGCGTTCTCCGCACTGGGCCTTGCTTGCAGGAAGGCGATACGGGCGTGGAGCTGGGCGACGGCAGTTGCGGCAGCGACTGCATCGATCTCTCGGTCGAGGTCGATTGTCAGCTTCTCCGAGGCCAGGGTGAACATCGACATCGAACCGTTCGCAGTTTTGATCGGGATGGTAATGCCTGAGCGGATTCCGAAATCGGCGGCGTGCGCGTAAAATGACCGCTCGGGCTTTGAAAGGCGAGACCCCTCCTGCTCGCTAGCCCATGTGAAGGTGCGCTTCATGGATTTCGCGCGCTTTACGACCGGATCGAGCGCCGAGTAGTTTCGTTCAAAGTACACAGACTGCCATTCTGGATGATAGTTCGTAATTGCACGAACATGGCCCGGCTGGATGTTGAGGTACGCATAGCCGCCGAAACCGATTTGTTCAGCTAGGCCTGCCAGCGCGTCCTCGAGGGTGCACTGATCGCTCTCGATCGCGGTGAGATCGGTAAGCTTATCCAGCCAGTGCTGCATTCGTTTACTCCTTGACGAGGTGTCGTTTAGTTGCTGTCGCTGTCCGACAGCTGGCCGCCTCTCGCCTCCGGCAGGCTGCACCAAGTGTATCGTTCGCCATTCGACAAGTTTACCGCAACGTGTCGCTTTCGATTGAGGATGTTATGTTATAGCATATCGGATAAGTTGATGTAAGAAGCCAAACTGACTCGAATTCCGTGGGACGACGACGCTCGACCATCAAGCTCTACTGAGGTGGGATACACGGCTTCGCCCAGGCCGACATTCGCGAGATTTCAGTCGCCAGCGCGCGCATTTGCCGGGCATCTCGGCCGCGAATTTGCAGAACCTCAATATCACGACCGCCACTCGAACCTCGGCTTACGTCGTGCTGCCCGCAGGTGGGCAGCACGTTCTCCGTTTGGCGGTGAAGGGCGAGTCGGGCCGAAATCGGAACGAGCGCACACGATTGAATGGTCCCCACTTTGGCAGAGATCAGTTCTCGATGGTGACGCCCTTGCCGGCCCATCTGAGTAGGAACACTTCGCTTCGAGGTTTGCCTTCGTCATCTTCGCCGCCAGCGAGCAACAATCCGTCGGGCGTCGAGAAGGAAGCGCCATAGGCCAGGCCACGGGGTAGTTTTCCAACTTCGCTCCAACCGGCGCCGTCAAATGAATACACCTCGTCACGCCAGTCCTTCTTGAGACCGTCATGTGCAAACCATTTGCCGGCCTCCGCATTTGCTTGGGCACCCTTGAAGTTTGCGCCACCGGCGACCAGCAGCGCGCCGGCGACCTCTCCTGCATAAGCGCCGGCCACTCCCTCCTGACGGTTGTCGGCGGCTGGCTTGGGCAGGTCGGCGAGTTCTTTCCAAACTGTTTGCTGCCCTTCGACCTTAATCGACTTCACGGCCGGCGTTCGCAAGCCTGGCTTGATTTCGCCGCTGACCACCATGAAGGCATCGACGCCCTGGGCGACGACGGCCGAGTCGCAATTGGGCAGGAAGGGGTTGTCGCCGAGGGTACCCCAGCTGTTGGCCTCCGGGTCGTAGGACAGCACCTTGGTGTTCCAGCGATAATCTTCAGGCGCCATGCCCATGTAGGAATCGACAAGCTTCTTGAAGCCTTCCGGGTCCTTGTCCTTGTCGATGGAGGCGACGTCGGCAAGGTACTTGTCGAACAGCTCCTTGTTGTAGCCACCGACGATGGCGATGCGACCGTCGTTCAGCGGCAGCGCCTTGGCGCCCGAAAGCCCTGCCGGCGTCTGGGTGTCGAGCTTCGACCAGCTGTCGGAGGCGGTGTCGTAGGCATAGACTGTGTCGAAGATGATCGGCGACTTGGCGTCCGCGCTTGCCTTGCCGTTGCCGCTGAAGACGAAGATCTTGCCGCCCGAGGCGGCAACGGCAGCGCCGTTGGTGGCTGGTCCGGTAAAGGGAGCGCGCTTGGCCCATCCCGAGGCCGGATTGGCGAGATCGAGCGAATAGAAATCTGTGCCTGCGGATCCGAGCCCGACATATGCCGTATCACCGACCCGCGCAGAAATGCCGTTCTTGATGCCGACCGGCAGATCCGGCCAAGCTTCACCGGCCATGGCGGTCACCGTCGACAGCGCGATGGTCGCAGAGCTCAGCGCAATGAGTTTTGCCACACAGTTCCAGGACATTCATATTCTCCTCTCCTATCAATCGGTTAAGCATGACGGCCGCAACCGTCACCATGTGGGTGAGCGACCAGATCCGCCGCGCCGATGATGCCGGCATCGACGCCTAGCGCGGGACGGACCAAATTGGGGATCAAGACGTTGGGAAAGCTATCAAGGGCATGCCGCAGCCGCTGAAGATAGCCTTCGGCAAGGCCAACGCCGCCGCCAATGACGATGCAGTCGGGATCGATAACGGCTTGCAAGCCAGCCACGGCGGCTGCCAACTCGGTCACCGATGCGCCGAGGATATCTTCGGCCCAGGCTTCTCCGGTTTGAGCAGCCGCGAAGACGGTTCTGGCATCGCCATTGTGGCCGGCAGCGCGGGAGGCCGCGGCGACGCCAAAGCCCGAGGCGAGTGCCTCGAGGCGAACCGGTCCTGTGGCTGTGATGCGCGGTGACTGTCCGAGGCTTCCGGCGAGTCCGCGCGCACCGCGCAGCAGACGCCCGCCGAGCACGAGCCCGCCGCCGATGCCACTCGATACGGTCAGGAAGGCCATGTCGCGGCCTCGCGCTGCGCCAAACCGATGCTCGCCCCACGCCGCTGCCTGCGCATCGTTGACCACTTCAACCGGCACACCAAGCGCATCACTGAGTTTTCGGGTGATCGGATAGTTGTCCGGAATAACCAGTGTGCCAGGATTGAGCGACGACCATTTGCCATCAACGACAAGGCCCGTAACGGCGGCGGCGGCACTGGCGTATTTGCCCCGCCAGCCATCCGCCATGGCGACGAGTTCCGCGATCCAGCCGGGCGCGCCGATGTCGCGGCGGGTCGCCATGAGCTTGCGGTCAAGAACCTTGCTGCCCCGTACCAGGGCGGCGAGTGTCTTGGTGCCTCCGATGTCAAAAGCCAGAACAGGTTCAGACGGCCGGGCAGCGACTTCGACGGCCTCTTTGAACCAGCTGACGATGTGCTCGGGCCGGGTGATCGCGGAGCCGACGACGACGGCAAGAGCACCGGCGCGGATGGCGGCGGCGGCGAGATGAGGGGAATTGTACCGGCCCTCGGCCAGCACGGGCGCTCCGAGCGTTGAACAAGCACGGATAAGCTCAATGTCCGGCATCGTTGGAGCCGGCTCCGGTCCGGTGTAGCCTGACATGGTGGTGCCGGTGATGTCGGCGCCGGCCGCCAGCGCGGCCCGCGCCTCGGCTTGCGTCGCGATATCGGCCATGGCGATCGCGCCAAGCCGCTTGATGGTGGCGATCAGCTGCGCGGATGGAACCGGCCGCGGCCTGTCGGTGGCGTCAACGGCGACAACCGTAGCGCCGGCACGCACCAACGCCTCTACATCCTCGTCATACGGGGTGATGCGTACGGCGCTGTCGTCAAGGTCGCGCTTGATCAGGCCGACCACCGGCAGTCGGCTGGCGCCGACCGCACCTTCGACATTGCGCACACCTTCGACACGCAGGCCGACGGCGCCGCCGGCTTCGGCGACACGGGCATAGGCAGCAACTGCATCGACGGTGTCGAACGGACCGCCAGGCACGGGCTGGCAGGAAACGATAAGGCCACCCTGCAGTCGCGCAGTCAGATCCGCGAGAGTCAGGCGCTCCGTCATTATCCCCGCTCCCTGGTCGAGAGGGGCACGACTATCGATGATGCGGTCACGCAACACCTGGCGTCGGCGAACATCGAATCCTGCCAGCCGCAGGCGGGTCGTTTGCGGGAAGCATCTTTGTGGCGGTCGAACATTGCTGTGTTCCTAATGGGTGGAAAACGGAAGAACGAATATCCTATTGACAGATATCCTACAAGTGGGTAATTAACCAATAGTTGCTATTTTCCGCCCGGAAACGAGCAACCGGAGACGACAATGAATTTGAAATCGATCAAGCCGCTGAAGAGAGCGCCGCTCCTGCACGTATCGGTGCAGGAGAGCCTTCGCTCATATATTGACGACAACGGCCTCGAAGCAGGTGCGCCTTTGCCGCCAGAGGGTGAGCTTGCAAATCAGCTCGGCGTCAGCCGCAATTCGGTTCGCGAGGGCATCAAGGCGCTAGAATCGGTGGGCGTTTTGGAGTCGCGGCGCGGAATCGGCGTCTTTGTGAAGGCCTTCTCGTTCGAGCCCTTGCTGGAGAACCTGGCCTATGGTCTGGGCAGTGCGCTCAAACAGATCGAGGAAGTCATCACAATCCGGAGGACGCTTGAAGTCGGGCTGATTGAAAAGACGCTCGACGCAATTGGTCCACAAGACATTCGTGAATTGCGCGAGACGTTGGACAGGATGCGTGAGCGGGCCGAGCGGGGCGAGAGCTTTCCCGACGAAGATCGCCGCTTCCATCAGCTTTTGTTTCGTTGCCAGGACAACGAGGTGCTGCTGCGCCTGATCGAGGTGTTCTGGCTCGCCTTCTACAAGGCATCCGATTTCGTCAATCTCAACAATGCCGATCCAATGCAGACCTGGCGCGAACATGCGGCGATTGTCGATGCCGTCGAAGCTGGCGACCTCGCCGCCGCTAAAGACCGCCTTGATAAGCATTATGCCGGGATCGGTCGCGTGATCGACGAAAACAAGACCAGTTCATCAAAAGGGAGGAATACATGAAGTTCAGAACGACGATCTCAGCACTCGCCTTGTCGGTGGCGCTTTTCGGCGGCGTTGGCGCAACGTTTACCCCGGCCCTCGCCGAAGGCGGCACCATCTCCGGCGGCTTCGACGTCGGCCCCGGCGGTTTCCAGGGCAACTTCAATCCGCTTGCGGCGACCGGCGGCTTCACGTGGCTTGTCACCTACTACGAGCCGCTGGTTATCTATGACGAAAAGCTCGCTAACGTCATTGGTGCGCTGGCCGAGTCCTATGATGTGAGCGCTGATCAGAAGGTCTATACCTTCAAGCTCGCCGACACCAAGTGGCACGACGGCAAGCCCTTCACGTCAAAGGATGTGAAGTTCACCATCGAGCTTGCCAAGAACGAGAAGGCGGGCTCGGTATTCGCCGCCCGTCTTGGCGCCATCGAGGCGGTCGAGACCCCAGACGACCGCACCGTGGTGGTCAAGCTCTCGGCAGCGACGCCGAGCATGCTCGACACACTTACCAAGGTGATGATGTTGCCCGAGCATGCGCTGGCCTCGATCCCGGCCGAGCAGATCGCCAAGAACGCCTGGTGGTCGACTTCGCCTATCGGTACCGGCCCGTTCAAGTTCACCAAATACGTCACCGACCAGTATGTCGAGCTCGCCGCCAATCCCGACTATCGCGGTGGCAAGCCGGCGGCCGAGAAGTTGATCAACCGCTACTTCGCCAACCCGGCAGCCGCCATCGCCGCGCTGCGCTCAGGCGAGATCCAGTTCACCTATGTCGATTCCAACGACGTCTCGACCTTCAATGACGACACTGCCTTCAAGGTGATCGAGGGCGACTCCTATGTCGTCAACTATGTCGGCTTCAACCAGGAAGTGCTGCTGTGGAAGGACCTGAAGGTCCGTCAGGCCTTCATGCACGCCATCGACCGCAACGCCATCATCCAGAGCCTCTACGGCGGTGCCGCCAAACCGGCGAACTGCGTCTACGTGGCCGATCGTCTGGTCCCCGAAGGCATCGACCAATACGCCTACGATCCGGAAAAGGCAAAGCAACTGCTGGCCGAGGCCGGCTGGGACAAGATCAACGGCGACAAGCCGATCACGATCCTGACCTACTACAACTCGCCGCTGGTGACCAACGTGCTGGCCGCCATGCAGGCGATGCTCGCCCAGGTCGGCATCAACATCGTACCGCGCGCCGTCGACACCCCGACCTACAACTCGATCGTCTACCAGCAGTCGGGCAATGCCGGCGACTTCCCGCTGATCTACGCCGGTCTGCAGAACGGTCCCGATGCCTCCAACATCAACATCGGCCTCAACGAGAAGCAGATCCCCCCGGCGGGCGCCAACCTCATGCGTATCCGCATGCCGGACGTCACCAATGCGCTCGACGCGGCCCTGGCCGAAACGGACGCCTCCAAGCGTGATGCCCGCTACCAGGACGTCTGCAAGGCCACCAACGCCAACCTGCCGTGGGGCACGATGTGGGTCGCCAACCGCTACGGCGTGGCCTCCGCCAAGCTTAAGGACTTCGTCTGGACTCCGGCTCCCGCCGGCGGCCCTTACCAGGCCCACCCTGAAAAGTGGTCGATCGCCGAATAGGCCAACTTCCACTCGGAGGGGCGGCCATTCAATGGCCGTCCCGTTCCTGTTTGGAATCACGCCCGGAAAGAGCACTGAACCCGTATGCTTCGCTATTGTCTCCATCGCCTGTTGATCGGGCTCGGTATGCTGCTCGCGCTGACGATACTCATCTTCGTGCTGCTGCAGCTGACGCCGGGCGACCCGATCGACGCCTATATCGATCCTAATGTCGCCATGTCGAAGGAGGCGATGGACGCCTTGCGCGCGCAACTGGGCCTCGACAAGCCACTGCCTGTCCAGTACCTCGCCTGGCTGTCGCAGGCTGTTCAGGGCAACCTCGGCCATTCGCTTCAGCGCTTCAACGAGACCGTCAGCGGTCTGATCGCCTCGCGCATCGGCCCGACCCTATTGCTCATGGGAGCGGGCCTCGCCATCGCCATCGTCGTGGGCATCGCTTCCGGTATCGTCAGCGCCGTGCGTCGCAACTCGCTGCCCGACTATTCCTTCTCGGTGCTCGCGCTGCTCGGAATTTCGAGCCCTGCCTTCCTCACCGCGCTGCTCGGGCTCTACGTATTCTCCGTGCGGCTGAGATGGGCACCTTCCGGCGGAATGCTGACGCCCGCGACCGACTTCTCGCTCGGGGATCTAATGCATCACTTGATCCTGCCGGCGTTCGTCCTCTCCATCGGCCATGCCGCATTGATCATGCGCTACATGCGCGCCTCGATGCTCGAGGTTCTGAACCAGGACTATGTCCGGACCGCCCGCGCCAAGGGTGTCAAGGAATTCTGGGTCGTGACCAAGCATGCACTGCGCAACGCGCTGTTGCCGGTCGTTACCCTCATCGGCTCGACCATCGGCCTTGCCGTCGGCGGCGCCATCTTCATCGAAAGCGTATTCAACTGGCCGGGCATGGGCCTTTTGCTGATCAGCGCAGTCGAGACGCGCGACTACCCCGTCATCATGGGTGCGACGCTTGTCATCGGCGCCTGCGTTATCGTCGTCAACATCCTGACCGACCTTGCCTATGCGGTCATCGATCCGCGCATCAAGGTGTCCTGACATGAGTGTAATCGCCCATTCCTCTCCCGGCCCGCTGGCCCGCGCCACCAACCGCTTCGCCCAGAACCGGGCGGCCCTGTTCGGCATTGCGCTGCTGCTGCCCTTGCTCGTTGCGGTGCTGACCTATCCGCTGTGGTTTCCCTACAGGCCCAACGACATCGACCTGTTGGCCATGAACGCCGCGCCGTCATGGAAGCACTGGTTCGGTACCGACGGCGTCGGCCGCGACGTGCTTGCCCGCACACTCGAAGGTGGCCGCATCTCGCTGCTTGTCGCGGTCTCCTCGGTCGTCCTGTCGACAGCCATCGGCTTCTTCGTCGGGGCCATCTCCGCCTTCGGCGGTTCCTGGGCTGACGCCATCTCCATGCGCAGCGTCGACCTCGCGATGACGCTGCCGCCGGTGATCTTCCTTCTGGTGCTCGCTTCCATCGTCGGATCCGGTATCTGGTCGACCGTCGTCGTCATCGCATTGCTGTCGTGGCCGGTCCTGTCGCGCATGATCCGCGCCCGCCTGCTCGAACTGCGCGAACGCGAATTCGTCATGGCATCGCGCGGCATGGGTGCCGGCATCGGGCATCTGCTGTTCCGACACGGCCTTCCCAACTCGATCGACATCCTGGTCGTCTACGCCACCCTGCAGGTCGCCAATGCGATCCTGCTGGAGGCGGGTCTCTCCTTCCTCGGCCTTGGCGTGCCGCCGCCGGCCGCAAGCTGGGGCAACATGCTCAATGCGGCGCGCTCCACGGCGGTGCTCGAGCAGTTCCCCTGGCAATGGCTATTCCCGGGTGGCGCGCTCGTGCTGGCCGTCCTTGCCATCAATTTCATCGGCGACGGCCTTAGGGATGCCTTCGACCCGCGCGCCGAACTCAATTGAAACCCTGAAAGAGAAGCATCATGTCCAAGTTCTTCGGTGTCGTTCCTCCTGTCGTCACCCCCCTCAACGACGATTTCTCGGTCGACTACGCCTCCTACACGCGTGTTCTCGACTATCTGATCGACAACGGTTGCCATGGCCTGTTCGCCCTCGGCTCGACCAGCGAAGTGGTGTTTTACGACGACGCCGAACGACGCAAGATCCTCGAGCACACCGTCAAGGTCGCCAACGGCCGCGTGCCTGTCATCGCCGGCGTCATTGACCCGACGACCGACCGTGTCATCCGCCACGCCCGCACTGCCAGGGAGGTCGGCGCCGACGCCGTGGTTGTCACCGCGCCTTTCTACACCCTCACCAACCAGGCAGAGACCATCGATCACTTCCGCATGATCCGCGACGCCGTGGACGTGCCGCTCATCGCCTATGACATTCCGGTCTGCGTCCACACCAAGCTCTCCCGCCAGACAGTGGTGACGCTGGCCAACGAGGGTACGATCATTGGCGTCAAGGACTCCTCCGGCGACGACGGTAACTTCCGTTATGCGCTTAGCGATCTGGCCGGCAACAAGGACGTATTCCTGATGACGGGTTCAGAGATCGTCGTCGATAGCGCCTTGCACATGGGTGCGCATGGCGTCGTTCCCGGGCTCGCCAATGTCGACCCGGCCGGTTACGTCCGCCTCTGGAACCACGCCCGGAAGGGCGACTGGGATGCGGCCCGTAAGGAACAGGAGCGGCTGTGCCGCCTGTTCGAGATCGTCTGGGTCGCATCCGGCCGCGTCAGCGGCGGGGCTACCGGCGTCGGCGGCTTCAAGACCGCGATGCGCAGCCTGGGCGTCATCTCCACCAACGTCATGGCACGTCCGCGCGCGCCGCTCAACGACGCCGAGGCGCGCAAGGTCGACGAGATCCTGCGTTCCGTCGGCCTGCTCGGCTGAGGCTGCCGATGACGCTCGAACCCATTCTCGAGATCAGAGGCCTGAAAACCGTCTTCCGCGTGCGCGGCCGGGAGATCGCTGCCGTCGACGGCGTCAATCTCGTCATCCGTCCCGGCGAGACGGTGGCGCTGGTCGGCGAGTCGGGTTCAGGCAAGTCGGTGACCAGCCTGTCGGTGATGCGGCTTCTCGCAAGAAATATCGGCTCGATCGACGCTGGCGAGGTGCTGTTCCGCGGCAAAGACGGCAAGCTCAAGGACCTCGTCAAGCTCGACGAGGAGTCGATGCGCCAGATCCGGGGCAACGACATCGGCATGGTCTTCCAGGAACCGATGACCAGCCTCAATCCGGTCTTCACCGTTGGCGACCAGATCTCGGAATCGCTGCGCGTCCACCGGAGCACCGGCAAGCGCGAAGCCCTTGCGGCGGCCGTGACCCTGCTCGACAAGGTCGGCATTCCGGATGCCCGTCGCCGCGCCGGACAATATCCGCACGAGATGTCGGGCGGCATGCGCCAGCGTGCCACCATCGCCATGGCACTCGCCTGCGATCCGACGCTCCTCATCGCCGACGAGCCGACCACCGCGCTCGACGTCACCATCCAGGCGCAGATCCTCGATCTCCTGCAGAAACTGCAGCGCGAGCGCGGCATGGGCATGCTGTTCGTCACCCACAATCTCGGCGTCGTCGCCGAGATTGCCCAGCGGGTTGCGGTCATGTACGCCGGTCGCATCGTCGAAACTGGTCCCGTCGCCGAGGTTTTCCGCAACCCGCTCCACCCCTACACGATGGGCCTCCTCAAATCGATGCCGCGGCTGGGTGCTGCGACCGAGATGAAGCGCAACGGCGAAAAGCTGAACGCCATTCCAGGCATGGTGCCGAGCCTTGCCAACATGCCAACCGGCTGTGCCTTCGCCCCGCGGTGTCCCTTTGCGATTGATGCCTGTAGCAGAGCCGTGCCCGAACTTGCCGCCGTCAACGAAGCCCATGGCAGCCGCTGCATCCGCTGGCAGGAGATCGCCGCATGACCACCGCTCCTCTCCTCTCCGTCCGTGGCCTCGCCAAGCACTACCAGACGCGCAGTGCCACGCTGAAGATCCTGGACAACATCTCCTTCGACATCGCCAAGGGTGAGGTGGTCGGCCTCGTCGGCGAATCCGGCAGCGGCAAGACCACCATCGGCCGCTCGGTGCTGCGGCTCATCGAGCCGTCATCGGGCGAGGTCGTCTTCGACGGCGCTGATTTGATCAAGCTCTCCAACAGAGAAATGCGGCGCCAGCGCCCACGCATGCAGTACATCTTCCAGGACCCCTACGCCTCGCTGTCGCCGCGCATGACCATCGGCGAGATCCTGACGGAGGGCCTGAAAATTCAAGGCATCGGCACCAAGCAGGAGCGCGTCGAACGCGCGCGCAAGGCGCTGGAGCAAGTGGAGCTGCCGCAGGATGCCCTGAACCGCTACGCCCACGAATTCTCAGGCGGCCAACGCCAGCGCATCGGCATTGCCCGGGCGCTGACGCTTGCGCCTGAATTCATCGTTGCTGACGAACCGGTCTCGGCACTCGACGTGTCAATCCAGGCGCAGGTCGTCAACCTTTTGCGCGATCTGCAGCAGCGCCTCGGACTGACCATGCTGTTCATCTCGCACGATCTCGCGGTGGTCGAGTACATCTGTGACCGCGTTATCGTGCTCTATCTCGGCCGCATCATGGAGATCGCCACCAGCGAGGAACTCTACGCTCGCCCGCAACACCCCTACACGCGGGCGCTGATGTCGGCCATCCCCTCCCCGGATCCGGACGCCAGGACCGAGCGCCAGATCCTCAAGGGTGACATTCCGAGTCCGGCCAACCCGCCGAGCGGCTGCGTCTTCCGTACCCGTTGCCCGAAGGCGCTCGATGCCTGTGCCGCAGCGGTTCCACAATTACGCGAAGTCGCGCCGGGTCATTTCAAGGCCTGCATCCGCGATGACCTCGATGTTGAAACCCGCGTTGCAGGAGAGCTTTGTTGACCGATCAAACGAGTGCCATGGCAAGCGAAACCAGAGAGACGCCCGCGACCATCGCACGTCTCCTCGATACGCGACTGGAGTCAATGCTTGCCCTCGGCAGGAGACTGTCGAAACTTGCGCCCCCGCTGGTCGCCACCTGCGCGCGCGGTTCCTCCGACCACGCAGCCAGCTACCTGAAGTACATGCTCGAGATAGAGACGGGCACCCCTGTTGTGTCGATCGGGCCCTCTGTGGCGTCAGTTTACCGCGCGCCGCTGCAGCTGTCACGGGCAGCACTCGTCACCGTCTCTCAATCCGGCAAGAGCCCTGATCTGGTCGCTCTGCAGGCCAGTGCCAAGGCATCCGGAGCGCTGACGATCGCCATGGTCAACGTCGTCGAGAGTCCGGCGGCCAGGGGTGCCGATATTGTGGTGCCGCTCGAGGCGGGACCGGAAAAAAGCGTTGCCGCCACAAAATCCTTCATTGCGGCGGCAGTGGCGGGCGCGGCCATTACCGCAGGCTGGACCGGCGACCAGGAACTCGTTGCCGCTCTTCGCAACCTGCCGGACGCACTGGCAAAGGCGCTCGACGCCGACTGGTCGGCCGCCGAGGAGATGCTGACGGCATGCGATTCACTTTATGTACTGGGCCGGGGCCCCGCCTACGCGGTTGCACAGGAGGCCGCACTCAAAAGCAAGGAAGTGGCCGCGATCCACGCCGAGGCTTTTTCGTCCGCTGAGGTCATGCACGGCCCGTTGCGGCTCGTCCAGAACGGCTTCCCGGTTCTTGCCCTCCTTCCCGAGGATGCCGCAGCCGACGTCGGCCGCGCCGGCCTTGATCGCATCGCAGCGGCCGGGGGCCGCGTCTTTTCGGCGGCTACGGCAAGCGCACCGGGCACGAACTTGCCGGTCGCATCGACCGGCCATGCGTTCCTGGACGGGCTGTCGATGATCGTTTCGTTCTACGTGCTGATCGAGCGGGTCTGCCGTCGCTGCGGGTTCGATCCCGACCGGCCGGTCAACCTGTGCAAGGTTACGGAAACCGTGTGATGACCATTACCGCACTTACCGCCGCGAGAATATTCGACGGCAACGCGATGCGCGACGAGGCCGCAATTCTCATTCGCGATGGCATGGTTGTCGACCTCGCTTCTCGTGCAGAAATCCCGGCAGACTGCTTCGTTCGCGATCTCGGGATCGGCGTCGTTGCGCCGGGCTTCATCGACCTGCAAGTCAATGGCGGCGGCGGTGTGATGCTGAATGACGGCCCGAGCGCCGCAACCATGGCTGCCATCGCCGCGGCACATCGTCCCTTTGGAACAACCGGCCTCCTGCCCACCCTGATCACCGATACCAAGGCCATCACTGACGCCGCGATCGAAGCCGCCGCACAAGCGGTTGGAAACGTGCCCGGCGTTCTCGGCTTGCACCTGGAAGGGCCGCATCTTGCCCCGGCGCGAAAGGGTGCGCATCTGGCTGAACTGATGCGACCGATGAGCGATGCGGATGTCGAGCAGCTGATCAGCGCCCGCGAACGCATCGGTGTCCTCCTGGTCACCGTCGCGGTCGAGCAGGTCGGACCGCGGTTGATCCGCCGCCTGGCTGAAGCGGGGGTAATTGTCAGCCTCGGCCATACGGACGCGGACTACGATTCCACGATGGCGGCCATCGACGCAGGCGCACGTTCGGCCACTCATCTGTTCAACGCCATGACCCAGCTTGGAAACCGTGATCCCGGCGTGGTGGGGGCGGTTCTCGCGTCACCGACGGTTTCAGCGGGTATCATCGCCGACGGCCACCATGTCCATCCGGAAAGTCTGCGAGCCGCTTTGGCCGCCAAACGAGCGCCCGGGCGTCTCTATCTTGTCACCGACGCGATGGCATCGGTCGGCATGGAAGGGGACAGCTTCGTGCTTAACCAGCGCACGGTCCACCGCCGCGATGGTCGACTGACGCTTTCCGACGGAACGCTGGCCGGCGCCGACATCGACATGTCGGCTACCGTTCGCTTTGCCGTGGCGAATCTCGGGCTGAGTGTGGAAGAGGTGTTGCGCATGGCCTCGCTCTATCCCGCCGAGCTGATCGGCGACGGCCGCCGCGGCCGCATTGAGCCCGGCGCAGCGGCTGAGTTCGTTCATCTCGACGACGATCTTACCGTGCGCGACATCCTTGCCCCGTGACCGGGGCAAGGACCGCCCTCACCCTTCGATGGCGACTTCACGCCGTTCCCGCGAAGCTTTGAACGCAGCCTCGATACAGGCGACAACATGTAATCCGTCCTCACCGGTGACCGGGGGCTCGCAGCCTGATGCCACGGCTTCGGCAAATGCCTGCCATTGACGCACTAATGCCTGCCCGGCGATATCCGGCTCCATCGAGTTGTCGAGCGGCTCCCAGTGCATGCGGCGCCCAAGCGTCACGCCCTTGAAGAAATCGACGGCAAGCACGCCGCCGTCGCAGACGATCTCGTCGCCAGAAATGAAGGCCCCGTCGCGGTAGCCGATGCTCGCGACCTGTCCCGCCGTGTCGTCACCGAAACGGATGAGCATCAGCGCTACATCATCGGCGTTTTGCTTGTGGAAGGCCGTCGCGGTGACGGCGCTGACGTGCGTAGCACGGCGACCGGCGAATGCCAGCAGCCGATCGAGCGCGTGGATACCAGCGGTAAAGAGCATGCCGCCGCCGGTGGTGGCGTCGAGATGCCAGTCGCGACGGTTTTCTTCCATCCATAGCTTGATCATGCGGCTTGAACCAAATCGCATGCCGCCGATTTCGCCGCTGTCGATGATGCGACGGGCAGCAAGGAAAGGAAGAGTGAACCGCATCGTATGGCCGGGCATCAGCGTTACTCCAGCCTTGGCTGCGGCGCTGAGAACTTGGCGGCACTGCGCAACCGTCGGCGCGATCGGTTTTTCGATCATGATGTGCTTGCCGGCCTCGGCTGCCGCCAGTGCTACATCGGTGTGGAGATGGTGCGGCAAGGCGACCACCACCGCATCGACCTCGCCGTCGGCGAGCAAATCGTGGTAATCGACATAGGCTTTGCCGCCGAATTCAGACGTGAAAGCCTTCAGTCCGATCGCATCGTTGCGGCAGGAAGCGACCAGCCGGGCCGTCCCTGCTTTTTGAAGCGCGCGGGCGTGCGCCGCACCAAAATACCCTGCTCCGATGATACCAACGCCCAGCATGTTCAAGCTTCCTTCTTTGCCATTGCATAGCAGCGGTCAATGATGTCCATCGCCCGCCAGTGATCCTGGAGCGTTACGGCGGGTTTCTTTCCGCTCTCGAGGCGGTCGATCGTATCGGCCATCACGTTGTCGTAGCGGCGCGCCACCGGAGTTGCGGCAACGTCGCGAACCTTGCCGTCGTCCAGGGTAGCGACCTGCAGATGCCCGCCAAAGTCAGTCAGGCTCGCATTCCTCGCCGACACGCGCCACTCGAAGATCCCTTGCGTCATCGAAGCGAAGGTATAGCCGGCCTCCACAAGCCCGATGCTCCCGTCTGCGGCTCGAAGAACGACGAGAGCGTAATCCTCGACTGACGTGCCATGCAGCTGCCGGCCGAAGCTGACACTCTCGACGTCGATGTTCTGTCCACCGGAGAGATTGACGAAGGCGTTCACGCCGTGGATGCCAAGATTGCGCAAAGCGCCGCCGCCGCTGATCGAGGCGTCGAGCACCCAACCGCAGCCGTCATCGACATAGCGCTGTGGAGGCCCGTTGATCAGCCTGAAATGCGAGTGCGAAACCTCGCCGAGCCGATCCGCTTGGCGCAGCGCCGAGACCTCAGCCAGCAGTGGGCTGAAACGGTGCGCAAGGGCGACCGAAACAAACGATCCATGTCGCTCAGCCAAATCGGCGATCGGCTTCAGCACCGCTCCGGAAACACCGACGGGCTTTTCGATCAGCATCGGTATCCCGGCCGAAACAAACCGGCTTGCCATCTCGGCCATTTCCGCCGGGCGCCCCATGACCACGGCCAACTCGGGTTTCGCTGCTATTGCCTCATCAACACTGGCAGTCGCCCTGCCGCCGTATGTGTCGGCGAACGCCGTGGCGTGGGTCGATACCTCATCCCAGGCCGCGACAATTTCTGCGCCCGCAGCCTTGGCCGCTTCAGCATGCATTCCTGCGTGCCAGTGACCAACGCCGAAGAATGCCATTTTCATATCCGATCTTCCCGCGCTCAATGTGTTGACAGATATCCTACAAGAGGATTATCCATATCCCATATAACATTGCCGAGCGCAAGGATGTGTCGACAGGAGGTCCCCGGGAGGATTGGGGGGCGTGTCGCAAAGTTTTTCGTTAACGCTGACTTGAGATTTCGGTGATGAAAAGGCGCTCCGATTTGTTGGAGTGCGGATTTATGATTCTCAATGCCATTGTCGAAAAGCTGAAGCGCCGGTCGAAGGACGATTTCAAAGGACGGCAATTCGAGGCATGGCTGATTATTCAGGCGGTGTCGTGGTATTTGCGTTACCCGTTGAGCTATCGCGATCTGGAAGAAATGTTCAAAGAGCGCGGTTTCGACGTGGATCATAGCAGCATCAACCGGTGGGTTCTGGCCTATGCGCCGATGATCGAAAAGCGGCTGAGACGCTTTCGAAAGCCGCATTGTGGTTCAATCCGGATCGACGAAACCTACATCAAAATCCGGGGCCAGTGGCGTTATCTTTATCGCGCCATCGACAAACACGGCAATCCGGTGGACTTCCTGCTGACCGCAAGGCGTGATCGGGATGCCGCCAAACGCTTCTTCCGCAAGATGTTGAAGGACGAACCGTTGCTCTCACCCGGCAAGATCGGCACCGATGGCGCTGGAACCTTTCCGCCTGCAATCAAGAACGGTGTGGAGGAAAGGCTTCTCCCGCCGGACCCGGTCCATTACGTCACCAAGCATTTGCAGCAAGGCATTGAAAGCGATCACTTCCGGGTGAAGAAGAACATGCCCAAGGTGGGCGGCTTCCGAACGTTCAACACCGCGAGGCGAACGATCGCCGGGTTCGAAGCCATGCTGTGGCTGCGGAAGGGCTTCGGCTTTTCCGGCGGCTGGTCTGTCAACGACCAGAATGATCTCATCGCATGCCTCTTCGGACTTCAAAAAGTTAACAAAGCATGAAAATGCAGCCCGTTACGGCATGACTGCGCCCGCCGAAAAACTTTGCGACACGCCCAGTCCAGCTCGCGATCATTGACTACCAGCTGGTTGACGGCACATCTGAACCTCTGGCCAAGGTTCTTCGCGAGCGCCTGATCCCCACGGTCGTGTTCACAGGGTACTATTTCTCACAGGATTTGCACCGGGAGGCCTTGCAGGCCTTCCCTGGGTGACGAAGCCCGCCGATCCGTCCATGCTGCTAGAGGCGATCGAACGAGCTTTGGAAGCGGTCGGTGGATCTTAGGCGATGAAAGGAAACGTGCCCTGAGAGACTACTTGGCGCCGGATGGCTGAGAATCACGCCGGAGATGCTACTGCCGTCTTGGGTAACATGATGTAGTCGTCAGTCAGCAAGTGCGGACGGTGTCAAAATAGCTTCCGTACGCTGTCGCCACTCTGAGAAGGTCGAAACGCTTTCCGAGCAGAAGACTCGCAGCTTATGCCCTTTGGAAGGCACTTGGCCGTCAAGCTGGCGCTTCCTCCTTTTCACCTGACACGAATGCCTGAGATCAGTAACCGCTGTCCCGATGCCAAATCGTCACCGCCGCTGAGATCTGTGGTCGCCTTTTAGTGGACGAGCAACGGGAGTTTCTCCATGGAGAGTACAGTGGAGGTTCTCACGACCAGGAGGTTTGGCGGTGAGGTTCATCGGCATTGGCCACTTGGCGGACCAAGCCAAGGCTATGACCGGTACGTCGCACGATTTCCTTTATCGCGGCACCGTCCTTTTAACACACGATGAGCACATGGTCTTCTATTCTGGCGGCCTACCTTGATTCCTCACTTCTCCTACCACTACTAGAGGCGATTTAGGTCACACCTTTGCGAAGCAAATCGCACAGTATATTTCAATCACAAGTTGCGTACGCAGCCTCGTGCGGTTACGAATGGAGAAAGACGTGCGGGGCCAGAAGGAATTGATGCTTCCCGTCTCAAAGATTGGCTGTTCCGGAACGCGTCGGCGCCGATCCGCTTGGGCCCACTTCAGCCTCAACAACGCAGCGATAGCCTAAGCGCGTACGCTGCTCGCGCTTGAGGAGCTGAAGCGGAAGGGAGTATGTATCCGACCTTTCGCTGCTGATCGTTGTGGTCCCCACGGCACGATGGATCGATGCAGCAGCCATAGACAGCCCCGAGTACCTGCATGGGGCGACGCGGCAACGGTAGCGGTGAAGTACTCGTACGTCTCCATCTGGCTCCCTCCTCATCGACCCGGATAACGGAGTGGAGACCTCACAGCTATCGCGCTACGGCTGCGGACGACTCCAAGGTCAGACCCCCACTACACCATCGAACTTTGTGGCACAGGGACATAAGCGTTTAGCCCTACTTTCCGAAGCTATCTTACGTTACGGAACCGACGTTAGCGCCTCCTCTGACGACGGCCGACGTGCCTTTCCCAGCTGTGGGCATGGCGCGAGTCGGCGATGATAATTTTGTCATTTCATGGCCTCAAGGCGGCCACCTGGCAGTTCGTTAAAATTAAGGGGAGACTGACAAGCGATTGACGAAGCTATAGCCGCCCTGGATATTCTCGATGAGCACCTGGACCGCGCGCTTTTCGAGATTGTCGGTGACATTGCCATCTAGGTAGATGCATCCGCCATGGACTGAAACTGAAACCCGCTCCTTGTCAATGCCCAGGTCTGCGTTGAGACGGGCTCTGATGGCACGCTCCATCGCCTCTTCCCCGGAGGCGATTGCATCTGATCGTATATCGACGATTGACCGAAGAAGATCGACTCGGCTAACGAGTCCGACCAGCCGGTCATCTTCCACCACCGGTACGCGCTTGATCTTGTACCGGAATAGCAACTCGGCCACCGTTGCGACCGACGCATCGCTGGTCACAGTAACGACCTGCGTGGACATGAGATCGCCCACCCGCCAGCTGTGACCCTTGATATACGTTTCGAGGTCACGCAGGGGCGTGTCGCGCACCGGGTTCTCACGCTTGGCACCTGCGCCGAATTCCACACGCCGCAACAAGTCGCCTTCGGTAATTATGCCGGTGACGACGTCGTTTTCATCCACCACCGGAATGCCGCTGATACCCTCGTTCACCATCAGCTCGATCGCCGTACGAACGCTGTTGGTCGAGTGGATGGTCCTGACCTTTCTGGTCATGATGTCTTTCGCAAACACGTTTTCGTCTCCTATTCACTGATGAGCGGAAACGGACCGCTCCGACCATACCCAGTCCTTGATCTCGGGAAGATCGTCGAAATGCTTACGAATGTAGATCTCGTGTTCGCGAAGCAGGCCGGTACAATGCGCGGCGAGATCGGCGTTCTTCTCCATCATGGCCGGCACGTAACGCATTACGTCGAGGCAGAGATGCAGCCGGCTGATCTTGTTGAGAACCACCATGTCGAAGGGTGTCGTTGTCGTGCCCTCTTCAAGATAGCCGCGCACATGAAACCGGTCATGCGCCTGGCGCCCGTGAAGAAGATCGTGGATGACACCTGGATAGCCGTGGAAGGCGAAGATCACGGGCGCAGTCGTGGTGAAGATCTCGGTGAACTCCGTATCACTCATCCCGTGTGGATGACGATCAGCCGGGCACACCCGCATGAGATCGACGACGTTGACGACACGCACCTTTAGATCGGGAGCAAGCTCGCGCAGGATCCAGGCAGCGGCTATCGTTTCCTGTGTCGGAATGTCGCCCGCACAGGCGAGAACCACGTCAGGCTCTTCCGGCTGATTGCTATACATGTCCCACACGCCCGCGCCCTTGGCGCAATGTGCTTAGCCTCTTCCATCGTCAACCACTGCAACTGAGGCTGTTTGTCGATAACAACGAGGTTGAGATAATTGTAGCTGCGGAAGCAATGGTCAGCGACCGACAGAAGGCAGTTGGCATCCGGTGGCAGGTAGACGCGGGCAACAGCCGGCTTGCGGTGGATGACAGTGTCGATGAAACCCGGACCCTGGTGGCTGAAGCCGTTGTGGTCGTTTCGCCAGCACGTCGAGTCAGCAAGTAGTTCAGTGACGGGATGTCGGCTCTCCAGGGCACGTGCTTAGCGTGCTCCATCCATTTGCCATGTTGCATCGACATCGAGTCCACAACCATGGCAAACGCCTCATAGGTGGCAAACAGGCCGTGCCGACCGGTCAGCGTGTAGCCTTCCAGCCACCCGTGGCAGCAATGCTCGCTGAGCACCTCCATGATGCGGCCTTCCGGCGAGATATGATCGTCGCCAGGCAGGATTTCACTGACCAGGCAGCGATCAGAGACCTCAAAGACAGCGCCGAGGCGGTTTGAGTTTGTTTCGTCGGGGCAGAACAGGCGGAAGTTGTCGGGATTGCTTTTGTAGATATCGCGAAGGTATTCCCCTAGACGAGATGTCGAACCGGCACGCAGTTTGGCTCTTTCGTCGAACTTCACCGCATAATCCTCGAAATCCGGCAGTTTCAATGGGATGGAGAGTTTACCGCCATTGGCGTGGGGATTTGCTCCCATGCGCCGTTCACCTGCCGGAGCGAGTTCGGCATACTCAGGCCGAAATGCGCCATTCTCGTCGAACAGCTCTTCTGGCTTGTAGCTGCGCATCCAGTCTTCGAGAATGCGCAGATGGTCGGGTTTGGTCAGCACTTCCGAAACCGGCACCTGGTGCGCCCGGAAAGTGCCCTCGATCGGCAGGCCGTCGACGATCTTCGGGCCTGTCCACCCTTTGGTGTGCGCATCACGATCATCGGCCAGCGTGGTCGTCCGCGAATCTCTCCTGAGCGCGCCGATAACTGGATCTGGCGGATCCTGAGGACAGCCTCTTCCAAGGTTTTCGAGAATATCTGATGCACGATCTCCGGCACATCGCCTTCGACGAAATGCGGCTCATACCCTTGCCCCTCGAAGAATTTGGCGAGATCCTCGTCGCTGTGGCGGGCCAGCACCGTGGGACCGGCGATTTTATAGCCATTCAAATGCAGGATCGGCAGCACGGCCCCATCCCGGGTTGGATTGATGAAGTCGATGCTTTTCCAGCTGCCGGCGAGGGGACCGGTCTCGGCCTCTCCGTCGCCGACGACTGCAGTAACAAGCAAACCCGGGTTGTCCATGACGGCGCCGAAGGCGTGGACGAGCACATAGCCCAGTTCGCCGCCTTCATGGATAGATCCGGGCGTCGGTACGCTGACGTGGCTTGGAACGCCGCCTGGCGTCGAAAACTGCCGGAAGAGACGAAGGAGACCGGCTTCGTCCTGGGTCACCTCCGGATAAAGCTCTGAATAGCTGCCTTCGAGATAGACGTTGGCAACAAGCGCCGGCCCACCATGTCCGGGACCGGCCATGTAGATCGCGTTCAGGTCGTATTTCTTGATCAGCCGGTTCATATGCGCGTAGATTAGGTTCAAGCCGGGGGATGTACCCCAGTGCCCGAGCAGGCGTGGCTTGATATGATCGACGGTCAGCTTCTCGCGCAGCAGAGGATTGGCCAACAAATAGATCTGCGCCACATTCAGATAATTCGCTGCTCGCCACCAACCGTCAATCTTGTGGAGTTCATTGGCGCTGAGCTCTGGAGCCGCGTTGCTTCGGGTTTCAGTCATAGTCGGTCCTTACAATATCATTGAATTTGGAACGGGCTATCTAATAGGAATGCTTCTGAGACGTCGGATCCGATAGTCTTCTCGTTGCAGGCCGGCATGGCAACGAAATCAGACTCGTTCCTCCATTCTTGTATCAGAAGCCGAACACGTCCTGGCTCGTCGACATCAACGATTGCGCGATTGAATCAATCGCAAAGCCGACATCGCCGCCGAAGGCAATCTCTCCCGTATTCCAAACGCGAGCGGCAGAAAGGCGTAAGGCATCACGCATATCCGCCGTCACTGTTTCTGCGATAATGTGCTCGAGATGAAGCGGTGCCGGAGGCGGGTCTATCGTCATAGCCGTTCCAATCCTTCTTGAGGCGCTGAGGGTGCTGCCAGACGGCAAACGCTGAGCGAAATAGCGTGGCGCACATGAGCATCCACACTGATCTTGGCGACGTCGCGGGCCATGGTGTCAGACGCACTCATGCTCATCCCCATTTGAAACGCGCCTTGATCTGATCAGGCGGCTTTGCCTGTCATGTCGAGCACGACGCGGCCTTCAACACGGCCAGCTTTCACTCCCAAAAACCCGGTTGATGTCCTCGAGCGGCGCCGAGGTGACATGCGCCTTGACTTTGCCTTCGGCAAAGAAGGCGATTGCCTCATCCAGATCCCGGCGTGTGCCGACGATGGAGCCCCGCACGGTAATGCGCTTCAAGACGACATCGAAGATAGGCGTCGGGAACTCACCAGGTGGCAGTCCAACGAGGGCAACGGTGCCTTTTCGTCGAACTAGCTGAAGCGCCTGCGAGAATGCTGGCGGTGATACGGCGGTGACCAGAACGCCGTGTGCGCCGCCATTTGTCGCCTGAAGCGCGTCAGTAACCGCATCGGGACTCCGCGCATCGAGAGCCAGATCGGCACCGGTTTGCCTGGCCAGAGCAAGCTTTTCAGGTGCGACATCCAATGCAAGCACCTTCAATCCCATTGCCTTGGCGTACTGGATGGCAACCTGGCCCCAAGCCACCGATGCCCGAGATCGCCACCCACTGGCCGGGTCGGACTTCGGTTTCCTTGAGCCCCTTGTAGGTCGTCACGCCCGCGCACAGTATGGGCGCCACGGCTGTGAAATCGACATGCCGGGCAGTCTTGCGGCGAATGCAGCGTTGGCGATCGCATATTCCGCGAAACCTCCATCACAGCTGTAACCCGTGTTGTGCTGATGTTCGCAAAGCGTTTCCCAACCCGTCTCGCAGTGTTCGCATCGCATGCATGCGTCGTGCAGCCATGCGATGCCGACCGCATCGCCGATCGTAAAGTCCGTCACGCCCGGGCCGATGGCCGCCACGGTACCGGCAACCTCGTGGCCGGGAATGAAGGGCGGGGATGGTTTGACCGGCCAGTCGCCGGAGGCGGCGTGCAGATCGGTATGGCACACGCCACAGGCCATCACTTTGACCAGCAGTTCCCCAGGTCCGGGCACGGTACCCGAACGCTTTCAATCGTCAGCGGCGCACCGAATTCATGAACGACCGCAGCCCTCATGTGTTCTTGCATGGCTAGGTTTTCTCCTGTTGCGGATTGAATGGTATGCCTTTCAATTAAAGCGGCTCGGATTACGTCTCACGGTCATCGTGGCCCAACCTTTGCTATCGCAGGAAGCTTCGGAGCGGCGCAGGGCAAGGACGAAAAGCGCCGCGCTATCAGCACCAGCGCCAGCAACTGCGGCCAACAACGTCGAAGCCCGCTCCGCGAACAGAATGGACTGAGCCAGGATCACGAAGTGAGTGTTAGGCGCCGCCAGCATGATATCCTGGATGATCAGCGGCATGCTTTCGCGCGGCTGACGCCGCCCGACAGGACCTGAAGTGGAAGCAGGACCAGCATCAGCAGCAGGCCGAACTGCGGCATGGAACCGGCGACCGTCGCCAGGAAGATCCCATGCATGTGGTGGCGATGAGTTGCAGCGCCGCGCCTGCGAGAAAAAGACCGACAGAACCCTGATCGGCACCTGGAGAACGCCCTGCACCACGAACACGATCGACACGGCCGAAGCGACAAGGACGACGAGCCCCATCGACCAGATCTTGCTCAGCATGATCTCCGTCGGCGTCACCGGCATCACAAGCAGGTGCTCGATCGTACCATGTTCGCGTTCGCGTTCAGGGCCGCACCGGTCAGCACGATCGAGAGCATGGTGATCGACGAGATCACATTGGTGATGGCGCCGAACCAGCCCTTGTTGAGCTCCTGGTTGAAGCGGAACGCAGAGTGAGATCGACGGGAACGTCGCTTCTCCCCTGTAGCGGTTGAGATATTCGCTGACTTCGCTGGAGATGATGGACTGGATATAGCCGCCGCCGCTGAATGCCTGCGACATGCGTGTAGCATCGACATTGAGCTGGATCGTGGCGCTCTGCCGGCGAGCAGATCGCGCTGGAAATTAGGCGGGATGTCGAGGGCGAAGGTATCGATGCCCGCATCCATGCGGCTGTCCATGTCGTGCTGCGATATGATCTTCGGGATGGAAAAATACGGCGGGTAGAAGGCGGTCAGGATGCGGGACGAGACGGGTGACTGGTCCTCATCGACGATGGCGATGGCAGCCTTGTTGAGCGTCTCGGGCATGGAGGTCGATGCCGTATAGACTGACAGGGTGAAGGCATAAAGGATCAGGACGACGAGCATCGGGTCTCGGGCGAGACCGCGGAGCTCCTTGACGCCGAGTTGGCGATATTGGCCAAGCGCATGGATCACCCCGCCTGTTTCTTGAGGAGCGCCGCGCCACTGGCAAGAAGAACCGGGACAGCGATCAGCAGCGGAATGAAAGACGCCGCAAGATCCTTGAACTCCAGCGCCTTGGAGAACGTGCCCCGCGCGATCGTCACGAAATAGGTCGTCGGATAGATCTGGCCGATATAGGCGCCTGCTCCCTGAAGGGACGACACCGGATCGATCATGCCGGAATATTGGACGGCCGGAATGAGCGTGATCAGCGCGGTTGCGAAAATCGCGGCGATCTGGCTGCTCATGAAGGTGGAGATCAGCAGTCCGAGCCGGTCGCCGCCGTGACGTACAGAAGAGCCGCACCCGTCAGCGTCAGGAAGCTGCCGTCAGCGGTACATCGAAGATGAAGACTGCGAATGCCGTCAACATGAAGAAGTTGAGCATGGCGAGCGCGATATAAGGCAACTGCTTGCCGAGCAGGAACTCGATGCGGGTGACGGGCGTCACGTAGAAGTTGATGATCGACCCCAGTTCCTTTTCGCGCACCACGCTCAAAACCGCGAGCATGGCCGGGATCATCATCAAAAGCAGCGGAATGACGGCCGGCACCATGGCTTTGAGGCTCTCGACACTCGGATTGTAGCGGTAGCGAAGGGCGATCTGGAAGTTGCCGGTCGTTGCCGCGTCTCCGTAGAGTTCACGCGCCTTCTGGGTCAGCCATGTCTGATGCATGCCCTGCACATAGCCCCGCACCGTTTCGGCTCGTGAAGGCATCGCGCCGTCGATCCAGGCGCCGATCTCGACCTTGCTGCCGCGCGCGACATCGCGCCCGAAGCCTGGCGGTATCTCCAAGGCGAGGCTGAGTTCGCCGTTGCGCATGCGCCGGTCGAGGTCATTGTAGTCGATGATCGGCGCCTTCTCCGTGAAATAGCGCGATCCGGCGATCTGAAGCGTGTAGTCGCGGCTGATCGTCGTGTCGTCCCGGTCGAGAACGGCAAACGCCAGGTTTTCGACATCCATGTTGATGCCAAATCCGACGACGAACATGAGGATGACACTGCCAAGGATGGCGAGCGTCCCGCGGATCGGATCGCGGCGCAGTTCCAGCGCCTCACGCCGGGTATAGGCAAACATGCGGCGCAGGTTGAAGGTGGAGTTGGCGGATGAAGCCGCTTGGGGGCGATGACTTCATCCGCCTCTTCACGCTGCGCGATTGGGGCGGGCGCAGCTGAAGCCTCACCGATGGCCTCTTCCAGGTAGGAAATGAAGGCCTCTTCCAATGTCCCGGCGGACCGCTTTTCGACAATGGCGCGCGGCGTATCGCTGACGAGAACCTTGCCGGCATGCATGAG
>NZ_RKIU01000007.1:0-62380 GCF_003938925.1 Agrobacterium sp. FDAARGOS_525 | reverse complement strand
ACGGCAATTTCAGCGGGAACAGGGATTCGGGTGCTGATGTAGACCTCTTGGCTGATTTGCTCCTTCAGGGAGAAGTCAATCGCCGGGATACTAAGGAGCTTTTGACAGCCATCCTTGAGACGCAGCAGGAAATCCTCAAGGAACTGCGCAAGCAGAATGCCACTTCGGTAGTGAGTCGAGCCGCCTAACCCCATAGCCCCCCAAATTAGGCGGCAGACAACCTTGGAAACCCGGCCAAAGCCGGGGTTTTTCATTTCAGGTTCACAGCGATGGTGAAAATCTTCGCACTGTCGAGCTTGACCCGGCACTCGGAGTTGCACGCCAGCATTACACATAAAAAAATCGCACGAAAAGAATGTCGTTATGCGTTCTTTAGTTGACTTGTGCGGGGAAAATCAGGAAGGGTTTGAAGCAGAGACAACATCGGTTCGAAAGTGAAGCGAGATGGCAGAAAACACGAACGCTTCGTCGCCAAAAGTGCTGAATACGGTCATTTGGGCCGGGGCGGCAGTTGCTATTACGGAATGGTCGTTTTCGGCGCGCTGCCCTATGTGATGGAGCGGCCGGGAGCCTATCAGGCAGGCCCGCAGCCGTACCCTCCACAGCAATATGCACAGCAACCGGCTCCATACCAGCCTCCATACTATCAGCAGCCGCAGCCGCAGCAATTCCCGCAGCCTTACGCGCAGCAGCAGGGATACCAGCAACCTCCGCAGCCTTCTTATCAAGCGCAGGCTCCGATGCCCGCACAGGCCCAGCGCCCGCGCCTGTTCGTCCGCAGGTGCAGACCTCAGCGCTCAACGCTGTAAATGGGTGAATGTAGACAGCGGCTATGAAATCACCGATCAGCTCTTTCGAAGAACGTCATCGCTTTGTTGAAGCAAGCCAATGCGGTTGCGTCAGCTCCAACGGGAGTGACGCCAACCGATCAGAACACGATCTACGCCTTCGTAGATCCTCGGTGCCCGTACTGCCAAGCCGCACACCGCGCTCTTAATGGCAAATATTCTGTGCGTTATCTCCCCATTAGCGTCCTCGGTGATGAGCCACTATGAACGGGCACTGCCGAATATTCGGGGTGTCCTGCGTAGCAGCGACCGGGCTACGGCTTTGCACAAAGTCATGGAGTCGGGTGATGCCAGCGGTCTCGATGTGTCGCCGGACACCAAACTGGATGCCGATGTGAATGCCAACATGGAAGTGTGGCGGGGCTATCTGCGCGTCTGCCTGATCAGCAGCCAGCGGTGCCGCTTTTCGTCGTGCCGGAAGGGAAGTCTGGCAACGTCGCTGTCATGAAGGCTGGCATGACGGTATGACGCAAGTGGTGGACGCCCTGTGGCAAAGTAGAGCGATGTTCGGTTTCGGGAAAAAGCAAAAGTCGGTTGAATTACCAAGGTTCCGGTTTGCCACTCTGCCGGACCCCATCGCTCCGACAATTGCCACCGAGGATATTTTACAGAAGCAAAAGATCATCGTCGGGCTGGGTACGCTTCTCATCAGCCTGACGGTGATCTCTCTCTCTTCGGTTTTCTTGTCGAGGGCGTTGCGCAGACGGAACCATATGTCGCAGACGGGGTGTCTTTGGATGCCCCGTGCCGATCTTGAACGTGGGGGCAAAGTGAAGACGAAAGAGGAAATATTGGAGGCCAGCGCCGCGCAGTCGGCGATCCAGCGCAATATGAAGGTTTTCATAGTGCTGCTCGTGATCGGGAACGCGGTGATGGCGCTGCATGTAGGGCAGTTGCTCTATGCGCGATTCGTCAAATTTCCTGACACAGCATTTCTTGGCACGACTGATGCTCAGAGCGTCTGCGCGCCAATCGGCCTTGATGAACCAATGGTCGCTGATGCAGTCGCCCGCGACTTCGCAGTCGAAGCGATCCGGGCAATCTCAACCTATGACTGGACCTCTTGGCGCGACCAGATCAATTCGAGCACAGCGCAGTACATGACGCTCGATGCACGCAATAGCTACCGGATATCGGTGAACGATTGGGGCATCATCAGGATGTTGTGAACCGGTATCAGAATGCGACTGCTCAACAGCGCGGCCCTGCGACAGTGCAGCGACAGGGCGTGGTACGCCAGCAAGACGGGACAGGCGTTACGAGTGGAGATCGTGGTTCCATGACGCTGATCTATCGCAACGCGACGGATCGACGGACAGAGAATCGTGATTTTTATGCCAAGGTCATCCGAACCGCGAAATCGCCACTCAATCCGAAGGGGATTGCCATCGGCGGGCTGGTCTCTTCGCAGCCAGTGCAGGTCAACAATCTACAGACCAATGCGGCGGTGGGGAGCGTGGGGCAATGATCAATCCGGCCGCACATCGCACGCTATCTGTGGCACTCTGCGGGCTGTTCGGCCTGCTTTGTGTCGCCAGCGTGGTCGTGACGACCGATACCTATGGCTTCGACCAGTGACGAATTTCGTCTGGCACGAGGCGGCGACGGGTGGAGAGTGTGCAGCCACCGTGCTCAGCACTCCTCACATTAGTCAGGCGCGCATCGTAGACTTTGCGTCCGATGCGGCCGTGACCATCAATTCCTACGATTATTACATCAAGGGACGGTATCGGTTCTGCCCTCCGGCAGTATTTCACCGTAACCGGGCGCGATTCGTATATCGAAGAAGTCAGTCGTCAGGATCGCCACTGGCGTTTCGCAGGAATTACGTTGAGCAGACAGCTTACAAGAACGGCGTTCCGAACATCAAGGAAGAAGGCTTCATTAAAGGACGCCGGTTCTGGCGTGTCGAAGTGCCTCTGCTGCAATATCGGCGTAGCAACGTCGATGTGACAGAGGCGGGCTTCTCCTAACGATGCTGTTGTGAGTGTTCGCCCATCGGTCGAAAACCCGAATGGCATCGGAATCGATAGCATCACTGCAACAACATTATTGAACTATGATAGGTAGAGGGCTGGCAAGTATGTGGAGATCGAGAACAGCGCTTGCGGCACTACTCATGGCGTCTACGGCGGGCATTCTGCCTGTTTTCGCCCAAGAGCAGGACCGCCCGCGCAGAACGGGAATCCAACCGGACAGGAAACGAACATTTCGGCTCCGCAGGGGATAGCGCCGGTCTCCCATTCCGCGCCAAGCGCCACCGGAAGAGACGCCACGACTGTTGCTCCGCAGCTCCAACAGGGCAGTGGAAACCACGTCCAGACCGAACCTGCCACCACGACAATTGACCAAGGAAGAGCTGGACGCTGTGCGGCGTGGCATGGTCGATCAGTCAGAAGGCATGATCCTTCGCCCGAATGAAGTCGGCCGGATCAGAGATGCTACTCTTGGTCTCGAAGCGCCGCTGTCCGCCCGACCTATTCGACCGATCCCTACCCGACTGCTCTGCGCGCGTGGTGAATGCTGCCAAGACACCTATGCAGCAGCCCCCGATAGCCCGGCTCGCTTACGGCATGACTACGCCAGTCACCTTCGTCGACAGTGACGGCTATCCATGGCCGATTTTAACGTCACGTACAATCCGACTGTGCTTGCGCAGGACGGTGCCGGTGCGGAGCGTCCGGCAATACGCCTTCCGGCGATGGACAGCGGCCGACGACGATCAATCTCACGCCCTGCTATTTCGAGATATTCTGAACATCAACGTCAGTCTCGAAAAGTGGCCTATCCATAGTCTTGATGACCCAATCGGGTTTCCGGCCACAGCAGGGACAGGGCCAGAAACAGGTCAGCATTGATATGCCGCTGACGGTCATCATTGAGGGAAAATCGCCGCTGGCTGACAAGGTGAAGCCGATTTCCATTTCCAACGCGAAAGCAACGGCTCGAAGAGCTGCGGCGGGAAATTACAAGCGGCCATCAAAAGTGGTGACGGGTGACGGCGATCTGGCCGATTACATTGTCGGCCGCCCGCCACGAGGGGCAAGGGCGGTGGCACTGGACGGTGCTCCCGATCTTCGCGGCTACATCGCGAGCAATGGTGATCTCGTCGTAGTCGGCCATGCAGAGATGTTGTCTCCGGGCTGGAATAGCAAGGCGCAAACACCGGACGGCGAGAAGGCCTATCGCTTTAGCGGAGCGCCTTACCGCGTGCTCTTCGTGGACAAGAACGGGGCAGAACGCCCGCAACGGTACGCTTTTAAGGAGAGGGGCTATGGCGGTAAACAAAATCGTAGTCGGAGTTGGTGCCTTAGCTGCTGTCACTGTTGGCGCGGCTGCTTTTATCCTTTCAGGGCAAGTAGCGCCTGACACTGGCGCTGGCACGCAAACATCCTTGCCGAATGCCACCAATGTTCGAGGAACGATCAATTGGAGCCGGTGACGCCGCAAGAGGCCAGCCGGAGAGCAACCGTCAACCAGTCGGATGCCCAGCAAGCCAGAGAACAAGGACGAGACTATCAGGCACCGACGGTGATCACTGGTGTTGGGCCTGCCGACCGTGGTGAGCAACCTCCCGTGCCAGAGCCTCCAAAGCCCGCTCCGGAGCCGCAGGAACGCATCATCAAGGAAACCACCGAGCGAACCGTCTATGTGACGCGCGTACCAGTGGAACAGCCTGTCGATGACGCGGCGGCACGGGCCGCGATCCAAGCGCAGATAGCCTCACTTGGGGCGAATGACCGGGGCGGTTCCGGTTCTGGCGGCATCGCGGCTATGGCGATCAACCGGTATGCAGCACCGCCAGAGGAAAAGAAGGAAGCGCCTGCAAAGCCGAGCGGTCCCAATCCTGCGACGATGAAACTTGTAGCGCGAACTGGCGATGTGGTTTTCGCTCGCCTCGACAGAGGCTTTAATAGCGACGACCCGGCCGCTCCCATTATCGTGACGCTGGATGACGTGATTTATGATCCGGCAAGCGGGACGCGGAACGGCCCCCTTACAGGGATGCGACTGGTAGGAAACATCTCGTACTCGGAAAATCAGTCCGCCATCGCTTTCAATCAGCTCGTGACCGTCTCCGGTCAGCAATATCCGATAAAGGCGATAGCGGTTTCCGAGAATGATGCCCGTACGGGTGTTGCGACTAAGGTGGATCGTCACACTTGGTCTCGCTACGCCGGGCTGTTTGTCTCCTCGCTGCTGCAAGGCGCGGGGCAGGTAGCAAACCAGCTCGTGCAGAACAATCGTGACTACGTTGTTTCAGACGGCGTGGTCGTTTCGAACAGCAATCCGGTTAATTACTGGCAGGCGGGCGTGGCAGCGTTGCAGCCGCTGGGCAATAATCTTTCTACCGCCGCTCGCCAGCACTTCAACCGGCCACCAACGATGTCAGCTCCGGCAGGCACCGGGATGGGGATCGTGTTCCTTGCTCCCGTGGTCATTCCGAAGGGCATCCGGTAGCTCAAGGAGAGAGCGAATGGAAAACACCCTGAAATTGGAGGATGGGGCACGCAGCTTTTACCAATTCCTTTCGGGCTTCGGCGATGTGGTGCCTCTCCTATTTGCCGTAATCGGATTGGCGATGTGCGGCATCACTGGCGTCAACCTTTACCGGATGGTGCAGCGGGAGGCCTACGCCCCTGCTGACTGGAGCAAGACCGGCCAAATCGTCGGGTTCTGCATCGGGGCGCTGCTCGGGATTTCATCTGTTGTTGTCTACGCACTTCGCAGGTGTGGACAGGCTTGAGCCAGTAGGGGCGTAGATGGCTGAAAACCGGATCAATCTGAGAGATCGATATGAAGAGGCCGTTGCTCGGTTTGGGATCGAGCAGGTGGAGCGCGGAAATGAAATCATGGTCGAGGTCGAGTTTGCCCGCGAGGCCATCGATCGCGTCAAGGCTGGCAAGCTCCCTGCCGAGCATGCAGCCTCCTATCAAATCACCTACGAGCGGGAGCTGGCACGGGCGGCTATCGAGGCATTAAATCATCAAAATGAATATCTTCTCGATCTGGCACGTGATGACGGCGATCTGGCTGTAGCTATTGGACGCGAGCGCCGGTCGCGGCCGGAGCAAGCACCTATACCCGGTAGCCCGGAAGCACCGATCCATATCGGCCACACTGCCGAGCAACAGCTTCGATATGCAGTGTCTGGCAACAGGGAAGCAAATCCTCTTGAAACGCTGCAAACCAGCGAGGAGGTCTTCAAGGCTGTTCAGGCCGCTGTGGCCGAGCGGCTAAACCATCTGAATGCCAGACTGACTGATCAAGATTCGCCGCACTTCATTTCGGAAGACAGCTATGTGACCCGGAATGAGGCTCGCGCTGAGCGCCAATTCCTCGCAGACATGAAGGACCAACTCGATAAACTGGAGCCGGGTGGAAGCCTCGATCTTTCCCGAACGGAGACCGATTACGGCTACGATCCAGAAGAAGCCGCAACTGATCGGATGAGCGGCCTCGAATACGAAACTGCAACAGCGAGAGCGGAACGGGAGCATGAGAGCCACGTGGAAAGCGTGGCATCGCTCTTGGAACAGTTGAGGGCACGCGGCGTCACCGTTGACACCAGCTTCAAGACGGTAGAGCCGACCGGGCCGTCTGCTGCTGAATGGGCGGCCCAAGACGCAGAGTTAGTGGAAGATCAGGAGCAGGAATACGATCATCTGCGTGATCCGGCTCTTATGGCTAGGTATTATCTCAACGAGATCAAGGAGGCAGATAGCCTACTGGCTTCCGATGGAGCTGATGGCCCATCGCGTAGCGAGGCCAAGGCGGCGTTGGAAGAGGCTATAACTCGCGCTGCCATAGCTGCGGACTACGGCAACGAGTTCGTTCGCGAGGCGGCGAAAACCGACGAGCGCCTTGCCGCCCGTATTATCGAGCTGGGGCAGCAAACACCGGCATCTCGTCGGGAGATCATGGATAGCAAGCCAGATCCTCTGCCGCTCTTCACCGAGCTTTATGATGACGTAGTACGAACGGCAGACGGAGTCCCTGTTGGTGCTCTTCATCGACATGCAGAAGGCAGATTGCAGCAGACCTATGCCGTTTGGCGTTGATCGAACAGGGCCGCGAAATCGGCCTGCTGCCCAAGGATGGCGAGTTTGTTGCTACAGGGGCGAGAGTGCAGGACAAGCGCACGAGCCGCATGTACCCCGCTGCTCACAGGCTCCCAGCCGACCTTTCTATAAAATATGACGGGCAGCTTGTTCGTCTGACGGACTTCTTCGAAGAAGGGCTGGACCGGACGTGGATAGACAAGAACATTTTCGCTCCAACAGACCGCATTCATAGGCTCGCCAACGTTGCGGACCAGTGGTGTGAGGATGCGGGCATGAAAACGACCTTGGTCAAGGCTGCGAACGCGGTTTTGGACGGCAAGATGTCGGCCAGACAGGCTATGGACGATATAGTGCAGCCCGGTTATGCCGCAGCCGTCGCGACGGCTCGTGAAAAGGTCGAGCGGAATTTCTCGTGGATCGAGCGGCAGGCTCTATCGCAGCGGATTGTCACCATCCAAGGCCAGCCTTTCCGCCTTCCAGAACCTACTGCTCTAAAAGTGAAGGACCTACCGGAGCGCGCGGCAGCCAAGGATGTCATGGAGCGCACCTTGGCGGCTTATAGCGAGGTTTCGGAGCTGTCGCCTTTCCAGCGCATGAAAAGCGCCATGGCGGCGACGGCCATAATTGACAATGAAAAACGGGCCATTGCCGAGGGCGGACGTGACCGGCTTCTGCCGCCCGGAATGGCGGCGATTGAGGCCGAGCATGCACGGCGGGAAGCACGCGCAAGCTTGCAGCGAGAAATGGATGTAATCGAGCAGCTTGCGGGCAAGGCACGCGAAGCTGTCGCTGCTGCCAATGATATTTCCCGACCATTGTCTTCGCGTCAGAGTGCGATGAATGATGCAATGGCCTATGGCGACCGCATGAAGGTTGCATGGACGGCCCTGCAGAAGGAGCGAGGGCCGCAGATCATGGAGAGGATGGAGCAGCGTGTCCGCCATTGTGGTCTTCATGGTCAGAGGCAATTGGCTGAGCTGAGATCGTCTTTTGCAGCGCCGCCCCGAGTTGTCCGCGACGTTGCTGGTACGCTCGAAGACACCAGAGACAACCTCAAGCGCCAAGATCGCCTTGATCAGGACCGCCGTGCGCAGGAGCGACGGGAAAATGTGGTTCAGTTCGGCCCTCGGCCGGAGTTTGAAGATGAGCGACATGGAAGAAGACAAGCCCGCCAAGATCGCTTTTCTACCGGAGGCGCAAGGGTCTCCAAGGGTATGGCAGGCAATTGAGCGTGCTCGCAAGATGGCCGAGGAGAAGGGCTACGAAAGCATGAATATCGGGCTTGAGCTTTCACTCAAGCGCCGCAGCGACATACTCGACGGTTTTGGAAGAGAATTTTTTGGAACGGGAATGGATGGACTGGAGCCGAAGACAGCTCTTCCGGCTTTCTTGATCCGTTATACCCCGAGGGATTAGCCGATGACGACGATGCTGAACCGACACGCAGATCAGTTCTGCGACCTGAGTGGATTCGATCCGAACAGCACACGCCCTGTCTTATTCGCGCATGACGGCTCGGATATCACACTTATCGAGATCAAGGGTGCTCGCTCGATCATCTCGGAGCGTGATTACGCCGATAGGATGATCGATATTTTTGCGGCCGAAATGGCGCAGGTGATGAAGGCGCCCGGCCATAACATCGTCGTCTCATTCGAATCGTCCTTCAATGCTGAGACCGAGGTTGACGAGCACCTTGAGCGCCAGCGCCACAACGCTGAACTCAAGCAATTGCGCGTCGCCGGCATTCTCGAAGAATCGCGCAATGTGATTTTGCGCAGGGCCGTTTCGGAACGGCTCGTGGTGGCGTTGATCACGCGCCCGCAGGCCGGGCAACAGCGTGAGATCGTCGCGCAGAAGAAGGCCAACGACAAAGCCCGCAGCGAGCTACCTGCCATGAGGGCGGCCATGGACCCGTATGCTGAGCTTCCAGCTTTGGAAGGGCCGCATATGGCATTCGTGCAGTCGTTCATGACCGCTCTGGACCGGATAGGCGTGATAGCCAGCATAGTCATGCCGGGCGAGGATGGCTCAAGACCGGATATCGCCAAAATCCGTCAGGGTATTTTCTTCCATGAGACACCCAATGACTGGAAGCCGCATGAACCGGGTGCTGTGAAATATCCGCCGCTGAAAAACACGTTCGACAGTGACGTGTCCGATTTTTTCGCTCCACCACTGGCGATGCAGATCCTTTCGTCGGCTCCTGTGGTTTCGCAGGATATGCGCCGGATTTCATGGGGACCACGCAGTTTCGCCGTTTGTCAGGTGCTGCGCTATCCTAAGAACCTGCGACCGTTTAATCATCTCGTGGAGCGCCTGCGGCGCTCGCAGATGCCCTACCGCGTAGCGATCTCGCTGGAATCCTTGAACAGCGCAGACAAGTCCTCAATCCGCATCAGGCAGGTCGCTGCGCAATTGCTCGGCATATTCGATGGTACGACCAAGCTGCTCGGCAAGAACCTCCAACTGGTGACGGATGCGCTTGGCTCCGATACTGAGGCAGTGGTCAAGACCAACCTGTCGGCCGCGACTTGGATCGAGCCGGGAGAGCCGGAGGAGAGGCTACGCAGCCGCGCATCAGCTCTACTGGTCGGCTTGCAGTCGTGGGGGGACTGCACGGTCACTGACAGCCCGGCAAGCCCGGTCCGCACACTGGCGGAGACAGTGGCGGGCATGAACGCCACCACACAGAGCTGGCGCGGCACGCTCGCCCCGATCTCGGACCTTTCCGTTGTCCTGCCGTTCCACCGCACCGCTCCCGTGTTCGAGACCGGCGACAGTCTTTTCACGTCGATAGAAGGAAAACTTACTCCGCATCGCGCTTTTGCGCCTGAGCAACCGGCATGGCTCACACTCATTGCAGCCGGTACAGGTTCGGGTAAGTCGGTGTTGATGAACCGGATGAATTTCGATCTTGCGGCGTACCGACCGGGCAGCGAGTTACCTTTCATGATGGTTGCAGACGTGGGGGTATCCTCGTCGGGCTGTATGAACCTTCTAAGTGCCTTACTGCCGGAAGAGCGGCGGCGCGAGGTCATTTATATGCGGCCGAAGAACACCGCCGAATATGCGGTCAATCTCTTCGATATCTCGCTAGGCTCGCGCTATCCGTTGGATCGGGAGCGGGTGTTCATGAAGAACTTCCTGCTGACGGCGATCCCGATGGACCACGAGCTGCTGCCGCAGCTTATCACTCGCGTCATTGACCGTGTTTTCGAGATCAAAAGTGATCTCAGCGTCGATTCAAATGCCAACCGCTGGCAGGCAAATATCGACCCGCAGCTCAATGAGGCGGCTCATGCGGCCGGTATCAAGGTCACGGATCGCACGCGATATTGGACACTCGTGGATGAGTTTATGTTGCGTGGGAATCATGAGATGGCCGTTCGGGCGCAACGCTATGCCGCTCCGCGCATCAAAGATATCGCGACGGTTATCGCCGAGCCGCAGATCAAAGACGATTTCGGCGAAGAGATGATCAGGAATGTCCAGCGCCATCTTGAATCGCTGGAAAGTGCCTATCCGATGTTCACCAACTACACGTCGATTGAGACCGGTTCTGCCCGGATCATGGCAATCGACCTGCAAGATGTTCTGACGGTTTCGTCCATGACGGACGAATCTGCGAGGAAGAACACCCTCATGTTCCTGATGACTCGTCAGGTGTTCATGAGCAAGATCGCGGGCGATAAAGACGATATCCGTGCGATGACGTTCCCTGACGATCCTGAAATACGGCAGGCATATGAACGCTATTGGCAGCGGACCTTCCAAATCATCGCCGAGACTCCAAAGCGTATGGTGATGGACGAATACCATCTGACCGGCACCAGTATTGACACCATCAATGACGTGGTTTGGCATGACTGCCGAACCGGCCGTAAGTGGAACCTTGAGGTCGCACTTGTGTCGCAAGAGCTGGCCGACTTCAAAGGCCTGACATCGCAGGCCACCACGATCATGATCCTCAATTCCGACTCTCAGGCCGCTCGCAGAGCTATCCTCGATGAGCTGGGGGGCAGCGAAGCGGTCGATGAGGCTTTGCAGCGCTACGTGAACGGCCCTGACAAATCAGACCCTTCGAAGGGCGCGAACGTGCTGGCGATGTACAAGCTGCGAAATGACGAGAAGCGGTGGGTGATTTTCAACAATGCGTTGGGGATCAGGCTGCTGTGGGCGCTTTCAACGAAGTCAGAAGATCGCGCTGTACGTGACGAGCTTTACAGTCGCGTTCCACTGGATCGTGCGCTCGATCTTCTGGCGAAACGCTTCCCCGAAGGAACTGCCATTGGTCGATGGGAAGAAATGGCCAGAACGCAAAGGCGTTCTACCGGCACTTCCATTGCTAAGCTGGTAGCAGATGAAATTATGCAATACGAGATGGCGAACACGATGAAAGTGGCGGCGGAATAGGGCTGAAACCTCTTGTGTAGTGTCACAATTGCACATTAAAAAGGTGCAACACTTCATTGTGAAACGTGTGAGCTTGGTGTAAGCATATTGAGCAACGGGCCGTTGGCGGCAAGGAGAGAAGGAAATGAAGGCAACCGCATTAGCTGTCGCCGGTAAGGCGCGAGACAAGTACCTGGCTGCAATCGCTCTGGCGAGCGTGACCTATTTTTCAGCACTGGAAACCGTACTCGGCCAGACGGCCGACCCGAAAGCCCCGCTTGAGTTTCAGAAGCAGGCGCAGGACGCGGCGCGTAATTCTCGAATGAACCCCGACGATGCAAAGTCAGGGCTTGAGAACCTTGCGAGCACCGGCCTCTACCTCTTCGGCGCGCTGAGCCTGATCTTCGCAGGCTACTCGGTCTACAAGTGGTGGGATGCCGTCAACAACGAGCAGAGCCGCAACAATGCTGGCCGTTCGGCCATGGCTGCGGTCATCGCTGGTATCCTCGGGATTGTGGGTATCTTCATCGGTTGGGTCCAGTCCGTTGCTCTCGGCGGGAGCAACTGAGCAGCGATCTTCCGAAAGGGGGATAGGCAAGTGGAGCGGTCCCGAAAGGGGCCGCTTCTTTTTTGGCTGTCACGCTTGCAACACTGAACTGCATTCAGCTCGTCCGGTGCCTATATGTCCAAATTGGATCGAAGAACGAGCTAATCCGCATGCCGCTTCTGGTCGATCTAAAAAGCAGGCAAAAAAAATCCCCGGCTGAGGGAAGCCGGGGAAGGTGGTCCGCCGCATCAATGAAGCAGACTACTGGGAGGAGTCCTGATGAATGGAGGTTTCAAAACAGGCTCTGACCTGATCGGGCGTCCAGCGATTCAGGACCGCGTGATGTACGTCGATTTCGGTCTTGGTAATGCGGCGCGTAAGCTCGCCTCTTTCCCGGTAGAGGCTTTCCAACGGTTCGATGTGCTCTTCCACGAACTTGGAGTCCATGTCGGGCAGATTGCGGAGCCAATGGCGCATTTCAGATGCCTTTCAAAACCGATCAATATGCGTTAGTTATATCTATGTTCCTAACCGGCCCTCTTTGTCAATATGCGTGAGTGATATTAATGTCAGAAAAAGAACGTCGGGCGCGCTCCGGGCGCGAGCCGCGCAAGTACAGTACCGAAGTTTCCCCATGGCAGGAGCGTGCCCGAGCGGCCGGTTTGAGCCAGAAAACGCTCGCCGCCATGACGGGAAAAACAGAGATCAGCGTCAGCAGGCAATTGAGGGGGCAGTTTGGAACGAATGGAGAGCCGCCGCGCTATGTTGCGGCAACGATCATTGCATGGGAACTGATGAGCCTTGAGCAAAGGCAGGAGTGGCTTGCCCGGCTCGGCAGCAAAGACACAATCCCACCTGACGATGTTATACGCCCGCATGGCCACGAGCGGCTTTGCGATGCAGTAAAGCAGCGGCGGGAAGAACTGTCACTATCGCGAGAGCAAGTGGGCAATGCCACAGGCTTTAGTCGATTCATTGTGAAGGATTTCGAGGACGGTAAGGACGTTTCGCTGTCAGTCGCTATCAGGATCGCAGAGGCCGTAGGCCTTACATTCGATGTTGTCGATACGGCCAAAATCAGCGGTGTCATCGTGGCAGACAAACCGACCGAGGAAGAAACCGAGATCGATATCGGGGACAGTCTGCCAGACGATTTGGAGCAGGGTAGGTGAGCAACGGAAATAGCCTGAATGTGGTTCTTTACGACAGGAAGGTTGGCGATCTCGAACGAAGCAAGGACGGCCTGCACTTCGTCTACGACCGTCAGTGGCTTTCAGATGCCAGAGAGGGCCGAGGGCACGCACTGTCGCTCTCGATGCCTCTCACAAAGGTGGAACACGGGCCGGAAGTCGTGGAGCCGTTCATTGCTGGACTGCTGCCTGAAAGCCATCATCATCGGCACAGGATCGCTCAGGCTTTCGGAATGCAATCGGCCCATGAAAGCGATTTTGAATTTCTCCGGCTGATCGGCCGCGATTGCGCTGGCGCTGTTATCTTCGCCGATCCTGCCGAACGAAATATTGCACTGCGCGAGCCGCCCGGCTTCAAGGTTTTGAGTGAGGAGGAGTTGGCACAGCTCCTCCGTGAACTGCCAGCGCGTCCGCTAGTTGACGATCCAGTGCTAGGAACGCGAATTTCGCTCGCTGGCGTTCACGACAAAATGGCCGTGTTGGTGATGGGGGGCAAGGTCGCATTGCCGGTCAATGGCTTCCCATCCTCTCATATCATCAAGGTCGATATCGCTGGATTGAACGATTCCATTAAGACGGAGCACTTTTGTCTCCGGCTGGCGCATGCTTGCGGACTTCGAGTTCCCACATCGCAGATCCAGCAGGCTGAGGATAAGGTCTATATGCGGATCGCACGTTACGACCGAACCCTACAGACCCGGCAGGACGGCCCTGCTCTCCTGAATCGCACCCATCAGGAGGATTTCTGTCAGGCTCTTGGTATCCATCCCTTGAACAAATACGAAGAAAAGGGCGGCCCCTCTTGGAAAAGGATGGCCGAACTTATGAAACTGATGGAGCGCCCCGCAGTTGATCAGGCTGGTATGCTGGATCGGGCGCTGTTCCAGTATCTTTCAGGGAATCCCGATGCTCACGGAAAAAACTACTCGATACGGTATTCACCGAGCGGGCGGCTTTCTCTTTCCCCTGTTTATGATCTGAATAATCAGGCGGCATTTGCGGCAAACTACACGTCCATGAAACCGCTGCTTGCCATGTCAGTCGGTCGTGACAAGGATAATCCGAAACAAGGGGAGTTCTGGCGTACAAGGATCAGCCGTGATCATTGGGCTGAGTTCGCGCAGGATGTCGGTATGCCTGCTACCCATGTGCTGAAACGCCTTGACGAAATGGCGCTCAAGATTAGCTCTGCTGTCGTTTCGGTAAGGGAGGAGATGCGTCACACACTTGCGGACACTCCGCTACTGGACGTGATCGTTGATGATGTTGTTGCTCGCGCGACTGCTATTCGTGAAAATCGGCCGGAGCCGACGCGGGAAATCCATGCTGATCACGGGCGAGGTCGAGGACCGATCATCTCACCTTCATTATAAAATTCATTAGCCTATTTATATGTAGCTTTATGCGTCAATAAAGGTGTATATATGCACCATTATGAAAGAGAAGCCCGTACCGTCCCTTCGTGCGCAAGCCGAGCTTAAAAAGCTCGGTGACGACATCGCGATAGCTCGCAAAAAGCGCCGCTTTACTCAGCAGCGCATGGCTGATGGCGCTGGCGTGAATGTTGCCACCATCAGGCGTCTGGAAAAAGGCGACGGCGGGGTTTCGCTTGGGGTTTTGGCGATGGTTCTAGTTACTCTCGGCGAGCATGGCAGGCTAGCGGGACTGTTGGACATTTCAAAGGATGACATTGGTCTGGCGCTGGGCGTCAACGCGCTCCCCCAGCGTGTGCGGCCGAAACGTGATGGCAAGAAAAAGAAGAGTGACGCCGACACGCAAGAATCGGCTAACGGCAAAGATAAGGTGGCATTCTGATGGTGCAGAGCGCGTATAAAATCTGCATTGGCGATTCCGGGCTAGAGGTCGGAACCCTATGGTTCGAGGCGGCCGGTGGTCGCGAGCATTCCAGCTTCCAATATGATTCAGGATGGTTGGAGCACCCACGAGGTTTTGCCATAGCGCCAGCGCTGACGCTTGATGCGGATAGGAAGTTCTTCCGCGCAGCCAACGAACACGGGACGCCACTGCCTCCTCCTGTTGCGGACACGACGCCGGATTCATGGGGAAGGAATATCATTCGCAAAGATGTCCGGCTCGGGGCAATAATAGCAATCCACTGACGGAGATAGACTTCCTAACTGCGGTCGATGATTTCAGCCGAGTGGGCGCTCTGCGTGTACGTAGCCTTGAGGAAGGCTCCCCGTTCCTTTCGGCTGCTCCCAACGGCCGACATCCTATTCCCCCCCTCCTGCATCTTGATCAGCTCAGCCATGCTATTGCCAGCGCCGAAAGCAATGATCCTGATGCTGCCGCGCTTCGACGGCTCCGGCAGGTGGGTAGTACGCTGGGGGGCGCTCGTCCAAAGTGTTCTGTGATTGACAGCGACGGAACCCTTTCCATCGCGAAGTTTACCTCGATTCATGACACATATCCCGTGGAAAGAGCAGAGGTTCTTACTCTGAGGCTGGCGAAGCTTTGTGGGATTGAGGCGCCGAAAGCTCGGATCGAAATGAGCGCAGGTTTGCCGGTGGCGATCATCGAGCGGTTTGACCGGACAAGCAATGGCCGAGTGCCCTACATTTCGGCGCAGACCATGCTCGATCTGCCGACCGCCACTGGTGGCACATATCTAAATCTCGCAGATACGATACGGGAGCAAGCTGCCGCTCCCTACGAGGAGCTGCGCGAGCTATTTCGGCGAGTGAGCTTCAATATCCTCGTTTCTAACGTTGATGATCATCTGAAAAACCATGGCTTTCTTTACGCGGGCGATGGGAGGTGGCGTTTGTCTCCCGTTTTTGATGTCAATCCAGCTCCAGAGCGCTTCAAGGAACTGAAAACAGCGATTGCCGATCCGGCCGCGCCGGACGCCTCGATCTCGATGCTTATGGAGTATGCCTTCTATTTCGAGATCGATCCCGACGATGCGGCAAAGACCATCGGAGAAATGGCCCACACAATTTCACAGAGCTGGGAGAGCCTTGCGCGTGAGGCGGGCATGAATGGTGCAGAGATTGGCATATATCGACCTGCCTTTGAGCATAAGGAGGCCGAATATGCCCGCTCGTTGGTCGAAGTCTCGATGTTGAATGGCAATCGATCACCAGCACCGCCACGGGGACCGTCGCTTGGGTGACAATCACCGCTACGAATAAAGGCCGGGGCTTACCCGTCAGAACGACGAGGCAACAAAGGAGGCCCCTGCCATGTTCAAATTCTCTCTGTTCCTGTCCAGCATTGCACTTGCCTGCTCGACAGCTTTCATTTTCCCTGCAAATGCCAAAGATCGCTCCGGCGGATCGGCCGGTATTGAGCGAGGTTGTAAGGTTCAGAATGATGGTCTGGATGAGCCTTGTGGCGAGGCTCCCCCGAAGCGTCTCCCTCCACCACCAGCACCGAATGCTCCGAGACCAAAATGAGGAGCGCTGCTAGCTTATGCTAGCATGTGCAGGCTAGCGCTATCTTATAAAACACATATGGAACTTTATGCAAAATAATGTGTTTCTTTGACGTACTCACGTCGAGGGGACGCCATATGGACAGGAAAGCAATGGCAGTGCTCGTTGTGGAAGACGAGCCGCTCGTGCGGATTGATATCGCCGACTATCTAAGGGACTGCGGATATGTGGTTACAGAGGTTGGCAGTGCCAAGGAAGCGATAAAGGTGCTTCAATCAACCCACGTCGATCTCGTGTTTTCGGATATCCAAATGCCGGGCGAGATGGATGGGGATGGGTTGGCAAGGTGGGTAATGGGCAACCGGCCGGACGTGAAAGTTATCCTGACATCCGGCCGGGTAAGAGATTGCGGTGTTACAATAGAGTTGATCCCGAAGCCTTACGCACAAGGGGCGGTAGCATCGGCCATCAGATACGCCTTGATGTCATCTGGCGATCTGGCTTGATCGACACCATCGAAATCGATCAGGTTTGCCAAACGGGACAGCCAGCCCGGCGTTGATCATTTCTCTTGAAATGTCATGCCCATCGGTAAATGCCCTGACCAGTACACGGCCGTAGCGGTCTGTACCAACGGACTCCAGATTTAAACCGCCTCTGTCGAGCAGTTCTTTAAGTTTGTGAGTTGCTGCATCAGCAAGCTGACGCTCGATCTGGCAATGTGCTCGATCTCCGCTTTCAGGCGCGTCGATATCCACGATCCGATATTTTATGCGGTGATGCCAGAAGGTGTCGCCATCGACCACGCATTGAACACGCCGCGATGAGCCACAGATCGGCCACTCAGAGGCATCCGCCATGGCAGGTAAGGGAATAGCCATCAAAGCAGCGAAAACAGCAGCGGCGCTGAAATTTGGACGAAAAGCTCTCAGAACGGACGTCAATGGACAGCCTGCCTCTTCACATATAATTGTTTGTGTGGATTGCATGTCAAAATCAGATTTCAAGAGGGATGGAGAACATATGAATCCGAAACTGTGGCTTGCTGCATTACCTTTACTACTTGCTGGCTGCGGTGCCAGTGCTCCAACAGATGCGGATGTCAGTGAGGCTTTCAAAGACGCCTTTACGCAGGCATCCCAGCAGATATCAGGCAATCCATTCGCGCAGTCGCTTATCGGTGCCGCCACGGGTGGAGGGGATGTGCACTATGGCGTTACAAACACGACCTGCAATCAGAACGGTGAGGCTTACGATTGCACGTTTAAGCTGACAATGCGCCAAGGCGAGAATGGACCGGCTCTCCAGCCTGAGAGAGCTATGCATGCAGTTCTTGTGAAAATGGACGGCAAGTGGACCTTGCGGCAAAACTGATCAGGCATCGCTTGGCAACTCAAAGCGCGCAGGAACCAGATCGGCATTCTGTAAGGCGGCGAATGTTCGCCGCCGCCTCTGCCTCAATGATGAGTTGTTGCGCCGCATCTGGCGAGGCGACTGGTTGTCCGTAAGCAGCTCGTGTGGAAATGTGAACAACCTGCCATCTGCCGTCACGAGTCTGTTCAGCGGTGTAGTTCATTGATATCAACCCGCAAAGTTATGGCATTAAGCGCCTCAGCAGGCGCTCTCGATAGTATCAGAAAATACGACGGTGTTTCCGTCGATGGTATAGTTTGTCTCACCACTCAATAGGCGGTGAGCAACCTCGTCGGGGACGCCCCATGTCTCGGAGACAATCTTACGAAGCTGGTTTCGGTCCTTTTCGAAGGCATATGCGTTCTTCGCCCAAGCTATGACGCCGGGGGTATGCACCATTTCACTTGAACCGAGGCGGTAGGTTCTGGCCTGCATTTCCAACTCCATTGCAATGTGCGTGTCATTAGTTTAGTGTTTGACACTACAAAGCAGTTTTGACGCGCTGTCAATCCCAAAAGTAATGGCAGCGTAGTAAGGGCATTATCGTATGAAGATTGGCTACATCCGGTTGGCAAAAGCTGCCCCCACGAAGGAGGAGCAGGAAGAGGCTTTACGCGCCTCTGGCCTGCCCGAGGAGTGCAGGATTTTCGTGGAGCAGATCGCCACTCGCAGGAGGACCGAGTATGTGGACCCGACGCCGCAGCGAACGGAAATGATCAGCGGCCTGAAGGAAGGCGATATGGTCTATGTTGCCAGTGCCTCTCGTTTGGGTACGGGCGTCACAGACATCGAAGAGACCTTGCGGGCGATCAACGAAAAGGGCGCAGCGGTGTTTGATGCTGCGACCAACGAGGTCGTTCGGTGGCATCCAGATGCCGGAGCCGCAATTTCTTTTGTTTTCAGAGGCTATAACGGCCTTCGAAACGAGCTGGCATCGCACATGCGTGCCAAGCGGCCGGAGGATAAGAAAGGTGGAGCGCCATCACTACCGCAAGAGCGGCTGGATGAAGCACGCAAGCTTTTCTTCAACCTAGATCTTCACATCAAAGAGGTCGTCAAGCGTACCGGTATAGGTCAGAGGACGCTTTACCGGCATTTTGGGAAGCGGACGGGCAAGAACCCCGCGAAGTAGCTGATTGATACGAGTATTTTGAACGCAACGATTTGGACCCGTAGTTTCAAACGGCCTAGCCGCAGAAAAGGAAAAGTCGATGACGATCAATATCAACAAGGTCATTCTACAAGGCCGATTGGGCTTGGACCCTGAAATTCGGCGTACCAACAATGGAAAGCCGGTGGCCAAGTTGCGAGTGGCTACATCCGAGTTCTGGCGTGACAAGCAGACAGGTGAGCGGAGGGAATCCACTCAATGGCATGATGTCGTTATCTTCAACGAGCATCTGTGCTCGTATGTTGAGAAGTACGGCAAGAAGGGCCGGGAAGTTTACGTCGAAGGCCAGTTGCAGACACGCAAATGGCAAGATCAGAGTGGCAGCGACCGCTATACGACCGAAGTTGTTTTGCAGCTCTATCGCGGCACCGTCCAGTTTGGCCCGCTGCCCGGCGGCGACAAGTCTGAGGATCAGGAGCCTGACGACAGCTACGGCTCCGAAGGTCGCGATTTTGGAGACGAGATTCCATTCTGACGAGGCAAGGAAGGGAAACACAATGGACGATGATAAGGCCGAGCTGATCGGAGCGACATTTGCTGGTGTCGTCATGGTTCTCTATGCACTTCTTTGGCACGGATATGGCCCTATGGGGGCGTCCGTCATCGGCATTCTAACATTCACGGCTGGCTTAGTTCTTTTTAACAATGTGGCGCGTCTCGGCAGGTGGATCGGCCGCCAGTTTGATTGAAGGAAGATACGATGAGTGATGATCGATGGAGAGAAGAGCAACGCCGGGTAGAAGACCAGCGGCGCGAGGAGCAGCGTCGAGCTGACGAACAGCGCCGCGAAGAAATGCGGCGTGAGGAACAAAGGCGACAGGAAGAGCAGCGTCGAGCTGATGAACAGCGGCGTCTTGAAGAGCGAAATCGATTTAAGTGATAATTTTAAAGGGGCCTGTCGCAAACATTTTCGGAGCGCGCGATTATCCCCTGAGCGTCCTCATTTTCATGCTTTGTTAATCTTTTGCAGTCCGAAGAGGCGCGCAAGAAAATCGTTCTGATCGTTGACAGTCCAACCGCCGGAAAAGCTGAAGCCTTTCCTCAACCACAGCATTGCCTCGAAACCCGCGATGGTTCGCCGCGCCGTGTTGAAGGATTGGAAGCCACCGATCTTTGGCATGTTCTTCTTTACCCGGAAATGGTCACTTTCGATGCCTTGCTGGAGGTGCTTGGTGACATAGTGGACGGGATCGGGATGGAGGAGCCCATCATCAACCGACATTTTGATCGTTGACGGGAAGGTGTTGGCCCCGTCGGTCCCGATCCTGGTCGGCGACAACAAGGGTTCGTCTTTGAGCATCTTGCGGAAAAACCGCTTGGCGGCGGCGAGATCGCGCTTAGCGGTCAACAGGAAATCTACCGGATTGCCATGCTTGTCGATGGCTCGGTACAGATAGCGCCATTTGCCGCGGATCTTGACGTACGTCTCATCGATTCTGACCGAGCCGCAATGGGGGCGCCTAAACTGCCGAAGCCGTTTTTCGATCATCGGCGCATAGGCCAATACCCAGCGGTTGATCGTGCTATGATCGACCTCAAAGCCCCGCTCGCGAAACATCTCTTCCAAGTCACGATAGCTGAGCGGGTAGCGCAAGTACCAGGCAACCGCCTGTACAATCAACCAGGCCTCGAAATGCCTGCCTTTGAAGTCATCCTTTGATTGGCGCTTCAGCTTCTCGGCAATAGCATTCAGAATCATGGGCTCGCTCCGCAACTTTCGGAGCGGCAAATTCCATGCCTATGGTCAACATACGGTTAAGCCCGAAAGTTTGCGACAAGCCCCCGATCTCTCCGGTCTCCAGCTGCAGCGTGCAGCGCGTCACTGTGACATCGCCGAGATTGAACTGGGCGCCTGTTCCGCTCGCACGCCCCCGGATCATGGCCGAACCGTATTCGGGGCGGCGGACCCAATCGAATTTCGGATGCGGTATGGAGCGCCAATGGGCCTCGAGTTCCACGACCGGCGCCTCCGCGAGCAGCGTCATCCACTCTGCCCGCGAATAGCTCGACTTTGCCGCCTTTGGCTGCGGTGTCATCTGTGTCTGTCGATCGGTCACAGGATCTGAACTCCCTCGACCCAGACGTTGCGAACGATCGGTGCTGCATCGATCTCGGTGACGCGCAGGAAGTCGGCGCGGCGCCCGACGGCCAGCTCTCCGCGATCGTCGAGGCCGAAGAGTTCTGCAGGCCGCTTGCTGCCCATAGCCACTGCCGCAGGCAGGTCCGGGCCGTTGGTTTCGCCGGCAAGGGTCCAGATGGCGTAGAGAATGCTCGAGGGAATGTAATCCGAGCAGATGACGTCGATCAGGCCCTCTTGCGAAAGCAGTCTTCCTGAGACATTGCCGATATGCGAACGTCCAGCAACGATGTTGGGGCCGCCGATAATCGTCGTCATGTCGGCGGCGCGTGCCGCCCGTGCCGATTCCAGCGTAATCGGGAATTCCGAGATGGTCATGCCGAAAGCCTGGCCTTCAGCGATATGAGCGGCTGTCGTATCATCGTGGCTTGAGAATTCGATGCCGTGCTGCTTGCACAATGCGACGACTGCTGCCCGGTTGATTGCCGCATGGTCATTCGTATGCGGCGCCGCGGCGATCTGTTCTTCGATGACCTCGTCGGCAATACCCTTGCGTCTTTGCAGTTTCCTGAAACGATCGGGATCGCGATGCGGGCCATCGTCCATCACCGTGACGTAGCGCAAGCTCGCTTCGCCGAGATAGGGCTTCAGAAGCTCGACGAGATCGGCCTCGCGCGTATCGCAACGAAGGTGGAGAAAATGATCGATTTTCAGCAGGCCTGCCTGACGCGCATCGTGAAGCCCTTCGACCATCAGTGGCAGAAGTTTGCGACGATCGGGATTGCCGACGGCGCCGACGATCAGCGAATCGAAAACGGTGGTGATGCCACCTGCCGCAAGCACGGCATCCTGGGTGCGAACGGCATTGACCTTGTTCCAGAACACGCCAGCCCGCGGCATGATCTGCTTTTCCAGATGATCCGTATGGACATCGACAAGGCCGGGGAGGAGATAGTCGCCTTCGAAATCGAGGGCACCGACGTCGGCCGTGCCTTTTCGGGCGATGTCGGAGATCTTGCCGTCCTTGACCTGCATCGAGCCAAGGATGACTTCGGTGCCGGTGACGATCCGGGCATTGGTAATGATTGCTTCCACGTTTCCACACTGCGCGAGCGCCTGTCGGCACGCGCTCCCTGAATTCGAATTTGTCCTAAGATGATCTTGCTTCAGTGACTTCAGGGCTATGGCCACCAGATGATGGTTGGGCGACAGTTGGATGACAAGGGAGTGACGAAAACGGTATGTCTTCTGGAAACATTCCTTCCGACAGAGTGGCCGACACATCTTCGATCTTGACAGCAAGCCGGTTTGGCCGCCTGAAATGTCGTGACTTTTGCCGACCGGGATGCTGTTGAGACGCGCGTTGATGACCACTCTGCCAGATAACAAGGCGACACTTCATGATCGGCGCGGCGCCTCGACCTTGTGGCGCGTCGTCGCCGACACGATCGAGCAGGACATCAAATCGTCACGCTATCGACCCGGCGAAAAATTGCCGACCGAGTTCGAGCTTGCCGAGCGGTTCAGCGTCCATCGAAACACGATCAGGCGTGCCATGGTCGTGCTGCGCGAGCGCGATCTGCTACGTATCGAGCAGGGGCGAGGAACTTTCGTGAAGGAGCGGATGGTCCGCCACCAGCTCGGACCCAAGACCCGCCTAACGACTGCGCTGAAGGATATCGAACGTGTCAGTGAACGCCGCTATCTCGGAACAGAACGGGTAAGAGTTACCAATGAGCTAGCGCGCGATCTGCGTATGCCGCGCAACCGTTTCGTCCGGCGCGTGGATACGATGACTGTGGTCGACACGATCGTCGTCTCATTGACCGCAAGCTATTTTCCGTTACCGCGTTTTGAAAAGATCGAAACCATTATCGAGGAAACGGGCAGCTTCAGCGAGGCATGGAAGCGCCTTGGCGTGCAGGAATATCGTCGCCACGAATCCCGGATTTCGGCGGTTGCGCTCTCGAAGTTGGATGCCGAGTTGCTGTCGATGTCACGTGGCCAGCCGGCAATCTTCGTAACGAATATCAATATCGACGAAGAAGGGCTGCCGATCGTCGTTTCATTTACGCGCATTGCTCCCCAACACATGGAACTCGTCGTCCGCTTCGACTGACGACGCGACAAACCGCACGCATTCCAGGATTCCATGAGACTCTCGAGAGCCTTGCGCGCGAATCCGAAGGGTATGAATCCGAAATTCATACCGTAGGTGTCTCCGATCTGTCATCAAACTGACGTCGATCTGTTGCCGTGAGGCGATTGAGCTAGCCTCGAAAACGCAGAGTGAAAAGGGCAGGGCTGACGCCGCCTACTCGGCACGATATCTAATCAGAGTATTGAATATGGCTGCAATAACGATCGACCATGTGCAAAAGTCGTTTGGGTCGACCTCGGTTCTCAGGGACGTTTCGCTCTCGATTTCAGACGGGGAGTTTCTGACGTTGCTGGGTCCGTCGGGATGCGGGAAGTCGACGCTTCTGCGGATCCTGGCCGGTCTCGACGTTCAGACGGGCGGCTCGCTGTCGATCGGGGATCGCGTGGTGGACGGGGTGCGACCGAAGGCGCGCGACGTGGCGATGGTGTTTCAGTCCTACGCCCTCTACCCGCACATGACGGTTACGGCTAATATGGCGCTGCCTTTGCGCATGCGGCGCTTGTCGGCGTGGCAGCGTCTGCCGCTGGTCGGCCGGTTCCTGCCCGGCACGAGGGCGACCGTTGCTGCGATCGAGGATGATGTTGCGCAGACCGCCGAGGCCCTGGGTATCGGCCATCTCCTCGATCGCAAACCCGGACAACTGTCGGGCGGTCAGCGCCAGCGCGTCGCCGTCGGTCGTGCGATGGTGCGCCAGCCGGCCGTGTTCCTGATGGACGAACCGCTGTCGAACCTCGACGCCAAGCTGCGCGTTCAGATGCGCGCCGAGATCAAGGAACTGCACAAGCGACTGGGCGTCACCTTCGTCTACGTCACCCACGACCAGTCGGAAGCGATGACCATGTCGGATCGTGTCGCGGTGATGCTCGACGGCGAACTGCTGCAGGTCGCGCCACCGCAGGAGATCTATGCCGACCCTGAGGATCGTCGTGTGGCCGAGTTCATCGGCTCGCCGAAGATCGGCATTCTCGAAGCGACCGTCGAGGAGCCGGGCGTGGCGATGACCGCGGGCACGGTGTTCTTCATCCCCGGTGAGATCGCGTCGGGCAGCAAGATCGCGCTCGGCATTCGCCCGGAAGCCTTCTACCTGACCGACAATCACGGCCCGAACGTCCTGACCGGCGCGGTCAAGCTGGTCGAGCATATGGGTTCCGACCTGTTCGTCCATCTCGACGTGCCCGGCCAGTCCACTCCGGTCATTGCCCGGCTTCTGGCCGAGCGTGCTCCGCATATCAACGAAGGCCAGACGCTGCATCTCGGCGTCAAGCCGGAGCGGCTTCTCCTGTTTGCAGCCGACGGCCGGCGCATCCGCTCGGCATCCGGCGTTTCGGCTTCGGCGGCTGACGCGAAGATCCTGCCGCTCAAGGAGCGGATGTGATGAGCCTTGCTGCTTCCGCCCCGGCCGATCAGGCCGCCTTGTCCGCACAGGCACAGAAGCGGCTGCGGCGTCATCGTCTGGCCGAGATCCTGTCGGCCTGGTCGCTGGCCGGCCCGGCGCTTTTCTTCCTCGTTTGCCTGTTCTTCCTGCCCGTATTTGCGGTCTTCGCCATTGCGCTCACCGACTGGCAGTTCGGTGCAAGCTCGATGTCCTTCGTCGGGTTTGCGAATTTCAGGGAAGTGTTCTCGGATGAAGGCTTTCGTGCCTCCTTCGTCAACACGCTCGTCTATGTGGCGATCGTCGTGCCCGGCACGATCCTGCTCGGGCTGGTGATTGCGCTCTTGATCGAGAGCGGCAAGTCGGCCCGCGCCTTATACCGCGCCATCCACTTCCTGCCCTTCATGGCGACCCTGACAGCGATGGCGATCGCCTGGGAGGCGCTGCTGCATCCGACCATCGGCCTCGTCAACCAGACGCTGGCCGGCCTCGGCATTCCGACCGCCAACTGGCTGCGCGACGAGGGCACCGTGCTGCCGGTGCTCGCCATGATCGGCATCTGGCAGAACCTCGGCTACGCCATGGTTCTGTTCCTTGCCGGCTTGAAGTCGATCCCGCAGGACCTCTACGATGCCGCCGATATCGACGGCGCCGACCTTTGGCTCGACCGGCTTCGCACCGTCACCCTGCCGATGCTCGGGCCAGTTACCATGTTCGTCTTCATCGTCGTGGCGCTCAAAGCCTTCGAGACCTTCGACACCGTGCAGATCCTCACCCAGGGCGGGCCGGGCCATGCCTCCGAGATGCTGCTCTTCACCCTCTATCGCGAGAGCTTCCAGTATCTGCGCACCGGCTATGGCGCATCCGTCGCCGTCGTCTTCCTTATCATCGTCGTCCTCCTGACGCTGATCCAGGCGCGGGTGATGGACAAGAAGGTTCACTACCAATGAGCATGTCCCGTTCCGCCCGCGACCTCGCCGCATCGGCCGCGATCTCCCGACATGCCGTGCTGCTGATCACCAGCGCGCTGATCCTTATCCCCTTCGTGTGGATGGTGTCGCTGTCGATCAAGCCGCCGGGCGAGATCTTTCGCGCGTCCTTTTCCTTCTGGCCCAATCAGTTCTACGGGATCGAGAACTATACCAAGGCGCTGACCGATGCGCCGCTGCCGCAATACATGCTGAACGGCATCATCGTCTGCGGCTCGATCGTCATCCTGCAGGTGCTCGTCTGCGCGCCGGCGGCCTATGCACTGGCCAAGCTTGACTTCCCCGGAAAGAACCTGTTGTTCGCCATGGTGCTGATCGCGCTGATCCTGCCGCATGAGGTTCTCTCCCTGCCGCTGTTCATCCTCGGCTACCAGATCGGCATTCTCAACACCTACGGTGCGTTGATCTTCCCCTATGTCGTCTCGCCCTTTGGCATCTTCCTGTTCCGGCAGTTCTTCAAGACCATTCCCGACGACGTGGTGCATGCCGCACGCCTGGATGGCCTCTCGGAGCTTGCCATCGTCTGGAAGATCATGGTGCCGATGGCCCTGCCGGCCATCATCGCCTTCGGCATCTTCTCGGTCGTCGGGCACTGGAACAGCCTGTTCTGGCCGCTGATCGCCGTGCGTGACCAGAACCTCATGCCGCCGCCGCTCGGCATCATGGCTTTCAAGAACGAGGAGGCCGGCAACGATTACGGCCCACTGATGGCCGCATCCACCATCGTCGTCGCTCCCCTGATCGTCGCTTTCCTTTCCGCTCAGCGCTGGTTCGTCGAAGGCCTCACAGGCGGAGCGGTCAAGTGACATCGCACCTCGCAACAGGAACGGCGGCGGCTAAGAATTTCGCACCAGCCACGGCCGGAGAACCGCGCTTTGCGATCTATTACACCACGCCTGCCAGTCATCCCCTGACCAGGGCAGCGGAGACGTGGCTCGGCCGCAGTGCGTTCCATCGGCTGCCGGACGTCAGGATCAAGAACGACGGTGATGATCAGGATGCGTTGATCGGTGAGCCGAGGCGCTACGGCTTCCATGCGACGCTGAAAGCGCCGTTCCGGCTGGCCGACGGCATCGGCACCGAGGAGCTTGAGGCAGCGCTGTCGCGCTTTGCCGGCTGCACCCGGCCATGCCCGATCGGACCGCTGCGTGTCGGCCTTCTGGCGGGCTTCTTCGCGCTCATCCCGATCCAGCCGATCATCCGGGTGCGCACCTTCTCGGCAAGTGTGGTCGAGGCCTTTGACCGGTTTCGGGCACCGTTCGACACTGCGGAACTGAAACGCCGCAAGCTCGACCGCCTCGACGACGACGAGGCCGAGCATCTGGTGCGCTGGGGCTATCCCTACGTGTTCGACCGGTTCCGGTTCCACATGACATTGACGAACCCCGTCGGTTCGAACGACCGCGCCGCGCTGCAGGCGGACCTGGCAGGCCGTTTCGACGGCCTGCTCGACGAGGATTTCGCGATCGACGCCCTGACCCTATTCGAGCAGCCGCATCCGCAGGCCGACTTCGTAGCGCGCCGCCGTTTCCCGCTCAATCCGGGAGCGCCGCTATGAATTATGGACCTGACAATGGTGGCCGTCTCGTCCTGATCGTCGGCCCGAGCGGCGCCGGCAAGGACACCTTGCTCGATATCGCCAAGCGAGAGCTGGCAGAGGACAAGCGGATCCGCTTCGTGCAGCGCACCATCACCCGGCCCGCATCCGTGGGGGAGGATCATCTCCCGATGGACGAGGCCAGCTTCGAGGAGGCCGCAGGGCAGGGGGCGTTTGCCCTGCACTGGGCGGCCCATGATCTGCAATACGGCCTGCCCGTCGTCATCGACCGGTGGATCGCCGACGGCGATGTCGTCGTCGCCAACGCATCGCGCGCCATGCTCGGTCCGGCTCGGCAGCGATATCCTGGCCTGATGATCATTAATATCACCGCCGATCCCGAAATCCTCGCAAAGCGACTTGCACAAAGGGGACGGGAAGACAGCGATGCGCAGAAATCCCGCCTCGGTCGCAGCAAAGCAATCTCCCCCGATCTTGGAGACGTCGTCATTATCGACAACTCCGGAGACTTGGACGTGGCTTCCAGGCAGCTGATGGCGCTCATTCAATCGGTCCGGGCCGAACGCCCCGATCAAGGTCGGAACTAGATATGGCAAACACATTCAACCTCGATATCGATCTCGACGGCGAAGGCCGCCAGGACGGTTACCTGCGGGTGAAGGCTTCCAGCGAACATTCGCCGTTTGGCATGGCGATGGTGCCGATCACCTCGTTCAAAAGTGGCGCCGGGCCTTGCGTTCTCGTGATGGGCGGTTGCCACGGCGACGAATACGAGGGGCAACTCATCGCAAGGGCGCTTCTGGGCAAGCTCGACCTGTCAGACGTGACCGGCCAGCTGATCGTCATGCCGTCAGCCAACCCTCACGCCGTTGCTGCGGGGCGACGTTATTCGCCACTTGATGACGGCAACCTCAATACGGCGTTTCCAGGCAGCACCACTGGTACTTCGACCCAGCGCATTGCGCATTTCATCGAGACGGTCCTGTTGCCACGGGCCGATCTCGTTATCGATATGCATTCCGGTGGCACGCCGGTCGATTACATTCCATCGGTGATGATTTCGAACGCCGTAGAAGGCGCCCGGCGTCAGAGGCTGATCGAGCTGGTCAGAACCTTCGGCCTTCCCGTCGCTTTCTTCGTCGATGACGAGGACCAGACACCGTCCAGCGTCATTGGCGCATGCGACCGTACGGAAACCTTGAACATCACTTTGGAAATTGGCGGCGGCGGTTCGGTCGCCCGCGATCAGCTCGATGTCGGCATGGCAGGCCTTCTACGTACTCTGGAAAAGATCGGTGTACTGAACTCGACCTCGCAAGAGGAGCCCGGAGATGTCGCCTTCATGCGGCGATTGCCCGTCAGTGCAACGATCTGTGCCCCCGAGAGCGGTTTGTTCGAACCGATAGCCAAACTGGGTGAAACTGTTGAGCGAGAGCAACTTGCCGGCCTCCTTTATCATCGGGAGGCGCCGTGGCGCGAGCCGCTCCGCGTGGTTTTTCCTGAAGCGGGACTTGTGCTCTGCCGTCGACTGCCAGTGATGGTCGATATGGGCGCAGGTCGGCGTTGTCACGTAAACCTGTATTGCAGTTGCCTGCGTTTTGGGTTGGGCGTAAATTTCGGCGATGCAGACACCAGATATCAGTTTCAAGCGTCATCGTTTTCCGCCACAGGTCGTTGCTCACGCAGTTTGGCTTTACCTGCGGTTCAATCTGAGCCTGCGTGAAGTTGAGGAAATGCTGCTCGAGCGTGGTATCGACGTTTCCTATGAGACGGTCCGCCGCTGGATCGCCAAGTTCGGACCCCAGATCGCTCGCAACTTGCGGCGACGGCAGGCCCGCCCCGGCGACGTTTGGTTTCTGGACGAAGTCGTCGTGAAATGCGCTGGAGAAAAGTTCTGGCTCTGGCGCGCGGTCGATCAGCACGGCATCGTTCTCGAAGAAATTTTGCAGAAGCGACGCGACAAAAGGGCAGCCAAGCGCCTGCTGGTGGCGTTGATGAAACGCTATGGCTTTGTTCCCAAGCGGATCATCACCGATAAGCTGCGCTCCTACGGCGCAGCAAAGGCGGACGTGGCACCTGGCCTCGACCATTGGTCGCACAAGGGCCTCAACAATCGGGCTGAGAATAGCCATCTGCCGTTTCGAAAACGGGAACGAGCCATGCAGGGCCACCGATCACCAGGAGCATTGCAACGGTTTGTTTCCATGCACTCCGCTACCCGCAATTGCTTTTCAGTTCCATCCCGCCGCCGTGCCGCACAAACAATTCGCTACCATCGCTTCGAAGCGCTCGACGCATGGAAAATCGCGGCCTGCATCGTCTGAAAATTCTGGAACGCCCCGCCCGTCTTAGCCTGCCGTACTTACCGTGACAACGCCCTTCGCCGAACGGCCCTTCGGCCAGCTTTCCGGCGGCGAGCGGCAGGTCGTGCTGCTTGCCCGGGCGCTGGCGACGGAAGCGAAAGTGCTGGTGCTCGACGAGCCGGCCGCCTCGCTCGACCTTGCCAATCAGGACCTTCTGCTCGGCGTCCTCATGCGCCTGCGGCAGGCGCGCGGCCATACGATCGTCTTTACGACCCACCATCCGCAGCACGGCCTGTTCCTCGCGGACCGGGCGCTGATGATGCATGCCGGAGACGAGGTCCGTTATGGCCAAGCCTCCGCGATGATGACGGACGGGGAACTCGCCCGTCTCTATGGCGTGCCGTTTGCCCGCCATACCCCCGGCCCCGGCCGGCCCGATGTCGTTTCCCCGATCTTCGGGGCGGCGGCCCTTCCATGATAACCGCAAGACAGGAGCCAATCTTGGACACGATCACCTATCTCGAAAACGGCGAAACCTTCACCGTCAGCTTTGCCGAACTCCTGAACTATCACGGCACCACCTTTCCGGGCGGCGTGGCGCATGGCCTGAAGGTGATGCAACGCGCCTTTCCGCTGCTCGACGAGGGCCGGCCGATCGAGCGCCGCGAGGTGCGCATCGATACGGCGTTTCCCGGCCCCGGCGGCCGCGACGCCATCGAATTCGTCACGCGCGCGCTGACCGATGGCCGCTACCATGTCGACCGGTCGCTGGGCTGGGAGGGCATCGAGGAAAGCCCGAAGGGGAAGTATTATTTCCGCTTCAGCTATCGTGGCACCGTGGTCGAGGTGACGATCCGGCCCGGCCATGTGCGCGGCGAGTTCATCGAGCTTGCCCGCAAGGAAGGTCGCTCAGCCGAGGAAGAAACCCGCCTTGCCGCGCTGAAGCGCGAAATGCGCGACCGTCTCGTGCCGCTTGCGCCCGAGGATGTCTATGACGCCAAGGTCAGCCGTGCCTGAGCACTGTTCCACCGAGGGCGGGCGGCGTGAATGGATGGGTGTGCTTGCCCGCGCGCCCATCGATCTCCTGAGATCGGCCTTCGACGGCAGCCGGCAGCGCCACTTGGCGCGCCGGCTTGTCGGACCCGAGGTCGGCCTTCTCCAGTTGCGTGCGAAAGCACCCGTAACGGGAACGCCCTTCCATCTCGGCGAGGCGACCATGACGCGCTGTGTCGTGGAGATCGATGGTCGGCGCGGTTATGCCGTGGTGCTTGGCCGCGATCCGGAGCGGGCGGAGCTTGCCGCCTTCTTCGACGCGCTGCTGCAAGATCCGCAGTCCCGCGCCTTGCTCGCATCGGAACTGCTGCAACCGGCCGAAGACGCCATCATGGCGCGGCGATGCCGCAAGGCCGAGGAGGCGCAGAAGACGACGGCGCATTTCTTCACCGCGGCGAGACAAGGAAGTGCACCGTGAAAATCGAGATAGACCAGCGAGGCGCGGACCGCATCCACGAGGACCAGCGCGCATTCCGCCGGCTTCTGGAAGCCTTTTCCTACCCCGGCAAAGTCGTCGTCCTTGCTGAAGGCCAGGCGGCGCACGCGGTCGTCCTGTCAACGCTGGCCGACACCACGACACCGCTCTGGATCGACGAAAGCTTCGCGGATATCCGGGATCGCGCCGTCGCGGCACGGTGGCCGATGGCGGATCGAGCCTCCTGCACCTTTGCGCTCTGTCGTGGCGAGATGCTGGATCGGATCGATGTCTTTCCGAAGGGGACCCCGGCCGACCCGCATCTTTCCGCCACCGTCATTGCGGAGGTCACGGGCCTTTCGGGTGGCGCGGCGCTCAACCTTTCGGGGCCGGGAATCGGACCCGGGGCCCGCACCTTCGCCCCCCTTGGCCTGCCGGCGACGTTTCTCGCGCAATGGACGTGCAACAACGCTGCCTATCCGCTCGGCGTCGACCTCATTCTGACGGCGGGAGATTGGTGCGCCTGCCTTCCCCGTAGCGTGAGGCTGGAGATATCCGATGTACGTTCCCGTTAAGGGCGGCGAGGCCGCTATCGCTGCAAGCCTTGATGCGCTGGCGCGCAGGCGTCGGGGTGATCCCTCCGTGCCGGAACTCACGGTCGCCCAGATAGGTGAGCAGATGCGGGGTGCAGTCGACAGGGTGATGACCGAAGGCGCGCTCTATGATCGGGATCTTGCTGCCCTGGCGCTGAAACAGGCACAGGGCGACGTGGCGGAGGCGACGTTTCTGCTGCGCGCCCATCGTGCGACCTTACGGCGCATGGGCCATAGCGCGCCCATCGATTTTTCGACCATCCGCCACGACCGGCATATCTCCGCCACAGTGAAGGAATTGCCGTGCGGCCAGATCCTGGGTGCAACCTACGACTACACCCACCGACTGCTCGATTTCTCGCTCATGGAGGAGGCGGCCTCTTTGCCTCTTCCCGAGGAGGTTGCGAGCACTCCATGCGCGCCTCCCTCATCCCGCTGCCGCGATCGCCTTCCCGGGGAGAGTCAGGAGCGGGAGGAGGCGCCGGTCGACATCACGCGGGTGCCGCTGCGTCCTCCCTACGGTGCATCCGAAACGCTCGGCCATCTGGTGCGAGGCGAGGAAGGCTTCCTGACGGGCATTGCCTATACGCGCCTTCGCACCGCCGGCGCGTCCCATCCCTATGTCGAGGAGCTTTCCGCGGGGGAAGTCGAGGTTTTCGTCGAGCTGGAGGATATCGGCCTCACCGTCTCTGTCGGCGATATCGAGGTGACGGCCTGCCGCATGGTGGCCCCGGTACTCGACGGGCGGCAATCGCATCTGTCCCCGGGTTTCGGCGTTGCCTTCGGCGCCAACGAGCGCAAGGCCGTGGCGATGGCGACAGTCGATCAGGCGCTGAAATCCGGGCTCGACCCGGACCTGGTGCTGACGCATGGCGACGGGGTCGAGGCGAGCGGCTACGTCTCGCATCTCAAGCTGCCGCACTACTCCGATTTCCAGGCCGATCTTGAAACGATCCGGAGGCTTGCCTGCGATGACTGAGACCTTCGCCTATCTCGATGAAGACAGCAAACGCTCCGTTCGCCGTACCATTCTGAAGGCACTGGCCGTTCCCGGTTACCAGGTGCCCTTCATCGCGCCGGAAATGCCGATCGCCTATGGTTGGGGTGTTGGCGGCATGGTCGTGACCGCAAGCCTCATCGGTGCAGACGACCGTCTGAAAGTGACCGACCACGGCTCCGACGAGACCGTGAATGCCGTCAGTATCCGCGCCTTCTTCACGCGCACCGCCTTCGTTGCCACCACGACCCTGACCCGTGAGGCAACGCTGATCCAGGTCCGCCAGCGCGTGCCCGAGGCGATGCTCGCCGAGGGACAGGTCGTCGTCTACCAGGTGCCGCGGCCGGACCCGCTGCGCGCCTTCGTCAATTCAGCCGGCGAGGCGGCCCGCATGCACGCGGCATCTGACTATGGTCGGGTCTATACGCGGCTCTTCGAGGAAAGGACGGGAAGCGGCAGCGTCGCCCAGCCCGGCTATGACTATCCCGTCATGGTGGAAGGTCGTTATCTGATGTCACCTTCTCCTATCCCCAAGCGCGACAATGTCCGCCTCGACAATTCACCGGCCATCCAGATCTTCGGCGCGGCGCGCGAACGCCGGCTCTATGCGCTGCCACCCTATACGCGCGTGGAAAGCATCGCCTTCGAGGACGTTCCCTTTGACCCCAGTCATCCCTCGGACGGACGGCAATGCGTGATATGCGGGTGCGCCACGAGCCATCTCGACCACCTTCTCCTCAACGACGACGGAACGAGCGAATGGGTCTGCTCCGACACGGAATGCTGTGCCGAGCGTGCGGAGGAAGCCGCCAGTGCCTGATCTGCCGCAGCCCCTCCTGACGCTTGACCACATCTCCTTCGGCGGGCGCATCGTGCGAGGTGCTTCGCTTTCGCTCTATCCAGGCGAGGTTCTTTGTCTCGTTGGAAAGTCCGGCGCGGGAAAGTCGACGCTGCTGCGCACGGCGGCCGGATGCCTGCCTCCGACGAAGGGTCGGGTCCTGCTCTCCGTCGATGGGGAGACGCCGCTGTCTCTCTATGATCTGCCGGAGCAGGCCCTCGTCTCGCTCCGCCGCCGGCGGCTCGGCTTCGTCGCTCAGGATGCCCGCGAGACGCTCGACCTGGCCGCGAGCGCCGCCGCCAACATCGCTCAAACGCTCTTCGACAATGGCGAACGCCACTTCGGCCGAGCCTTGGAGGCAGCACGGCACTGGTTTGCGGCACTGGACCTTGATGAAGCGCGGATGCGTGACCTGCCGGGTGTGTTTTCAGGCGGCATGCAACAGCGGCTGCAAATCGCTCGCGCGCTCGTGCACGAGCCGGACATCTTGTTCCTGGACGAACCGACGACGGGCCTCGACACGTCCGCCCAGGCGCGGCTCCTGAGGCTCTTGTCCGAACTCCAGCGCCGGACGGGCGTGGCGATGCTCCTCGTGACCCACGACTTGCGCATAGCACGACTCCTCGCGCACCGCGTCATCGTTCTGCACGAGGGGCGGATCGTCGAGGAAGCGCCGCCGGACCGATTGGTTACCGATCCCTCCCATCCAGCAAGTCGCGATCTCGTCGCGTCGATGATTTGAGTGTTCGAATGACGATCCTGTGTGTCGAAGGCCTTGCGAAACGTTATGGCGACCGGACAATCGGCCCGGCGACCTTCACGGGGCTCTGTGGTCATTTCTACATTAATACACGCTAAGGGCATTTTGCAGGTGACGGGAAACACATGATTTCCGCTCACCGTGATCGCGGGGCAAACTGGCCACGCAATAGGGCCATTTTTTGCGCGACAAACCCTGTCGGAATGTTAGGCTGTGCGGCAACACCTGATTTGAGGTTTGTCGCACATGTTGATCGGTTACATGCGGGTATCGAGTAGTGACGAGCGCCAGTCGGTTGCCTTGCAGCGCGATGCCCTGCTCGCGGCCGGGGTCGATGAGCGCCATCTCCATCAGGATCGCGCTTCCGGAGCGCGTGATGACCGGCCGGGTCTGAAGGCATGCCTCGGCGAATTGCGCGAAGGCGATGTCCTGGTCGTCTGGAAGATAGATCGGTTAGGCCGGTCACTCTCCCACTTGATCCGCATCGTCGAGGATTTGAAGGAACGTGGTGTCGCCTTCCGATCTCTCACGGAGGCGATCGACACCACGAATTCGCACGGCGCGTTTCTGTTCAACCTGTTCGGCTCGCTTGCAGAATACGAGAGAGTGCTGATCACCGAGCGGGTCAATGCCGGCCTGGCGGCGGCTCGCCGACGTGGCCGTAAGGGCGGGAGACCTCCAACGATCGATGCGGAAAAGGTCGAGCAGGTTCTAGCTGCTTTGGAAGCTGGCGCCAGCAAGGCGTCCGTGTGCCGGACGTTCAAGGTGGCGCGCTCGACCTTGATCGACACGTTGAAGCGGACTGGATGGACAGGCCCCGGCAAGACCGGCACGCCCGAAACCGTAGTTTGACGAGTGACCGTGGCTGATGGCGTTTCTCGATGAGCAATCGCGTGCCGTTTTATTCGAACCACCCGAAGCTTATGAAGATGCGCAAGCGCGCTATGCACTGACTTCCGAGGATATTGTCTTCGTCAAGGAACATCGCCGGTCGCATAATCGGCTTGGCTTTGCGATCCAACTCGCACTGGTGCGTGATCTGGGCCGTCTGCTGCGAATAGGCGAAGTTCCACCTCAGGCGGTTGTCTCTGTTGTCGCCGACCAGCTGGGCATCGACCCTGCAGTGTTCGAGTTCTACGCCCAGCGCGACGAAACGCGCCGGGAACACGCGCGCGAGATCGTCTCTGCACTGGAGCTTCAGCCTGTCCGGACGAGTGACTATCGCGAGTTGATAACGGCGGCGGCACGCGAGGCGGCGGCCACTGAACAAGGTGCGCCGATCGCCAAGGCCGTGATCGAAGCCTTGAAGGAACGAAAGTTGCTCGTTCCTATGCCGGAGCTGCTGATCCGTCTGGCACTGGCCGGCCGGGCGGCGGCGCGTCGACAAGCCTATCGCGAATTGATCCGGGATCTGGAGCAGCCTTCGATCGAGGCGCTTGATCAGCTCCTCGCTGAGCGGGCCGGCGATCGGAGCCACCTTGGCTGGATTGCGGAAGCACCTGAAGGGGCGAAACTGAAGAACCTCAAAGGCTTGATCGCCCGCCTCGAGGTATTGCGCTCAGCCGCCATTCCCGACGACCGTCGCAAGACGATCCATGCCAATCGCTACGGCATCATCGCCAGGGATGCACGCATTCTGCATGCCCGGGAGATACGACGCCTGACATCCGAACGTCGCTACGCCACGCTGGCCGCCTTCGTCATCGAGAGACAGGCGTCGATCACCGACCTGACGATCGACATGTTCTGCAAAATGATTGGGAGCAACCGCCGCAAGGCCGAGATCAGCCGCACGGAACGCCGGCTAAAAGAGGCCGAGGTTCTTGATGGGGTGGCGCTTGAGCATCTCAAGCTCGGCGAGGCGCTTCTGGCCGCTCGTGCGAGCAAAACCGATCTTGCATCGGCGATCGCAGCCTCCCTCGGCTGGGACGGATTGGTCGCCAGCATGGCGGCAGCCAGATCTGTCGTCCACCCTGATCGCAGTAACGAATTCGACGAGCTCATCAAGCGGCACAAATCGTTGCGCAAGCTGGGCAGACTGATGTTCCGCACGTTCTCGTTCCGGTCGTTTCGTGCTGATGATCCGATCCTTGTAGCAGTGGACCATCTGCGCGCGCTCTATGGCGGCCGGAAATTGCCGGCGCAGGTGCCGCTCGCCTTTCTGACCCGCAAATGGCGACGCTGCGTGCGCCCGAACAGTGCCGATATCGACCTGCGCGCCTGGGAAGTGGCGGTCCTCGTTCACCTGCGAGAGCGTCTGAGGGCCGGTGACATCTGGGTCGAAGGCAGCCGGGCATGGCGCAGTTTCGAGGATTATCTTCTGCCTCGGCCGATCTTCGAGCTGATGCGCGCCGAGGGGCGGCTCGGGCTCGCACTCCCCGACAGCTTTGCCGAATGGCGAGCAGAACGGACCGCCACGCTCGATGCGAAGCTGAAAGAGCTGGCAAAGGCGGCGGCTGCCAATGCTATTCCGGATGCAGCGATTTCCGACAAGGGCCTGTCGATCTCGCCGATCCGCGAGGAGGAGCGCGACAGCATCGTCGCGCTCAGCCGCCGACTATATGTTCTGGTGCCACGGATCAGGATCACCAGCCTGCTTGCCGAGGTGCAAAGCTGGACCAAATTCCTCGACAGCTTCACGCATTATCGTACCGGTGAGACGGCAAACGACGAGGCAGCGCTGATGGCAGCGATCCTTGCCGACGCCACCAATGCCGGAGCCGAACGTATGGCGGAAAGCTCACGCGGCGTCACGATCCACCAGATGATGCTGATGGTGGACAGGCATATGCGATCGGAAACCTACGCCACGGCGACCGCCGTGCTGGTCGATGCGCAGCAGGCCCATCCCTTTGCCGCGATCTGGGGTGACGGCCATATCTCCTCCTCGGACGGACAGTTCTTTCCGGCTGGCGGGCGTGGCGAAGCCAGCCTCGACTACAATGCAAAATACGGCAAGCGACCGGGGGCGTCGATCTATGGCTTCCTGTCCAACCGTTTTGCTTCCTTCTTCTCCCGCATGATCCAGGCATCCGAGGGCGAAGCCCCCTACGTTCTCGACGGCCTCCTTCACAACGAAAGCTCCGTCGAAATCTATGAGCACGCAACCGATACCGCTGGCGCCACCGAAACGACGTTCTCCATGTTCCACGCCTTTGGCTACAGGCTCATTCCCCGTATCCGCAATCTCGGCAATCGCAGGCTCTTTGTCATTGATCGCGATCCGGCTTACGAACCGCTCGACGCGCTGATCGCTGGAACCGTCAACATGGATGTCGTCGAGCACCACTGGGATGAGGTCTTGCGGCTGAAGGCTTCGATCGCTGCAGGTTTGGTGCCGCCTTCCGTCATCCTCAAGAAGCTGGCAGCGTCGCCGCGACAAAACCGGCTGAACCAGGCCCTGCGCGAAATGGGCCGGATAGAACGCTCGATCTTCATCTGCGACTGGCTGCTCGATACGAAACTGCGCCGCAGATCGCATGCGATCCTCAACAAGGGTGAAAGCCGTCATGCTCTCGCACGCGCCATCTTCCTCCACCAGCTCGGCGAATTGCGCAACCGCGTCGCCGAAACCATGGCTTACCGCGCGTCCGGTCTTAACCTCGTCGTCAACGCCATCATCCTGTGGAACACTGTCTATCTCAGCCGTGCTGTCGATTATATCAGCAGTCAGGGTATTATCATTCCGGACGAGCTGCTCTCCCAGGTCGCACCACTACCATGGGCGCATATCGCGCTCACCGGCGACTACCTCTGGAACGAAATTGACCGACCCCTCGAACGCTTCAGGCCAATCCGGGCTAACCGCTTCAATCCAAACAACTTCAAATTCCCTTAGCGTGTATTAATGTAGAAATGCCCACGGAGCCCCGAAATGGCCGGTCTCGATCCGAACAACTTCTCAGCCCACGGCCTGCGGTCGGGTTATCTCACGGAAGCGGCCAATCGCGGCATTCCTCTGCCTGAGGCGATGGAGCAATCACGACACAGATCCGTCCAGCAAGCTTCTGAATACTACAACAGCGCCACCAGGCGCAGTGGCAGGGCCGCAAGGCTGATGGATTGAAAAGCTCAAGAAAACTGGCGATGGCTGAATGGCTTAAACAAAGCAGTCTCCGACAAATCCGGGGCTGTTCAGATCGACCCGACGGTCCCGACGACGAAAGCCATCAGCGCCATGTCAAGCCAAGGTCCTGTCACGGTTAAGAAGAGCGCCATTTTGCCGTTCCCATCGGAAGCAAACCGCGCATCACGATGAGCAACGACAGCATCCGCAGCGATAGGCAGCTTACATCTCAACTGCAGATTGGCATTGCCCGAGGAGTGGTGGTCCCGTGCAGTTTTGAGGATCAAGGCCGTGTCATCGCTACGTCATACGCATGCGCTATCCATGATTCATTCGAATGAATCATGGATAGCGCATGCAGAGAGACACCTGGCAAATCATCAAAGACCACCTGGCCGGTGACATTGCCTCCGGCAAACTTGCTCCCGGCGCCCGGTTGCCGACGGAGCCCGAGCTGTGCGAGGTCTTCGGTGTCGGTCGCCACTCGGTCCGGCGCGCAGTTCCGGCGCTCGCGGTCGAGGGTAAGCTCAGGGTAGAACAGGGGCGCGGCACCTTCGTCGAGGCGGCCCGGCTGATAAACTACCAGATCGGGCGCAGGACGCGTTTCCGCGAGAACCTGATAGGCCAGGGCTATAAGCCTTACGGAGAGCATCTTTCCTCCACGATCGTGCCGGCACCCGACCGTGTGGCCGAGGCGCTACGCATCGCTCGCGGGGCCGAGGTCCACCGGATCATGAGGCGCGGCCTGGCCGACGACATGCCGATCAATCTCGGCATCGCCTTTCATCCGGTCGCGCTCTTTCCCGATCTAGGCGCGCGCCGCGAGGCCGGCGTTTCCGTGACCGAGATCTATCGTGACCACGGGGTCACGGACTATTTCCGCAAGAGCACCACCATCTTCACCCGCCGCGCCGAGCCGGAGGAATCCAGGCTGCTGCGGCAACATCCGGATCATCCCGTTATGATCGTCACCAAAATCGACGTCGATGCCAAGGGTACGGCGCTGGGTTACTCCGAGGCGGTCTGGGCGGGCGACCGTGTCCAGTTTTCTTTCGACAGTCTCGATGACCCCTTCGTGGGCGAGGAAGGCAAGACCCCATGACAACACAGTTCCAGCATGCCGGTGCGCCAGGCGAAGACCACGCCCGCCGGCTCGAAACCCTTGCGCGCGCCGATGCAGCCGCGCTGAAGGCCTTCGCGGAAGAGCTTCTTCCACCGCTCGGCGCGATCGACGTCATCCAGAGCCGCACAGGGCTCGCGATGCTGCCGATGCGCGACACAGTAAAGGGCACAGATTTTCATCTCGGCGAGGTGTTGGTGGCAGAGGCGCATATCCGGCTCCAGTCCAACGGCACTGAAGGCTATGGCATGATCGTCGGCCGCGACCTCGAGCGCGCCATGGCAATGGCGATCGTGGACGCCGCCGGATCGATCGAAACCCTTGCCGCGCGCGTCAGCAACTTCGTGGAAGATGAGGCCTTGACGATCGTGGCAGTCGACACCGAACGCCTTCGCGCGGTCGAGGCGACCCGCGTAGACATGGAGACCTTCTGATGAATGCCTCCGCCCTGATTGCTGTCCCCGTTCCAAACGACCTGGAGCGGCTTCACAATGCCACCTACGATGCCCTGATGTGGGCGCTCGCTCGCCCCGGCACAGTGCAATCACTGCCGCAGCTGGGCCTGGAAGCCATCGTCGAAACGCTGGTTGACCGCGAATGCCGGGTCTTTTCGGGCCACAAGACGCTCCTGCCGCTGATCGCCTCGACCGGAGCGGCGATTAGCGGCGCGCGCGACGCTGACCACGCCTTCCTCGATCTCGAAGCGGAGGCGGGCATTCGCGATCTGGCCGTCGTGCCTGCGGGCTCGCATCTCTATCCCGATGACGGCGCGACGGTGTTTTCAGGGGCGAGGATTGGCGAGGGACAAGGGCTTCGCCTGCGCGGCCCCGGCATCGAAACTTATAAGGATATCCGCCTCGGCGGCCTCAGGCCTGATGTTTGGACGCTTCGCGCGACGCGTTGCCTCTACCCGACCGGGTTCGAACTCTTCTTCATCGATGGAGACCGCGTTGTCGGTCTGCCACGCTCAACCACGGTGGAGGTGCTCTGATGGCCTATGTGGCAACTCGAGGCGGTGAACGTGCCATTGAACAGTCTGAGCGGCTCTACCGCGCAGAAATGGGGACGATTGACATGGAGCGTGTCGCGGACGTCCGCGACAGTCTGCCTTACCTGATCGATCGCGTGATGGGCGAGGCCTCGCTCTACGACCGTGATCTGGCAGCACTTGCGCTCGCCCAGGCCGGCGGCGACCTATACGAGGCGGTGCTCCTTCTGCGTGCCTGGCGGACCACCCAACCGCGCCTTGCGATCGCCGAACCGGTGACGCAGGAAAGCCTGTTCACGCACCGCCGCATTTCTGCTGTCTTCAAGGATATTCCCGGCGGTCAGGTGCTCGGCCCGACGCTCGACTATTCGCACCGTCTGCTGGCGACCGGCGTGCTGGAAGGCCAACCCTTCATGCCGGCCCCGGTTGAACCCGCGGCAAAACCTGCTCCGGCACGCCAGCCGTCGCTTGCCGCCTGGCAGAAGGCGCAGGGACTGGTCGCCGACGTCGCCGCCGACGAAGTCGCCCTTGAAGACATTCCAGACCTCACCCGCGAGCCGCTTCTCTTTCCGGCCAAGCGCGCCCATACGCTGCAAAGCCTGGCTCGCGCCGACACTGGCGGTGTGCTGGCACTCGGCTATTCGGCGATGCGCGGCTATGGCAACGCGCATCCGACCGTCAACGAACTGCGACTTGCAGAAGCGGAGGTGCGTGTGCGCCATCCCGCGGGCACGGTTTTCTCGGCTGGTCGCGTCCGCGTCTCGCAGGCGGAAGTCACGAGCAAAGGAAAAGGCGGCCAGCTTCAGCTCGGCTTCTGCGCGACACTCGGCTGGAACGAAATCAAGACCATCGCTGGCGCGACGCTGGATCTGAATTCGGCAGCGGCGGATCAGAATTCACCCGTCAACGAGGAATTCTTCCTCTACCACACCGAACCCGTAGAAGCCTCGGGTTTCTGCATCCATTTCAAGCTGCCGCACTACGTCACCTTCCAGTCTTCGCTCGACGCCTTGCGCGACGCGAAGAAGACGGCGGCCCCTGCCAGCGACGTAACGAACACACATAAGCCCGTGAAGGAGCCGGCATGAGCCTTTCCGCACTCACAAAGCCATGGGAAGCCTTCAGCTACGGCTTCCTTGATGCCTCGGCCAAGCGCGAGCTGCGCCGCAAGATGCTGAAGGCGATCGCCGTGCCCGGCTGCCAGATGCCCTATGCCAGCCGCGAGGTGCCGATTGCGCGCGGCTGGGGCACCGGCGGCCTGCAAGTGACGCTGACCCTGATCAAGCCCTCCTCCGTGATCAAGGTGATCGACCAGGGCGCCGACGACAGCGTCAACGCCGCCTCGATCCGCCGATTCCTTTCGCGCGTATCCGGCGCCGGTGAGACCTGGGACACGCAGGAGGCAACGATCATTCAGAGCCGGCACCGTATCCCTGAGGAAAAGCTGCGCGAGGATCAGATCCTCGTGCTGCAGGTGCCAAATCCCGAACCGCTGCGCCCGGTCGAGCCCAACATGTCGATCGCCCGCCAGATGCATGCCGACGCCGATTACGGCCGGCTGTGGCTGACGCTCTATGAGCAGATCGTGCGTTCGGGCCGCATCATGCAGGGCGCGTCCTACCCTTCCCTCGTCAATGGTCGCCATGTCATGACACCGTCGCCGATCCCGCGCTGGGACGTGCCAAAGCTCGACATGGCAAAGCACCTCACCTTTCTTTCGGCCGGGCGAGAGAAGCGCCTGTATGCCGTGCCGCCCTTCACGCGGGTCGAGCCGCTGGTCTTCTCCGACGTGCCCTACAAGGTCGAGGACCATGCCGACCTCACCTGCCACCGCTCAGGCGTCAGAGGTTATTTCATGAACGAGATCCCACAGGACGACGGCGGCTCACAATTCGAGCTGTCTGACAGCAATCTTGGCATCAAGGCTATTCGCCGTGCCGAGGGGCTGGACGTCAAGCAGGGCGAAACCTGGTACGAGCACGGAGCATTCCGCCCATGATCGGAGAAAATCTGGCTGCGCGGCGGCTGAATGCCCCGCAACTGATGACGACCCCGCCGCTTCTGACGATGACCGACGTCAGCAAACGCTTCGGCAGCGTGGTCGCTCTTCAGGACGTGTCCGCGACCGTCTATCCGGGCGAAGTGCTCGGCATCGTCGGCGAAAGCGGCTCGGGCAAGTCCACCCTTTTGAGGATGATGAACCTTGAGGACACGCCCGACAGCGGTGACTATCGCCTGGCCCTGCCGGAGCTCGATGGCAACCTGTTCGATCTCGACCGCTTCGCTCGCCGTATGCTTTGCGCGCGCCAGATCGGTATTGTCTATCAGAACCCGCATCTCGGGCTCCTGATGGGGCATACCAGCTCCGGCAACGTGGCCGAGCGTCTGCTCATCGCCGGCGAGCGGAGTTTCGCCGAACTGCGCTCAAAGGCGCGAGAGGCGCTCGACGCTTCGGAATTCCCTTTGGAGCGCATGGATGCGCGTCCGATCGAACTGTCCGGCGGCATGCAGCAGCGGGTGCAGCTCGCCAAGGCGATCGCCCTCGAACCGGCACTGCTCCTGCTCGACGAGCCGACCACAGGCCTCGACGTCTCGGTACAGGCACTGGTGCTTGACACCTTGAAGCGGCTGCAGCGGGACCGAGCGATCACAATGGTCATCGTCAGCCACGATCTCGGCGTGATCCGTACCATGGCCGACCGGGTCATGGTCATGCGGCGCGGTCGCGTGGTCGAGGAAGGCCTGGTCGACCAGATCTTCCAGGATCCCCAGCACGCATACACCCAGCAACTCGTTCACGCCAAATTGTGAGGCCGCCATGCAGCCCGTCCTGGAGGTGGAAGGCCTCTCGAAAACCTTCCACATGCACCATCTCGACCAGAACCTTCACGCATATTCCGATATTGGTTTCACACTGAAACCAGGCGAATTCCTGCTTTTGAGGGGCCCGAACGGCGTCGGAAAATCGACGCTTCTGCGCACCCTCTATCGCAGCTACCTTCCACGCGCGGGCCAGATCTGGTATCACACGGCTGAAGGCCGCATCGACCTTGCCAGGGCAGCCGATGTCGATATCGCGTTTCTGCGCCGGCGTGAGATCGGTTTCGTCACGCAATTCCTGATCGCCCGTCCGCGGGTTCCTGCCGAGGATATCGTTGCCGAACCCTTGCGCCAAGCGGGCATGCAGCACGAAGAAGCGCTCGTCGAGGCGCGGCGCTGGCTGGAGGCCTTCGGCGTCAAGCGCAATCTCTGGAAAGCCTATCCCACCACCTTTTCCGGCGGCGAACAGCAGAAGGTGAACCTCGCACGAGCGCTCATCCTGCCGCAGCGGCTGTTGCTGCTCGATGAGCCCACGGCCTCCCTCGATGCCGGCGCCCGAAAGGCGCTGGTCGACCGTCTCGCCGACCTCAAGGCGCAGGGTGTCGCCATGATCGGCGTCTTTCACCACCCGGGCGATGTAGCGGGTCTCATCGACCGGGAAATCGAACTTCATGCTTTTGAGGAACTTGCCAATGTGGATCTCTGATTGCCGGGTGGTGCTGCTAGACCGCATGCTGCCGAACGCTGCGGTGCGCATCGAGGACGGAATGATCGCCGAAATCTCGGAAAAACCCGTCGCCAATGCCGATATGTCGGCGCAAGGCCTGATCCTTATGCCGGGCTTCATCGACATGCACGGCGACATGGTGGAACGCGAGGTGGAACCACGGCCGAATGTGCGCATGCCGCTTGAGCTCGGTCTGCGCGATCTCGACCGCCGTCTTGCTGTTTCCGGCGTCACGACCGCCTATGCCGCGCTATCCTTTAGCCCGGCTTCGACCTACGGGCACCTGCGCAGCTACGAGCACACCAGCAGCGTCATTCGCGCTATCAAGACCATGCGCGACCAGCTATTGGTCGATCACAAAGTCCATGCCCGCTTCGAAATCACCTTCCCCAAGGCGCTTGCCGTGATCGAGGAGCTGATCGCCGAGGGTTCCGTAGATCTGATCTCGCTCAACGATCGTACGCCGGGACAGGGTCAGTATCGCAATGTGGAGCGCCACGTCGAAAGGCTCGCCCGCGACAAGGGCACGAGCCTCGAAGAGGCCGCACAGTCGATCGCGCGGCGCATCGAGGAACGCACCCAGCCTGCCGACGTAATGACGCATACGCTGGATGCGATCTCCAAAGCCTGCCATGCCCATGGTGTGGTGATCGCCAGCCACGACGACGACACCGTGGCCAAGGTGCAGTTGATGCACTCGCTTGGCGTCCTGATCAGCGAGTTCCCGGTCACCCTCGAGGCCGCCGCCGAGGCGAAGAGGCTCGGCCTGATGAACGCCATGGGCGCGCCAAACGCGCTGCGCGGACAGTCCTATTCAGGCAATCTTTCGGCGCGCGACGCTCATGCCGCCGGACTGCTGGATATCCTGGCCGCCGATTATCATCCCTCGGCCATCCTGCCGGCGGTGCTGGAACTGTCAAAAACCGACAAGCACGGACTTTCCGGTGCCTGCCGGCTGGCGACGTCCAATCCAGCCCAGGCGCTCGGGCTTTCCGATCGCGGCGAGATCGCAGTCGGAAAAAAAGCCGACCTCCTTGTCGCCGACGACAACGGCATCGGCCATGTCCGCTGCGTCTTCCGGGGCGGCCGCAAAATCTATTCCGACGGTTCGCTCACTTTAGCCCGCGCAGCGTAAGATCGCGAGGGAGCCTATCACTGTGAGACGGGCCGTGCATTGCGCGGCCCGTTTCTCTTTTGCCCTTGTCTACAGGGCTTGGAGCGCCGCTGAGGCTGCTACAGAACTGTCGCAAATCCTCCAATTTAAATTCATTCGGATGATATGTCGCTGTCACAGGGGTCTGAGTAGCAACGGAACAGAAAACCTACATAAGGGATTTCACAGCTCAGCGGTCAGCGCCAGCGGCCCAGCTCCTTGATCGTTTTCCTGTGGCATTTGAGGTGATGCTTCATCAGCCTGATGTCGTGGGGGTAATCCTGCTCCGGCCGAAACTCGTAATCCGGATCGATGTGGAATTGGTTGCGGGTAAAACACTCGAACAGATTGATGTCGCCCCAGGTGTCGATAACCTGTTCGAGGCTTTTCGCCATATGATGCAACGGCGAACCAGGTCCGTCCTCAGCCCTCATCTTATGAAGGCGCAAATGGATGTGTTGCAGCATGTCGGTGCGCATGTAGCTGTTCAAAAGCATGAGCGAGTGGGTCGGTGTCTTCGGAACAGCAAAGCCCATCTTATCTTCTGGCTGCAGGTCCGCGACATCCTGGTGGTCGTCGTTGTCAGTCATCACGTTTCGCTCGCAAGAGATTTTGCCCCGCCGGTGGCATCCACAAAAGCCCTGCCCGAACGTCGCAACAAACCCCGGTTTGATGTGACGCCGCAAAGCAGATCGCAACAATTTCCGCAGAGCGGTCAAATTCTATAAATACCCGTGCAGAAACCTATAGCCGATAAACTCTCTGCCGTCTAAGTTAATGTGAAACGGGGAGCGCCGATGCTGATTGGTTATATGCGGGTTTCGACCATCGAGCAGAATCTCGATCTCCAACGCGACGGTCTTGAACGCGCCGGATGTGAGAAGATTTTCGACGACGTATGCTCGGGCCGTGCAACAGAACGGCCGGGTTTGGCTAAAGCGCTTGAGATCGCGCGGGCTGGTGACGCTCTGGTAGTGTGGAAGCTCGATCGCATCGGCCGCTCGCTTGCCCATGTGGTCGGCCTGGTCAGCGACCTTCAGAAGCAAGGGATCGGCCTGAAGGTCCTGACCGGCGACGTAGACACCACGACGACAACCGGGCGCCTCGTCTTCGGCATCTTTGCCACCCTGGCGGAGTTCGAGCGCGATCTCATCCACGAACGCACCATGGCGGGGCTGGCAGCGGCGCGTGCCCGAGGCCGGGCTGGTGGGCGCCCGCGCGTCATGACACTGAAGAAGCTGAAGGCGGCCATGGCCATGATGGCAGATCGCGACAACGCTGCGCGTGATGTCGCGGCTGAACTCGGTGTGTCGTTGTCGACGCTCTATGCCTACGTCGATGCCAAGGGAAAGCCTCGCGAGCGGGCAAGTGATCTGCTGGCAAGCAAGCGTCGAGCGAAACGCGACAATAGCATGCAGGCGTAAAAGACCGTGCCGGTAGGATATCTGAGCGAGAGCCAGGCGCGGGAATATGGCTGTTTTCCCGACGAGCTTACCCCGGATCAACTGGCTCGCTATTTCCACCTCGATGACGCCGATCGTGCGTTCGTCGCCTTGCATCGCGGCGATCACAATCGTCTGGGCGTCGCCGTCCAGCTCGGATCGTTGCGCATACTCGGCACCTTTCCGGAAGACCCCACAGAGGCACCTGTTCCGGCCCTGCGCTTCACCGCCCGCCAGCTTTCGCTCACCGAGCCCGAAGAGTTGATTGCCGAATATGCCCGCAGCGAAGGGCGCTGGCGCCATGCGCCTCGCATTCGTCAGCACTACGGCTACCGAACCTATACCGATTTCGGTGTCGCGTTCCGTCTCAACCGCTTTCTTTACGCCCTGTGCTGGACGGGATCGGACCGACCGTCGGCTCTCTTCGACCGGGCCGTCGCATGGTTGCTGGAAGCCAAGGTCCTGCTGCCGGGCCTGTCTGTGCTGGAAAGGGCCGTGGCAAGGGTTCGCACACGGGCGAACAGCCGGCTGCATAGATTGCTGATCGAGTCGATGACGCCCGAGCAGCGTGCGCGACTGGATAGCCTGGTCGCTGTTTCCGAAGGCAGTCGGCAAAGCCCGCTCGACCGGCTGCGCGATGGACCGTACATTCAGAGCGGGCGGGAGATCAGCCGTGCACTCGGCCGTCTGGAAGAGATTCGCACCCTCGCAAGCGGCCTGCCGTCGCTCGATCGGCTGCCACCGGGTAAAGTCACGGCGCTGGCGCGGTTTGCCAGCGCTGCAAAGGCTCAGGCCGTTTCGCGTCTGCCGGCCGACCGGCGCGCTGCAACCCTGCTGGCCTTTATTCGAACACTCGAAGCATCGGCCGGGGATGATGTCATCGATCTGTTCGACGCGGTTACGACATCGATGGTGTCGGAGGCGTCGTCGGCCGCCAAGCTGGCAAGATTGCGGTCGCTGCGAGACCTGGATGCAGCGGCACTGAAGTTACGCGACGCGGCGATCGTCATTCTCGATCCCGAAACGCCCGACGATGCAGTCCGCACCGCAATCTTCGACCTGATCGACAGGCAGGCGCTTGACGCGGCCGTCGAGCGTGTCGGCACCCTCGCGGAACCTCACGACGACACCTACTTTACCGAACTCAGGAAGCACAATCGCAAGATTGCCTATACGCCGGGACTGCTCGCCGGCCTCGATCTCGGCGCGGCTCCCGCCGGCCGGCCCTTGCTGGAGGCCATTGATTATCTCCGTGTGGTTCATTCCGGCCGCAAGCGCGCCGGCCCACCACCAACAGCCTTTGCGCCAAAGGCATGGCAGACCCAACTCAAGACTGCCGATGGCGCTGTCGATCTGACAGGATATCGGCTCTGCATCCTGGACGAACTGCGCCGCGCCATTCGCCGGCGCGACATCTTTCCGGTTCACTCACTGCGGTATGCCGATCCGCGCAAGGGGCTGCTATCAGGTCCAGCATGGGAAGCTGCACGTCCGACGGTCTGCCGCACCGTCGGAGTGTCCACCGTTGCTGACGAAGAACTCGGGCGTTTGTCGAGCCGGCTAGACCGAGCCTATAGGGAAACCGCCGATCGTGTCCCGCTGAACCCGGCCGTCACCATCATCAATACCTCGGAAGGCTCGGACCTGTCCCTCGATCGCCTGGAAAAGATCGAGGAACCGCCTAGCCTCATCGCGCTGCGCGCCGCGATCGATGCGCGTCTGCCTCGGCTCGATCTGCCCGAACTGATCATGGAAATGCATGCGAAAACCGGCTTTGCCGATCTCTTCACCCACGCCAGCGAGGGCGGCTCACGCGCGGAAAACATCGCAACCAGCATCTGCGCCGTTCTTGTCGCCGAAGCGACCAATACCGGATTCGAGCCGCTGGTTCGCATCGATACCCCGGCACTTCGACGCTCCCGGCTCAGCTGGGTCAAGCAGAACTTCCTGCGCGCCGAGACGCTGACCGCCGCAAACGCCGCTCTGGTCGCGGCGCAAAACGCCATCCCCCTGGCGAGAAAATGGGGCGGCGGTGAAGTGGCGTCCGCCGATGGATTGCGGTTCGTCGTGCCGGTCCGCACCATTCATTCCGGCCCCAATCCGCGATATTTTGGGCAGGAGCGCGGTATCACCTGGTACAATCTCGCTTCAGATCAGTTTACCGGCCTCAACGCCATGACCGTTCCAGGCACCCTGCGCGACAGCCTCAACCTCCTCGCCGTCGTGCTGGAACAGGAGACCGAGCTTCAGCCCACCGAGATCATGACCGACACGGCCGGATATACCGACACCGTCTTCGGCATCTTTTATCTGCTCGGATACCAGTTCAGCCCTCGCATCGCAGATGTCGGCGGGGCAAGATTCTGGCGCGCCGATGCAAAAGCCAACTACGGCATCCTCGACGATCTCGCGGCGAACAGGATCAACATGAAGCTGATCATCGAGCATTGGGACGATCTGTTGCGGCTTGCCGGCTCCCTCAAACTCGGCGTCGTCCAGGCCGCTGGCCTCACCCGAACCCTCCAGACCAATGACCGGCCAACCCGTCTCGCTCGCGCCCTGCAGGAACTCGGCCGCCTTATCAAGACGCTCTACCTCCTGCGCTTCATTGATGATGAAAGCTACAGGCGCCGTATTCTCGTCCAGCTCAATCGAGGTGAGGGTCGCCACCAGCTCGCCCGCGTCATTTTTCATGGAAAACGTGGTGAACTGCGGCAGCGCTATCATGAGGGACAGGAAGATCAGCTCGGAGCACTCGGCCTGGTCGTCAATCTCGTCGTGCTCTGGAACACGATCTACACGGATGCAGCCGTCAACCAGCTCTTGACTGAAGGCTACGACGTCAAGCCGGAGGATGTCACGCGTCTCTCGCCGCTCGGCTTCCGTCACGTCAACATGCTTGGTCGATACGCCTTCACGCTCCCCGATTTCGTGGCCCGAGGCGAACTCAGGCCTCTACGCGATCCGAAAACCGCCGACCCCGATGACGAGCCGTGAAATCCTTATGTAGGTTTTCTGTTCCGTTGCTACTCAGACCCCTCACAGAGGCGCTCCATGATCGCTTCATGGAAAAGAACACGCTCTCCCTTCGCAATCTCGGCCGCAGCTTCGGCCCGACCAGAGCCGTCGACGGTGTCAGTCTCGACATCGCCGCCGGAGAGTTTGTAGGCGTCATTGGCCGCTCGGGTGCCGGCAAGTCCACGCTTCTGCGCCTAATCAACCGGCTGATCGACCCGACGGACGGCAGCGTCCATTTCGGCGAGCGCCAGATCACGTCGCTCAACGGACGAGCGCTGCGCCAGTGGCGTCGCGAATGCGCGATGATATTTCAGCAATTCAATCTGATCGAGCGGCTCGACGTGCTGACCAACGTGCTGGTCGGCCGCATCTCCTCGCATGGTTTCGCGAGCTCCATGGCGATGCGCTTTTCCGACGCCGAACGTGCATTGGCGATCCGTGCGCTCGACCGGCTCGATCTCGCCCCGCAGGCCCTGCAGCGCGCCGGCACGCTTTCAGGCGGTCAGCAACAGCGCGTTGCCATCGCCCGCGCACTCCTGCAGGAGCCGCGTATCCTGCTTGCCGACGAACCGATCGCCAGCCTCGACCCCGGCAACGCCATGCGCGTCATGGAGGCGCTGCGCACCATCAACATCGAGGACGGCATCACCGTTATCGTCAACCTGCACACGCTCGACACGGCGCGCGCCTATTGTGACCGCATCGTCGCCATGCGCTCCGGCCTCGTCATGTTTGACGGCAGCGCCCGCAACCTCACCGACGAGGTCGTTCGCGACATCTACGGCAGTTCCGGCCTCACCGAGTTCAACGAATCCATCACCTCGACCTCCATCCGGTCGGCGGTTCCGGCCTGATCAACCTCTGGGAGAATACCAATGCGTCTCATCGCCGCCACAGCCCTCCTCACGCTTTTTGCCCTGCCGACCATCGCTGCCGACTGGAAGTCCGACTACAAGGTCGTTCGCTTCGGCGTTTTGTCCGGCGAGAACGAGAAGGATCGTGTTGCTCGTTACAAGCCTTTTGAGGCCTATCTTGAAAAGACCCTCGGCATCGACGTCGAGCTCTTCACCGCTGGCAACTACGACGGCGTCGTCCAGGCACTCGCCGCTGACCAGATCGAATTCGCCTTCCTCGGCTCCTCGGCCTATGCAGCCGCCTATACCGAGACCGACGGCGGCGTCGTTCCACTGCTGACCGCGGTTCAGGAAGACGATTCTACCGGCTATTTCTCGGTCATTACGGTGCGCTGCGACAGCCCCTATAAGAAGATCGAGGACCTTAAGGGCAAGGTGTTGGCCTTTGCCGATCCGGATTCCACCAGCGGCTATGCCGTTCCGAACTACAACCTCGTGCAGCAGGGCTTCGAGCCCTCGACCTATTTCTCGGCAACGCCATTCTCCGGCAGCCACGAGGCCGGCGTTCAAGGCGTCGTCAACGGCCAGTTTGATGCAGCCGCCACCTATATCAACAACGAGAAGAGCGGCATTCCCCAGCGCATGGTCTCCAAGGGCATGATCAAGGCCGGCGAAGTCTGCTGGATCTGGGAGTCGCCCGAGATCACGTCCGGCCCCTTCACCGCCCGCAGGAACCTGCCGGCAGAAATGGTCAGCGCCATGAAGGATGCCGTGAAGAACGTGCCGACAGCCGATCCGGCAGCCTTCAAGGAAATGACCGGCGCCGAAAACTCGACGGCCAAGGGCTACGTCGAAGTTGACCATGACCGCTACCAGTGGATCGTCGACATGCGCGCCTGGCTGAAGGCCCAGCGCAAGAGCTGATCCCGAGCGAAACGCAGACGGGGCGATCTCGACAGGGATCGCCCCTTTTTTACAGGGAAACGTCATGACCTTCGCCCCTGCCGCAGCCCCTTCCCAGGCGGTGCTGGATTTCGAACGCGCCTATGCCCGCCACCGCGCCCGCGGGCGGCTGACCTTCCTCGTCGTGACGGCGGCTCTGCTGATCGCCTTTGTTGTGACAGCCGATTTCTCCAATCTCCTCAAAGTCAGCCAGATCACGCTGTCTGACGGCAGCAGAGCCGAACGCTGGATCCTGCTCGCAGGCTTGCCACGGCTCGGCGAATACCTTGCCAAGACCGTTCCTCAGCTGTCGTCGGAAACGCTTGGTGCAGACCTCGCCGCGTGGTTCTGGCGGTGGAAGGTCTGGGGCTGGCTCCTCCTCGAAACCGTGCTCATTGCCTTTATGGCGACCGCCCTTGGGGTGGCCGGCGGCTTCGTCATGTCCTTCCCGGCGGCGCGCAACCTCTCACCCAGCAGGTGGATGCTCTGGCTGTCGCGCCGCTATCTCGAAATTGCCCGTACGGTGCCGGAACTGGTATTCGCGCTGATCTTCGTCTTCTGTTTCGGGGTCGGCCCGATGGCGGGCGTGTTGGCGATCGCGCTCCATACCTGCGGGGCGCTCGGCAAGCTCTATTCGGAAGTGAACGAGAACATCGACATGCGCCCGCTGGAGGGCGTCAAATCGGCGGGCGGCAGCAGGGCTGACCAGATACGCTATGGCGCGGTGCCGCAGATCCTGCCGAACATCATCAGCTACACGCTGCTGCGTTTCGAGATCAATGTGCGTTCGTCCTCGATCATCGGCTATGTCGGCGCCGGCGGCCTGGGTCAGGAGCTTCGCACTGCCGTATCGTTGCAGGAATACACCGATTTGTCGGCGCTCTTCATCATCGTCTTCGTCACAGTCTTTGTGATCGACTGGGGCTCGGAAAAGCTGCGCCACCGGATCATCGGCATGGAAAGGATCCACTGATGACAACCGTTACCCGCGCGGAAATCTTGGCGCTGCGCCAGTCCATGCCGCTCGCCTTCCGTCCGTCCATGGAGATGCGGCTGAAGCGCTGGGGTTTGATGCTCGGCTTTACCGCGCTGTTTGCCTGGTGCCTCTATGATTTCGGCTTCACGCCAGAACGCATCATCAACGGTCTTAGCCGCCTCGGGCGCGTTCTCTCCTTCATGTTCCCACCCCATATCTGGACGGAATGGGATCAGGTAAGCGATATCCTGACGGGCCTCGGCGAAACGCTCGCCATGGCCTTTCTCGGGACGCTGCTTGGCGCCGTGGTTGCCTTTCCGCTCTCCTTTCTCGGCGCCAAAAACATCAACCGGTTCGCCTTCTTCCGCTTCGGCGTTCGGCGAGGCTTTGACATCATACGCGCCTTCGAGACGCTGATCCTGGCGCTCGTCTTCATCCGCGCCTTCGGCCTCGGCCCGCTTCCCGGAGTGCTCGCGATCGCGGTGGGCGAAATCGGTGTTCTTGCCAAGCTCTACGCCGAGGCGATCGAGAACATCTCCAAGAAGCCCGTCGAGGGCGTTGTTGCCTCCGGAGGGTCTCGCTCCCAGGCCATCCGCTTCGGGATGCTGCCGCAGGTCTGGCCGGTGCTTCTTTCAATCACCCTCTACAACTTCGAATCCAATGTCCGCTCAGGTACCATTCTCGGCATTGTCGGCGCCGGCGGCATCGGCTTCATCCTCTCCGACCGCATCGGCGCCTATCGATGGGACGAGGCTTGGTCGATCATCTTCCTGATCATCGCCATGGTCTATGTCATCGACGCCCTCTCCGGCGCAATCCGCGAGCGGTTCATCGGCAAATGGGAACACGCGAAATGAAAATGCTGTCGGAAGCTCCGACCATCCATGAAACGGCGACGGTCGTCGGCTGCGAACTCGGCAAATGGACCGAGATCCAGGCCCATGTCAGCATGCGGGAAAGTCAGTTCGGTGACTATTCCTACATCGTCAAGGGCGGCAACGTCGTATGGTCGACCATCGGCAAGTTCTGCTCGATTGCCGAAGGTGCGCGCATTAACCCGGGCAACCACGCCACCTGGCGCGCGAGCCAGCACCATTTCACCTACCGTGCAGCACAATACGGGCTGGGCGAAGACGACACCGAGTTCTTCCAATGGCGCAAGGATCACTGGGTGACCATCGGCCACGACGTGTGGATCGGCCACGGCGTCACGGTACTTGCCGGCGTGACGATCGGCACCGGCGCGGTGATCGGCGCCGGTGCGGTCGTCTCGAAGGATGTCGAACCTTACACAATCGTCGGTGGTGTTCCCGCAAGGGCAATCAAGCGACGCTTCAACGAGGAGCAGGCCGCAGCACTGCTCGATATCGCTTGGTGGGACTGGCACCACGACACGCTGCGCGGCCGCCTTCCTGACATCCGCACACTCTCGATCAATGCCTTCATCGACAGATATCGCCGGGACACATTCGCGCCAACCATATCGACCCAAACCACGGAAGCCGAGGCCTTGTTCATGGTCGAGTAGCTATGCCATTCAGCTTCTCCCTCACAGATCCGAGCGGGCGGATTTCCCGCACCCGGCTCTTCCCGAGAGTAAACCGCGTCACCTCCTGGCCTTCTCCCAAGTTCGAGCTATACGTGGGACTGGCAGTTCGAAGCGTGCGGTCAAGGGCTCGAATTCCGTCCAGCTCATTCGCCGGCTTTTCTGACTTCGCCGCCTCAGGCAGCGGAACCATATGCTCAGTGGCGGCGTCACGTCGCCTGTGCACCAAGCGGACATTGGCTCCAAGCCTAGTGGTGACCGGATCGGGGCCGACACAAGACTGTCCGCTCCCATCGACTCTGCCAACGAAAGCGTTCGCGTTATGCTTCAAGGACTGGTGAGATTATCTGAAGGCACTTTATGAGGTGCATGCCGGCCGCCTCATTGCGCCTTCTGCCGCAGCCGGTCGGTCGCAAGCTCCATCACCAGAACGATCACGAAGATCACGAGGATGATGGTCGAGGCGTTGCGGTACTGGAAAAGGTCGAAGGCGACTTTCAGTTCCTGGCCGATGCCGCCGGCACCTACGAGGCCGAGCACCACCGACGAGCGGACCGCCTTTTCAAGCGCGAACTGCGAAGTGTTGATCAAGGACGGCATGATATCGGGCACGACGGCGCCGGAGAGCACAGAAAAACGTCCCGCACCGGCGGAGAACAGAGCCTCCTGCGGCTCCTTGTCAGCATCCTCGATCGCTTCGGCGAAGAAGCGACCGCAGAAGCCGATCGTGTCGATGATGATGGTCATGGTGCCGGCCACCGCGCCAAGCCCGATGGAGGCGACGAAGAGCAGCGCCCAGACCATGTCCGGCACGGTGCGGAAGAGCGAGATCATTACCTTGAAGACGTGTCGGAAGGGCCCGATCGGCGACAGCGTGCGCGAAGCGAGCCAGGCGATCGGCAGACTGAGCAGCACGCCGATGACGGTGCCGACGAAGGCGATCTGCAGCGTCTCAATCGTGCGCCAGGTGACGCGCATCAGAAAACCGGGTTCAAAGCTCGGCCGCAGCATGCGCTCAATCAGGTTCGCCATCCGTGGCGCACCGTTCAGAAGCTGGCTCGGCGTTGGCGCCACCTGCGTGGCCGAGACGACGAGCAGCGCACCAAGAGCGACGAGGATGGCAAAAACAAACGGCGAGGCGCGGAAAAAACGGGCGGGTGCGACCTCACGCATGAAACACGCCCTCCAGGCGTTTGCGGTCGACTTCGGCCACCGGAAGGTCGAAATGCACGTGGCCGGCCTTCAACGCCACGATCCGGTCGGCAAAGCTCAGCGCATGCTCCATGTCGTGGGTCGTATGGACCAGCGTTATGCCCCGTTCCCGGACGAGATCAGAAAACAGCGCCATCACGTCGCGACCCGCCGTCGGATCGAGGCTGGCAGCCGGCTCGTCGGCGATCATCAGCCTGGGCTTGCGCACCAAGGCGCGGGCGATCGCGACGCGCTGCGCCTGACCGCCGGAGAGTTCGTCGGCGCGTGCGGTCGCCTTGTGGGAGAGCTTCACCTGATCAAGCGCGTCCATCGCCTCTTCCCGGCATTCGCGTTCGGCGATCGCCTGGTGCCAGGCGCGCCAGGTGCCGGGAAGGCCAAGCTTGCCGTGAACGACATTGGTCAGCACCGACTGCCGACGCACGAGGCCGTGGTGCTGGAAGACGAAGCCGATCTGCTGGCGCATGCGCTTGAGCTGCGGACCGCTCGGCGCACTGCGGAAGGCTTCGCCGAGTGTCGAGATCTCACCATCGCAGAACGGCGTGTGGCCGATCAGGCACTTGAGCAGTGTCGACTTGCCCACACCGTTGGCGCCGACCAGCGCCACGCGCTCCCCGCTTCGGATGCGGATGTCGACACCGGAAAACACCGGCTTTCCGTTGGCATAACCCTTCTTCAGGCCCTGCGTGCTGATAACGTCCATCGTGGTATTCTTTCTGCGGATATGGCGTGGAGCCGGCGCTGGTGGCGCCGGCCCGATGGCAGGATCGGGTTGGGCCCGCTCAGTTGACGAAGTCGTTGAACGTATCGACGCCAATCGTCCGATACATCGAGCGGACGTAGTCGTAGTCGCTGTCCTTGACGTCGGTCAGGAAGAAGCCACCCTTGAATTTCTGGTTGTCTTCGCCCTGGAGAACGGCGGCCATGATGTCTGTGCCCTTTTCGACGAAGGCCGTACGGATCTTTGCGACGGTTTCCTCGGCCAGGTCCTTACGGGCAACTAGGATGTCGTTCGGCAGGTCACGGCCACGGGCAACCACGGCAAAAGCGACATCCGGGAAGGCTTCGCGGACGGAGGCAAGGTGGCCGAAATTTAGGCTGATGGCGGCGATGTCGCCACGGATCAGCGCTTCGGCGGCAACGTTGCGGGCGAGGATCACAGGCTCGTAGTCTTCATTGTATTTGAGGCCGAAATCAGACAGTGCCTGGGCCGGACCGAGATGCGTGGAGGTGGATCCGACCGAGCCGAAGGATACCTTCTTGCCCTTGAGATCCTCGATCGAGCGGATTGGACCATTGGCCAAGACGGCGATCTGGGCGAAGTAGTCCGGACGCTGCCAGGCGACGACGATCTGCGGCTGTGCAAGTTCCTTCATGACGACGTATTCGGCCGGGCCGGTGAGGACGAGGTCGACCTGTCCGGAATTCAGAGCTTCGACGGCAGAGGTGCGCGAACTGACCGGAAAGAGCTCGATTTCCAGACCGGAGGCCTGCTCAAGCGCTTTTTGAAAGCCGCCGAATTTCTGCTGCAGGGCTTCCATGCCCTCGATGTCGGTGACGGCGAATTTGACACTCTCGGCCGCGGCCGGCGCGAGGGAGACCAGAGAGATTGCACAGGCTGCGAGAAGGGAGCGGATCATGATATCTTCCTTTGCTGTATAGACAGGAGCATCTTCTGCGACTATCCCTAGCGACCAGACGTGACGGGCACGTGACAGTTTTCCGGCCCCAGGGCGAAAAACAAAACGGAGAGACGCGATGAACTGGACCATCCGCAACGGCACCGTTCTGGGCACCGAGAGACTCAAACACACTGACCTCTTCGTCGAGGGCGGCATGCTGTCGGACAGGGGCAATGGTGGGCGCGAGATCGACGCCGCAGGCCTGCTCGTCCTGCCGGGGATTGTCGATATCCATGGTGACGGCTTCGAGCGGCAGATCATGCCGCGACCGGGCGTGCGCTTCGACGTCGGCTTGGCACTGCGCGACACTGACCGACAACTGGTGACCAACGGCATCACCACAGCCTTTCACGGCGTAACGGTGTCCTGGGAGCCCGGCCTTCGTTCGCTGCAGGCCGCTGGCGACTTCGTCACCGCACTTGCCGCTGCACGCCCGCATCTGGCCTGCGATACCCGCCTGCACCTGCGCTGGGAGACCTTCGCGCTCGATGCGCTGTCGCAGGTGATCGAATGGCTGTTGCTCGATCCGAAGCCGCTCGTGGCCCTGAACGACCATACGACGGGTTCGGTGCTGAAGGGGGCGATCGCCCGCAAGATCGGCCAGATGGCCGAGCGCTCCGGCTTGTCGCGTAATGATTACATGGCGCTACTCGACGACGTCTGGGCACGGCGCAAAGATGTGGCCGGTGCCATCGAAAAGCTCGCGGCAGCAGCACGCGACAACGGCAACGTACTCCTCGCCCATGACGAGGCGTCTCCCGAAGAGCGCCGACATTTCCGGGCACTGGGGGCCGTGTCTTCGGAGTTTCCGCTAACGCTGGAGACGGCTGCCGAAGCCCGCGCCGCCGGCGAACATGTCATTCTTGGCGCCCCCAACGTCGTGCGCGGTGGCAGCCACAATGGCGCACTCGACGCAACGACAGCGGTTCGCGACGGGCTCTGCAGCGTGCTCGCCTCCGACTACCACTATCCGTCCCCACTGCATGCAGCCTTCCGGCTGGCATCCCCTGACGATGCTGGCTTCGCCAAGGTCTGGCACCTCGTGTCGGCCAATGCCGCCGCCGCCGCCGGCCTGTCAGACCGGGGACGGCTTGAAGAGGGAAAACGCGCCGACCTCATCCTCGTGGATGCCAAGGACATGCGCCACCCGAAGGTAATGGCAACCTTCGTCGGCGGTCGGCTCGTCTATTCGGCACAGACTCTGATAGAGACCGAACGCGCGATAGCCTCGGCTGCCGCCTGAACCGGAAACCATCATGCTCGACACGCCTGAAATCCCTCTCGCCGCCTTCGACGGACTGGTCTTCGGCCCGCGTAGCGACATGCCGATCTGGCAGCAGATCCGCGACCATATCCTTGGCCTGATCGAAGGCGGAACCTTGAGGCCAGGCAGCCAGTTGCCCGGAGAAACGCATCTCGCAGCAAGCCTCGGCGTCACCCGCATCACGCTGCGCCAGGCCCTGCAGCAGTTGCAGAACGAGGGGCACCTGACGGCGCGCAAGGGGCTTGTCGCAAACTTTCGGGCTTAACCGTATGTTGACCATAGGCATGGAATTTGCCGCTCCGAAAGTTGCGGAGCGAGCCCATGATTCTGAATGCTATTGCCGAGAAGCTGAAGCGCCAATCAAAGGATGACTTCAAAGGCAGGCATTTCGAGGCCTGGTTGATTGTACAGGCGGTTGCCTGGTACTTGCGCTACCCGCTCAGCTATCGTGACTTGGAAGAGATGTTTCGCGAGCGGGGCTTTGAGGTCGATCATAGCACGATCAACCGCTGGGTATTGGCCTATGCGCCGATGATCGAAAAACGGCTTCGGCAGTTTAGGCGCCCCCATTGCGGCTCGGTCAGAATCGATGAGACGTACGTCAAGATCCGCGGCAAATGGCGCTATCTGTACCGAGCCATCGACAAGCATGGCAATCCGGTAGATTTCCTGTTGACCGCTAAGCGCGATCTCGCCGCCGCCAAGCGGTTTTTCCGCAAGATGCTCAAAGACGAACCCTTGTTGTCGCCGACCAGGATCGGGACCGACGGGGCCAACACCTTCCCGTCAACGATCAAAATGTCGGTTGATGATGGGCTCCTCCATCCCGATCCCGTCCACTATGTCACCAAGCACCTCCAGCAAGGCATCGAAAGTGACCATTTCCGGGTAAAGAAGAACATGCCAAAGATCGGTGGCTTCCAATCCTTCAACACGGCGCGGCGAACCATCGCGGGTTTCGAGGCAATGCTGTGGTTGAGGAAAGGCTTCAGCTTTTCCGGCGGTTGGACTGTCAACGATCAGAACGATTTTCTTGCGCGCCTCTTCGGACTGCAAAAGATTAACAAAGCATGAAAATGAGGACGCTCAGGGGATAATCGCGCGCTCCGAAAATGTTTGCGACAGGCCCTTGAAATGAGCCCGGTAAACACGGTATGGCTCATCGGCGAGGCTGCCCGCTCGCAAAGTGTAATGGGAGCAGGCATTCGTCATGCAAGGCTTCCTCTGGAAAAATTCAGAGGCGGATGGGCAAGACTGGTAATCTGCGATGAGAACAGCAAACGTGCCTGGAGCAATCCTCTCCATCTATCATCGAAGTCGTGAGATTGCTGGCTACGAGATCACGGGCCACGGGGAAACCCCTCTAACAAAAGGGGTTTTCAACCCTTGGAGAGCAGAAATGACAGACACATATCCAGTTCCCCGTCCGAAAATTGCCGAGACGGTTATTCATCCCTCGGTACAACTGAGGGACGCCAGAATAGGAACCTGCTGCGAAATACTGGACGATACTTCACTCCACACCGTGGAGCTGGGCGACTTTTCATATCTCGGCCAACGTTGCATCGTCGAAAATGCGGTGATTGGAAGGTTCTGCGCTGTCGCTGCCGAGGTCAGGATCGGAGCGCCCAATCACCCGATGAACCGCCCCTCCATGCACCGGTTTACCTATTGTCCAGAATATTATTCGCATGACGCTGACCGCGATCTGACTTTTTTCACAAGACGCGCCGCTGATTGTGTGACTATCGGACATGATGTCTGGATCGGGCACGGGGTCATCGTACTGCCCGGTGTGAAAATAGGTAATGGCGCGGTTCTGGCGGCTGGCGCGGTCGTCAGCAAGGATGTTGCGCCTTACACCGTGGTCGGCGGTGTGCCGGCCAAGCTCATACGGAAACGCTTTGAACCTGTAATCGTTTCGAAGCTTACCGATATTGCCTGGTGGGATTGGCCCTTTGCAACAATTATCGAACGTCTTCCAGACTTCCAGTCAGAGAACATCAACGCATTTTGTGATCGTTGGTGGGGCAAAAATGCCAACGAAAATGGCAATAGCCAATCGTAATCAAGTATGGGGCAATAATTGTTAGTGAGAAAGTTTTGATTGCCCCCCTTCAAAAGAACGCCCTCGGGGCGCGCTCCGCCTTCAGCTTGGCGACCTCTTTCCGAAGCCTCTCGATCTCAAGCTGCTCCGGCTTCATCTGGCCTTTTCCAGGAAACGACTGGCTGGGATCGTCGCCGTATTCACGAACCCATTTGCACAACACATTCTCGTGGACATCAAGATCACGAGCAGCCTGCTCAACAGTGACCCCACGTTCCCTGACAAGCTTCACAGCCTCAAGCTTATACTCGCGGCTGAATATTCGTCTTTGCATTCATGCTCTCCGGTTTCAGGAGGAATATCTTACCTCGATGTCCATGAAACCGGCGGCAGGCCAAACCGCCACCTTATCATTATAGCGGCGGGTCAATTTTTTAGTTGAAGCATGAGTTCGTCTTCAGTCATGCCCGCTCATGATCCGTTCAATGACACTGCAATGAACGGACCATGACGTTTGTGTAAACTTACATTCCGCTTTAAGATTTTAATTTAGGCAATTGTTTTAATGCTAATTTCCTGCAGATGACGCAGGAAGGCATCTGTGGAAGCAGCGACTTCCCCTGAATTGTCTATTATGACGACATCGTCTGCACCGTCATCGAAGCTCACTTCGCGCTTAAGTCGCAAAGCGATTTCTTCTCGACTTTCACGTCCACGCGATGCAAGCCGCTCTGCAAGTACTTCCGGCCTAGCCGAAATGACGACCACGGACCGTTCCGAATAAAGCCTGCGGATATCGCCAAGTACACGCCGCGAGACATTCGCAATCACCACGATACCGTCGGCGATTTCATCATCAAGCGATTTCGGCAATCCATAGCTCAGGCTATGCGCCTGCCAGTGCAGCGCGAAAGCACCCTCGCCTGCGGCTTTAGTAAATGCTGCTTCATCCAGACTGTCGTGATCTTCCGTGCCCGGCATTTGCGGACGCGTGATGATCCGGCGCACAAAATGAAACCGCGTGTCGCCCGCAAGAGCCACACGCGCTGCATCCATAATCGTGTCTTTGCCGGCCCCGCTGGGGCCGACAACGGCAACGAAACAGCCTTTCGGCGTATCGGATTGCATCTGCATCAAAGCACCCGTTCGCCTTCGCGCCAGACAGTGCGCACAACCGGAATTGCACCTTTCGGCCGCACGCGAACCAGATCGGCACGCTTTCCGATAGCGATTTCGCCGCGATCATCCATCGCCATGGCATCAGCCGGGTTCTTGGTTACGAGGCGGACAGCCTGTGGCAGCGCAATCGGACGCTCCCCCGAAGCAAGGCCGAAAGCCGACTGAATGAGGCTGAACGGAATGTAATCCGAGGACAGAATGTCGAGGCTGCCATTATCGACGAGATCGCGTGCAGCAATATTGCCGGAATGCGAGCCACCGCGCACAATATTGGGCGCGCCCATCAGAATGGAAAGGCCTGCACCTTTTGAGGCACTGGCTGCTTGGGCCTGTCGCAAACATTTTCGGAGCGCGCGATTATCCCCTGAGCGTCCTCATTTTCATGCTTTGTTAATCTTTTGCAGTCCGAAGAGGCGCGCAAGAAAATCGTTCTGATCGTTGACAGTCCAACCGCCGGAAAAGCTGAAGCCTTTCCTCAACCACAGCATTGCCTCGAAACCCGCGATGGTTCGCCGCGCCGTGTTGAAGGATTGGAAGCCACCGATCTTTGGCATGTTCTTCTTTACCCGGAAATGGTCACTTTCGATGCCTTGCTGGAGGTGCTTGGTGACATAGTGGACGGGATCGGGATGGAGGAGCCCATCATCAACCGACATTTTGATCGTTGACGGGAAGGTGTTGGCCCCGTCGGTCCCGATCCTGGTCGGCGACAACAAGGGTTCGTCTTTGAGCATCTTGCGGAAAAACCGCTTGGCGGCGGCGAGATCGCGCTTAGCGGTCAACAGGAAATCTACCGGATTGCCATGCTTGTCGATGGCTCGGTACAGATAGCGCCATTTGCCGCGGATCTTGACGTACGTCTCATCGATTCTGACCGAGCCGCAATGGGGGCGCCTAAACTGCCGAAGCCGTTTTTCGATCATCGGCGCATAGGCCAATACCCAGCGGTTGATCGTGCTATGATCGACCTCAAAGCCCCGCTCGCGAAACATCTCTTCCAAGTCACGATAGCTGAGCGGGTAGCGCAAGTACCAGGCAACCGCCTGTACAATCAACCAGGCCTCGAAATGCCTGCCTTTGAAGTCATCCTTTGATTGGCGCTTCAGCTTCTCGGCAATAGCATTCAGAATCATGGGCTCGCTCCGCAACTTTCGGAGCGGCAAATTCCATGCCTATGGTCAACATACGGTTAAGCCCGAAAGTT
>NZ_RKIU01000006.1:0-203652 GCF_003938925.1 Agrobacterium sp. FDAARGOS_525 | reverse complement strand
TCGAGTGATGTTGCGCGCCGACGGCCGACAGACTGTTCCAGCGCTGCAATCGCCGCGTCCTGCGTGCCAGCTTTCGCGAGAGGGCATCGACTTCCGGCTGGCGTTCGGCGGTGATGCGGCGAGGTTGGCGCGATAGCGTTCGAGCAGGGTCCGTCCATCGGGCGCCCTTCCCTTGCGGTAGCCAGTTTGCTCTGGCGATCTGCGGCATGATCGCGTCATCCGACGGCTGATCTGCCGTTCGATAATCTGCAGCTGCTTTTGGGTCTGGCGGCGCGCGTCCTCCATGCGGATAGCTGCGTTTTGGGAGACATGACTGATCTCATCATGCCGCCCTCACGCTCCAGCCGGCGAAGCTCGACGGCCCGTCATAGACAGTGTGAAGCTGCAGATCGATGACGAAGCCGAAACCGCTGCGCTTACTGTATTCTGCATCCGATACGAGAAAACGCCGTTCTTCCTGGCCAAACTCGCGTTTGCCGCCTTTTGTGGCGATGACCTCGGTCATGCCGGCATGTTGGGATGAGGTGATTGCCGAGATGACGATCCAGTCGTTGGCGTGGGTGAGATCGAAACACGCGCGATCCTTCGTCCGGGATTCCCCAGGCTCGAGCCGACGACCGCGCAGCTTTTCCCAGAAGGCCGGAAAGGTGTGCTTGGCGATTTCCTCGCGCATCGGCGTTCGTAACCCGTGAACACGTCCGGAAACGTCAATGCAACGATTGCCCATTCGCAGTCCTCTTCGTACCAACCGCCCGCGCTGCGAACGGAGGAATCGACAATATGATTTCGATCGTGAGAAAGATGAAAGCCGCCATGGCCGGATGTCGAGTAGCTGACGATCCCTCGACATAGATCGTTGCCATCTGCGAGCCGCCCCAGGGCGTGCTCGCCGTCATGCGCGTCTGGACACGAGCGAAGGTTGCGAGTTCCGATATGTGCTCTGCAGTCTCGATTGCACGCAGACGGAAGGCCGCTTCGTCGGCCACCCGGCCATCATGACGATAAAAATGATGGCGTCGCGCTTCGGCCAAAGGCTTTGTGAACCGCCAGGCGCTGGCGAGAAAGAAATCGCCGGTTCCGTTGGATATGAGGCCGAGAAGGACGTCGTCAATGCGAGCAACGGGAAACCCGTCGGCGCTTGTCCCGAATTCGACACGGTCGGCGGCAGAATTGCTGCCTAAAGGGTGTATGGCAGGCGCGATTGAAGGTCCGTTCATTGCCGGGCTCCTTTCATAGGGGTGTTGTAAATGCGAACCGCGGCCCAAGGGCCGGCGGCGTAACGCATGATCTGAAGAGGTTTGCGGCTATTCAGCCGCGATCCCGTAAGCGGTCTCGTGATCGTCAAGCGTCGCCGCATCATCATCGGCATCGCTCAAATCGGAGACATCGAGATCGTCGTCGGCATCCTCATTCGGGCGTCGATGCCGGTGGCACTCCCATCCGGCGCCTCGACCTCCTCCTGCGAGCCTTCCTCCTGGTCGAGATGCTTGAGGATGGCAGAAACGTCAGCAGCCTCCGGCGCGAACAAGGCAGACGGATGGACGAGGTTCGCCTCGCCTTCGAAGTGGGTGACGAGAGCCGACCGGGTTTCGCGAACGCGCGCACGCGGCTCGAGCCCGGCATCCTTGGCGACGATTTCAAGCGCCTGGCGCGACAGGGATGCGAGGAAGTCCTCCGAGCCCATGTTCGGGAGGTAACTGTCTGCGCCGATCGCCTCGCCGGCCAAGCGCGAGACGACGCCGCTATTCGAGATGCCACGGCGGCACGAAAGCACATCGATCAAAGCGGATCGTGCCGCAACACGCACCGTATCCATGTCAAATGCGAGCCTGCCATCCTCCGTCATCAGTCGCGCAGCATGGCGGCCGAAACGAGCACCGCCGTAGAGCGCACCGCCGGCGCCGGAATCGACCCGGACATTCAACCCGGCAAAGGCGAGCACGAGCAGCGCCATCAGCATGTCGTCCTCGATCGGCGCGCGGCTGAGGGCATCGTGGAGAGCGTCGGTGCGAAAATCACCGATCATGTCCTGGCCCTTCTGCGTCACATCGGGGCGAGCCTTCGGCGGTGAGACCGCATCTTCCGCGGCGGTTCCGCTGGCATCTGAAACGCTGCCACCCTTCCGCTTCGCGGCCTCCGGCATGCGGTAGTGGACAGTCTGGACCTTTCCGTCGCGGTCGAGATACAGGCCCGCATGATCGGACTTCGACGGTTTGCCATAGACTTGGCTCGCCTTTTTCGGCAGTTCCGGCTGACCCCAGCTGTTCACCTCAACGATCGAGCCGCGCTTCGGCAAGTTCGCCGTCATCCATTCATGCTGGGCGCCGAGAAAGCCCTCGACGTTGGTCGTGTAGCGGCTGTCCTGATCGGCAGGTGCGAAGAGGTCCTCGACCCACTCGATGCCGTAGGCCTCGCGGAGATCGTCGCCGAAGCTGGCATCCTTGGCATACATGCGCTTCTTCGTTAGCGCATTGGCGATCGACCACCAGGCGGGTGTCGCCTTTCTTCGGCTTATGGGCCTTCCAGACCTCCTTCTGCTCCACCTCGCCAGCGGCTGCAATGATCCGGAGCTGCTGTTCGGAGGGCATGTCGCCAAGTGCCATCTGTTCCAGCATCGCCGGCAGGACGTTGGCCAGCAGCCGCAACTTGCGGATCTGGCGGACGGGGAGAGCGAGAGCGACGGCGATCGCTTCCTCGGTCCAGCCGAGTGCAACGAGCCGCTCGATACCGCGCCATTGGTCCACGGGTCAACGCCTCGCGCACACTGTTTTCGATCATGGACCGCATGGCGCCGTTGTCGTTGGCGGCGTCTACCACCAGGATCTCGATTTCTTCGAGACCAGCCGCGATTGCGAGGCGGACACGCGGTGGCCGGCATCGATAATGTAGCCATTGCCACCACCCGCTTCCGGCGCGACTATCGGCGGCTGGACGATCCCAACGGCTTGGATCGTGGCGAGCATCAACGCATCTGCCTGCGGTGACGACTCGTCTGGCGCATACGGTCTGGGTTTCCTTCAGAGCGCGAGGATCGACCTTCTGGATCTGCATGGACTGTCCTTTCGGGAGATTTGCGAGCCGGCGCCTTGCCAGCCCTTCCTGTCTTCATTCTTTCCGAAGACACCTCCTGGACCGAGCGCGGCCGGACTGCCGCAACTGCGGCCGAGCATCCCTGACGGAAAGGACAGCGGGGCAACTGCCCTGCGATGGACGACCGACCGGGATGGCGCAGGCGGCGGTTGAGCGACGAGCGGCGGCAGGAGGACCGCGCTGGCGACCCATCTTTTCCTCCTTTTATTTCCCACAACCTTTCGGAGAATGACGGAGGAATCAAAGGTGAAGGACGGATGAGCAAAAACATCACCCAAGAAATGCCATTGGGTGCCTCAAGCATACCTTCGGAATTTTTGCATGCCCTCCAGAAAGCGAGGAGAAATATGGCGATTAAGCAAGGAGACGCTTGTTGCGGAGCGCAAGCCAATTGCGAAGGTGGCTGTCAAATTCCACCTCTACTCGCCACCAGACACAGCCGGCCGCCGCGACGACAGATTCGAGAGAAAACTCGGAGACTTAGAGACTTGGTTCGGTAGCCCTGCCTGGAAGGCACTATGTGGAGATTTTCCGGACTACTCGAAGAGCTGGTTCAGGAAAATGATTCTCCCTGTTGGTGGCGACCATGTATCTGAGAAATCCGTCGGTTCTCGAATGGACAAAGGGTTTCACCAATCGGTACTCGCGAGTGCAAAGGGCAACAGCCGGCCGCCGAGCCATATCAGAATCGGCAGACCCTTCCGAGATTTCAGAGGACACGTGGGCGGAATATCTTGGAGCTAACGACGAAGACCTTAAAAGGGCATGGATCAGCATCGTGGAGAAATGCGGTTGGTTTGCAGAACAGCTGATGTCTCTCCGCTGGGCGATCCTCATCTCGGAACGCCCTGTTTTTGTAACGTGGACAACCCTGTGGCGTTCTATCACCCCCAGCCTGCAGTTCAAGGGGATGAACGACCCTCAGACTTTTTTGATGTTCCCGCTTTCACCCACTCGCGTCCTCACAATGGATCATCGACATGATCAGCCCGACGGCAGATATTATCCGCTAAATCACAGTGGCGCGAGCACGAATACGTGATCTGGAGGAACTCGATCGGAGCATATGTTTCTCATCGCGACATCCCGATACAGTGTGCGAGGAAATGGTCGCCGACGCGGAGGCCATGGGCTTCGCAAGTCACTGACGAGGGAAATGGAAAAATGATTCCAACGTGGAAAACGGCCGAAGCGAAAATGAGCGTTTGCATCAACGGAGCATACGTGCCGTTTAAAAATGCACCGAACTCCATGCCTCGCTTCGTTCGGCCGGCATTGTTTCCACTGGCGATGAAAATTGGGAGCTGCAGTTCTTCGGATCATCCTTCTTAGGGAAATATCGAGGCTGGCATTTCGGGATCGCGACGGCGCATCAAACCAACTCGGCACATGGTGCGCAGGAAGCATCAAAATATGTTGTCCTCAGGAAGTCGGCGGCAAAACCCTCGCTATCCCACCGAGCAACCTTCACATCCCATCCGTCGACGAAGAAGGCTATAGCAGTCTCAGGATCTGATTTTCTTCGATTTCGCGGAGGTGGATGCGCCATACAGAGCTAGCCATCTGGATTTGACGAATATCCTTTGGTCAGATGACACCAGCCCGGCAGATTACTCCTTTCTAATAGGGTACCCAACGAGCTCCGCCATCATTACACTAAACCCAGAAGACTACTCTGCGCTGGAAAGCTTTACCGCGCGTTGGGTGAGACAGGACTTGCAACCCGCGAATCCGAAGCTTTGGACACAGAGCATCGCAACATCTTCATCAACACGATCGCTCGACCCGCCTCAGCATCGATCCCGATGGACTGAGCGGGTCACCCGCATTTTCGATTGTCAAGGCAGCCAACAGTGAGCCTTCATTCGGTTCGAAGGTATCGTCACAAACGCACGCGGCGACCGCTTCGCGGTCTATCCCAGTTTATATATCCGCGACATGCTTGAGCATATCGTCAGAATTCTTAGCCACCAACGGGGCTATTAAGACTTCATCAAGGCTGGTATCCCCGCGGGCGGCACTGGCGAGTTCTTCGTCAATCTCGGCCAGTCGACCACGCTTTTCCGCGAGTTCTTCGGCAAATGCAAAGGCTCCTCCGTCTCGCGAACGGTAGGAGGCCAACCGCCGCTCGGCCTCTCCTAAGCGCCGGCGATACTGAAGCCGGTCTCCGTCAAAGCCGTCGAGCCCGTGCTCCAGTCTTGAAATCGCCCCGAGCGGGGTGACGGTGATGGCCAACTCGATCTCGTAGTCGGCGCCAGTGCGCTGGAGGAGGGTCTGATAGCGATAGCCGTCACCCCGGCCGATGCGTTCGCCCTCGTAAACGAGATCGAAGCCACCGATCGTCGCCAAGTGTACCTCGCCCTCTTGTTGGAGCTGAAGCAATGTGAGGATTTCCTTCATTAGCGCTCGGCCGGCTTCCTTGCGTTCAGTATAATCCTGACCGAGCACCGTCATGGTGAACGCATCACCGGCAGTGGGCCGGAGCCGGACGATGTCCTCACCGATTTCGCCGATGCGCCGCGTCGAGACCTCGATCTCGCGCTCGGCATCACGCATCTGCCGACGAACGGCATATTGATCGTCCTCGTGGGCGGCGCGGAGCCGTTCAAGCCGTGCGATATCAGCCTCGAGCCCGGCCTTCTGCATCAGCCGTTCGTCACCCGACGCGATCGCTTTCGCCATCGCGAACTGGTTGGCGGCGCCTTCGCCGACATCTTCCAGCCGGCGGATAGAGGTGTCGCCTGAAAGGGCGGCCGCGATGAACCGGGCTTTGCGCTCATTATTCTGCCACATGGAGGCGTCGAGCGAGCCCTCGGTCGCGTAGGCGAAGATATCGACCTCGTCGTGCTGGTTGCCCTGGCGGACGATCCGGCCCTCGCGTTGTTCTATCTGCGATGGGAGCCACGGCACGTCAAGATGATGGAGGGCTTTCAGCCGAAGCTGCGCGTTGACGCCGGTGCCCATCGTCTCTGACGAGCCGATCAGGAAGCGGACCTTGCCGGCGCGGACATCGCCGAACAGCCTCTGCTTGGCCTCGGTCTTCTTGTAATCCTGCATGAAGGCAATTTCCGATGCCGGCACGCCAAGCCGGATCAGCTCCTCGCGAATGAAGCGATAAGCTGAGAACCCACGCGATTTCTCGACATTGATCGTGCCGAGATCGGAAAAGATCATCTGGGCGGCGCCCGGCAGATCGAAGTCCTTGCCGTCGGGTCGGCTATAGTGGCTTCGCCGGTCTCCTTCCAGATCCGGTGTGCATTGCGGATCAGCAGATTGAGCTTGTTGTCGTCCTCGTTGCCGGCCGCCGGCATGACGAAGCGCAGGTCGATCGCAGCATGACGGCCATCGGTGATGACGGAGAGCAGAATGTCGTCACCGGGCTTGGCCGGCCCCTCGCGCATTTCGATCGCCTTGATCCTGGTATCCAGCGTCTGCTGGTAGGTCTTGAACAGCGCCGTCGGCTTGGCCGTCAGGATCTGCCGGCGGCCGGTCGACAGGTTCGGCACCTTGACATACTGACGAAGATCATCCGGCATCACCACATCGGCGAAGGACCGAAACATGGCGATCAGCTCGGGCACGTTAACGAAGCTCGCGAAGCGGCTGACCGGCTTGTATTTGCCGGATGGCTGGATTTCGAGTTCGGTCGTCGTGTCGCCGAAGCAGGATGCCCAGGCATCGAACTCATGCAGGCCCCGTTCATGGAGCGCTTCGTGGCCGAGCAGGCGCTGGATCGAGAACATCTCGCCAAGGGTATTTGTTACAGGCGTGCCTGACGCCAGCACCAAAGCCCGTCCGGGGTTCTTCGTCTCGATGTAGCGGGACTTTACAAAGAGATCCCAGGCGCGCTGCGATCCATTCGGATCGATGCCCTTCAGCGTCGACATGTTGGTGGCGAAGGAGAGCTTGCGGAATTCCTGCGCCTCGTCGACGACGATCTGATCCACACCGATTTCGGAGATGGTCAGAAGATCGTCCTTGCGGGTGGCGAGCCCTTCGAGCCGCTCCTGCAAGCCTTCCTTCAGCCGCTCGAGGCGCTTGCGCGAGACGCGGTCTTCACTGTCGACCTTGGTCAGCAGATCCTCGTAGAGCTGCAGCTCGTCCTGGATCATCTGCTGTTCGAAGGCTGACGGCACGGCGATGAAGCGGAACGCCGAATGGGTGATGATGATCGCATCCCAAGTGGCGGTCGCCGCCCGCGACAGGAACCGGGCGCGCTTGTCCTTCGTGAAGTTGGTCTCATCCGCCACGAGGATGCGGGCATTTGGATAGAGCGCCAGGAACTCACGCGCAGCCTGGGCCAGGCAATGGCCGGGCACGACCAGCATCGCCTTGGCGATCAGGCCAAGCCGGCGTTGCTCCATGATCGCGGCCGCCATCGTCATCGTCTTGCCCGCGCCGACGGCATGGGCGAGATAGGTGGAGCCATCGGCGATGATCCGCCAGATACCGCGCTTCTGATGCCCATAAAGAACGAAGGCGCCAGAGGCGCCTGGAAGTTTCAGATGGGAACCGTCGAATTTTCGCGGCGCGATGTTGTTGAAGCGGTCATTATAATCGCGGGCGAGCCGATCGGTGCGATCGGGATCGGTCCAGACCCAGTCCTGAAACGCCTGCTTGATCCGCTGCAGCTTGTCGCGCGCGGCCTCGGTATCGACGACATTCAGAACTCGCCGCTCGCCGTCGACATCCTTGAACACGTCGAAGATCTGCGGGACACGGCTATTCAGCGCATCGGCGAGGAGCTCGCCGCCATGCCGACGGCTGGTGCCCCATTCGGACGTGCCGGCTGCGGAATAGCCGAGCTGGCGCGCTTCCACAGTCCAGGAGCCGAGTTCCGCCATGTGGTGGATGCGGATCTCGGCATCCATCCTCTCCTTCACGAAGGCGACAACGTCAGCCGCCGGGATCCATGGGGCGCCGAGACGGGCAGTAATATCCGATGGCCGAAGGTCGGCCGGCTGGACATCGGTCAGGGCGCGGACATTCCGCTCGTAGACCGGATCGAGCTCTGCCGCCGCCTGCGCGGCAATGAGCTTGGTGCGAACCGAGCCGGAGAGATAGGCGTCCGAGGTCTGCCAGGTGCCGCTGGCCGGATCCTGGAACACCTCGTCGCCGAGCGCATCGATGACGGCAGCGACGTCAAGATGCAGCAGTTCGGCGATATGATCGAGATCGACATGACCACGCTCGTTGAGGACGACCGCCAGCGCATCGGCCGCATTGGTGATGACGGGCGACATCGGCGGAGCGATTACACGGGAGCTGAATATTGGACCCGGCTTCGCCGTATCGGTCTCCAGATCATAGTCCTCGATCGAGGCCACCAGCCAGCAATCGGGATCGTCGCGGAAAGGTGCAAGGTTCGGCTGGCGATGGGTTTCCTTGACCTCACCGGTCTCCGGGTCCTCCTGGACCGAGACTGTGGTGTGGTTGATAGGGCCGAAATCTCGGACGAATGCCGACCAGGCAAGGCGCAAACGCACCTGAAGATCGCGCCAAGGCCGATCTGTCTCCTGCGCCTTCAACATCTCGCGGACGGCATCGCGGATCGGGATCAACTTCGAGATAATCCGGATATGCTTTTCCGGGATGCCATCGCCGGAGCGGCCCTTGCGCACGGCGATAGGAACGGCCGAACCGTCCAGCAGCTGCATCAGGCCTTTGGCTCGGTCGATGAAGAAGCTCCCCTCGCGGACCGGGCTGTCTTTCGGTCGGAGATCGACGATCTCGGCGAGTTCGTCCTCCAGATCAATGTCGATCGGGGTCGGCTCGCCGTCATAGAGGCCGTCCGGAAGAAGATCGATGGCCGCGGTGAGCGCTGTCTCAAGATCGGCGCCGCCATTGCCACGGCATGTGTAGGTCTCGCCGAATGGCCCGGAGGTGAGGGCATGGGTGCCGAGCACGAAATCCGGATGGCGCGCAAACCAACGGTTCACCCGAATAGCTCCCTCATCGTCGGTGGCCGACTGCACCTCATCCACATCGAGCCAGGTCTGGTCGCCTTCGGACTCACCAATCTTGCGCTTGCGGAAAAAGAGAATGTCGACGACGACATCCGTGCCGGCGTCACGACGAAAGCTGCCTTCGGGCAACCGGATCGCCGCGATCAAGTCGGCGGATTTGGCGATATGCACACGGGCGGTCGTGTCGGCCTTGTCCATCGTACCGTGCGAGGTGACGAAGGCGGCCAGCGCCCCCGGCTTCAACAGGTCGAGCGAGCGGGCGATGAAATAGTCATGCAGCCGCAGGCCGAGCGACCTATATGCCCGGTCGGAACGAACCGTGCGATCGGAAAAGGGCGGGTTGCCGATGGCGAGATCGTAGATCGGCGCCAGGTCCGTGCGGGCAAGATCGCCTTCGATGATCCGAGACCGCGGCTGCAGCAGGCGGACGATGCGCGCCGTTACCGGGTCGAGCTCGATCCCGGTGACATAGGCGGTCTCCCGATAGTCTTGAGGCATAAGGGCAGGGAACAGGCCCGTGCCAATGCCCGGCTCGAGCACCCGGCCGCCGCGCCAACCGAGTCGCTGGATCCCGGACCAAATCGCCCGGATGATGAATTCCGGCGTGAAATGCGCATATTGGGTGCAGCGCGCGAGCGAGGCATAGTCTGCTTCCGACACCGCGGTCTCGAGCGAAGAACCAAGCGCGTCCCATCCTTCGCGGAAGTCGATCTCGCCCGGTCGGCGGAACATGCCATTGGCAAGTTCCGAAGCTCCGAAACCGGTGAAGCGGATCAGCTGCGCCTGTTCCTTCGGCGTCGCCGGCCGTTCCTGCTTGGCGATGCCGTCGGCGACCAAGATCGCAGCGACATTGGCGCGAGCACGATCCTTCCAGCTGATTCCGAGACCGCGTTCCTCCGTCAGCACGTAGTTCTGGCGCTGGTCAGTTACGCGCTTCGGCGCTGAAGCCGCCGGCAGTGCCGGGGCAGGGGTCGGCGGCGTGGGATCGGGATCGTCATCATTGGCTGCGACGGAATCGAAACCGCCAAACGCGGTGACGCCGAGACCGAGGCCGGACGACAGGGCCGAGTTGCCAAACATGTCGAGGGTGAACGGATCATTGCTCATCAGAAGTGCTCCTTTTCGGGCGCGCGCCATCGACCACCCGTCGGGGCGGGCAGTTCGAGAAGGCTGGGAAAGATCGACGGAGTGGATGGCCTTTAGGCCGCGATGCCGGGCAAATGTCGCATGTGAACGGGCAGCTTTGCTGCGATCTCGGTATCAGTGAGATCGTCCAGCGGCTTCAGGATTGACCCGTTCGTGCCACTCCACAGCATGACCGTGCGCTGACCCCTCATGGCCGACGGAAAGCGATCGCCGGCATAGCCGCGATAGGCGTCCGCGGTGCTGCTCCAGATATGCTCGAGCCGCTCCTCGCGGTTCATGGCCCGGACAGGCTGCGTCTCGCGCTCGAAGATCGCCGCCCGCATCGTCTCGACCGAACTCGTATCGGAGAGATCGCAATAGCCGTGGAAGTATCTGGTCTTCCCGTCGATCCGGAGTGCGTAAAAGACGCTGGTCACCGAGCCAGTCAGAAACTCACGCATCGCGAAGATCGGGCCACGCATCCACAAGGGCGGCAGGATATTGAGCATGTAGTCGTACAGATACCCGTCGATCTCGAACCATTCGCCGCTGTACATCGGTCCAGCATCGGTCTGCCACCGATCGGGGCGCTGGTTGTGACGATCGAAAAGACGGAACATTTGGCCGCGCGTTGCGACGCCTTCGAAGATCTTGCGGATCGGGGCAGAGGTGTTCATAGCTGGCTCCTTCAGGTGTTCGGGACCCGGCGATGGCCACTCCATCACCTTCTTTCAGTCCCTCAAGACACCTTCCGGAACGCCGGCTTGCCCGTCGGCCGGGTCAAGGGCCGGCTTTAGCCGGGCGCAGCCTTCCTTGATGCGGTCGATGGCGATGCGGCACGCCTCTTTCTATTCTCATTCTCCGATCCTTCTCTTCTTCTCTCTTTCAGGACCTCGTTCCAATCCTCCAGCGGCGGCCGCAGGCGAACCGATCGGCGGTCATGCTGTGCGGCCAAGGCCTGCAGGCGCTCAGCGAAGGCATCGCCCTGGTGGTTGGCATCGGTTGCACAGACGATTAGGGTGTCCGAACGGCCGAGAAGCTCGACCAGGGCCGCCTCGGTCCTTGGCGACCAGCCGCCACCGGTACTGAGATAGAGGCTGCCACCCTGCAGGTCTTCGATCGCAGCGAGGCTCATCGCATCAATTGCGGCCTCGGTCACGCAAAGACGAAGAGCATCCGCTTCACCCAACCGAAAGAGGATCTTGTTGCCGCCTGTCGAAAATCCGCGCCAGTCGGGCCCGCGTTCCTCCCAGCCAACGACCGCACCGGAATTATCCCGGTGTGCCGCCCACATGCTGCCATACGGCCCCTCCCGCAGGCTGCCCTGACTGATGGCGGCGCGCATGATCGAAGCCGGGATCGCCCTCGTCGAGCAAAGATAACGCCAGGCTCCGGAACCCGTGCCTGGGATGCGGCGCGCCTTCCAACGGGTAGTCAGGTCGACGGGCTCGGCGTTGGTCGGGGTCTTTTTCCAGACCACAGGCGCCACCTGATAGCCGATCAATTCGCCAGCGCTATCGACGGCGTCTGGAAATGACAGATGCTCGAGCAGGGCGACGAGGGTGAACACGTCACCCTTGTCCTCGCTCAGCGGATCGAACCACCCGCGGCCGTCACGCGTAACGATGACGATCTCCGATCCTCTGCGGAACTTCACCGCCCGCCGTGTGCTTTCCTTGATATCGAGTGCGAAGCCAGCCCGTTCGAGGACGGCGGCGCAGCTGACGGCCTCGCGGATCCTCTCGATTTCTTCTCTCTTCATAATTTTCCCGATCGCCTGCGATCGCTCCTCAATTTATCTCCCCGCAAACCGGCGGGACATTTCCCGGCCGCCGCGAAGAGCAGAGGGGGCAAGGGCGCGGGGATCAAGGTGCAAATTTGCACTGCCCGCGGCGAAGCTTCCCTTGCCGCCGACAGGTCGCCAGCGGCATCCGGAACGGCAATTGCCGGCTCAATGAGCCGGCCAGGGATTGAACTCGTGCACGATGTCGAGGTCGTCGCCCGCGTCGATCTCGTCGGAGGGCAGGACGCCGTATTCGCCGTCGATTTCGAAGACGGTGACCGGGACCATGAGGTCGCGGCAAAGCTGGAAGGCGTGGGAGTGTGCCAGGGCAAGATCGTGAGACATGTGAAAGGCTCCATTTGGGAGCGGGCCAATTCCCGCTCGATGGCTCCTCAAAAGGCACGGGGACGGGCGCGATCACCGCGATGGCGCAGCCCTGAGCGGCCGCAGCTTGCTAGCGGACCCCTTGCGGGTTGATCGTGGAAGATCCGGACCTGGGCCAGGACGCCATCGATGGAGAGCGGGATTGGACCGCTTCCGAGTGCTGCCGCCCGACCGCAGCGATTTTGCTCGGACCTTCAGCCGGTGATGCCAGGTATGGTGGTACGAGAGAAGCACGGAATGCCGGTCAGAATGTTTCCGGAGAAGACATTCGCGCATCATTCCGGGAAATCACCAAGCCGAGGACGATCCGGCTTGGCTTCACAAACGCAGCATCCGGTATCTTCCGACACGGACCCTCTTGTTCGGGCGACATCAGAGAAACATAAATGCCAGCTCGCGGCGCCTGACCTTGAAAGAAGCCATCGCGAACTGGATCACTACCTTAGTGCTTGAGGACGCGGGCGAGGAACGAGCGCGCGCGATCATTCTGCGGACTGTCAAAGAACACATCCGGCTTGGCGATTTCCAGGATCGAACCCTGATCGATATAGACGACCCGATCCGCAACCTCGCGCGCGAAGCCCATCTCATGGGTCACGATCATCATGGTCATGCCTTCGGCTGCCAGTTCCCGCATGACGTCGAGAACTTCGCCAACCATTTCCGGATCAAGCGCGCTGGTCGGCTCGTCGAAAAGCATCAGATGCGGTTCCATAGCGAGAGACCGGGCAATGGCCACTCGCTGCTGCTGGCCTCCGGACAGCTGACCAGGAAATTTGTGCGCATGATCAAGCAGGCCTACCCGGCCGAGCAGCTTGATAGCAGCGGCTTCCGCCTCGACCTTCGACTTCTTGCGCACACGCATCGGTGCGATCGTAATGTTTTCCAGGACAGTCTTGTGGGGAAACAGGTTGAACTGCTGGAAAACCATTCCTACACCCTTGCGGATTTCTGCCAACTCGCTCTCGGGCGTTGTCACGTTGTTCGTGGCTTAACGGTTGACGGATAACCGGACGTGATGAGCACGCCGACCATCAGCTACAAGAACCACCGTTTCCCACCGCATATCATCGCCCATGCCGTCTGGCTGTATTTCCGGTTCCCGTTAAGCCTGCGGCTGGTGGAAGAAATGCTGCTGGAGCGCGGCATCGTCGTGTCCTACGAAACGATCCGGCGCTGGGGCCGGAAATTCGGTGCGGCCTACGCAAAGCGACTGCGCAGAAAGACGCCGTCGCGAGAGGATATCTGGCATCTGGACGAAGTGGTCGTGACGATCGGCGGGCGAAAGCATTGGCTTTGGCGAGCCGTCGACCAGGACGGATATGTTCTCGACGAGATCGTGCAGACCCGTCGAGACACCAAGGCTGCCAAGCGATTGCTGATCAGGCTGCTGAAGAAGCAAGCCCTCGCGCCAAAGAGGATTGTCACCGATAAACTGCGTTCATACGGGGCGGCAAAGCGAGATGTGATGCCGGCCATTGAACATAGATCACACAAGGGCCTTAGCAACCGTGCGGAAAATTCCCATCTGCCGCTGCGAAAACGAGAACGAGTGATGCAGGGCTTCCGATCCGTCGGCAGTCTGCAACAATTTGTCCCCGTGTTTTCAGCGGTTAGAAATCATTTCGTCCCGTCGCATCAAAAACACTCCGCCCTCGCCACCCACATTCATCGGATCCGCGCCATGGCGCACTGGAAGGCCGTGACCGGCGCAACTGCCTGAGTTTAACTGAAAGTGCTTCGTCCGGCCTCAGTCGAACAACGTGACAACGCCGCGAACCCTTATCGGAAACGCGGGAGGCGTAAGGGTCTTCATCGACAGTTCGCAGTACGAACGCGACAGCACGGTAGAGACGAGGGGTGCGTCCGCTGACAGCAGGCTCAATACCCCGGAGCGAAGTGCCGCCAGCGAGAATAGATTTGCAAACTCTCGACTCCCGCGGCGAAAAAAAGCTGCGGTTCTCACAGTTCATCGGCCTCACATTCCACTATTGAGCGACACGTGTGCCTGTCTATAGATATCGACCGAGAAAACTGCGGATGATCTGGGCTATCTCGCTCGCGTGGGTTTCGAGCGCGAAATGGCCGGTGTCGAGCAGATGCACATGTGCATTTGGAAGGTCGCGTTTGTAGGCTTCAGCTCCGGCTGGAATGAAGGCTGGATCGTGACGACCCCAGACCGCGAGGAATGGCGGTTGGCTCGTGCGGAAATACTCTTGAAATTCAGGATACCGCTCTAGATTTGTCCGATAATCCAAAACGAGATCGAGTTGGATTTCCGCAGCACCCGGCCGCGCCATTAACGCGATATCGAGCATGTAACCATCAGGGCCGAGTCGTTGAGGATCGGCACCCGTACGATACTGCCAGTTCTCGATCACATCCGGCGACAGCGTTTCACGGCACGCCTCTCGTGTCTGCGGCGTGGGGTCACGCCAGTAGTTCTGCCAAGCGTCCCACTGGTCAGAGAAGCCATCGAGATAAGCATTGCCGTTTTGGCTGATGATCGCCGTTACCCGCTCCGGATGTGCCGCCGCAAGCCGATAACCAACCGGCGCACCGTAGTCAAAAACGTAAAGTGCATATTGATCAAGCGACAGGGCCTGCGTAAAGTCGTCGATGACTTTTGCCAGATTGTCAAACGTATATTCGAAACGTCCGCGCTCTGGAGCCTGCGTGTATCCAAATCCCGGCAAGTCTGGCGCTATCACACGAAATTTTTCGGCGAGAAGCGGGATGAGGTCCCGGAACATGTGGCTCGACGTCGGAAAACCGTGAAGCAGAAGCAGAACCGGAGCATTTCTTGCGCCGGCCTCCCGATAGAACACCTTCACTTCACCGACCTGCTGTGTTTTATAACTTACTGTCATGAGATTCTCCTGATTGGCAAGATGTCTGCGCCAGTTGCTCGCGCAGTTAGCATTCTCAGCTTCCAGCTCTGCAAGCCGCTTCCGGATCGGGCGTAAGCCATCTTCAAGTTGCTCCTGCGTGTAGCGGGGCATGATGTGCTGAGGGCAATTCCAGTCAAAGTTTTGCAATCGAAGCCGCACGACACGCTCAGCCCGACCCATCGTTCCCTCAAGAACCGATGCCGTGGAAATTTTCGCACATGGATGCGACACCAAGTTGCTGTTGCACCTCACGACCCGCAGGCGTTACCGCTATATCCAGAAATCCATAAGTATTACTGTCTCCCAACGCCTAACGTTTGGCATGGCACCGTCACAGCTAAACATAATCCTTCGTACAGCGATGCATAATTAGCGGATTTCGGATAACATCTGATCGAAAAGTGAGGAGATCCATGGATCGTCTGGAGGCAATGTCGTTATTGATCGACACGCTGGATGAGGGCAGCTTTTCGGCTGCCGCGAAAAAGCGCGGCGTGCCGGTGGCAACACTCACCCGAAAGATTGGACAACTCGAACAGCACTTGGGTGCCGCCCTTCTGGTTCGATCGACCCGTAAGTTGTCGCTGACTGACGCCGGACAGCGATACCTCGCAGGCGCACGCCAAATCATAACGCAAGTGGCGGAAGTGGAGCGAGAGGCAGCAGGTGAATTCCGCGAGCCGACCGGACGGCTGGTTGTTAGCGCACCGAGAATGTTTGGTCGCCTCCACGTATTGCCAATCGTCAAGGACTTCCTGACCCTTCACGAGGGGATTTCTGTCGATCTGCAACTCAACGACGGCAATGTCAATCTTGCGGCGGGTGCCGCGGACATCGCGGTACGGATCGGGGCGTTAGCTGACACTAGCCTGATTGGTACTCGGCTGGGCAGCATGCGGACGGTGGTCGTTGCCAGTCCAGCACTTCTTGATCGTCACAGAGAAGTTCAACACCCAGATGATCTGAAATTTCTACCCTCCATAAAGCTCACATTACCAACGCCAGCCGACGCCCCAGAGCCACAGAAAACCAAAATCTACTGGCCTGAAGGGCAAATCCGGTTGCTCGTCCCAAGCACGGAAGCGGCGATCGATGCGGCTGAGGCAGAGTTGGGATTTGTCCGGCTCCTGCACTATCAAGCGGCAGAAGCACTTGTTGCCGGCCGGTTGCGTCTGCTGCTAGCATCATTCGAAGGAGAGCCTGCCCCGGTTCACATTCTACATGCGGCTCTACCACAATTGCCTCAAAAAACCCGACGCTTCCTGGATTTCGCAAGCAGCAGACTGCGTGCAACTCTGATTGCTGTTGGAAAGGCCTGACTAAACCTTCCCCGTAAATCGTTGGGACGAGTCAATTTGTTGCGCTGTGTGGGGTTCTACGCAGAATTGAGCCAGTCATAGAATGAACCCGCCAATTCGTTGAGTCGACCTTCACTATGAAAACACGCCAGCCGCTCATTCTCACCGCCCGGATCACCGAACAGGATCTCTAGCCGTTCGACTGCCTCAAGCAAGCGCATTTTCCTCATGATCGGAATTTTCTTTGCGGCCATCTGACTATGTTTCATCGCCTTTCAGGCGAATATTGCGGGTAGATTGTAAACATACTCGAGGATGGGGTGGCGTCTACGCGGAGCTTGTGTGACTCCACGCGGACTTGAGGTCTGCATTCATACATTGGCTGGGTGGTCAGGACATGCAGACGTGGCGGCCGCCACTATCGTCCAGAACAAGCTTGCACGCAACTCGGCCAACGTCTTGTATGAACAACTGGCAAGCGCATTCGAACCGCGGTCGTCGAAGGTATGGATTGATGGGAATATCTCGTCGAACCGTGGACGGATAAATAAAGTTGACCATTTAATTCATCTTTGAACTTGATTCTTTTTGTCATATTAATTAGCACGCCGCCGGGACCTTCGTAATTTTCTAAAGGGGCGGGTATGCGACACGTTCGTACAATGGGCCGAAAGGCCGTTTTCTCACGTCATTTTCAAGCCATTACGGCATCAGTTGCAGCCATCGGAATGCTCACGGGCACGTCAGCAATGGCACAGGACGCAGATAGCGCAACACACTCATACGAAACTAGCAGCGAAACCACAGTGCTGGAAAAGATCGTTGTGATGTCGACGCGTAAAACAAAGCGTGTTCTCGACGTACCGCAATCAATTTCGGTTATCACACGCGAAGAACTGGACGACCACAATGTGCGCGATATTCAGGATCTTGTACGCCATGAACCAGGAGTGAGTGTCGGTCGCAGCACGTCACTGACCAATCCATGGGGCCAACTTAACGGCTTCACAATCCGCGGCATGAGCGGTAACCGCGTCCAGCTTACCGTAGATGGCTCTCGCGTGCAGGAACAGATCACCGATGGAAGCCGCGACTTCTTCGACATGGACAATTTCCGGGCGGTGGAAATCGTCAAGGGACCAAATTCCGTCTTATGGGGAGCTGACGCTGTCGGAGGCTCTGTTATGTTCCAGACGCTCGACCCCTCGGATCTCTTGACGGACAAGAGCAAACCATGGGCTCTTCGCGTAAAGACAGGCTATGACAGTTTCGACAAAAGCTGGAAAAAGCAGGTTATCGGCGGGCGTTGTCACGTTGTTCGACTGAGGCCGGACGAAGCACTTTCAGTTAAACTCAGGCAGTTGCGCCGGTCACGGCCTTCCAGTGCGCCATGGCGCGGATCCGATGAATGTGGGTGGCGAGGGCGGAGTGTTTTTGATGCGACGGGACGAAATGATTTCTAACCGCTGAAAACACGGGGACAAATTGTTGCAGACTGCCGACGGATCGGAAGCCCTGCATCACTCGTTCTCGTTTTCGCAGCAGCAGATGGGAATTTTCCGCACGGTTGTTAAGGCCCTTGTGTGATCTATGTTCAATGGCCGGCATCACATCTCGCTTTGCCGCCCCGTATGAACGCAGTTTATCGGTGACAATCCTCTTTGGCGCGAGGCCTTGCTTCTTCAGCAGCCTGATCAGCAATCGCTTGGCAGCCTTGGTGTCTCGACGGGTCTGCACGATCTCGTCGAGAACATATCCGTCCTGGTCGACGGCTCGCCAAAGCCAATGCTTTCGCCCGCCGATCGTCACGACCACTTCGTCCAGATGCCAGATATCCTCTCGCGACGGCGTCTTTCTGCGCAGTCGCTTTGCGTAGGCCGCACCGAATTTCCGGCCCCAGCGCCGGATCGTTTCGTAGGACACGACAATGCCGCGCTCCAGCAGCATTTCTTCCACCAGCCGCAGGCTTAACGGGAACCGGAAATACAGCCAGACGGCATGGGCGATGATATGCGGTGGGAAACGGTGGTTCTTGTAGCTGATGGTCGGCGTGCTCATCACGTCCGGTTATCCGTCAACCGTTAAGCCACGAACAACGTGACAACGCCACTTCTTGGCCTATCGAGAAGCGATGTTAGGATATGCGAACAGGTCTTACCGTGATCCAACATCGGGAACAGAGAGATACTCAAATTTGCACGGCGTGGGCAACACTCGATTTGCGATGTTGGGGCCTTCGCTCCCGCTGCCTGAAATCGTGCACTTTCCTTTCGAGCCAATTCGAGAATGAAGCGAAACAAAGTTATTTGTTGTTACATTTGCTGAGTTTCGACCCGTAATAGGAATACATTTCTAAATGAGTTCCCCCTTTGTCTGCAGCGTAAAAATAAACTCTATCTCCAGAGTTTGAAGACGTGTCGGTAGGCATCGTCGAAAGTCGAGCGTGTTTTTGATGTGGTACATGCATATCTGGTCGCGACCGAATCTACCTCAGCTGTGAAGTATCAGCGGACAACTGTCTTTGAGACTGGCCTGAGAAGGATACTAACGTTCGCTTCGTTGATCAGATCTACCATTCCAAATAGCAAGATATGCGGCGAAGAAAGATGCCTCTTCGTCCAGCTCACGCATTGGATGTCACAATCTTTCGAGTTGGTTCAAATCCAGATAGACCGAGTGAGTTGCCCATTTAGTGGCCGATGTCACCGGAAAAGAAGTGTCAAGTTGAAAATCGGGTCGTAATCATTTATTCTTACTTATAGAGAATTTTGGAATTGATAATTCCGTTTTGATTTGTCAGAGTGTGTGTCTACGGAAGGATGCGAGAGGTCCTTCTCAACGCGGCTTGAGGAGAGCAGTGGATGATTGGGCAAACGCGACACAACGACGATCAGCTTTTCGTCCTTGATGTGGGAGGGGTGTTCATTTCGCTGGATATCGGCAAAAGGCGTGCTGCGCTTGAAGCCGGTGGCCTCTGGCAGGCGAATGCCATTCCCGACGCCTTCCTTCTTGAAGCCAACATGCAGTTCCGTCTCGGGCGCATCAGCGAAGAGGATTATCTTCATAGCGTTAAACCTATCTACGGCCTTAGTACCGAGCAGGTCATACAGGCGGAAACGGCATTGCTGGCCGATGTCTTGGAAGAAATGGCAAGTTTTGTACGCAGCCTTAAATCCGCTTACCGTATCGTCTGTCTTTCCAATACCCATGCGCTTCATTGGAAGCATATTTACGAACATATGCTAGGTCCGGACTTCTTCGATACCTGTTACCTCTCACACGAGATGGGTATGGAGAAGCCCGAGGAAGACATCTACCGAGCGGTCCAGCAACACGAGAAGGTGCCACCAGAGCGGATCATCTTTGTCGACGATACGCTGGAAAACATTCAAACTGCACGCCGATTGGGGTGGAACAGCATCCACCACATCAGCGCCGCAGACACGATTGCAACCATTGAAAAAGCGCTGATGCGGAAACCAACTGCACGCCAGCGATCTTAGATTACAGACGGAGTTAAAGATTTGGCTCGATTGTCATTGCGCGGCATCAAGAAGCGTTTCAAAGCTATCGAGGTTCTCCATGGCGTAGACCTTGATGTGAACGACCGCGAACTCATCGTCTTCGTCGGCCCGTCTGGCTGCGGAAAGTCGACATTGTTACGCCTGATCGCGGGCCTTGATCCGATCAGCGATGGCGAATTTCTGCTGAACGGCCAGCGGATGAACGAGTTGGCACCATCCCGTCGCGGCATCGCTATGGTGTTCCAGTCCTATGCGCTCTACCCTCATATGAATGTCTATGAAAATATGGCCTTCGGTGCGCGTCTCATGGGTCTTGGCAAAGCCGAGGTGGAAGCACGAATTCAGGAAGCCACACACATGCTACGGCTAGAGGCTCTTCTGGAGCGTAAGCCACGGGAACTTTCGGGCGGACAGCGTCAGCGCGTGGCAATTGGTCGAGCGCTTGTGCGAAAGCCGCAGCTTTTGCTTCTCGACGAGCCGCTCTCCAACCTCGATGCGGCACTGCGCTCAGAGGTACGGCTGGAGATTGCGCGTCTTCACCGGGAAATCGGCGGCACGACGATCTATGTAACTCACGATCAGGTTGAAGCTATGACGCTCGCAGACAGGATCGTGGTTATGAACGGTGGGCGGATCGAGCAGTTTGGTTCGCCGCGCGAGCTTTATGAGACACCCGCCAATACTTTCGTTGCAAACTTCATCGGCTCGCCGCGCATGGCCATGCTGAGCGTCGAGCGCGAAGGAGACCGATTGGTCGCGCCAGGCGTTGGTGAGATCAACCTCTCGCGGCTTCCTTCCGCGCGTGATCGCGAACTGCTTTTGGGTGTTCGTCCCGACGGCATGAACATCTCGTCTGATCTGCACGGCGACGGCTTCTCCGCCGAGGTCGTCTACACCGAATATCTTGGAGACAGCGCTTATGTTTATGTGCGGATGGGAGATGCCGCGCCGGTCTCCATTCGCTGCACGCCTGACACCCAGTTTGTATCGGGCACCCCGGTCAGAGTGAGCGTCGCGCCGGACCGGCTTCACTTCTTCAGCCGTGAAACCTCTGAGCGACTTGCCGTCTAAGTGGTCGAACCATAGTCAATAAAAAAGGAGAGAGGAACATATGAAAAAACTTATTTTGGGAGCGGCTATCGCCTGCTCATCCCTAATGTCTGCAACCGCGACGTTTGCGACCGAGCTGACATTTTGGACTTGGCGCCAAGAAGATAAAGCCGAATATGAAAAATTCTTCGACGATTTCACCAAGGCTAACCCTGACATTACCATCAGGTTTGAGGCTTTCGAGGCGACGAGCTACAATACAGTGCTTTCCACTGCGCTTGCTGGCGGCAAGGGTCCGGATTTGATGATGACCCGCACCTATGGCGGCATTGAGAGTCTTGCGGGAGCCGGCTACCTGATGCCGCTTGATGACAAGAAGGTGCCTGCCATCAAGGGTTTCTCAGAACCCGCTCTTGCCTCCAGCACCATGCGCTCAGACAAGACGCTCTATGCTGTTCCCGCAGCCAGCCAGACCATGCTGGTGATCTACAATACGGAGATATTCCAGAAGAACGGCATCTCCGAGCCGAGGAGCTGGGACGAATTGATAGCCGCTTGCGAAACGCTGAAGGCAGCCGGCATCATGCCTTTTGCCAACGGAACTGCAACTGGATGGCAGAATGAAACAATCGTTTCGGCTTTGACCTCGTCCATCATGGGAAAAGCCTTCTATGCAGACCTGATGGCAGGCAAGACGGACTTCAACGACAAACGCTATATTGAGGCGCTGACGAAGCTCAAGGAAATCTCCAAGTACTTCCCGGAAGGTTTCGTTGGTCTTGATTACGCCTCTGCTCAACAACTCTTTACCTCTGAGATGGCAGGCATGTTTGCAGGCGGTTCTTTCGAGCTTGCCAATTTTGTCAAGCAGAACCCGGCACTAAAGATGGGCGTGTTTGCCGCTCCTGGTCTGAAGGCAGAAGACGAGAAGCTTGTCGGCTTGTTCTTCGATTCCGGTTTTGGCGCCAATGCCAAGCCGAAGGATGAAGCTGCGGCGCTGAAATTCGTGAACTATGCGGCCAGCAAGGAATTCGCACAGCCGTTCGCCAACCGCTTGAGCAACGTGTCCGCAGTTCCTGGGGTTACCTTTGACAGCGAGCTTTTGGCCAAAGTGGCGGAACTCAACACGAACTCCATCGCCTATATGACACTAGTGAACTTCCGTTACGGAGAGCCGACCGGCTCCACGCTCATTCAGGCGGGCGTCTCCAAGCTGCTGAATGGTCAGGCGACACCAGCCGATGTCGGCAAGTCGATGACCGACGGCCTTGCCGCCTGGTACGCACCGTTCAAGAAGTAATGTTGCAGTGGGCCGTCGAGCTATAGGCGGCCCACCTATTTAATCCCGCGAGGATCGTCTCGATGATTTCAAGCCAGTTAACTGGTCGAAGATTATGGATTGCAGCGCTTCTCGTGCCGCCCATCGCCTTTATGTGCCTGTTTCTCGTATACCCTATCATGTCGGCCTTTGCATATGCCTTTTACGAGTGGCGCGGGCTGGCGCGAGGCGAATTCGTCTGGTTGGCCAATTTCCAACGGGTGCTGTTTGAATATCCCTTCTCAGAGCGCACCATCAACGCATTCAAGCACAATATATTCGTTTTCTTCGCACTTATGGTTCTGCAAAATGGCCTTGGTTTCATTCTCGCCTATTGCCTCTGGCGCGAACTTTGGGGCGCGCGTTTTCACCGTATCGCCGTCTTTCTTCCGGTCGTATTGTCTACCGTCATTGTGGGCCTGCTGTGGAAGCTTTTCTACCACCCGCTTTTCGGTGTGGTGAACGCTACGCTTCGTGCAGTGGGCCTTGAGTCGTTGGCGCAACCGTGGCTCGGGCAGGATTCCACTGCACTCACCGCTATTGTCGTCGCCAATGCGTGGCACATGGTGGGTTTCCCTACGCTGGTTTTTCTCGCTGGGATGCAGCGCATCCCCTCGGAAATTCTAGATGCAGTGCGCATGGAGACTGAGAGCGAATGGGTCAAAATGAGCAAAATTGTCTGGCCGCTGGTTGCTCCTTCGGCAACGGTTGTCTTCACACTTCTCTTCGTCGGCGCGTTCAACTGGTTTGAGATGCCCTTCATTATGGCAGGCGTCGATGGTTCGCCACATGGCGCAACGGATGTTCTGGGCCTATATTTCTACCGCACCGCGTTCGGCAGCATGTCGGCGTCGGCGGAAAACTTCGGCCCCGGTAGTGCGCTGGCTGTGCTGATTTTCCTCTTCATCGCGGTGGTTTCCAGCTTTATAACTATCAAGCTGCGCAAGCGGGAGATTCAGCTGTGAAAAATGCTTCCGATAGCAGCACATTCCGGACCTTCGGCTGGGATGGTCTCATCCAGATCCTGTTGATTGGCAACAGCATTGTTATGCTGGCGCCGATCGCGATCATGGTATTTTCCGCCTTCAAGACGAATGCGCAGATTTTTCAGTCCCCCTTTTCTATTCCAGACTTCACCAATGTGAACAGCATCTTGAGAGTGTGGAACGAAACGGACTTCATGCTCTACATGGGAAACTCGCTGATCGTCACGAGCGCGTCGATCGCCCTGATCCTCATTCTCGGAACCATGGCGGCATATGCCATAGCGCGGTACGAATTTCGCGGATCTGGCCTCATACTGCTCTTCTTCCTCGCGGGGCTGACCCTCCCTTTGAAGCTCGCCATCATTCCGCTCTTCATCCAGATGCGAGATTTTGGTTTGATCGATTCGCGGCTGTCGCTGATCTTCATCTATGTGGCAACCGGCCTGCCGACCACCGTCTTCATTATGACTGGCTTCATTCGCAGTTTGCCGAATGAACTTGAGGACGCCGCTCGAATGGATGGTGCGAATGAAGCTCGGATCATGTGGTCGATCATGTTGCCGCTGGTCCGGCCAGCCATGGTGATCGCTGCCATCCAGAATGTAGTGCCGATCTGGAACGACTTCTTCTTCCCGCTGATCTTCATCCAGAACAACAATCTGAAGACCCTACCACAGGGGCTTACCACCTTCATGGGTGAATTCGGGACCGACTGGGGCGTTCTCTTCTCAGGACTTACACTATCGGCGCTCCCTATCATCGTCCTCTATATCGCTCTTTCACGGCAGTTCATCAACGGCATGACGGCAGGCGCTATCAAATAGCGATGCTGTTCATGATTTGAGTATGGAGACCGCTGCTTCGCTGGCGTGAATGGCTTCGTTCGCGCCTGGAAGCTTCGCTATCAGCAGTAGGAACAAGAGATCGCAGATGGCAAGCTGCGCATCGCGTGAGGTTATGGCTGATGAACGAACGCGCTCCTCATCTGCCACCGTGTAAAGCGAGATGTCAGCAAGCCGGCCCAGCCGACTGCCCTGCAGACCAGTCAGCGTGATGACTTTTGCTCCGCATTTTCGGGCAAGTTCAGCCAGCCGGATCGTTTCGTTGTTGCTGCCAGCTTGCGAGATGGCAAAGAGAACGTCGCTTTCCCGCAGCGAGGCGGCGTTGGCCATCTGCACATGGGGATCCCGGTCCATGAGCACCATAAGACCAAGTTTCAACAACTTATACGAGAAGTCTCTCGCAACGAGGGAAGAAGCGCCAATACCAGCAAGATGTATACGCCGTGCCCTGACCAAAGCGGCAACAGCCCGCTTCACAGCTTCCTCCGAATTCACCTGCATGGTCTGCTGCATGGCTGAAACCTTGCTCGCCACCAGCTTTTGCTGGATTGTGACGTAGTTGTCGCCAGCCTCGATTGTGCCGTGGATCATACCGGACGGCACACGCCATTCCTGTGCCTTGGCTTTCGTTACCGCTAGTTTTAGTTGCTGATAGCCCTCATACCCGATCTTCTGGGAGAACTTGACCACGCTCGATTGGCTGCGACCTGTGGCACCAGCTAGTTCCGCCGAGGAAAGTTGAACCATCCGGTCAGGATCCTCAATGATGAACTGACCGATCTGGCGTTCGGCATCGGTCATCGAATCCAGCTTCGCTTGAATTACCTTCAAAACGGACATAATCCCTCTCTGCGGAATAAGATATTCAAAAAATGAAAATTATCTGGAATATTATAGCGCCTATCTTATGATTGGCCATCCCCGAATCCTGCAAGCGCAGTTCTGACCCGGAAGGCCTCCCATGGATGAACTTCATATTATTGGCGGTAATAGGCTAGATGGCGCTGTTCCAATTTCCGGCGCCAAGAACGCAGCGTTGCCGCAAATCGCTGCGGCACTCCTTTCTACTCATTCACTTGAGCTGACGAACTTGCCGAAAGTCTCTGATGTCGAAAACATGCTGGGGATCATATCGCTTTACGGTGCAGGGATCGAGCAGGACGCGACGGGGACCAGGATTAACGCCTCCAGCCTGACGCCAGGAGAAGTCGATTATGACACGGTCCGCAAGATGCGTGCCTCGATCCTCGTGCTCGCCCCCCTTCTAACGCGATTCGGGTCTGCCTGTGTTTCCCTGCCTGGTGGCTGCGCTATAGGCGCGCGTCCGGTCGATATGCATCTCAAGGTTCTCACCGCGCTGGGCGCCACGGTGTCTGTCGAAGGGGGTTATATCGTTGCCTCCAACGGCAGCAAGCTCAAAGGTGCTCGCATCGTGCTCGCCGGTCCATCTGTAGGTGCAACGGAAACGGCCTTGATGGCTGCCTGCTGCGCGCAAGGTGAAACAGAAATTCTCAACGCCGCTCGCGAGCCGGAAGTGGTCGATCTCGTCGGCTGCCTAACGGCCATGGGTGCCGAAATCGAGGGAGCCGGCACGCATCGTGTGCTTGTTAACGGCGCAACGAACTGGCGGGCCGCAAGCCACCATGCCATTCCTGACCGGGTGGAAGCGGGAACCTATGCCTGCGCCGCAATGATAACCGGCGGACGCATTGAACTTGTTAACGCGCGAATGGAGCACATGGCGTCCGTTCTGCAAGTTCTGGAGTGCATGGGAGCAACCGTATGGCCAGGCGATCGCGGTGTTGTGGTGAACGGTTGCAACCAGATAAAGCATGCCGATATCACCACAGAACCCTATCCCGGCTTTCCGACTGATCTTCAGGCGCAGTTGATGGCGATGGCCTGCCTCGCAGATGGAGCGAGCGTTATCCGTGAAACGATCTTTGAAAACCGTTTCATGCATGTGCCGGAACTATCCCGGCTCGGAGCCGATATTGCTCTTAACGGCGCCGTAGCTCTTGTTCGCGGGCGACCGTTGCTAAAGGGGGCGCCAGTGATGGCGACAGATTTGCGGGCGTCCGTCTGCCTCGTGCTGGCCGCTTTGGCGGCAAAAGGTGAGACAGTTATCAAGCGCGTCTACCATCTGGATCGCGGCTACGAGCAGCTTGATCGCAAGCTATCCCAGTGCGGTGCAAATATCTCGCGGATTTCCACATGAAAAAAGTTAGAAGCAAAAAAAAGCTCTTTCTTGGCGTTGATGGTGGGGGCACGGGCTGCCGCGCGCGACTTGTCGATGAGGCAGGCAACGTTCTGGGACAAGGGCTTTCCGGTCCAGCGACAACCCGGCTTGGTGTTGGAAATGCCTGGGCCTCGGTCATGCGAGCGTGGACATGCGCGGCTGAAGAGGCTGGCATAAATTCTTCCGAAGCCGTTAATGTAATGGCCGGGATCGGCATCGCTGGCCTCACCCGGATTGGATCACGCGAAGAACTTGAAGCCCTGCCACACCCATTCGGCAGTATCTGCTTCACTTCTGATGGAGCGGCGGCCTGCCTTGGCGCGCATTCCGGCCATGATGGGGGTATCGTCATTGCCGGCACAGGATCAATTGGACTTGCGATGGTGGGCGGGCATGAGGTCCGTGCAGGCGGTTATGGATTCCCGATTTCGGACGAAGGAAGCGGTGCCGATCTTGGCTTGAAAGCGATTCGGTTTTCGCTGCGAGCCTACGATGGGCGGCGTGAAAAGACGGCGCTTTTGCATGAGGTGCTTCACCGCTTTGATCACAACCCCGCGAACGTTGTGGGATGGATGGACAAAGCAACTGCAACGGACTACGCCACCTTTGCGCCACTGGTGCTGCGCCACGCAGATCAAGGCGATTCCGTCGCTCGACAGATCGTCCAGTCGGGAGCCGAGCAGATAGACGCCTTGGTGCGTCGATTGCTGGAATACGGTGCGCCATTAGTGACGCTTCTCGGTGGCCTTGCCGGCCCGCTGGAGCCTTGGCTTGCTCCTGACGTGCGCCGACGGCTCAAGCCAGCTGATGGAGATGCCGTTGCCGGCTCAATAATTCTCGCACGCAGATTAAAACCTTGAACTGATCGAAACGCGACCTAGCTTGGCAATCTTTCGTATGGAATAATATATTCCTAATTTTATTGACACAGGGAATATTCAATCGTAGCGTATAAAAAATAACGAGCGAGGATCGATGTCGCACCAGCACCTGATGGCGGAACTAGAGCAACTGGTTTCAGAAGCTCGTAATCCTACCTCCATGTCCATTGATCTTCTCCCCACAGAAGACATCCTCAAGATCATGAACCGCGAGGATGCGTTGGTACCTGAAGCCGTGGCGCGTGTAATTCCACAGATCGCCGAAGCAGTGGAGGAGATCGTCAACGCCTTTCGTGAGGGCGGTCGCCTGATCTACATCGGCGCTGGAACGAGTGCGAGATTGGGGGTGCTGGATGCCTCGGAATGTCCGCCCACTTTCTCCGTGCCGGAGGGTCTGGTGGTAGGCCTGATCGCTGGCGGTCCCAAGGCCATTCTTCATGCTGTAGAGGGTGCGGAGGATGATAGCGAGGAGGGTAAGCGTGATCTTAAAGCAATTGACCTCTCGTCGAAAGATGCCGTCGTTGGTATCGCAGTTAGTGGTAGAACACCCTATGTTGTCGGCGCCTTGACTTACGCTAAATCCATCGGGGCAAAGACAATTTCGCTCACATGTAACGCCCATTCAACTCTGGCTGACATAGCTGATATCGCGATCTCCCCAGTCGTAGGACCTGAAGTTGTCACGGGCTCGACGCGCCTGAAGTCCGGCACTGCTCAGAAGCTGGTGCTGAACATGCTGACAACGGCGAGCATGATCCGTATCGGCAAGACGTATGAAAATCTCATGGTAGATCTTACGATCAGCAACCAGAAACTTCAGGCGCGCGCGATTCGCATTATCGCCGAAGCAACGGGATGTTCTGCCGATGTTGCGGAAACTTATCTTTCTAAAAGCGAGAATAACGTCAAAGCAGCGATTTTGATGATCTTGACTGGCCTTCAGTTACGGGAGGCAGAAGCTTCTCTAATTCGTCATCAGGGCTTCCTACGTAAGGCAATCGCGGAACATAAGTTCTAAAAAAACTAACACTCATCAAAGTTTCGGATATTTCTTCGAGACTTGCGAGCCACTCGACTGCGTTAGAAACCTATAAACTAAACCAATCCACACGTCCGGATCGATTGTGCTTAACGTAAATCAACACTCTTGCGCTTTTAAGTCTGCCTTCGAGCTCGTTGATACAAGCGTCCGTGAAGGTCGCATCCCTGGTGCTGTGCTTGGAATGGTTGATCGCCAAGGTAACCAGCTAAAAAAAGCGGTTGGCCTTGCACAGAGAATGGGTGGGGAGCGGATTATGACAACTGAAACGTGGTTTGATCTCGCCTCACTCACAAAAGTAATCTTTACCACCCATCAGATTTTGCAGCTTGCTGCTGCGCACTTAATTGATCTTGATGCTCCCATTAGCACGATTATAACCGATCTCCGCGACGGCTCGCCAGACTGTTGGGAGCGTGCGCTTACTTTTCGCCAATGCCTTGGTCACTTGACGCCTTTCCCAGCGGTCGAACCAATTTACAGACGTAGCAATGACCCAGATCGCCTTCGCGCATTTGTGCTTCAAAATGAATGGAAGCCCGTAAATCCTACCTACTCGGACATAAATTTCATCCTGCTTGGTATTGCGCTTGAGCGATTGACGGGTAAGCGCATCCGCGAGATGCACGCCGGGCCTGGATTTGCGTTTTCTAGTGATCCCGAATTGACCGCTGCAACGGAATACTGCGCTTGGCGTGGGCGACTAATTTGCGGTGAGGTTCACGATGAGAACTGTTTTGCGTTGCAAGGGGCTGGACACGCGGGACTATTCGGGACCGTGGATGCGGTGCTTGGTTATGCAGGCCGTGTTTTAGTTGCAGACCATAAAGGAGATCGTGCGACGGGTTGGATGCGGCAACCTCTTTCCCTTACGCGTACGCATGGTTGGGAAAGATATCACGACGGATGGTCCGGGGGGAACTTTTGCAACAAGAGCGTTATAGGCCATACAGGCTTTACCGGGACTGGATTATGGATTGATTTTGAAAACGATCGCGCATGGACGCTCCTGACAAACCGCGTCCACCCCACTCGCAATTCCGACAGTGGAATTTTCACGCTCAGGAAAGAGGTTGGTAATGCTTTCAGCGTCCGCTGAAAAACCGACCTAAAGAGGGCAATTAGATAATGGTCAGTCCCGATTAGCCAAATTCTTGATAATCAACATCAGCATCCGCGAAAGCGGTGCAGCTTGAAATTGGGGCGTTATCGCTTCGCTTTTATATGCCTGCGAGTACGCTGGCCGGCGTCACAACACGAAAGTAGTGAATCTGTCCGACTTTTGAGAACGTATCCTGAACTCAGGTCGGTTTAACCGTAGATGTCGTTGTTTTTTCGGCCCTGAGAGCTTCGTAGAGGGCGGTTTTCCCGATTTTCACGCGGGCCGCAGCTTCCCGGACGTTCAAACCGGCCGCCAGATGCTGGCGGGCTTTGGCAAGTTTCTCCGGGGTTACGACGACTTGTCGACCACCGCGTCGACCGCGTTCCCCTGCGGCTTGTAGGCCGGCGCGTGTTCGTTCCCTGATCAGATCGCGCTCGAACTGTGCCAGCGCCCCGAACAGGTGGAAAACCAGTCGACCGCCCGATGTCGTGGTGTCGATGTTTTCGGTGATGGATCGGAAGCCGACGCCTTTGGCCTCCAGTTCTGTGATGATCTCGATGAGGTGCTTCATCGACCTACCGAGGCGGTCGAGCTTCCAGACTATGAGCGTGTCGCCGTCGCGAACGTAGCGGATCGCCTCGGCCAATCCGGGCCGGTCAGTCTTCACGCCGGATGCCTTATCCTCGAACAGTCTTTCACAGCCTGCTTTGCGCAAAGCGTCGAGTTGCAGGGCAGTGTCCTGGTCGCCAGTGGAGACCCTTGCATAGCCGATAGAGGTCATGAGACGTGGTTTGTCCGTTTTCTCGTTGAACTCGGACAATGTCCGATTTGCCGTTCAAGAACAAGGTTTGCGGACAAAAACTGTGGATGCCGCGAAACGGTCGTTTGTCGGACATGTGTTTTCCAGTTCGCTGCGGTTTCCGCAACGAAACTGGAAGCCGAGACAATGGCCAGAAGAGCATTGCTGAGCGAGATATGGTGGCAACAGGCGACAACCATCCCGCAGGACGAAAGGGAGATCGCCAAACATTACACGCTGGACCGGCCGGATCTCGACCTGATCATGCGGCAGAACAAGGCCTCGAACAGGCTGGGCCTTGCCTGTGTCATAGCCTTGCTGCGTTATCCCGGCCGGCCGCTTGCGGATGGCGAGGTCTTGCCGTTTGGCGTTTTGCGGTTTCTGGCACTGCAGATTGGCGTCGATCACCGCGAGATCGATCGTTATTTCGAGCGCCCGCAGACCCGGCGCGAGCATCTCGCCCTGCTTTTCGACAGGATGAAGATGCGTCCTTTTGCGCCCGCGGACGTGAAAGCGCTTACCGGCTGGCTGACGCCTGCCGCGCAAAGCCTGCGCCAAGCCGATGCATTGGCGGATATGGTGGTGGAGGAATTGCGCCGTCGCCGCATTCTTCTGCCTGCGCGCCAAGCCCTTGAAGCCATCCTTCATTTGGCAATCCGGCGCGGGATTCGCATAGCCCACCGGGCGCTGGCGGGCGGATTGTCGGAGGGCCAAAAGCTCGACCTGGACAAACTTCTCGACCCGCGTGAGGGGACGAGCGTCACCATTCTCGCCTGGGCGAGGACACCAGCATTATCACCAGCCGCCGCCAACCTTGACAGAATAGCCGAGCGAATTCGCTTCCTTCGGTCCCTAAACCTGCCGGCGACGCTGATGGAGCGCATTCCGGCCAAGGTCTTTGATGAATTCGCCGCGGAGGGGATGCGAATGAGTGCCCAACATCTGCGCGACCTCAACCCCGAACGCCGGCATGCCGTGCTGGCGGCGACGGTGCTGTATCTTTCCCGCCACCTGACCGACGGCGCCATCGACATGTTCAAGAAACTCATGGGTATGTTGACGCGGCGGGCCGACAGTCAGGCGGCCGCCCGCGTCACCCGCTCCGTGCGGGAGGTGCAGAAGCCACTGAAGGACGTTTCGAAAGTTTGCCATGCGATCATCAAGGCCAAGGAGAAAGGCGAGGATATCGCCAAGGCGCTCGAACAGGTCGTTCAATGGCCAGCCTTTGCCGCCAGTGTCGAGGCGGTCGACACGCTGATCGCGCCGGATATCATCGACGGTAAAATCGAAATGCTCCAGCGCTATCCGACGATCCGGAAACTTGCGCCGCAATTCCTCTCGACCCTCGTGTTCCGCGGGCACGCCGTGGCGGCGAATCTCTTGCGCGCGCTCTCCGTGATTGCCGATCTCTACCGCACAGGGAAACGGGCTATACCGGACAACGCTCCCACATCCTTCGCACCGAAAGGCTGGATGCCGCTCCTCCTTCAGGATGGCAAGATTGATCGCCGGGCTTACGAACTCTGCCTGTTTAGCGAGTTGAAGCGCCGGCTTGATGCGGGTGATGTCTGGGTGGAGGGGGCGAAGCGCTTCCAGTCATTCGAAAGCTTTCTCATTCCCACGCCGACATTTGAGCTGATGCGCGAGGAAGGTCCACTTCCGGTCGCCGTCGATACCGACGTGGAAACCTATCTCAGCCAGCAGCGCAAGATTATGAATGAGGGATTGGCTGACCTCTCCCGTCTTGCAGCCGTCGGCGAACTCGATGATGTCGAACTGACCGAGGCTGGATTCAGTGTCACGCCGCACAAGGCGATGTTTCCAGACATCGCCAAGTCGCTGAAGCGACAAGTGGAAAGCCGTTTGCCCGCAATCCGCATCACCGATCTTTTGCTCGAGGTGGATGCTCGCACGGGATTTTCCAACGCTTTCACACATCTACGCACCGGTCGGTGGGCCGACGACAAGCTCGCTTTGCTCACCGCAATCCTGGCGGACGGTATCAATCTTGGCCTGACGAGAATGGCCGATGTTTCACCCGGGTTGACGATGCGTCAACTCGCCTGGGCGCATGACTGGCACATTCGCGAGGAAGGCTACAACGCCGCTCACGCCATCCTCGTCAACGCCCAGAAGCAATTGCCTCTCGCGAAGCTGTGGGGCGATGGAACAACATCATCCTCAGACGGACAATATTTTCCGGCGGGAGGCCATGCCGAGGCGATTGGCGATCTCAACGCGCGGTACGGCCCCAACCCCGGCGCCAAATTTTACCGCTTTACGTCTGACCAGTACGGCGCTTTCCACATCATCGCCATGAACGCCAATGCGAGCGAGGCCATCTATGTTCTCGACGGACTGCTCTATCACGGCAGCGATCTCGCCATCGAAACGCACTATGTCGATACCGGCGGGGTCAGCGACATAAGTTTTGCGCTTTGCCACTTTGTTGGTTTCCAGCTTGTACCTCGGCTGCGCGGCCTCAAGGATCGCAAGCTTTATCTCTTCCCGGGCGATACGCCGCCCGAAAATCTTGCATCGCTCGTTGGCGAGCCCATCAACATCGAGCGGATCAAGGCAAATTGGAACGATATCCTCCGCCTCGTCACGACGATCCGTTCCGGCCAGGTCCGGCCTTCGACCTTGCTGGCGAAGCTGTCCGCCTTTCCGCGTCAAAACGGACTGGCGCTCGCACTTCGCGATATCGGACGCATCAACAGATCCATCTTCCTGCCGCAATGGTGGCAGAACCCAGAAATGCGCCGGAACGCTACCGCCGGCCTCAACAAGAGCGAAGCGCAGAACACCCTGGCCCGCGCGCTGTTCTTCAATCGCCTCGGAGAACTGCGGGACAGGACCTTCGAGAGCCAGTTCTACGGGGCGTCCGGACTGAACCTACTCATCAATGCCATCGTCTACTGGAATACGCTCTATCTCGAACCGACTTTCGCCCAGCTCAATCGTGAAGGCATCGCCACGCCTCCTGATGTGATCAAACATATCACCCCGCTCGGTTGGCAGCATATCAGTCTGACCGGAGATTACATCTGGACCCCGACGGACAGCCCCGATCTCAGGCCGCTGCGGCGGGAAACCTCCATCCTCGCTGCGTGATCACCATATGTTCTCAAATGTCGGACAGATTCACCACTTTCGTGTAGGGACGCCAAGCCGCGCCAATCACCTGGAATTCACCTGATGAAATCTCCTCGACCACTCTCCTCGACCGCCTATGGACAAGCCTGGTGCGGCAATTCGCTCGAACTCATCGATCGGCTTGACGACGAAAGCGTCAACCTGGTCATGACCTCGCCGCCATTTCCGCTGCTGCGACCGAAGGCCTATGGCAATGAGGACCAGTCCGGCTATGTCGACTGGCTCGCCGGCTTCGCAGAAAAGATCATGCCAAAGCTCGCAACGGACGGTAGCTTCGTCATCGATCTCGGCGGGGCCTGTCAACGCGGCACCCCGTCGCGCAGCCTCCACATCTACAAAGTCGTCCTTCGTCTCTGCGAAGACCTGGGGTACCATCTTTGTCAGGAATTCTATTGGCACAATACCGCCAAGCTGCCGAGCCCGATCGAATGGGTGAACAAGCGCAAGATCCGCGCCAAGGACGCCGTCAACACGATCCTGTGGCTCAGCAAATCGCCGTGGCCGAAGGCGAATGTCCGAAACGTCCTCACCCCATACAGCGAAAGAATGCGAAAACTTCTCGCGGAAACAGATACCCGTTCGGAGGAAGCCGTTCGACCGAGCGGTCACAGCATGACAAGAACCATCGCGCGCGATAACGGCGGAGCCATTCCTTCCAACGTGCTGGAAATCCCAAACACGAGCAGCAATGATGCTTATCTTCGCCGCTGCAAGAGACTTGGGGTAATCCTGCACCCGGCCCGATATCCAAGACTGTTTCCGGAATTCTTCATCAGGATGCTGACCGCTCCCGACGATCTCGTCGTTGACATCTTTGCCCGATCAAACACGACCGGCGAGGCGGCGGAGAGGTTGCAACGGCGCTGGATCTCATTCGAAATGAACAGGGAATATGTCGCGTCCTCGGCCCTTCGTTTCAGCGCCGACGCATGCGACGACGAATTGCGCTCTTCCTACATGGCATTGTTGGAAGCGAGTGAGCTGGCCCTCACCGGCATGCCATCCGCTCCGGCGGACGGGCCAGGTGTAGACTTGCCGGAGATTGTTCAGTCGGAGCGGATTTGGAGCGCGTCGCCGTTGGCTTGAATCCATGACGACGCCGATCCGCGATGACCTCAAACAGCGGGCGCGAAGCACATGTCCGGAACGGCCAGAGCAGGGGGCATGGAACAAGGCGACCTCACGAAAGGTAAGGGCATCAGTCGACCCGCCTTTCCGCCCAGCCTTTCAGGCCGCTCGAAATGTTGGGGAAATCGATCCGCCGAGGTTGCCGCAACCGGCCGATCTGATCACCTTCTAATGAATTCAATGCGAATCTCAGTATGCGCGTCTTTGCCCCTGCTCTCTCCAAGGCCCGTTTCGAACAACTGCTGTGCGCATCTGCCGTGGAGCAGGACGAAGAGAGGCAAGTCGTCGAGATCACGATCCGAGAGCGGATGAAGGCCGGTGGAGGCCAGTCCGCGGAAAAGAACAATTGAGCCTCAACTCCAGGCTCAAAACTGATCTTAAGCGGCAATCGGATCCTCGCCGTTGCCTCGGTGAGCCCGCGTATCGCCAGCAAATCTACCGGTGATGACCGGCAGATAGCCCCTTTTCCGCTTCTTGCGTACCAGCATCAGAAAATGGATCGCGGCGTCCCGCTCGGTCGCGAAAACGTCGCTTTTCTCACCGCCGCGCTTGCCGATCCGTCCCCATTGCCGCACGACGGCGATTTCACCGAAAAGGGTCGGTTCGATGGCGAGCATATAGTAGCGCGACAGGTTTTGGGTACGGTCGATCTTGCGACAATAGAGACGGTACGGGTAGAGAGCCATGCCGGCAGCATCGCCAAACCGCTGCCTCAAGTCCAATGAGACTTTTGAATCGGTCGAGGCGCTCCGATTCATCGGCGTGATGGGTGGGTTATCGGCGCCGGAAGCTCTCATGGACAAACCCGTTGGCAGGACCAGTCATCCTAATTCTGCGCGTTGTTCGGGGCTGTGCCTGGAGATGATGCGACCCTATTTGTCGATCCAGCAGAGTTCCAGCATCTCCTCCTGCGTCATGGAGCGCATCATGCCGGTTATCGAGTCGCCGGTGTTCTTGGTTTTGACGTCTGCGCCATGCTCCGAGAGCCTGTCGTCGCGCAACCCCGAGCAGGGCGCAGGCGGCCTTGGCCTGACTGCACGCGGCTCAGCGGGCATCGCATCAGGAAAGTGGAACCTGAAATGCGTCCATGTAATTATATCCGCATGAAGCATGACCTCCGCTCAATCATGAGGTAATCCCCATGCGGACCGTAGATGACTGGCTCGAAGACTGGCTTGCCGAGCATCGCAATGTCAGGCTGGAAGACGCGCACCCGATGGCCAATGCCGTGCGAGCCGCTGCGCTCGCCGATGGTTATAGCCTGGAGCTACTTCGTGATGCCGGCGACGGCGACATAGAACGGTTTGTAGGTCCCGTGGTGGTTTCGCAGGTTATCGCGGGGTCTACCGTAGCGCCGCTGGAGGGGACAATCGGAAGAGTTTAAGGCGGGCTCAGAGAATGCCCTGTTCGGCTTCCACCTCAGCAATGGCCGCTTCAAGCTTTTCCATCATCCTGCGCAGTGCCGCCTCTGACGGCCTTGGATCCAATCGATCCACGCTTTTGGTCACGCCCTCCCGCGCCTTGGCGTATACCTCAAGGCGGGCTGTTGGCGTGTTTTCCGGTAGCCGGGCGAGAGTGCTGCGCAGAATGATGAGGTAAGGGTTCATGGCCTTGGACCGTACCCGAAGCATGTAAACCGCGTGTTAAGCTCAAACTTGGCCGTCCAGCCTGGCGAGTATCCTCAGGGCCTCCACACGGTCAGGCTCCCAGAATTTCAGGCGGGTCCTTCCGTCCTCACCGGTAGTCACAGTAAACGCTTCGCGGTGCATTCCCATTTCGAGCAGCCGCTCTTCCACGGCCGCTATGTTTCCGGCGAGGGACGACAGCGGATCCACGACCACGTATTGAGCGCGCATCTGTGCCAGCATTCGTTCCCCCTTGCCGCTGAGGAGCCCCATCGGGTGAAAACTCTACAATTCAGAGATGCTAAGCAAGGACATGCCTGAATGTTGGTAAGCAGGTAAGGTTACCCGCTGAGGCGACAATTGATGCCGGGCGGAGCAAGTCATGAACGCACGACCAGACAACCTTTAGATGGACGAGAATTGACCGCAGGCGGGTCGCCGTGAAAGAATTCGTGGTGCCGGGATTGAGCAGGAAGCGTTGATCGGCTCGACGGCATTGAACCGTCCCGGCTTTGCCGGAGACCCCAACTCGTGAGAAGTAGGGTCTATTACAAGCAAGACGACAAACAAGTTTTCTCCTGAAGTCCGCGGCCGCGCCGTTCGCATGGTGTCGGAACATGAAGCCGAATATCCGTCCCGCTGGGCGACGGTCTGCTCGATAGCGGCCAAGATCGGCTGCTCGGCACATACGCTCAATGAGTGGGTGAAGAAGGCCGAGATCGACAGTGGCAAACGGGCAGGCCTGCCCAGTGATGCCGTCGCCAGGATGAAAGAGTTGGAGCGGGAGAATCGCGAACTCCGGCAAGCCAACGAGATTTTGCGAAAGGCGTCAGCTTATTTTGCGATGGCGGAGCTCGACCGCCCACTGAAGCGATGATTTCCTTCATTGACGAACACCGCTCGGCGCTCGGGGTCGAGCCGATCTGCAGACTGCTGCCGATTGCCCCGTCCACCTATTACGAGGTCATCGCCAAGCGCAACGATGTGGACCGACTGTCGGCCCGCGCTCGGAGCGACATTGCCATGAAGATCGAGATACAGCGTGTGTTCAACGAGAACTTCCAGGTCTATGGGGTTCGGAAGGTCTGGCGGCAATTGCGGCGGGAAGGTTACGGCATCGCCCGCTGTACAGTCGCTCGGCTTATGAGGGGCATGGGGCTGCAAGGCGTTATTCGAGGCAAGCCTGTCAAAACCACGGTGGCCTACAAGACCGCGCCATGTCCGCTCGACCGGGTGAACCGGCAGTTCTTCGCGCCAGCGCCGAACATGCTCTGGCTTTCTGATTTCACCTATGTGGCCACTTGGCAGGGCTTCGTCTACGTGGCTTTTGTGATCGACGCCTTCGCTCGCCGCATCGTCGGTTGGCGGGCAAGCCGGACTGCCCATGCGGGCTTTGTGCTCGATGCCCTCGACCAGGCACTTCATGATCGGCGGCCCGGCCACCGTGGCGGACTGGTCCATCATTCCGACCGCGTCTGGCAATATGTGTCCATTCGCTATTCCGAGCGGCTGGCGGAGGCAGGCATCGAGCCTTCCGTCGGAAGTGTCGGCGACAGTTACGACAATGCTCTCGCCGAAACGATCAACGGCCTTTACAAGGCCGAGGTCATCCATCGGCGAGGACCGTGGCGAAACTTCGAAGCCGTGGAGTTCGCCACGCTGGAATGGGTAGATTGGTTCAACAACCGCCGCCTCATGGAGCCCATCGGCAACATACCGCCAGCCGAGGCCGAAGAACGATACTATGACATGCTGGACGCGCCAGCCATGGCCGCATAACTTAAACCAAACGGTCTCCGGTAAATTCGGCGCGGTTCACATCGCCAATGCAGCGATGATTTGAAATCGTCGACTTACGACTTTGAATTGGCCGTAATTTGGTTTAAAAACAGTCGAATGAAGACTGAAGATTCGTCGCTACATTACTACGATCGGAAAGTCGCCCCGAAAATCCGGGACTCGCTGGAAGATACCCGTGTTGTTCTCATTTCCGGCCCACGACAGGCAGGCAAGACAACCCTTGCGCGGCAGTTCGTCGCAAACGGTCGGCCATATTTCACCCTCGACGACATAGGTACCTTGGCGGCAGCCCGCAGCGATCCCGTCGGATTTATCCGAGGGCTGGATGGGGCAGTTATAGACGAGATCCAAAGAGCCCCGGAGCTTATGCTCGCGCTCAAAGAAAGCGTCGACGTCGACACCAGACCGGGTCGGTTCTTGATTACTGGCTCTGCCAATCTTGCGACGGTTCCCGCCATAGCAGATTCCCTGGCAGGTCGTATGGCCGTAATCTCGCTATTTCCATTGGCTCAAGCCGAAATCGTCCGCGCGCCGGGCGAGTTCCTGCACCGGCTGTTTTCAAACGAACCGTTTACATCAGCAGGGTCGCCCGTCAATGCGGGAGACCTTATCGAGATTGTCCTCAAAGGGGGATATCCCGAAGTCTTGCGAAGAAAGAGTGCCAGTCGAAGACAAGCGTGGCTAGACGACTATATCTCCTTGATTCTGGATCGTGACGTTCGTGATATCGCAAATATCGACCAACTCGATCGGCTTCCGAGGTTGCTGAGCGTATTGGCCGAACACGCGGGTCAACTTACGAACAATTCCAGTTTCGGATCGGCGCTGGCGATCTCCAGCGTCACAGCTCAGAAATACGTCGGCATCCTTGAGCGCCTCTATCTTCTGAAATTGGTCTCGCCTTGGTCGACCAATAGCCTCAGCCGTCTGATTAAAACCCCGAAGATGCACTTCGTCGACAGTGGCCTGCTTGCTGCCGTGCGCGGCGATGATGAGGAGAGGCTACGGCGAGACCGGGGGCGCTTCGGACCCTTGCTCGAAAGCTTCGTCGTATCCGAAATCCTAAAGATCGCAGCCTGGACCGATCTCCGGCTATCGTTCTCTCACTATCGCACCAAGGACCAGGATGAAGTGGATCTCGTGATCGAGGACCGTCGCGGTCGGATTGTTGGGATCGAGGTGAAGGCGTCGGCAACAGTCCGTCCGTCGGACATCAAGGGTTTGCGCCAGCTCAAAGCTGCGACAGGAGATCGTTTCCTGCGTGGGCTCGTTCTCCATGATCACGATCGGGTCACGCCGTTTGATGAGAATATTTCGGCAGCTCCACTGTCAACACTATGGACGTTATAACATCACATAATGCGATTTATGGAACAACACTTTAAAAGTGCGTGCCACCAGTCTTTAACCAATTCGATTCTAAGTATCCGGAAAATGCCTATGCCGATACCTTCTACGGCATGATGGCCAATCAAACCGCGTCAAATATGAAGGCAGCCAACACTCTCCGCTACACCAACTCGTGACGATCGATCAAGTTGGGGAGGCGGCCTTCCTGTTGGCCGAAAGGCCCGCTGCATTAGCGGCCAGACCATTATGTGGATGCCGGATACAGCGTGTGGGTCAATCTCGTGGCCGCCCTCCCCGGCGAAAAATTGGCCTCTCGCTACAGACTGCTGAATGGGCAAACCGCTCCGCCGAGGACCAGTGGCGGCATTTCAACCTACGGCCGAGGATGAGGCCATTTCCAGTCGCGGATTTCCGGCATGTCCTCGCCGAATTCGCGCACATAGGCGTGATGCTCGGCAAGCTTGCCCTTCAGCGCGTCTACCATAGACACCGACCTTTCGCCCGGAACCGGCAAGCGCTCGATGGCCTCGATGGCGAGGTGATATCGATCGAGCTCGTTCATTACCGCCATGTCGAAGGGCGTCGTCGTCGTGCCCTTCTCGATGAAACCACGCACGTGGAAGTTCGGATGGTTGGTGCGTTTGTAGACCAGGCGGTGGATGAGATAGGGATAGCCGTGATAGGCGAAGACCACCGGCCGGTCGCGCGTGAAGATCCGGTCGAAATCCGCATCGGGAAGCCCATGCGGATGGTGATGCGGCGATTGCAGCGCCATCAAGTCCACCACATTGACGACGCGGACGCGCAAATGCGGCAGCGCCGCGCGCAGGAGAGCGACGGCAGCAAGCGTCTCCATTGTCGGCACGTCGCCTGCGCAGGCCATCACGATATCGGGGCTCAGCCCCTCTTCCGTGCCCGCCCAGTCCCATATGCCAATCCCGGCCTCACAGTGGTGTACCGCCTCGGCCATCGTCAGCCATTGGGGCGCCGGCTGCTTTCCGGCGACGATGACGTTGATGCGGTTCCATGTCTTCAGGCAATGATCGCCGACCCATAGCAGCGTGTTGGCATCCGGCGGCAGATAAACGCGCACAATATCGGCGCCCTTGTTGGCGACGAGATCGATGAAGCCCGGATCCTGGTGTGAGAAGCCGTTATGGTCCTGGCGCCAGACATGGGAGGTGAGCAGGTAGTTGAGCGAGGAGACCGGCTTTCGCCAGGGCAGTTCGCGCGCCACCTTCAGCCACTTTGCATGCTGGACTGGCGCGAGGTATCGTCGTCGTCATGGACGCGGGCAAGATCACCGACACCATCCTGCATTGGACCGAGCTGTCGGTTGCCGGACTGGGCAAAGTCGCCTTTATCAACGTCATGTACTGGCTTCAGGTGCTGCTGTCGTTCTTCGTGCCTTCGTCATCGGGCCTCGCGGTTCTGTCCATGCCGATCATGGCGCCGGTTGCGGATTTCGCCGGCGTCAGCCGAAGTCTGGTTGTCACCGCCTATCAGTCCGCCAATGGCCTCGTAAATCTCATCAACCCGACCTTCGCGGTTGTCATGGGCGCGCTTGCCATCGGCCGCGTGCCCTATGAGCGCTGGCTGCGCTTCATGTGGCCGCTGCTCGTGATCCTCACCGTTATCATCATGGCGAGCCTCAGCATCGCCACCATCATTGCCTGAAGGAGATTTTCAATGGCTATCACCTATGGTGTCCACTCGGAGGTCGGCAAACTGCGCCGCGTTCTCGTCCACCGTCCCGGCGCGGCGCTTGCCCGTCTTACTCCGTCGAACTGCCACGAACTGCTGTTCGACGATGTCATCTGGGTGAAACAGGCACGTATCGAGCACCTGACCTTCGTGGACGTCATGCGCCATCGTGGCGTCGAGGTCGTGTTCCTGCGCGAAATGCTGGCGGAGACTCTGCAAATTCCTGAAGCCCGACGCTGGCTTCTTGAACGTCGCGTCAACGACGACACCGTGGGTACCGGTTTTGCGGACGATCTGCGGGCTTATCTCATGGAAATCGATGCCGACGCCCTTTCGCTAATTCTGATGGGCGGCATGAGCAAGGCGGAGCTCCCAATTAAGGGCGGGGGTCTTCTGGTGGAGACGCTGCGCCCGGAAGATTTCGTTCTGCCGCCGCTGCCCAATCATCTGTTCACGCGGGATACGACCTGCTGGATTTATGGCGGCGTCACGCTCAATCCCATGCGCTGGAATGCACGCAAGCTCGAAACCGTCAACATCGCCGCCATCTATCGTTTCCATCCGGATTTCCGCGATGCCGGCTTCCCGGTCTGGTGGGGTGATCCCGACAAGGACCACGGCCTCGCCACACTGGAGGGTGGTGACGTCATGCCGATCGGCAACGAAACCGTTCTCCTCGGCATGGGCGAGCGGACGACACCGCAGGCCATCGGCCAACTCGCGCGCTCCCTCTTTGCGCAAGGCGGCGCAGAAAGAGTCATTGCGTGTAAACTGCCGATTGAGCGTGCTTCCATGCATCTCGATACGGTCTTCACCTTCTGCGACCGCCATCTCGTCACCCTCTTTGCGGAGGTGGCAGATAAGATCGAACCATATTCGATCCGCCCAGGCGAACAAGAAGGAACGATCGATGTGCGGAAGGAAGAGCGTCCGCTCATCGAGGTCGCGGCTGAGGCTCTGGGTCTGAAGCAGTTACGTGTAGTCGAGACGGGCGGCGACGCTTATGTCGCCGAACGCGAGCAGTGGGACGACGGCAACAACGTCGTGGCGCTGGAACCGGGCGTTGTCGTCGCCTATGACCGCAATACCTACACCAACACCCAGCTTCGCAAGGCGGGCGTGGAAGTTATCACCGTGCCGGGCGCGGAACTCGGTCGGGGTCGCGGAGGCGGCCATTGCATGACATGCCCGCTGATCCGAGACCCCGTGTAACAGAAGGAAGCCATCCATGCCCATCAACATGCACGGCCGCAGCGTCCTGACGCTTCTCGAATTCTCACCTGACGAAATTCGCTTCCTGCTCAAACTGGCCGCCTCGCTGAAGCAGGCAAAATATGGCGGCTACGAGCAGCCACGTCTGACGGGCAAGAATATCGCGCTGATCTTTGAGAAGGATTCCACCCGCACGCGAACCGGCTTCGAGGTTGCGGCCTATGATCAGGGTGCCCATGTCACCTATCTCGGGCCGTCCGGAACCCAGATCGGCAAGAAGGAATCGATGAAGGACACCGCGCGCGTGCTTGGTCGGCTCTACGATGCGATCGAGTACCGCGGCTTCGGTCACGCCGTGGCCGAGGATCTCGCTCGCCATGCCGGAGTGCCGGTTTATAACGGCCTGACCGACGAATTCCATCCCACGCAGATTCTCGCCGATTTCCTGACGATGCGCGAATATACGCGCAAGCATCTGTCGGCGGTCAGTTTCGCCTTCCTCGGCGATGCTGGAAACAATATGGGAAATTCGCTGCTGGCGGGGGCGGCCCTCATCGGAATGGATATCCGTCTTGCGGCGCCAAGGCAATACTGGCCGGATGCAGAACTGGTCGAGCGGTGCCGGGCCATTGCGGCGAACACCGGTGCCAGGATCACCTTGACCGAAGACGCAAAGGAGGCGGTCGCGGGCTGCGACTATCTCTATACCGACGTCTGGGTGTCGATGGGCGAGCCGGATTCCGTCTGGGCCGATCGCATCGAAAAGCTCACGCCTTACAGGGTCACTGCCGAACTGATGGCGGCAACCGGCAATCCGCACGCAAAGTTTATGCACTGCCTGCCCGCGTTCCACAACCGCGAGACCGAAATCGGCGAGAAGATGTTCCAGCAATTCGGCATCGACTGCATGGAGGTAACGGAAGAGGTATTCGAATCGCCGGCGTCCATCGTCTTCGACCAGGCCGAGAACCGGATGCACACAATCAAGGCGATCCTCATCGCGACAATCGGAGGCTAGCAATGCTCATCGTCATCGCATTGGGCGGGAATGCGCTGCTGCGACGCGGAGAGCCTCTCACGGCCGAGAGCCAGCGCGCCAACGTCAAGCGCGCCGCGGCCGCCATGGCCGAAGTGATCGGCGCCGGCCACCGCGTCGTCGTCTGCCACGGCAACGGGCCGCAGGTGGGCCTGCTGGCGCTTCAGTCGGAGGCTTACAAGCCGGAGGAAGCCTATCCGCTCGACGTGCTCGGCGCCCAAACCGAAGGCATGATCGGGTATATCATCGAGCAGGAGCTCGAGAACGCACTGGCCGGCCGGAAACGCGTCGCGACGTTGCTGACTCAGGTAGAAGTCGATGCGGACGACCCCGCGTTCCGCAAGCCGACAAAGCCGATCGGCCCGGTCTATTCCGGTACGAAAGCCGAGAAACTGGCGCGGCAACGGGGTTGGAACATTGCGGCGGATGGCACGGGCCACCGGCGCGTCGTTGCGTCTCCCCTGCCAAAGCATATTCCGGATGTGTCGGTCATCCGGATTCTCGTCGAGCAGGACGTGATCGTCATCTGCGGAGGCGGGGGCGGCATTCCTGTCATCCGCCGGAGCGACGGCAGCCTCATCGGGATCGAGGCCGTCATCGACAAGGATCGGGTGGCGGCACTGCTCGCGGAAGAGTTGGGCGCAGACATGCTGCTGATGCTGACCGACGTCGATGCCGTCTATCGAAACTGGGGCAGTTCCTCCAAGGAACCCATCCGAACGATGTCAATCGATCAGATCCGGTCGGAGGAATTCCCGGCCGGCTCAATGGGGCCAAAGATCGAGGCCGCGCGCGACTTCGTGGCGGCGACAGGAGGTACCGCCGGCATCGGCGCGCTCGGGGATGCAATCGGGATCATCGAAGGCCGTTATGGCACCCTGATCTTTTCCGGCGACCCGACCGACATTCCCCCGGTTCCCAAGTTTAAAACAACTGGAGATAAGAGATGATACTTCCCAACGATGCGACTATTGCCGTGGCGGACGGCAGACGGATATCCCTGTTCCGCAAATAAGGGAGCCGAGCCGCATATCCGGCTTGTCGAACTGCCGGAACCGCAGATCGACGCCTTAAACCACGGCTCAGGCGCACGACACCGCAGCGCAGCGGCCAACCCGGATGCCGCCAGACGCTCAAAGGCGAAATCGGCGCCCTCGTCATCGCCGATCCCAGGACGCTCGGTGAAATGCGCCGCCATTTCCACGACGCCGTGAAGGCAAACCTGATCGGCGAACTGGCCAGGGTTTTAGAGAGCGGCACGAAGCCAGCTCACCCCGCGGAGGCCACGTCTTGTCAGCCTGCGAAGGAATTCCGTCCAGATCGGCTCAGCTTCTGACGTGCCGACCGCATGATCACAAACATTGATCGATGACGAATTCATCCTGCTCTGCCGACCTTTGGCCACTGATGACAGCGTCTGCCGATGGTAGTCTGTACAGTGCCCACAGCACCCAATGTCGAGGGGACGGCGTCTAAGAGATGCCTTCCCCTCGTTTCGTGTAGATCTGAGACGACCCTTTGCCTCAGATCTCATCTCAAACTATTGCAGCAGCGGGTGTCGTTTGGCAGTTAACCGCAAGAATCTGCCTCAACATTTTCAATAAGATAGCGCGGCACCTAATTTGATACTCGGCAGTTAATCTGAGAATGTCGCATGGAATATGGCATCTAACTTGAGAAACAGCGGGCCACGACGTCGAGATGAACTTTGATGATTTCGCAATCGCTGCGGCGGAAATAGAGGTTTGGAATACCTCGTTTCTTCAACAACTTGGCAGCTCGTCCAGGCCAACTCGGGATAGCCCATACCTGCAACTGATTTGCAACGGCACTTGACGAAGTTCTCAGATTAAATGCCAAACGAGATCCAAACATCCGCATTCTTACGATTAAGTGCCACGCGACAATCTCCTCTTGGACCGTTCGCGGATACGAACATTGCCGAGTTAATTCGGTATCGGCCCGTTCTGGAAGCCAAGACCTTCGCGAACTTCTGTCAAAATGCCCAATTGTGCCCTTCTGCAAGCGACGCCGGATAGGGAACTGCACGACAAGTTGAGGGCATTGGAAATGCCGGTGAACCCTTCGTTATCGCCGCGCCAGCGGTACCGGAAGTTGCTACGCACTCTCACGCGAGATGATCTCAAATCCGAGCCGCGTCGCCCGCCCGGACGGGGTTTTGCCTGCCAGGCGCGCCAGGAGCATTCGGCCCGCCTCCATACCGGTTTCCCGCACCGGAAACCTGATCGTGGTCAATCCCGGCCTGATCCAGCCGGACACGATGCTATCTCCAAAGCCCGCAATCGCGACGCGACCGGGGACATTCAGGTGCAGGTCAAAGGCGTGGCGGATGGCTCCAACCGCGACATAATGACCGGCAAACACGACTGCATCCGTCTGCGGATGTTCGCGAATGATCGTGCCGATGATCTCTCCACCCTGCCCTGTTCCCGGCGTGGCCGTGATGTCGTAGACGACCGGCGCATCAAGACCGGCTTCTTCAGTCGCCAGGTGCAGACCTGCGAGACGATCGGCCATGCGACTGTCGTCAAGTCCGACATGGCCGACGAATGCCAGGTGCCGACGCCCCCTGCCTATCAGGTAGCGCCCGAGTGCTGCACCGGCATCCACATTCGACGAGCCAACGCTCATGTCGAGCGGCTCAGGATTATAGTCAAACATCTCCACCACGGGCGTGCCGGAACGGCGCAGGAGATCGACGCAGTCTGGACTATGATCCTTGCCGGTCAGCAGTATGCCATCCACCCTATGCCCCAGAAATGTCCGCACGAGCTCGCACTCAGCCTCAACGGAAAAATGCGAGTGGCCAAGCAGGATCTGGTAGCCCGCCGGTTCAAGCACGTCAGCGGCCCCTTGCATCACCATGGAATGGATCGGGTTGGCGCTCGTCGGAACCACAACCCCGATCACCCGGGTGCGTGCGGAGGCCAGGCTCGAGGCTTGACGATTGGGGATATAACCAAGCTCGGCCGCGATCGTCAGCACGTGCTCACGCGTCTTGCGCGAGACGCGGTCCGGATTGCTGATGCAGCGAGACACGGTGACGGCAGACACGCCCGCAGCTTGTGCGACCTCCTGTAAACGGACGGGGGTATTTAAGGGTGAAACTGGTTGCGACATATCCGTCCAGGGTTGTGAGGCCGACTTGAAGGAGCCGGCTGCGAATGAACAAGCTTGCTTGACTTCTCCATGCCATAGATCCTATCAGAATGGAAAGCGTTTTCCAAATGAGTTTCTCCATGGCGAAGATCCGAGCCTCAGTTATCGGTGCTGGCTGGTACGCAGCGCAAAACCACATCCCTGCTTTGGCGCGGCGCAGTGACGTCATCCTGGATGGGGTATCGCGCCTGGGCCAGGAAGAACTTTCAAAGGTGAAGGAGCATTTCGGCTTTGCCTTTTCGTCTGAAGATTTCCAGGAGGTTCTTTCGCGATGCCCCGATGTGGTCATCGTCGCCTCGCCCCATCACCTGCACTACCAGCATGCCCGCGCAGCGCTCATATCGGGAGCGCATGTGCTTTGCGAAAAGCCGATGACGCTGGATGTGGGCGAAGCCTGGGATCTGGTGGCCCTGGCGAAGGAGCATGGGCGCCATCTTCTCATCGCCCACGGCTACAATTATCTGCCGCACGTCGATCAGTTGACCCTCAAGATCGCCGAGGGCGCGATCGGAACAATCGAGCATGCAGCGGTCAGCTTCATCTCCGCCACGCGCGATGTCTTTCAAGGCCAGGCGGGTCTGCGGCAGTGGGAAAGCGCGCTCTTCAGGCCGGATCGCAGCACCTGGCAGGATCCTGGGAAAGGTGGTGGGTTTGCCTATGGGCAGCTCAGCCACGCCCTGTCGCTCTTGTTTCTTCTCACTGGCCTTGCGCCGACGAAAATAAGCGGATCGACCTTCGACCGCGACGGCATTGACCTTGCCAATGCCGCCAGTCTTTGCCTATCCAATTCAGCCGTGGCAGCAATCTCGGGGGCTGCAGCCATGCCGCAGGGAAACCGGGCATTGATGCGCATCTATCTCGCCGGCAGCTGCGGTGTCGTCGCTGCAGAATTTGATCGCGACTTTTGCGAAATTCGCCAGGCAAGCGGCAGGGTTGAGCGCCTGGGCCTTTCCGATGGAGACTGGGCCTATCGCTGCGATGGCCCGGTGGATGCGCTCGTCGATCTTGCGCAAAATGCCGGTACGAACCGGTCCACCAGCATCAACGGCGCCCAGACCGTCGCAACCATTGCGGCACTGCTGCAATCGTCGCGGCAGGACGGCCAGGTTCAAACCATCCGGGCTCATCTGTGATGGCAGAAGCGATGGGCTCCACCAAGGCATTCCTGCTTCGCATCCGGCAAGGCAAGATTGCAGAATACAAGCGGCGCCACGCGCAGATCTGGCCGGAGATGGTCGAGGCGCTCGAACAGCTCGGCTATCGGCACTACGACATCTTTGTCCATGAGGGCAGTGGCTGCGTCTTTGGCCATGTCCTGATCGATTCCACGGTCACTGGCCAGGCTGATCATCCGACCATCTTGCGATGGCGAGCCTATATGGCCGACGTGCTTGAGATGGATGGCGAGCTCCCAGTTCAGGAAGTCCTGGAGAAGGTGTTCACGCTTTCAAACCACGTGAAAGCGGCGCCGTAGCATCGATCAGACCCGCTGCCCTATTGACGCGTGCAGTCGGTTGGCGTAAATGGACAGCGCTTTCCATTTTATGGAAATGGAGATCGCGGAGAAGCGGCGCGAGGCCGCGCAGGGGGCATGGGGAGGCCTCTTGTCACTTTCGATTGGGAGGAGTGCATGCCAAAATTTCGTTCAACTGGGGCAAAGAGTGCCGGTGCAGCCGTCTTGGCCGCCGTCTTGCTCTCCACGACAATGGCCTATGGCCAGACCGTGCCGGATGTGCCGCGCAATCGCACCTTAATCAGCCAGGGTTGGGATTACTATAATGCGGTCCCGTCGACAGAGAATTTCAATCCCTATGCAGGGGTTTTGCTCCACCAGCGCAACAGCCTGCATTACACCGTCAATGAAGCGCTGTTTTACACCAATCACTTCACTAATGAGCTGATCCCCTGGATCGGTGAAAGCTACAGCTACAACGACGACTATACACAAGTGACCATCAAGCTGCGCGAAGGCGTACGCTGGAGTGACGGTGAGGCCCTGGATGCCGAGGATGTCGCCTTCACCTTCTCCATGCTGAAGGCCGCAGCACCGGATCTGCTGTTTTCGAGCGCGATCGACGAATGGGTCGCCTCGGTCGACGTCATCGATCCCTTGACCGTCAAAGTGTCCTTGACGAAACCAGGTCCCAGATGGGCTGCCGATTTTCTGGCAACGGGCCAGTCAACACGCTTCGTGGTCGTCCCCCAGCACATCTGGGAGGGGAAAGATCCCAAGACCTTCAATAATTTCGATCTCGCCAAGGGCTGGCCGGTCGGCACTGGACCGTTCAAGCTTGTCAAATCGGATGCCAGCTCACTGTTTCTCGATCGGCGTGATGAATGGTGGGCACAAGATGCTGGGCTTGTTGAGGCAATGCCGAAGGTGGAGCGGGTCATCTATGTCCCCGCGACCGCCGAAGCCATGCCCCAGCTTTACGCCACCAACCAGATAGATATCGGTCGCAACATTCAATCAGGTGTGTTCGAAGCGATCCGCTTCCAGAACCCAAACCTGACAGCCTGGAACAATGAGGGACCTGTCTGGGGCGCCCCGAATGGCTGCGTCGTCGGCATCCGTTTTAATACGCAGCGCCAGCCTTTCGATAATGTCGCCCTGCGTCAGGCGATCAATGCCGCAATTGACCGCGACCAGATCGTCAACCTCGCTTATGAGGGCTCCGTCAAAAAGGCAATCTTGCCGTTTTCGTCCTATCGTGGAATGCTCGACTATGTCGATCAGCTTGAAAAGAGCCTCGATGTCAGCACCCTGGATCAACACGATCTTTCCAAGGTCGAACAACTGCTTCAGGGCGCCGGCTTCACGAAGAGCGCCGGCACATGGGTGCAGCCGGATGGAAGCCCGCTGCAGATCGCTGTTCAAGTCGGACAGGGCGACCCCGTCGGCCCGGTTCTCGTCCAGCAACTGAAATCGGCAGGCTTCGACGCCATCGTCAATGTCCAGCAGGTGACCGCCCAGACGGAAGCGCTGTCGACCGGCAATTTCGGATTAAGCGTCTATCCCCATTGCGGCAGCCTCTATGATCCCTGGCAAACCCTGGAGCACTTCCATTCCAAATACGCAGCGCCAGAAGGGCAGGCGGCGAACAATCTGCGCGCCGTCACGCGCTACGGCAATCCCGACCTCGACGCTTTGCTCGACAAGATGGAAGCGTCCCAACCCTCGCCGGATAATCCCGAATACACAGAGCTCGTTGAGCAGGCGACCGCTATCTTTGTCCGCGACTTGCCGGAAATCCCGCTGTTTGAGGAAATTCAGACGCAACCGTTCAATACGACCTACTGGACGGGCTATCCCTCCTTTGACAATCCCTATGTCGCCCAACCCCTGCCGTGGGAAGGTTTTGCATTGGTGATCCACCGTCTTCAGCCCACCCAGTAACCCCTGGCGAGCGGGTCTTGCCAAAGGCCCGCTTTCCACGAGCTTTATGACTAGAGTGAACGCGGTGAAAATCAAGCAGATCAGAGCCTTTGCCATCCGCAGCGAGATGGTCGGTGCGCTTTACAGGGAAAAGACGCCTTCGGGCGCACAGCCGCGGCGAGATCCATGGACCCGCCAGGCGCGGGTGGCGGGCCCGATGTCCGGCTACTCACAGTTTAAGGCCAGCAGGTCGAGCTGGCGGCTCGATGGCGCAGTCGGATGCCTGGTCACGGCCGAAGACGGTACGACCGGCTTTGGCGTCAGCCGCCATGGGCGCGCCGTCATCAGTCTGATCAATGATCATTTTTCCCCCTTGCTGGAAGGTCAGGAGGCACTTGCCACCGATCGGGCCTGGGACATGATGATGCGGGCCTCCTCCCCCTATGGATCCTCAGGGATCGCCGCCTATGCCATCAGCGCGGTCGACCTTGCGCTGTGGGACCTGAAGGGCAAGGTTCTCGACAGACCCGTTTATGAGCTGATCGGCGGGCCCGTCCATGACAGCATCTTCTGCTATGCCACAGGAAACGACACCGACTGGCACATGGAGCTCGGGTTTCAGGCAACGAAGCTTGCATGCCCCTATGGCAGCTTTGACGGGCTGGCAGGACTGACGGCCAATGAGGAGCTCGTTCATCGAACACGCGAGATGATCGGCCCGACGGTGGAGCTGATGCTTGACTGCTGGCTCGCCTTCGACCTGGAATATGCCGTTCGCCTTGCAGAGCGTCTTCGCCCCTATGGATTGCGCTGGATCGAAGACTGTCTGCTGCCCGATCAGTTGGAAGCCCATGCCGGACTTCGCAACCGACTGCCGTGGATGAGCCTTGCAACTGGTGAACACTGGTACACGCCCTCAAGCTTTCTGACTGCCGCCAGCCGTCAGTTGGCCGATATTTTCCAACCCGACATCTGCTGGGCTGGCGGGTTGACCGGGTCAATGCGCATCAATCACATTGCCGAAGCGGCCGGGATCGAGGTGATCCTGCATGCCGGGATGAACACACCCTATGGGCAGCATCTCACCTATGCGAGCGCCAACATGCGCTGGGGGGAATTCTTCCTCGGCTCGGCTCCGGGCGTGCCGCTGAAGGACGCCTTGATATTTCCTGGCATGGCCGTGCCCGACCAAGGCCTACTCATACCCAATGCCGAACCCGGCTTTGGACTGGGTCTGACCGAGGCGGTTTTGCAAGACATGCTGATCTGAGGGCTCGCCATGTATTTCCGCTACGTCACTCGCCGCTTCGGCCTCATGCTTCTGGTCATCATCCTAGCTGTCTCGATTAACTTCCTGCTGCCCCGCCTGATGCCCGGAGATCCCGTCGAGGCCCAGCTCAACCAATTGCTGGCGACCGGTAGCGGGGGTGGCGACATCTCGGCAATGGTGGAGTCCTACAGAAGCCGTTTTGGTCTGGATCGGCCATTGTGGGAACAATACCTGTCCTATTGGGGTGCCACGCTTCGCCTTGATCTGGGTGTATCCCTTGCGGCCTATCCCGAGCGTGTCGTTGATGCCATCCTGGCCGGCCTGCCTTGGACGCTTGGCCTTTTGGGCTTTGCGACACTCGTCAGTTTTACGCTTGGCACGCTGCTTGGTGGTCTGATGGGCTGGCCGCGCGTGCCGCGTTGGCTGCAGCCCTTCGGGTCGTCGGTGGTTCTATTGTCCTCTGTTCCCTATTTCCTCATCGGGATGGTGCTGCTTTACGTCTTCGCCATCGTCTGGCGCATCTTCCCCGCGGGCGGAGGATTGCCCTTCGGCATCCAGACCGGCTTCAACTGGGAGACCATATCGGCCATTGCCATGCATGCGGCGCTGCCCGCCGCCTCCATCATCCTGGCCGAGATCGGCGCCTGGGCGCTTGGCATGCGCGGCATGATGGTGAGTGTTTTAGGCGAGGACTACATCTCGCTGGCTGACGCCAAAGGGCTGAAGCCACGCCGCATCTTTTTTTGGTACGCAATGCGCAACGCGTTATTGCCACAGCTGACAAAGCTTGCCCTGGCAATGGGCCACATCGTATCGGGCGCCATCCTAGTTGAGGTAATCTTCTCCTATCCGGGGATTGGCTTTCGCCTCTATCAGGCCATCCAGTCGAATGACTACTTCGTCATCCAGGGCATCGTCCTGGTTCTTTCGATCTCGATCGCCGTGGCGATGTTCATCCTTGACCTCATCTATCCTTTGATCGACCCGCGTATTGCTGCGGAGGAGGCGTGACCATGGCCGCCATTTTCGTCCAGCCGCGACAGCTTTTGCGAAACCGACCGCTCGCCTTCGGTCTTGGAATTTTGGCCCTCATCTGTCTCATCGCAATCATCGGTCCTTTGCTCGTCGATCCTACAGCCGCGCGCGTCGGCGCCACGATTGCCCGCCAACCCCCCTCTCCCGATCATTGGCTTGGTACAGACGGACAAGGTCGCGACATGGTGACCGTGCTGATCCATGCCATGCCCAACACGCTGACGATCGGGGTAGTCGCCGGCTTGATCAGCCTGACCCTGGGAGTGGCCCTCGGACTGATCTCAGGCTTTGTCGGGGGGGTGGTCGACACCATCATCCGCGTGCTGACCGACGTCATGATGACGATTCCAGGGATTGCCATCCTCGTCCTGGTTGCCGCCAATGTGCGCGAAATGACGGTGGGATTGATGGCGGTCATCGTCGCCTCCCTGTCCTGGATGGTGGCAACGCGCACCATCCGTGCGCAAACCCTGTCCTTGCGCGAGAGGGGCTATGTCCAAGTGGCGCGGCTCAATGGCAGCAGTGGCCTGAAACTCGTGTTCGTCGAGGTCCTTCCCAATCTCCTGCCCTTTATCGCGGCAAGCTTCGTTGTCACCGTATCGGGAGCCATGCTGGCCACGATCGGACTGGAGGCACTTGGTCTTGGTCCGCAAAACCAGCTCACCCTTGGAACGACCATCTATTGGGCCCAGTTCTACGGCGCCATCCTGCGCGGCATGTGGTGGTGGTGGGGTCCGCCAATCGTCGTGATCTCCATCATCTTCGTCGGCCTCATGCTGACCGCAATGGGACTGGACTCCTTCGTCAACAAGCGTCTGGGAGGCCACGCATGAGCGATCCTCTCCTCGATATCCGCAATCTCACCATAGAATACCCGACCCCTGCCGGTCGCTTTGTTGCCGTCGACGACGTCAGCTTTGACATCGGCGCAGGAGAGCGGTTCGGGCTGGTGGGCGAGTCAGGCTCGGGCAAATCGACCACCATTCTTGCACTCATGCGCATGCTGCGCGGCGGCGTCGTGTCGAAGGGGCAGATGCTGTTGAACGGACGTGACCTGGCGCAGGTGCCGGACGCAAGCTATCGCCGTTTGCGGTTTGCCGAGATGTCACTGGTGCCGCAGGGCGCCATGAGTTCGCTGAACCCGGTGCTGCGGATCGGCCGCCAGATCAACGATATCTTTGAGGACCACGGCGTCATCCATCCGCCCAAGGACAGGGTTTCCATCATCGAGGACCTCCTGCAGCGCGTCGGCCTGCCTGCTGCCGTGCGCCATCGCTTCCCCCACGAACTGTCCGGTGGGATGAAACAACGCGTCTGCATCGCCATGTCGATCGCGCTAAAGCCAAGCGTCATCCTCGCCGACGAACCGACCAGCGCCCTTGACGTGATGGTGCAAAAGCAGGTCCTGGCGACGCTCGGGCGGGTGCAGAAGGAGCTCGGAGCCGCCGTCATCCTGATCGGCCATGACATGGCGCTGATGGCCCATTTCGTCTCGAAGCTGGGGGTCATGTATCGCGGAAAGCTCGTCGAGATGGGACCGGTCAAGGAGGTCTTCGCCAATCCGCAACACGACTATACCAAGATGCTGATCAACTCCCTTCCCACCTTTGAACGGCGAACTCGTGCCGCTGCGGCCGATAGGAGGTCAAGTTAATGGGACTTCTGGAAGTTAGGGCGGCAAGCGTCGTCTTTCATGCGGGGCGAGCAAGCGCCAAGACGGCCTTGCACGACATTTCCTTGTCGATTGGAGGCAAGACACCCTCAATCACGGCGGTGGTGGGCGAAAGCGGCAGCGGCAAGAGCACGCTGATCCGCCTCTTGCTTGGCTTCCGGAACCCGACGCTCGGCGAAGTCCTGTACGACGGAGACAACATAGCCGGCTTGACGCGTGATGGCGCGCGCAAGTTCCGGCGCCAAGTTCAGGCCATCTTTCAGGATCCTTTTGACGCCTTCAATCCCTTCTACAAGATCGACCATCCGCTGGTGACACCCCTGCGCAGCTTCGGCCTCGCAGCATCGAGGGATGAGGCCTATGCGCGTATCGAGACAACGCTGAGAAGCGTCGGCCTCGTTCCCGAAAACACGCTTGGGAAATACCCTCACCAGCTTTCGGGAGGTCAGCGGCAGCGCATCATGATTGCCCGGGCCTTGCTGCTCGATCCAACCGTCATCTTGGCTGATGAACCGGTCTCCATGGTCGACGCCTCCTTGCGCGCAACCATTCTCGACATCCTCTATGAGCTCCGGCGGGATCTTGGAATATCGCTCATCTACGTGACGCATGATCTGACGACAGCATATCAGGTCGCAGACACGATTGTCGTCCTGCATGGCGGTCAGATCATGGAGGTCGGCGCGGCCGAAAAGGTCGTGCATGACCCGCGCCATGCCTATACGAGGGCGCTGATCGATGCCGTCCCGTCTCCAGATCCGGATGTCGCTTGGAACCTTGATGACGACATTGCGCCGCCCGAGGCCTTCCTGGCGGGTAAAACCAAACTCGCCCTTTATGCGACCGAGCCGGATCGCGCCATTGCGTCGGTGGCAAGACCCGGGCAAGCACCCGTGACGGCCGCCGAGATCCAAAGAGTTGTCTCTTTGCAAAAAGCGCTGGCCGCATGAGGATCGACGCCCATTGCCATGCCTGGCGCCGCTGGCCCTATCAGCCTGCGGTTCCAGATGCGACAAGCCGTGCCAGTGCTGCCAACCTGATCCATGAATTGGACCGGTTAGGCGTAAAACAGGCCGTGCTGATCGCTGCGGCAATCGGAGACAATAGCGATAATACCGACTATGCCTTCAAGGCAGCTGCGGACTACCCTGGCCGGTTCGTCGTCTTTCCCGACCTGGAGTGCTGGTGGTCTTCAGCTGTCGGGCAACCGGGGGCGGCCGCGCGCCTGGAGGCGGCACTGTCGCGCTTTCTGTTTCGCGGCTTCAGCCTCTATCTCGCCGAAGACGAAGATGGCAGCCGTCTGGTGGGTCCGGACATGATGGACTTTTTCAGGCTGACCCGTGATCAAGGCCTGATTGCCAGCCTGTCTGTAATGCCGCATCAGATCGAAGCAGTCATCCAGCTGGCCAACAGGATGCCGGAGATCCCGATCCTGCTGCACCATTTCGCCTTTATGGGGCCCCGAAGCCGCACGGGCCCTGGCGACAGTGAAGCCGTGATTGCAGCCGCCGCCTGCTCCAACATCTACGTTAAATATTCCGGTATGGGGAATATCGCTGCGAGCGACCATGAATACCCCTATTCCCCCTTGCGCTGGATCCCAGATTGTTTTGCGCAAGCCTTCGGCCCCCACCGGATGCTCTGGGGGTCCGACTGGCCGGTCTCAACCAAACACATGACCTATCCCCAGACCCTGTCGCTCCTGACGCGTCACGGTCCGTTTCGGGGCGAGGATCTATCGGCGGTGCTCGGCCGCAACATGCATGACCTTCTCAACCGCCAACCCAATGGAGCCCCAAATGAACCAGATTGATCTGATCGGCAAAATAGCTGTCGTGACAGGCGGCGCTCAAGGAATCGGCTTCGCAGTCGCGCGGCGTCTTATCGCCTCTGGCGCCTCAGTCAGTCTCTGGGACATGAACGAAGACCTGCTGAAGGCGGCGGTCCGCGAACTCGGTGAGAAAGCTTCGTCCGTCGTGGTGGACATCAGCGATCATGCTGCCGTCGCTGCCGCGGCAGAACATGTGGAGGCCGGTCTCGGCAGTCTCGATATCCTCGTGCACTCCGCCGGTATCGCCGGCAAGAATGCTCCCCTCGATGTCTATGAGATCGATGAATGGAAACGAGTAATCGACATTGACCTTAACGGGACGTTCTACGTCAATCGGGCCGTGATACCGGGCATGAAGAAGCGCAATTACGGCCGTATCGTCAACATCGCGTCGATTGCCGGAAAGGAAGGTAATCCCAATGCGGCGGCCTATGCCGCGGCCAAGGGTGGCGTGATCGCGATGACCAAAGCCGTCGGCAAGGAATGTGCCGGATTTGATATCGCCATTAACGCGATCACACCGGCAACGGCAAAGACAAGAATTCTCAATGAACTGAAGCCGGAATTTATTGACTATATGTTAAGCCGGATCCCGAGAGGCCGTTTCCTGGAGGTCGACGAGGCCGCCAACATGGTGGCTTGGCTTGTCTCAGCCGAAAACAGTTTCACGACAGCCTCTGTCTTCGATCTTTCAGGAGGCCGCGCCACCTATTAGACAGGTGTTGGCGCCATAGTCACTCCATTGGAGAGATAAGGTTGCGTCCCAGCATCGGGTGCACCGGGAAGGGTTGTCAGGGACAGACGTCCCAGCCGCCGACTTTTCATCCTCGGCGGCTGACCGTTTCTGGCTGACCCGTGATATCCAGGATCGACGGTCTGCAGTGGGCGAACGTCAATCCTTGGAGCGCTTTCACTGCGGATTGCAGATATCCCTCACCGACTGCTTGACCGCCGCTAATGAAAAGATACGATCAAGCCAGTCATCCCTGAAAATCAGCGGGCGAGCCTGGCGGATGGCGTGAAGAGCCCCGTCTGAGAATTTTCCCTCCGGAAAGGCTTCGAAGGCTATCCCGAGTTCGATCTTCAGGTGGCCCAGCATGAAGTCACGTGCCGCATCAGCAGGAACACCCATTGAAACGGCCCGATCAGTCGCATCGCGAAGGGCAAGCGCCAACGTTGCGCCCACTGTCTCTGATAGGGCCGGTTCGAGGATGGCAATGCTCTCCAGCGAGCAGCGATACGCCCGAGTAACAGGCGCATATATCGTGCGGGCGATCTCCTCACACAACTGATAGTGCTCCTCGGGTCCTTGAATCAAAGCGCATACGATTCCTTGGGGGCCGCTGATGCCACCAAAGAAGTCCTTCTGGGCATCTACGTCAGGTGTGAAATCGAATAATGCCGGATGGCATGGATGGGTGCAGAAGTATGTCACATCTGCGCGTTCCGGCATCTCACCAGCATAAGGGGCAGCCGCATCGAGCACAATAATCGCAGCACCGGGCTTGAGATGATCGATGATCGCATGGGAGATTTTCCCGATGAGTCGATCCGGCACGGCGAGAATGACGACATTGGCATTCGCCAAGGCGGCGACTTGATCCACAGTTTCAACACCGACTTCTTCGCGCAGCCTTTGACGTCCCTCGTCGGAAATTTCGACGTGCGAAACTGTAAAGCGGGACGGCTTCAGGTTCTTTGACAGGCGCACGCCCATCTTCCCGCCAGCTCCAAGCAGGGCGATATTGGTCATTGGTTTTCCTTTCCCGTTGCGATCTTTTCGGTAACGCTTGATGCTCATGCAGACGCAGGGCCTTGACTGCCAAAGCGCTGTTGCGCTGGCAGGAGGCAGTTGACCCGGTATTACTTCTGTTCTTGGCTGACGTGCCGCTACGGCGGTTCGATGTGTTCCATGTCAGGTTCACCTCATGACGATCTAAGGGGGCGAATTGTCCGCGCGAGTTTGTCGCGCAGCCGCCGGCCCCGTATTCCGTCGGCGACCATGGCTGCGAAAATCACCGTTCCCAGTATAATCGGCTGCATGTAAAGGTTGACCCCGGTGAAGACGAGGCCGAGTTTGGCGGTCTGGATCAGCGTTGCCCCAGCAACAGCACCGAGCGCAGTGCCGACACCCCCGAAAAGGCTCGCTCCACCCAAAACCGCTGCTGCAATGACATCGAACTCACGGCCCTGCCCAAACCCCACATCGAGGCGGCCGATCTGCGAGATCATCACAAAGCCTGAGATCGCAGCGCAAACCGCGGAAATCATGTAGGCCCTGGCTTCAATCCGCCCGACCGCCAAACCAGCCTTGCGCGCCGCTTCTCGATCATTGCCAAAGGCGTAAATCTGACGGCCGGCGCCAGTGTGACGCAACACGATGTGAATGATCACAGCGGTGACGACGAAGACGAGGATAGGCGTGGGGATCCCCAACACGTTCGACAATCCGAACGTCCGCATGCGCTCAGGAAAATCGAACTGGGTCGAACTGGTGAGCCAGGTCCCGAATCCTCGAAAGACAAAGAGGCTCGCAAGGGTGACGATGAAGGGTACGACTCGAAGCACGACAATGAAGAAGGCATTGAGACCGCCAAGCCCCGCGCCGACGACCATGGCCACGACGAAACCAGCCTCAACCGGCAGCCCGAAGGATCGCATCGCCATGCCGGCGATCAGCGGTGCGAGGAACATCACAGACCCGACCGAAAGATCGATGCCTCCCGTGATCAATACGACCGTCATGCCAAGTGCCGCGATGCCGATGAAGGATGATTGCTTGATGATGTTGGCCAGGCTCTCAGGCTGCAGGAATTGTGGGGCCTGAACTCCAAACCACAAAAGGATCAACACAAAGAAAACCGCCGTCGAATGGCTGAGCGTGAAGCCGACCAGTCCTTTCATGATCCGCTTCATTCTGCGATCTCCCCAAATGCCAGTGCGAGGATGCGCTCGCGATCGAAATCCTGGCGCAGAACCTGTCCTTTGATTTCTCCGCGGTTCATCACGACAATCCGATCGGCCATTCCCATCAATTCCTCAAGCTCCGAGGAAATCATCATTATGCCGCCCCCGCGAGCGGCGATCTCATCGATCAGGCTGTAGATTTCGTATTTGGCGCCAACATCAACACCCCGTGTGGGCTCATCGAGGATGAATAGATCGGGATCGCGCAGTTGCCACTTGCCGATCACGACCTTTTGCTGATTGCCACCGGAAAGAGCCTTGGCGGGCTGGCTGTGGATGTCGTTGGCCTTGATGTTGAGCTCTTCGCGCATTCGTTCAGTTCGCTCCGCAACGCGATCGCGGTCGATCAGTGCAAAAGGTCCTCGGCCAAAAGCGGCCAGTGAGGCAAGAGTCAAGTTATCGGCAACGCTTGAATCCATCATGAGCCCTTCTTCACGCCGATTCTCGGTCACAAACGCCATTCCGGCCTCGATGCGGGCTCGAACCGGCCCCTCCAGCGGTCGCCCCTTGAGGCTGATTGTGCCTTTTGCGCATTTGTCGAGACCAAAGAGAATCCGCGCCAGCTCTGATCGACCAGCACCCATCAGTCCAAAGAGACCGACGATTTCCCCTTCATGCACGGCAAGGTCGACATCCTCGATTACGCCTGGCTGAGTGAGTCCACGCGCCTCCAACACTGTTGCCCCTTGCGGCTGATTGCTGCGCGGCGGGAACATCCCGCCCATGTCGCGACCAATCATACTCCGGATCATCAGCGGGATCGGAAACTCGGCAATCGTTCCCCTTGAGACGACTTCGCCGTCGCGCAACACGACGATGTCATCACAAAGCCGCTGTACATCCGACAATATGTGCGAGATGTAGATGATCGTGCAGCCTTGGCCTTTCAGAGCCTCGATCGTCGCAAACAGCCTCTCGCTTTCACGCGGCGTCAGCGACGTCGTGGGTTCATCAAAGATCAGGAGGCTCGCCTCGTTGTGAAGCGCCCGGGCGATCTCCACCAGTTGTCGCTCGCCCGGTGACAGTCGGCCAACTTCGACAGAAGGGTCGAAATCCAAAGAGAGGCGAGAGAGGACTTGCCGACTTCGCTCGTTGATCCGCTTCCAGTCAATGAGGCCCATACGCCTCGGAAAGCCATCAATGTAGAGGTTTTCCGCCACCGAAAGATTGGTGAAGAGGTTGAGCTCCTGGTGAATGAAGGCAATGCCGATGCGCGTTGCGTCAGCGGCTCCTGCCGGTTCATAGGGCAGACCGCGCCACATCATATGACCTGAGGTCGGTTTTACGACACCCCCGATCATGTTCATAAGCGTCGATTTGCCCGCGCCGTTCTGGCCGATGATGCCGAGCACTGAGCCTTCGCGGACACTAAAGCTGACATCGCGGTTGGCCGGGATCCCGAACCAGGATTTTGACAGGCCTTGGAGAGACAGAAGGTCCGTCATCGTACCCGCTCCCGCTTCAGCCGTGTGCGCAAAACATCGAGCAAGGCCGCACATAGGATGATACCGCCTTTGACCATGTCGATCTGGAAGGCCGAAAGGTTCATCGCCGAGAGCGAACTTGCCATGATGACGTAGAACATGACGCCAAAGAAGGTCCAGATGACCTTTGCCTTGCCACCGAACAGGCTTGTTCCGCCAATCACGGCAGCGCCAATGACATCCAGAAGGAAGGTGCCGCCACCTAGCGTCGGTCGCCCGGCTTCAAGGCGGGCGGCAAACAACAGCCCGCCGATCATCGCGCAAACCGCCGAGATTACGAACACAGCAATGATGATGCGCCTGACGCGCACACCGGAAATTTCGGCAGCCTTGCGGTTCATCCCGATGGCCAGCACCTGGCTGCCAAACACCGTCCGATTAAGGAGTACGTGCGCCGCCAGTGCGACGCACAGGGCGATGACCATGGGATAGGTGACAAGAGAATAGATGGCGCGTCGGGCTATCTTGGCCTCTTCCTTGGCACCGAAATAGACAGAGACGATATCGCCACGGCCCAGACGAATGAAATCGTCAGGCAGGTTTGCCACATTACCCGATTGCGTGAGCCAGAGTGCAAAGGCCGAGAAGATCATCATCGCGACCAGCGTCACGATGAAGGCCGGCATCGCAAACATGGCAACCGCCATGCCATTGATAAGGCCGATGATCACGGCAGCGACGAGCATGGCGGCGATTGCCAGGACCACGCCGTGGTCCACTCCTGCGAGCGGCCCTCCGGCGTCTGTGAGCAGCCACCCCCAGATGGGCGTGTTGGCAAAGGTTGCCGGATCTGCAGCTCCCGTGATCAGCACCGCGCCAAGGACCGATGTCAACGCGATGGCTGCCCCTTGGCTGAGATCAATACCTCCGATCGCAAGCACAAAGGTCTGGCCAATCGCAACGATGAGCAGCGGCCACATATTGGACAGGACATTCACCAAATTCGCCGGTGTGACCAGCATCGGCAAAAATGGCGCCAAGAGCAGCACGTAGAAAACAGAGAGATACAGAACGAACTGGTCGGAGAGCAGCAGGTCAACCGCCTTGTCCTTCAGTTCTCTTCTCGGCACCGGTGATGAAGACATAGTGTACCTTTTCGCCATCGGACCCGGCCGGGCATCGCCAGCTGGGTCCCATGTCGTTTGTCAGCAGATCAATTGTCGAGGAAGCCTTCTGCAAGCAACTTGCAGCCCCACATATCCATCTCGCGTTCAGCGAGATTGGCAGACGTCAAGGCAAAGCCCGGGTCGGCGATCACTTCGTTCGGATCTGTCTCGCCGGCCTCAATCGCTTTAACGATGGCATTCACCGAAGCCTCGGCTTCGAAATAAAGATCCTGGACCCCGGTTGCGTCGACATAGCCTTCCTTGATGAGCTTGCAGGCCGTGGCATCACCATCCAGACCGGCAAGCGGGATATGGCCTTCTTCGCCAGTCTTCTTCCACATGCCGCGCGGCTCCAGTACCGATCGGATGGTGGGGAAAAGGAAATCAGACGAGGTGAACATTGCGTCGATCTTCGGCTTGGCCGTGACCGCGGCCTCCAGATTGGCAAGGGCAGTCGCCGCGTCCCAGTCGGAGGCGACTTCCGTTACATCAAACCGGTCCGGGAATTTGGCAACTGCTGCCTCAAAGCCCTTCTTGCGCTGGATGGCGTTGGTATCGCCCAGGTCACCGACGATCACCACTGCATGAAGCTTTGCATCCGCCGGCGCTGCAGCAATTGCCTGCTCCAGCACAAAGGCTGCAGCCGTTTCGGCAATGGCAGCATTGTCGGCGACAACGATTACGCCATTGTCATTGTTGGCTGGCGGCCGATTGAATACGACGATGGGCACGTCATTCGACGCCGCCTCCTTGACGATGGTCACAGCACTCTCACCGTCCTGCGGAATGAGGATGATGCCGTCGACGCCTTGAGCAACACAGTCACGTACCTGCTCCAGCTGTCGGTTGACATCTTCGTTTGCATTGCGCTCGATGACGCTGTGGCCCATCTCAGTGAGGGTCTCAACGATGGCCTTGTGACTTGCCACCCAGAACTCCGTTTCCAGATCCTGGAACGCAAAGCAGATATTGGCCGCACTGGCTGTAGAGCCGAAACCGGCGGTCGAGGCCGCAAGAGCAAGACCGAAGGTGATCTGTCTGAGATGTTTCATGTATTCTCCTCCAATAGATTCTGTGGATTGGGCCGAGATGGCCCCTGCGGAGGGTGGCCCTTTGCTCCATCCGCATGGCTGATCAGGCTGACGGCGGTTCCTCCCCGCTGGCAGCGAGCTTCACTTGCCGCCCACCGTTTCTGGCGGACTGCACGGCCGCGAAAGTGAGCCTCAGAGTTTCCAGATTGTCGGCGCCGGAAGGTTGTGGCTTCGCGCGTCCGGCCAGCACGTCAAGGACATGTTGTTGAAACGCGATGACGGAGTCCTGTACGAGGTTCCAGGGCCGCGCACCCCACGATGGGACCGGCGGCTCCACCACCTCCTCCAGGCATTCGCCCTGGCGATGCACCCACAAGCGGTAGCCATCGCCAAGCTCGATGGAGCCTTCGTCGCCCTCGACCAGCGCAAGTGTCTGTACGAACCTGTCGGGTGCATAATGGCTGAAGAAGCTGCATTCAACACTGGCAACAGCCCCGTTTGCATGCCGCATCTGTGCCAGGAAGGCGTCCTGGCCCGTGACATTTGGATTGAGGCGCTGGGTCTCGCAGCTGATGCGGATCACCTCACCAAATAGTCGACGTGCAACGTCGAAGAGATGCAGCCCGACATCCGACAGCGCCAGATCCTCAACCTGCGCCAGATACGGCTGGTTGGCATAAATATCAAAGGCATGGCGGAAATTCAGCCGCAGGAACTGCGGCTGGCCGATGGCACCACTGTCGATGAGCTCCCCGATGCGACGGATTGGTGCCTGCCAGCGGAAATTCTCATGGATGAGCAACTCCACGCCTGCATGTTTGCATGCGTCGACCATGGCATCCGCATCGATCAGGTTTTCTGCGAACGGCTTCTGGCAGATAACGGCGCAGCCATGGCCGGCTGCCAGCTCAACCAGGCTCCGATGAGAGCTCACCGTCGTGGCGATATCGGCAAAGTCGGGGCGGACCTCCTTGAGCATCTGAGCCGCGTCGCCATATGCCCTGGCACCAAACTCCTCTGAGAACGCCGCAGCCTTGGCGGGATCCAGATCACACACAGCGACAATCGTGACGTCCGGAAGGTCGCGCCAGGCCAACATATGGTTGCGTGCGAAGAACCCACAGCCGATGAGAACACCGCGGCGCGTCATTGACTATCGTCCGCAGTAGCGTCTTCAACAAAATGGTAGATGAGACTGAGATCGCCTTTTGCCTCAGCAGTGACACTATACCCGCCCCGCCTGGTCATGACGCTCCATTTGTCGGGCTCGACGATGACATCCGCCGTGGCCGCCGCGGTTTGCTGAGCGAATTGTAAGAAGCTGGCAAGCGGCCCGGCCGCTGCGAGCGGCCCCGAAGTCATTGCCAGCGCAATGCTTGCACAACCTGCCTTCGCGGCGAGCGCGAGGACTGCAGCCGCATAGGCCGCCGCATAGTCTGTCTTCTGCCGCGGATCCTCATTGGTCATCGTCATGTACCGGCCTTGGGGATTGGCCGCTAGTCCATCGCCATAAGGATTGGAACGCATGCCGATGGAGAAGAGCCCCAGATGAAGCGGCTTGGCCGGCAAGAGCGCTGCCGCCGAGGCGAAAATGTCGGGCAAGGCCTCCAGGGTCTGGGTGATGGAGCGACCATCAGCTGCGTGAACAATGGCGCTATTGCCGAAGGTGATGAAGTCCGCATCACTGGCAGGCGGGCAGCGATTGGCTTCCGTGAAATGGGTAAGGCTCCCACCGCCCAAGGCAATCCCTGGCAGGAGCCTGCGCAGGACGGGCAAAGCGTCGGATGGTCTCGGCCCCTCAGGCCATGGCCCCTCGGGTTGATAGCTCTTCAGGTAGGGCCGCGGCAGTGCCGTCAGCCGATCAAGTTTGGGATAGTGTTCCACTAGGCGCAAGACGGTCGCCTGCAGGTCGGAAACCGCATCAAAAACCACTTCGACGCCGCCGACTGGCGTGCCTTCTATACCGGCGAAATCATCTTCCGTGGTCTCGGGGAAGACCCGCAACAGAAGCGGCGCAGCCTTGATGACCGGTAGCGATCCTGCATCATGCGCCAATAGCACTTGCGGCAGCCGAACGCGCTCAGCCTCGGCGCGCGGAAAGGCTTTCACCTTGGCAACCTCGCCGGAAATGCGGATGACGATGGATTGGTCGACAGATTGGCCGCGCTCAAGCACGAATGGACGCGGCAGCGCCAGTGGCCGGCAATAGGTCTTGAAGGATGCGTCTGACCAATTGCGCTGATCCTCCATTTCGAACACGTCGCCTTCGAACCGGATATCCACGGACAGAGAGCCGAGGGCGTGCTCCATTCCGGCGATGTTCATCGCAGGCTGAGCCGGGGCGATTTTGAGTGGGAAAGCGGCCTGAGTTGATCCACCGCCCGGATGACGAAGGGTGAGGCAGCTTCCCGCCACTCCCTTGATCGGATGCAGAAGCGTAAAACCAGCGCGGTTAAGCAAGACCGCCTCATGCGCCTTCAATGAAAAATGTGCCCGCAGCTCGCGTTCGTCGGTCATTTCGACGCTGAAACTCCCCTCCACGGGTGCGTCCTTGCCCCTGAACCGGCGTCGATAAGAATGACCGATCGCCTCCTCCAGCACCGTCTCGATTTCAACCACACCCCAGTTTTCATCACGCAGGGGCGCATTCAAGCCACGCAGGATTTCGGCGCCATCAAAAGTAAGGCAGCGTAGTTCGCCGGCGACAGCGGCGGCTTGCAGCTTCCCACATCTGAGGACGACAGAGCCCACGGCGTCAGCCACCGCTTTTCCACCCTCATCCATGTCGGATCCCGCTGTCGCCCTCGTCTGCACTGGCACCCTCCCCGGCCTCTCCACCTCATATACTCATCATATCAGTTCTTCGTCAACACCTTAGGCGGCCCCCGCTGCAGATTGGTTGGACACCGCTAAGTGTGGCTTCTCCAGCCTTTCTACAGGCGACCCGCTTGATGGGCATGAATGACTGGTATAATGAGTTAACAGACCCGACAATTGGAGGACATGATGCTCGAGCGCATCGAAGCCGACTACCTGATCGAGACCCCCGGGGATCCCGAGAAGGCAGCAGACGTGATGGCAGGCGAACAATCTTCAGGCACCTTCGCCCCCATTCCTGGGGAAACGGTGGAACTGAAGGCACGCTCGGCAGCGCGCGTCGAGGCGTTGGAGCTCCTGGAAGAAGTCGCGTCACCCAGCCTTCCGGGATCAATTGCAGCGCCTGGCTCGGCATGCCGTCGCGCCCGCGTCACCCTGTCTTGGCCGCTCGACAACATCGGCACTGATCTTATCGGCCTAATGGCCACCGTCTCCGGTAATCTCTTCGAACTAAAACAATTCTCAGGCCTGCGGATCCTCGACATCCGGCTGCCGGAGGCTTTCGCCGCCGCCTATGACGGGCCCAAATTTGGCATTTCCGGCACGCGCAGCTTAGCCGGCGTGGATGCAGGGCCGCTGATCGGCACGATCATCAAGCCAAGCGTGGGGCTGTCAGCTGCCGAAACGGCGGCGGCCGTGGCGGAGCTCTTGGAAGCGGGGATCGACTTCATCAAGGACGACGAATTACAGGCGGACGGATGGTACTGCCCCTTTGATGAGCGGGTCAAAGCGGTAATGCAGGTCATCCGATCCCATTCGCAAGGAACCGGCCGCAAGGCGATGTTCGCCTTCAATGTGACTGGCGAGGTTGATCAGATGCGGCGCCGGCACGATCTCGTTCTCGCCGAGGGTGGAACCTGCGTCATGGCAAGCCTGAATTCGGTGGGCCTATCGGGGCTGCTGGGGTTGACGCGTCACAGCCAGTTGCCGATCCACGGCCATCGTAACGGTTGGGGCTATCTCAGCCGCGCGCCGATGCTGGGTTGGTCTTATATCGCCTGGCAGAAGTTTTGGAGGCTGGCGGGTGTTGACCACATGCATTGCAATGGCCTCAGCAACAAGTTTGCCGAACCCGATGAAAGCGTCATTGCATCAGCGCGTGAATGCCTGACGCCGATGTTCGACAGCAAACCATGTATGGCAATGCCGGTATTTTCCTCCGGCCAGACGGTCCACCAGGCACAAGACACGTATCAAGCTCTTGGCAGCGCCGACCTGATCCATGCAGCAGGCGGAGGCATCATGGCTCATCCAGGCGGCCCTGCCGCAGGGGTCGCAGGACTACGGCAGGCTTGGGACGCTGCGATGGCGGGCATCCCGGCCGGTGACTACGCCCTTGGCCATCCCGAATTGGCCGCTGCCTTGAAGGCATTCCAGAAATGACGCAGGTCGAGCAATTCCCGCCGGGTCCGCTGATTGCCTGGTATGGTGATGATTATACGGGCGCGGCTGCGGTGATGGAAGTCCTGAGTTTTGCCGGCTTGCCTTCCATCCTTTTTCTCGATCCGCCTACCCCCGAGCAGCTCGCCCGCTTTGGACAGATGCGTGGGATCGGCATCGCAGGCACTGCCCGCTCTGAAAACCCCCAATGGATGCAGGCAGAGCTCCCCCGCATGTTTGCTGCTTTGCGCAAGACAGGCGCGCCGCTTCTGCACTACAAGATCTGCTCGACCCTCGATTCAGCACCGGACATCGGCTCAATCGGCGCTGCCATGGAGATTGCCGTCGCCACATTGGGGACAAGGCTGATGCCAGTTTACCCTGCGGCAATCCCCCTAAAACGCTATCAGGCCTTCGGCTCTCTCTTTGCCGCGGCCCCTGATGGCGTGTTTCGGCTGGATCGCCACCCTGTCATGGCGCGCCACCCAGTGACGCCAATGGACGAGGCTGATGTTGTACAACACCTTGCCCGGCAGACCCGGCTGCCGATCGAAACGCTAAGGCTAGATCAACTGCACCAGGGACAGGCAGATGCGGTTCTTGCCGCCGCCGAACGCGAGGGAGGGGCCGGCATTGCTTTGGACAGCGTTTCTGAAGCCGATCAACGCGAAATCGGGCGCATCCTTTGGCAGCGACGCAACACTGATATGATGTGCTTTGGCTCGCAAGGGATCGAGTATGCGCTTATTGCACATTGGCGCGCTGCAGGCATGATACCCCCGGTTGCTCCGCGGCCGTCGGCCGGAGACTTGGGTCCGATTGCGGTCGTTTCAGCTTCCGTGTCGCCAGTGACGGCGCAGCAGATCGCCAATGCAGCCGCAAGCGGATTTCGCTTGATCGAAGGCGATCCACGTCATCTTGCGAGCGACAATGCATCCGCTGCGGAAGAGACGGTTGTAACCGAGATGCTGGAAGCGCTTTCGCGTGGGCAGGATGTGCTGCTTGCAACAGCGCGAGGACCGGATGATCCGGCCGTAGAGCGGTTCCGCACCTGGCTCGCTGACAACGCCACGGCTGCAGCCGGCGCAAATCGCAACATTGGCAAGGCTCTCGGCCGGATCCTCCACAGGGTCGTGACCCGGAGCGGCTTGCGAAGGGCAGTGATCTCGGGCGGCGATACGTCTGGCCATGCAGCACGGGAACTGGGAGTGACGGCGCTTCAAGCACTCGCGCCGACCGTGCCCGGCGCCTCCATCAGCGTGGCCCGCTCCGAGGATCCGCAAATCGACGGATTGCAGCTCGCTCTCAAAGGCGGGCAGATGGGTACAGTCGATTTTTTCAGCTGGGTCAGAGCCGGCGGTGGCGTGGATGGCAAGCTGAGATAAGGCGTCGACGCGCAGCCCGGAAATTTGATAATCACATACCTTCTGGGTCACGGGTGATGATGACCCGATCATGCCGCTGATCCGCCGCCCGGAGCCGTAATGGAACCCATTCAGAAAAAGAAACTGTATCAGTCCGTACTGGATCGCCTCATCGAGACGATAGCCTCGAAGGAGTTCCCGCCAGGATCACAGCTCCCCTCTGAGCGAGAGTTGATGGCGATGATCGGCGTGGGACGGCCCTCCATCCGCGAGGCGATGCTCACGCTACAGCAGATGGGGTTGATCCGCATTTCGCATGGTGAGCGTGCCCGTGTCGTCAAGCCAACGCCCGAGGCGATCATCGATCAGATCTCTGCCGCCATGATCATGCTCCTGGCCGACAACCCAAAAGGTCTTGAAGATCTCAAGTCAGCGCGAATCATGATCGAGGTGGGACTTGCGCGAATGGCCGCAACCAGCGCGACAGCCAACGACATCCGATTCCTTGATGAGTGCATAAAGGAGATGCAAGCGCGGCAGGGTGATTCTGCCGTTTTCGTGGCAGCCGACATGCGCTTCCACGAGATCCTCGCCGGCATCAGCGGCAATTCCCTTATAGCTGCCGCGGTGTCGGGCATGCTTGTCTGGCTGACCCGATTCAAGCAGGATATGGTGGTTGTTAAAGGCGCGGAACAAGTAACGATTGAAGAGCACAAGCTCATTCTGAATGCTATCCGCAACAATGATGCCGAGGCAGCAGGAGCTGCGATGCAACGTCACCTCTCGCGTGCAAATGCTCTCTACTCCAACTACACGTGATTTAGAGCCCAGCGGTCATTGCGCGCGTGCCGCGAGTGGCTCATGAGATTCGCGTTGCCGGCATCGTGCTCTTGAACCGACTCGAACCATCGACCCGTCTTTGTTGGCAACCTAAAGTCCGGCCGTTGAACGCCTCCACACCAGCCATGCTTCTCGCCCACGAGCGGATAACTCTTTGGAGTTATGGCAGCGGTTGACAGCTTTACTCATTGTTTCAGGTTCGCCCCGTCCCGGTAGCCCCTCTGCATATTGCGTGGCCTTAGCTCGAAAGTAAGCGCGACGAACACCCCACCTTTTAACGGCGCGATTTGGGCTTGAGATTCTGCTCGTTGATTTGGAAGGACGATTTTTCAATGGACGAGCGGAACGATGGTGCCAGGCTTGAAGCCATGTTTGATGCCAGGCACGAAGGGCAGTATCGGCGGGTCGAGGTGATTACGGGACCTGTTCGCCGGCGGAATTGGACGGATGAAGAGAAAGCGCGGATGCTTGCCGAGAGCGCTGAGCCGGATGCGAACATCTCGGCCATTGCGCGTCGGTTTGGCGTCAATCGCGGACTTTTGAACACATGGCGGCGGGCGGCAGGGCAGATTGGTCCGGCTTCAGCCGTTGCCGCGGTGGAACAACCCGCTTTCGTGCCGATCATGATCGCCGATCCTCAAAATGAACGGCACGCTGATGAAGCAGATGCCAGCGAGGGCACCGCCGGCCGGATCGAGATCGAACTCGGCGGCGGGCGGATGATCGTTACAGGCAATGTTGCTCCCGACCTGGCGCATGCGGTGGTGACAGCGCTACGGGGTAGACGGTGATCGGTCCTGCGAGGGGGCTGAGGATCATGGTGGCAACCCAGCCGGTCGATTTCCGGCGCGGGATGAACGGCCTGATCGCATTGGTGGCGTCTGCCCTTTCGGCCGATCCCTATTGCGGCGACATTTTTGTTTTCCGGGCCAAGCGGCGCGACCGGTTGCGCTGCATTTATTGGGACGGGTCAGGGATGATCCTTTCGACAAAATGGCTGGAAAGCGGGACGTTCACTTTCCCGCCCGTCAAGGATGGCGTTCTTCACATGACCCCCGAGGAGTTCGGCCTGCTTGTTGCGGGTCTGGACTGGACGCAGGTCCAGCAAAAGCCCGTGAAGCGCCCGACGAAAGTCGCTTGATCCCATTGTATTTGCTTGCAGATTCATGCCGGTGTGGTAGTTTTCGGCATGTCTCTTCGCCACGATCAGCTCCCGCAGGATGTCGAGCAACTGAGCCGGATGGTCCTCGATCTGAGGGCAGAGGTTGCCTATCTGAAGCGGCTCATCCACGGCGCAAGATCAGAGGGGCTTTCGACAATCGACCCCGCACAGACCAGTCTCGATCTCGGTGATCTTTCGGCTGTTCCGGTCGCCGCCAACGACGATCAGCCTGACGGTTCCCGGCACAAGGCTCGTGGCCGACAATCCGCAGCCCGCAATATCGGCTTTCTTCCCAAGCACCTGCCGCGCTACGACGTCATTATCGAGCCGGAAAGCCGCGCGTGCGCCTGCTGCTCCGGCACGCTCCATCACATTGGAGAGACGACGAGCGAGGCACTCGATGTCGTTCCGCCCATTTTGCGCGTCAAACGAACCATTCGCCCTCGCTATGCCTGCCGGGCATGCGAGAATGGCGTCGTCCAGGCTCCCGCGCCGGCGCGCTTCATGGATGGCGGCATGGCGACGACAGCATTGGCGGCCCATATCGTCGTTTCCAAATTCGCGTGGCACCTTCCGCTCTACCGGCAGACCCAGATCTTCGCGGGCCATGGGATAGCCCTCGATCGTGGAACGCTTGGCGCCTGGGTCACGCGCGTCGCCTGGTGGCTCAAACCACTCTACGACAGGCTGCTGACCTTCATCCGCTCCCAGCCAAGGGTTTTTTCCGACGAGACCCGATTGCCGCGGCTCGATCCGGGGCGAAAGCGAACGAAAGTCTGCCAGCTCTGGGCACAGGCCGTGGATGATCGCCCCTGGAAAGGACCAGCTCCGCCCGCGGTCGGCTATATCTTCTCCGAGAGCCGCAGCGCCCGTGAGGCCGAGCGCCAATTGGTATCCTTCAACGGCGTGCTTCAGGTGGACGGATATACCGCCTACAAGACGCTTGCCAGACATCGCGGCAAAAGCAATTCCAAACCCTTGAGGCTGGCATTCTGCATGGCTCATGCCCGGCGTAAATTCGTCGACGTGGTCAAGCTGACCGGATCGCCGGAAGCGCTCGAGATTGTATCGATCCTCGCCGGCGTCTACCAGATCGAACAGGAGATCAGAGGGCAAAGCGCCGAGGATCGTCACAATACCCGCCAGCTCCGCTCAGCTCCCCTCATGCGCCAGTTGAAGGCGCGCCTGCTCGACCTGAAGGACGACATCTCAACGCAGTCCGCCCTCTCCAAGGCCATCAATTACGCGCTCACCCATTGGACGGGCCTGAACGCTTTCCTCGACGATGGAACGATAGAGATCGACTCCAACATCATCGAGCGTTCGATGAAGTCCGTTGCCCTGACGAGAAAGAACTCGATGTTCGTCGGCAATATCCAGGGCGGCGAGACCTTCGCGATCCTGGCCTCGTTGATCAACTCGGCCAAATTGAATGGGCTGGATCCATACACCTGGCTTGCCGATGTTCTCGAACGGATCGTATCTGGCCGCACGACGATCAACCAGCTCGATACGCTGCTGCCCTGGATCACAATACTGCAAGCATGAACGTCGCCAGCACCAGCCCCCCAAGAAAGGCCGCAACCATCGTGGTCGTCCGCGCGTTCGGGCGTTCCGGTATCGTTGTCCGCGATGAGTTCTCGTCGGGTGACTGACCAGCGTTGGTAGTCCCGGCTAACGGCTCCTGATGCAGTGCCTGGCCTTCTGGAGATGATGAATCCATCTCCTCCAGTGCTCTGTCCAGCATTACGCAGGTGATCGTCGTTTCATCGAATTTCACTTCGAACTCGAGTTTCCGACTGCTTTCAATTTTATCGAGAGCTTTGACAGCAGCGGCCTGCTCGCTATCAGCTTCAACGAGTGATCGATGGGTGACAAGAAAAAATGGCATTCGCTCGCCAACAACTCTCGAGGTGAAAGAGAGCCGGAGACAGTCAGATCGCGCCCGGAGGCTTCCCCATGACTGCATCCAGACTTGTGATTTGGTCCGTGTGTTCGGTATGGACCAACGGTTTACCGAACACACGAATGAGCAATTAGCTTGATAAACTGGATGAAGTCAGCGCTCTTACGGCATATTTTTCATCATCTCCGGTGACATGGGCATCATGTTGGTGTTGAGGTGATACATAACCCAGATTGATCCGACGAGCACGATGACAAGGATCACGATCGTAAAAATCAGTGCCATCATGGTCCACCCTCCTTCAGAGCGGCTGTTCATGTGCAGGAAGTAGGTCATGTGGACAAGCATCTGGATGCCGCCAAGGATCATGATCGCCGCGATCGTTATCATCTTGCACTCGATGACGTCGCCCATCACAAGCCAGAACGGGATGGCCGTCAGAATAAGCGACAGGATGAATCCCGTCATGTAGCTCTTGAGAGAACTACGCCCCGAGCGGTGACCGGAATGCCCTCCGTGTGCTCCATTATGAGAAGAATTCGACGTCATGCGACAACTCCCATAAGATAGACCACTGAGAAGACACCGATCCAGATGAGGTCGAGGAAGTGCCAGAACATTGACAGGCACATCAGTCGTCGATGGTTCTCCGGAGTGAGGCCAAACTTCGACACCTGTATCATAAGCACCACAAGCCAGATGACCCCAAACATGACATGGAGGCCATGCGTGCCGACGAGGGCGAAGAATGACGACAGGAAGGCGGACCGCTGGGGACCAGCACCCTCCGCGATCAGATGATAGAATTCGTATGCCTCCAGCCCCAGGAATGCGAGGCCGAGCAGGCCTGTGACACCAAGCCAGAAGATCGTCGCACCCTTTGCATTGCTCTCGGCACGGATCATCGCAACACCATAGGTAATCGATGACACCAGCAGGATTACCGTCGCAACCCCGATCAACCTGAGATCGAAAAGATCGCCAGGTGCAGGACCGGCCGCGTAATTACGACCGAGCACCGCATAGGTGGCGAAGAGAGCCGCGAAAATAAGCAGGTCACTCATCAGATAGAGCCAGAAGCCCAGGTTCGTGCTTCCTTCAGGATGATGTTCCTCATCGAGATGGAATTTCTTGTCAGCCCGGGGGGCGTGAATCGGGTTTGCCATGTCAGTTCCCCTGGGCGAGCAGCTTCGAACGTGCGTCTTCGACCTCGGCAACTGTTGCTGCCGGGATATAAAAGTCGCGGTTGTAGTTGAAGGTGTGGGCGATCGAGATGATAATGATCGCTGCGAATGATACGATGGCGAGCCACCAGATGTACCAGATGAGCGCAAAGGCGAGCGCGATGCTGATACCGGAAAGGATGACACCGGCACCAGTATTTCTGGGCATGTGAATCGCCTTGTATCCGGCCAGTGGTCTCGCGTATCCACATTCCTTCATGTCGTGCCATGCGTCCATCTCATGGACCACTGGAGTGAAAGCGAAGTTGTATTCTGGCGGCGGCGAGGAAGTAGCCCATTCCAGGGTTCGGCCACCCCATGGATCGCCCGTCGTGCAGCGGAGCTGGTCGCGTCTCCTCACGCTGACGACCATCTGGATAATGAAGAACAGGATACCGAGTGCAATCAGGCCCGCCCCGAATGCGGCGATGATGAACCAGATCTGTAACGAGGGATCATCAAACTGCGAAACTCTGCGCGTCACGCCCATTAGTCCGAGCACATAGAGCGGCATGAAGGCGACGAAGAAACCGATCTGCCAGAACCAGAAGCTCATCTTGCCCCAGAACGGATCGAGCTTGAAACCGAAGGCCTTCGGCCACCAATAGGTTACTCCTGCCATCAGGCCGAACAGCACGCCGCCGATGATGACGTTGTGGAAGTGGGCAATCAGGAAGAGCGAATTGTGCAGCACAAAGTCAGCAGGAGGTATAGCCAGCATGACGCCTGTCATACCGCCGATGACGAATGTCACCATAAAGCCGATCAACCAGTACATCGGCAGTTCGTAACGGATCCTTCCCTTGTACATCGTGAACAGCCAGTTGAACATCTTCGCACCCGTCGGGATCGAAATGATCATCGTTGCTATTCCAAAGAAGGCGTTGACGGACGCACCTGCTCCCATCGTGAAGAAATGATGCAGCCAGACCACATAAGAAAGAAGCATGATCGTACATGTCGCGTAGACCATCGACGCGTAGCCGAACAGCCGCTTGCCCGAGAACGTAGATGCAACTTCCGAAAAGATGCCAAAAGCCGGGAGGATCAGGATGTAAACTTCCGGATGACCCCACATCCAGATCAGGTTCACGTACATCATCGGGTTACCGCCGAGATCGTTCGTGAAGAAGTTGGTGTCCAGATAGCGGTCTGCGGTCAGCAGCGCAAGCGTTGCCGTCAATATCGGGAATGTCGCCACGATCAGGATGTTGGTGCAAAGCGAGGTCCAGGTGAAAACAGGCATTTTCATCAGAGACATCCCCGGTGCGCGCATCTTGACGATGGTCGCAACGAGGTTGATGCCCGACAGCGTTGTTCCGATGCCGGCTACCTGCAAACCCCAGATGTAGTAGTCCACACCGACGCCAGGGCTGTAATCGGCACCCGACAACGGCGGATAGGCCAACCAGCCGGTCTTTGCGAATTCTCCTACGAATAGCGAGATCATGATGATGATCGCACCCGCCGTCGTCATCCAGAATGAGAAATTGTTCAGGAACGGAAATGACACATCGCGAGCACCGATCTGGAGCGGCACAATGTAGTTCATGAACCCTGTTATGAACGGCATGGCGACAAAAAAGATCATGATCACGCCGTGGGCGGTGAATATCTGATCATAGTGGTCGGCGTTCAGGTATCCCTCGTTGCCGTTGAAGGCGATGGCCTGCTGAATACGCATCATGATCGCGTCGGCGAAGCCGCGCAGAAGCATGACGAGCGCCAGAACGATGTACATGATGCCGATCTTTTTGTGATCGACAGATGTGAACCATTCCCTCCAGAGATAACCCCACAGTTTGTATTTCGTAATCAATCCCACGATGGCCAGGCCACCGATAACCACGGCAACAAACGTGCTGCGGATGATTGGATCGTAAGGGATCGCTTCCCAGGTGAGCCGCCCGAAGACGAGTTGAGCGAGTGTTAGATTTTCGAACATCTTATCTGTCGAATCCTTCAGGGTTTTGCGGGCACTTCAGCGTCGAGCCGGTCGGGTGCCTGCCCGCTCTCATCGCTTTCGGGTGTGGTGGGATGCTGCATGTTCTTCATGCTATGGTTCATCGGCATCGACGGCTGGCTCACCTTGCTATCGATGACGTTCGCGGGGCTCTCGCCGCGGGTCGGGGTGCCTGTGACAGGGGCGGGTGCGACATCGTTGTCTTCGGCTGCGCCGGTCGTCCGGCGGTTGTCGTATTCCAGGCGCGCCCGGTTTTCCCGGCTCTCCACACCTGCCCCGCCCATCTTGTCGATGTGCATCATCTCATCCATGCACATCTGGCCTTCACGGGCGCACATGTTGAGCACCGAGCGGTAGAGACCTTCCTGCACCGTGGAGTAATAACGTACAGGTTCGGCCGTGCTCGGTTTCTCAAGCTTCAAGTAACTGTCCCGGTTGAGTGCCGTGCCGGTCCGTTTGACACGCGCGACCCATTGATCGAAATCACCCTGGTTCAATCCAAGGAACTTGAACCGCATCTGAGAGAAGCCGTCTCCACTATAGTTGGCAGAAAGACCATCGTAGGTGCCGGTCTCGTTGATGACGGCATGGAGTTTCGTCTGCATTCCGGGCATGGCATAGATCATCCCGGCGAGCGCCGGCACATAGAATGCATTCATGACCGATGATGCAGTTAGCTTGAAGTTGATCGGTACATCTACGGGCGCAGCAAGCTCATTAACCGTAGCAATTCCGTACTCCGGATAGAAGAACAGCCATTTCCAATCGAGTGCGACCACTTCTACGGTGATCGGCCTGATGTCGGGTGTAACAGGACGATTTGCATCGATCCTGTCGAGTGGGCGATATGGGTCAAGTCTGTGAGTGCTGATCCACGTGATAGTTCCCAGCGCAATGATGATGGCAAGCGGCGCTGACCAGATCACCATCTCGAGTTTTACGGAGTGATGCCACTCCGGGTCATATTTCGCCTTCTTGTTGGAATGGCGGTAATGCCAGGCAAAATAGAAGGTGAGAAACAGGACCGGTACGATGATGAGGAGCATCAGCACGGTTGCGATGACGATGAGATCCGCCTGCTGACGTGCAATATCGCCGGATGGCGACATTACGACCATCTTGCATCCACCGAGCGGGAGCAAAAAGGTGCCAACAGCGAGGAGAAAGAGCTTTTTTGACAAAGACACCTTCGACTCCCGATGTAAGGGATTATGAGTTCAGGATGGAATCCGGCTGCTCTTGAGAAGTCCCGATACGTAGCTCACACGCTCCGCCAGATATCGGCGAAGAATGGCTTGGGCGTAAGAGATCCATGGTCGAACTGATTCAGTAAGACGTACGTGCGCAGTGCCGAACAGATTGCCTTAGCTCAGGTATTTTGGCGGGCGCGAGATCAGATAGATCTGGCTTTCACGAAGGAGGTCCGCGGATACGGAATATCGCAGTCCTTCCGAGAATCTAAAATCATACAGCTCTGCTTGTAGAGACCGCTGCTCGCAGCGGACGTGATGGTCGGCCTCAGACAAGAGGAGTTTCCTGTTATCCACCGGTGAACCTCGTTCCTGCACGAAGGTAGCGACACCGGGCGGAACAAATGTGCGATTTTCCAACGGAGTCGAGCAGAGGCTTCCGGAGATGATCTGAATGAAGATCATCGTCAGGACAGCCACGGTCTTCCAACTGGTTAAAACGCTGCGGATCATTCGTTCCAGACAAGCAAAATGACATAAATCAACAGATGACTAGCAAAGGTCGAACTGAAACAAAAGCTGCGAATCTGGGACTGCGCCAATTTGTCCCTGATGATAAGGCGCACTCCATCACGAGCCTTACACAATTAGTTGAGACCCGACCTTAGCTGTCAGCAAGCGCTTGAACCTCAAGCTACTAGAGATCGTAGAATTGTACGGAATCAGTAATGTGGAGGATTCAAACGTGTCCTTCAAATGGGGATATGCATGCTCAAACCGCGTCTGATGAAACGTCGGTCACTCGTCGCTCTATCTGGTGGTGCATTGGCATCAGCCGTCTTTGGAAGCCCGGTTTCTACAGCGGCGGCTGTCGTCAGGCCCGCCAGTCAAATGGAACCGAGCGAACGTGAGCTTGAGGCCCGCTACGCTGCAAGGAGCGACGGCGGCTACCGGTTACCTAGAGTTCCCTTTCGAAAGATCGACCCGAGATACTATCGGCAGCGCGTTGAAAACCTCACCGGCGAGCCTGCGGGCGTTGTTTTCGTCGATGTTCGCAGCAGGTTCCTCTATCTCACTGAAGATGCTGGCACGGCAATGAGATACGGTATCGGTATCGGGCGCGTGGGCTTCACCTGGTCGGGTGAAGGAATAATCCAGTGGCGGCAGAAATGGCCCCGGTGGACACCGCCTCCGGAGATGATAGCGAGACAACCAGAGCTACAGAAATATTCATATGCGAACGGCGGCCAGGCACCCGGCCCCAATAATCCGCTTGGTGCTTGTGCTCTTTACATCTTCCAGCATGGCAAGGACACGCTTTACCGGCTTCACGGCACCACGGACTGGCGTTCAATCGGCCACGCCGTTTCGTCAGGCTGCGTTCGCCTCATCAATCAGGATGTGATGGAGCTTTATGAAACCGTCCCGTCAAAGGCCCGGATTGTCGTCATGCAACAGGGAATCCGATGAAGGCATCATTAAACAAGATCACAGCCAGAGCCGCTCTCGTCCTTCTCTGGGTTGCCGCGCTATGCTTGATCGATCTTACCACGAAGTATCTGGTTGTAACCGAATTGATGGATCCACCGAGAGTAATCCCGGTAACCCCATTCTTCAACCTGGTGCTTGCCTATAACCCGGGTGTCAGCTTCGGCCTTTTCTCCGACACGATGGGATCGGCTCCACGACTGTTCGCGCTGCTTCAGGGCGTAATCGTGATCGCGCTGGTGATCTGGGCGGTAATGGCAAAGACTGCTGCAGAGAGGGTTTCGATCACGGCGATTGCAGGAGGCGCGAGCGGCAATGTCATCGATCGCTTCTGGAACCTGAGCGTCACGGACTATCTGGATTTCCACGCCTTCGGTTGGTCATGGCCAGCCTTCAATCTGGCAGACGTATTCATCGTCTGTGGGGCCTTCCTTCTTGTCGCGATCTCGTTGCGTCCGGACCGACATGCGATTTCGTTGGCGAAGACATGATTGTCAGGCGTAGCGACACGATCGCAGTGGAACTTGATCTCAACAACTCAATCCTCATATCAAAATTCTGTGCTGGATACCCCCATCACGTCTCGATGGCGTCAGTTTCTTTTCAAACTCGAACAAACCGCAGTGGTTCGACGCTGCATGTCATGACTGGAGTATTCATATGCTGACAATCGGTGATCTATCGAAGACGACTGGGGTAAAGGTTCCGACGATCAGATATTACGAGCAGATGGGGCTTCTCTCGCATACGGAACGCTCGGAAGGAAATCAGCGACGCTATTCGAAGACGGAAGGTGAGCGGCTGTCCTTCATAAAGCACGCACGCGAGCTTGGACTGACGATCGAGGCCATCCGCGAACTCATCGATCTTAGTCAGCATCCGGAGAAACCTTGCGAGGAAGCTGACGGTATTGCCGCCAAGCAACTCGTAACCGTCCGTGAGAAGATCCAGCGCCTAAAAAAATTGGAAGCAGAACTGGAGCGGATCTCAACGCACTGCAATTCCAACCAGGTACGCGACTGCTACGTAATTCGGGCTCTTGCCAACCACTGTCTTTGCTCGACGGAACACGACTGACAGGTTGCTCGTTTCGCGCTACGTTTCGTTCATCTCGTCTGCAATCTGGGTAACTCATGACCCTTTCAACCACCGCCTACATTAGGGCTTTCCGTTGAGATGAGGCCGCTGCCGCCGGAAAGCGCTCCTATTTTCAGTATAGGAAATGAAGATAGCAGAAGGGTCTGAAGCCTTCTCGCCAGTCTCAGGAAGCTCAGGGTTTTTTCGCCCATGAGAATATACTTGGCGGCCCATCATAAATCATAATCATCTTCGCATCCTTCCGTGTCAGAGGGCGAATTTCGTTACGTTAGGACGCGACGAAATCCACAAGAAGCTTGATGTTCAGGAGGGCGATCACGATTGCAATCAGCCAAGCGAAAGCAGTCAGCCAGTAAGGAGCCGTCAGTTCCCCCATCTTCGCCCGGTCGGATGTGAACATCACAAGCGGGAACACTGCGAACGAGAGTTGAAGACTGAGCACCACCTGTGTCAAGATTAAGAGTTGCGCTGTTCCACCGTCTCCAAACAATATCGTAACCCCGGCAGCCGGAATAATGGCGATACCGCGTGTGATCAATCGTCGTAGCCAGGGCGCGAGCCTGATGTTCAAAAAGCCTTCCATGACAATCTGTCCAGCCAGTGTCGCCGTAACCGTCGAATTGATACCGCAGCATAGGAGCGCGATACCGAACAACGTTGGGGCGATTGCAAGACCGAGCAGCGGTGCAAGAAGGCTATGCGCTTCACCGAGTTCGGCCACCGTCGTCTGGCCTGTCTTGTGGAATGTGGCCGCTGCGAGGATCAGAATTGAGGCATTCACGAGCAACGCAAACATCAGGGCGATTGTCGAGTCGAGGGTGGCGAACTTGAGTGCCTCCCGCTTCTGGGGGACTGTTGTGCCGTAAGCGCGTGTCTGCACGATCCCTGAGTGGAGATACAGATTGTGCGGCATGACGGTTGCACCAAGAATCCCTAGCGCGAGGTAGAGCATATCCGGGTTGGTGACGATCTCTGTGGTCGGGGCAAATCCGAGGATGACTTGTCCCCAGTCGGGATCCGCAAGCGCGATCTGGATGGTGAAGCAGACGGTAATCACACCCAGCAACGTGATTACGAGCGCTTCGACCCAACGGAAGCCTAACTTCTGGAGATACAGGATGAGGAAGACGTCCAGTGCCGTGATGACGACTCCCAGTTCCAGTGGGATGCCGAAGATCAGGTTGAGCCCGATCGCAGTGCCGATCACCTCCGCTATGTCGGTAGCGATGATCGCTATTTCTGCCAGGATCCAGAGGACGATGCCGACCGGTCGAGGGAAGGCATCGCGGCAAGCCTGCGCAAGGTCTCGCCCGGAGCCGATCGCCAGACGGGCGCAGAGCGACTGGAGCACGATCGCCATGATGTTCGACACAAGTGCTACCGTCAAAAGCGCATAGCCGAAGCGGGATCCGCCGGCGAGAGAGGTCGCCCAGTTTCCAGGATCCATATACCCGACCGCCACCAGGTAGCCTGGACCAAAGAAAGCCATGGCCCGGCGAAATGTGCCCTGCCCGGTCGCCACCGCGATGGATCGATGCACGTCAGACAGCGACGCTTCCCCTCCGGCCCGCCGCCAGCCCTTTACCGGACTGTCCATAGATTCACCTACGATTCTTGGTTTTTGCTTAGTTGCTATTGCAAATCATTCGCATGAAGTTTGAGAATTGACAAGTGCATTTTCCAAGGCGGGCGATGAACCGGGATCTGCTCGGGTCGCACCTGCTCTGATGCCGTTCAGCATCGAAATACAAGAGGAACCCAGCAAGTATCATCGCACTCAACCATATTAGCAGTCGCCTGAGGCTTCACCAGGCAACTGCGGAGGGATTGTCGACCCTGAGGTTGATAGAGGTCCTGTGAAAACGCTCTAGGCCACTAATCATGGATCTTGATGGCCGGAATGATCCTCGCCCGACTCTCGTTTCGGCCTCTGCACAACGAACTCGACCTCCACTGCTCCTGCTTTCTCGAACAGGAGCGTCGCCTTGAACTTCTCACCTTCGACGGGCCGATTTATGGGCTTGACCAGCATTATGTGGGTTCCACCCGGTTGAAGCGCCAAGGTAGCACCGGGGGCAATTTCGAGGCCTTGCTTCGCCGGACGCATTTTCGCTACCCCTTCCACCAGGGAGGACTCGTGGATTTCCAGTCTCTCGGCGATGTTAGTCGTGCCACCGACAAGACGGTCAGACTCCTGTCCGGTATTGACGATCGTCACATAGCCACCCAGCACCGGAGCGACCGGAGGAGCCAGTGCCGACCAAGGATGCCTAAGTTCCAGCTTTCCTGCCTTGAAGTCATGTGCAAACGCCGTTCCAGCCAGCAGACATGCAAAGATTGTCGCGGCGACGCGGATTGTCGAATTCGATCTCTTGTTCATTGCTTCCTCCTTCTTACTGCGACACCGTCTGACCGTCTTGGTACTGGAAAAGCTCCTTTGGATTCCAGACAGCGAGGACCCCGACCAGACTGAATACGACCGAGGTCGCTACCATCAGCAGGATCCCTCCAAATACAATTTTCCTGATCATTTTACTGCCTTCAACGTATGGGGCGCAGGAGGCGCAATGCGTTTATCGTAACAAGCACAGTTGCACCCGTATCTGCCAGGATGGCGGGCCAGAGGCCAGTGATTCCTATAATGGTGGTGACGAGAAACACAGCCTTGAGGCCGAGCGCGATGGTGATGTTCTGAAAAATGTTTCGCATCGTACGCTTCGAAAGATCGACCATGAGAGCGACATCCCCGACTCTGCCGTGGAGTACCGCGGCATCGGCGGTCTCCAGCGCGACGTCCGTGCCGCCACCCATGGCGATGCCTATATCTGCCGCAGCGAGAGCGGGAGCATCGTTGATGCCATCCCCGATCTTGCCGACCACGTAACCTTCCTGTTTGAGTTCGCCAACAATACGCTGCTTGTCCTCAGGCATCAGTTCTGCACGAACTTCAATGCCAAGCTGAGCGCCAATGGCTGATGCCGTGCGAGCGTTGTCGCCCGTAAGCATGATTGCTTTGATCCCGAGATCGGTCAGTGCCTTAAGGCCCTCGATCGCGTCCGCTCGGGGTTCGTCGCGCATGGCGATGGCACCTGCAAGTACATCGCCGATTACCAAAACGGATACAGTCTTGCCATCCTCGTTCAGAGAGGTAATCTGCAGCGAATGCGCCATCGGAATCGTCACACGCTCGGCAGCAGCCTTCGGAGATCCGAGGAAGACTTCCACGCCGTCGATGACCGCGGTAACGCCTTTGCCGCCGAGTGCCTTGGCATCGGTCGAAGCTGGAGCATCGAGCCCATCTTCATCCGCCCTGGCGAGGATCGCGACCGCCAGCGGATGGCTTGATCCGGTTTCAAGTGCCGCAGCATAACGGAGTACCTCGGGACTACTGCGGCCGAAAGGAATAACGTCCGTCACCTTGGGCTTTCCTTCGGTCAACGTCCCCGTCTTGTCGAACGCGACTGCAGTCACCCTGCCGACCCCTTCGAGAACTGCGCCGCCCTTCATGAGAAGGCCGCGCCGTGCGCCCGCCGACAGTGAAGCGGCAATGGCAGCAGGTGTCGAAATGACGAGGGCGCAAGGGCAGCCGATCAAAAGGATCGCAAGCCCCTTGTAAATCCATTCACTCCATTCGCCGCCAACAAGTAAAGGTGGGATGATGGAAACCAACGCGGCAACGACAACCACGCCCGGTGTATAGTATCTCGAAAAGCGATCGATGAACCGCTCTGTCGGAGCCTTCGATTCCTGGGCTTCCTCGACCAGGCGGACGACGCGAGCAATGGTGTTGTCTTCGGCTGCAGCGGTGACACGAACGCGCAGTGCCGCGTCGCCGTTGACGGTACCTGCGAATACGTTATCACCGATCACCTTGCGGACCGGTACGCTTTCACCCGTCACGGGTGCCTCATCGACAGAACTTTCACCTGACATTATCACGCCATCGGCCGAAATCCTGTCACCGGGGCGAACAAGTATAATTGAACCGACAGCAAGCACCTCTGCCGGAACCTCGCGGGTCTTCCCACCCTCTTCCAGCAAAGCCGTCTTGGGCACGAGGTTTGTCAGAGACTTGATACTGTCGCGAGCCTTGCCAGCCGCAACGCCCTCGAGGAGCTCACCAACAAGGAATAGAAAGACAACGGCCGCCGCCTCTTCGGTAGCGTTAATAATCAATGCGCCGACAGCGGCGATCGTCATCAGCATCTCAATGGAGAAGGGAGTGCCTGCCCTCGCAGCCATAAAAGCACGACGGGCGATGGGTATCAGGCCAACCAACATGGCGATGATGAAGGCGTAAGTATCTATGGCCGGAACCAGATTGCCGATAGCATATGCGGCAGTCAGAGATCCGCCTGCGATTATCGTCAGGCGCCCCTTGCGGCTACTCCACCACGGCCCTTCGCTTGGCCTATGATCATGACCGTGAAGACCCTCCAACTCAACGTCCGCTGACGCCTGTCCGTTGGTATGGCCAGCATCGTCTTGCGATCCTGAATAAGTAGCGGGGGACCGCTTCGCGGTAGGAATGATCGGTGCGACCGAGTATCCAAGGCCAGAAACCTGCTTCTCAATAGCTTTGAGATCAGCGAACGCGTGCTTGACCGTCATCGTCCCCGAGGTCACCGAGACACTAACATCTTCAACACCCGGAATGCGACGGACGGCAGTGTCGATCTTGCTTGCACATGAAGCACAATCCATTCCACCAACGTGGAAACGGGCCTGACCATCCGGGATCGGCCTCTGGCTTGATTGAGAGGTTGCAGAGTGATCGTGCCCACCGTTGTTCTCATGGGTATGGTCGTGGGAGTGCGTCTCGTTGCCATGCTTGTTCATGCAAGCAAAGCCATGCTCGTGGGGAGTCGTACCATGATCGTGCGCCTGCGCGTGCTCATCAGGTGAATGATCATGATCGTGGGAACAGCCTGGCCCATGGACGTGTTCTATAGCAGATGGCACCGCTTTAGACTTGGCGGGAATAAGCTTCGTCGGATATCCAAGGCCGGTGACCTTTTTTCCCATATCCTCGACATCGATTGTGTCGTCATGCTCGACTGTCATGGTCCCGGCGGAGACGGAAATCGAAACATCTTGAACGCCAGGCATGCGCCTGATCGCCGTATCGATTTTGGTTGCACACGAAGCGCAGTCCATGCCCTCGATCCGGAATCTCGTCTGAAGTGGCTCAACCATATCATGTATCCCCATATTGATACGGCAAGCTTTACGACCTCTAGCCACTAGAGACGCAATGGGAAATTTTTGCTCTTTTGCATTTCGGTGAAAACTGCTGGATTTCACGATATCCGTGACGAGTTCTCGGAAGCGAACAGATTATTGCATACTCGCTTTGATATATTATTAAAGCTAATATGTTAAACTTACCGTCTCGGCTCTTTATGCTCAATGTGGTGAAATGAATGACTTCTGTCCGCAACGGTAAGCTTGGAAAAAGTCTGCTTTTTATTTCGATTTGCAGTTTGAGCGGCGTTCTTTCTGCATTGATATTCGGAAGTAGCCTCTGGCTATTCGATATTGTTTTCCTGTTCTGGCCCTACGTCACTCTATCCGCTTTTTGCCTGCTGCTCGCGACGTTCCTTCTTGGGGAGCGACCGGCGCGGCTTTTGTGTTCCCTTGCATTTCTGGCAAGTCTGATGCCGTTCTTTATGCAGCCTCAGGCACCGCAGGGGGCTGCGGACAGGAATTTAGATCGTGTCCCGCAGCGTGGTGTAGCTTCGGCGCTCGCCGTGCCTTCCGGACAGAGCCGGGAACGTGTCAGCTTGCCGCTGGCAGGCTGATGAGCGGATCATCGCTCATTGTGGCGATGGTCTCAAGGGTCATGTATCGGGACCGCTGGACGGCCCATTCGTCGTTCTGTTCAAGCAGCAGTGCGCCGACGAGGCGGACGATGGCGCCATCGTTGGGGAAGATGCCGACGACCTCGGTGCGCCGCTTGATCTCGCCATTGAGACGCTCGATCGGGTTTGTCGAATGAAGCTTTGCCCAATGCTGCTTGGGAAAGGTCATGTAGGCGAGCACGTCCTGCTCGGCGCTGTCCATGAGGGTTGCAAGCTTCGGCACTTTCGGCCTGATCTGGTCGGCGACGTTGCGCCATTGAGCGCTTGCCGCTTCTGGCGTGTCCTGGGCAAACGCCGTGGCAATGAAGGCGGACACGACACGCCGTCCGCTCTTTCCGGCATGGGCCAAAGCATTGCGCATGAAGTGGACCCTGCAGCGCTGCCAGGTGGCGGAAAGCGCCTTCGATACGGCTGCCTTGATCCCCTCATGCGCATCGGAGACGACGAGCTTGACCCCGCGCAGGCCCCGCCTGGTCAGCTTGCGCAGGAATTCCGTCCAGATCGCCTCAGCCTCGGACGTGCCGATCTCCATCCCAAGAACTTCACGTCGGCCGTCGGTGTTGACGCCCACCGCAATGATGACGGCAACAGAGACGATGCGGCCGCCGCGACGGACCTTGAGGTAGGTCGCGTCGATCCAGAGATAGGGCCATTCACCTTCAATGGGCCGGTCGAGAAAGGCCTTCACCTTGTCGTCGATCTCTTCGCACAGCCGGGATACCTGGCTCTTGGAGATGCCAGACATGCCCATGGCCTTGACCAGGTCGTCGACGGAGCGAGTCGAAACGCCCTGGATATAGGCTTCCTGGATCACCGCCGTCAGAGCCTTCTCAGCCATCCGGCGCGGCTCAAGGAAACTCGGGAAATAGCTGCCTGTGCGAAGCTTCGGAATGCGCAGCTCGACGGTGCCAGCACGTGTCTCCCAATCCCGGTCGCGATAGCCGTTACGTTGGGCAAGTCGGAACTCATTCTTCTCGCCGTAGCCCGCGCCGGTCTTCGTGCCGACCTCCAGCGCCATCAGCTTCTCGGCAGCAAAGCCGATCATCTCGCGCAGCAAATCGGCGTCGGCACTCTTCTCAACGAGTGAGCGCAGGTTCATCATGTCGTCGGTCATCGGTGATCTTTCCATCAGGTTGGTCTTCAACAACCCGACCCTACCGGAAAAACACTGGTGACCGCCGCTACCCTGCTACACCACCTCCTGGGACACGATCGGAATTTACGCGTTATCTCAGCCAACCTGCTGATGCACAATGATGCGGAACCTGGGGGTTTTCTGCGGTTTCTGACGGAGCAACAGCCAGATGTCCTCTTTCTTCAAGAGACTGAAGACCGCTGGCAGAAAGCAATCGCGGCTAGCGGCCTGTTTGGCTATCAAAGCAGTTCTAACCTGCCAGCGCGCGACGATATGAAAGTCTTTTCGCGTCTTCCTATTCTCTCGGAGGTCAGGCTTTCGTCCGCGCAGGCGTATGAGCGATATCCGATGCGCCTCGTTCTGGGGACGGAAAATGATCCGCTGATTCTTTATGCACTACATCCCGATACACCGCGTTCGCCAGCCCGCTGGAAAGGCCGAAACGCTTATCTCGACGGATTGGCGGATGCTGTCCTGTCTGAAAAAGAGGGCGCGAAGCTTATTGTTGCCGGTGACTGGAACACACCGCCGTGGTCACCCTACTTTGCGAGATTTTTTGAGAAAAGCGGATTATTCTTCGCACGTGCAAGCAATGTTCCTGTGATGACACGATTCAGCCGTCGGCTACCGTTCAGATTCGGTTCCATGATTGACCATATCGCGGTTTCGGGTGCTTTAAGACTGGCAAGTTGGCGGGTCGGCCCCGATTTTGGATCCAATCACATTCCGGTTGTTGCGGATCTGTCATTTAATTAAACTCAGGCTGGCGGTTTGTGGTTTTTGCATCGGTTCAACACGCCGGGCATATATATGCCCGGTAGAAGCCATAAAATCTGCTGTTAGCTGTCTATTGTTTGACGACGATCCGAGCCTTGTAGGGAACCCTCTCATAGAGGTCGATGACATCCTGATTGATCAGACGGACGCAGCCGGAGGAAACCGATTTGCCGATGGATGACCATTCCTTCGTGCCATGTAGACGATAGAGCGTATCCTGACTGTTCTGGAAGATATAAAGCGCGCGTGCGCCGAGCGGATTGCTTGGTCCCGGTTCCTGTCCACCGTTCTCGACCGAGTATTTTTCCAGTTCGGGTTGCCGTGCAATCATTTCTGCCGGTGGTTTCCAGCGCGGCCATTTCTGCCGCCACTGGATGATGCCTTCGCCTTGCCAGGCGAAACCGGCGCGGCCGAGACCAACACCATAACGCATGGCCGTGCCACCTGGTTCGACGACATAAAGGAACTTCGATGGCGTATCTACGACGACCGTTCCCGCAGGTTCGCCTGTCGGATCTTCGACGCGCTGACGGTAAAACTTGGGATCGATCTGCTGAAACGGTACGGCTGGCAGCTTGTGGCCGCCATCTTCGAGGCCCGCGTAGCGTGTGATCATTTCGGCTTCGCCTGGCGGGCCGATCGGCCTGCGGGCAATGGCCGGTGTCGGAGCAGGCTGATTTACCGTCGCACATCCCGCCAGCATCGTGGTCAGGGAAGCGGCTCCCAGCAGGAAGCCCCGGCGTTTAAGCTGTTTATCATCGAATAGCATTCAAGTCCCCGTGATTTGCAATTTCAGTTATTGAGAGAGGGTTGGTGTTGGCCGCCACGGCAGGCCGCAAACATGTCCAGATCACGCTCGTAAACGCTGGTGGATACATTCATCATGCCGAGAAGACTGGAAAACAGGTTGTCGTGCGAAAATGTGTTTTCGCGTCTTTGTTGCTGGCAGCGGATATCAAGCCCCATCGAGGCTGCGAACTCCGGGCTGAACCAGGTTAGCAGTGGAATGCGTGTCTGTTCGTCGGGCGCTATAAAATAGGGCGTGCCGTGCAAATAGAGGCCATTTTCCCCCAGCGATTCCCCGTGGTCGGAGACGTAGAGCATACCTGTCGCCAGCGTATCGGTCCGGGCTTTCAGGCGGTCGATGATGCCGGATAGGACGAAATCGGTGTAAAGGATGGCATTGTCATAGGCATTAACGATTTCTTGGTCCTTGCATTTCGCCAGCTCGGTGGTCGTGCACTCGGGCACGAATTTACGGAACGCCTCAGGATACCGCTTGTAATAGGCCGGGCCATGATTGCCCATTTGATGGAAGACGAGGACGCTGTCCTGCTTCACGTTTGAGAGCCACTCATCAATCTTTTCGAGAACGATCTCGTCGTCGCAGGTGCCATCGGCACAGAAGCGTGGATCGTTGGAATTGTAAATATTGACGACGCGAACCCGGTCCGCAACGCCCTTGCTGCCGGTGTTGTTTTCGATCCACGTCATGTCGATGCCTGCCCGTCTGAGAACATCGACCGCCGTTTCATTCTCTAATCCTCCAGCATGGGTGTAGCCCGAACGTTTCAGATTGGAGAACATGCACGGCAGGGAGACGTCGGTTGCCGTGCCGCAGCTGGCGAAATTGGAGTAATAGGTGACGTCCTGTTTTTTCAGAAGCGGATTGGTTTCGCGTTCATAGAAACCGAGAGAGAAATTAGCACCGCGCGCCGTTTCCCCAACGACGATGACAGCAACGCGTAGCTTGCTTAAGCCGTCCACCGGAGTGGTCACGGTTGCATCCTCACCCAGCGGCTTGACGACAACGTTTCTTTCATTTCCTGTCGCCAGAGCCACTTTGGCGATAGAGACGAGAGGTGTAACCGGATTGAGGGTTTTCGCCAGTTCACGCTTGGTCCGTATAACGGCTGAATAAGGCTTGTAGTAAAGCGCTCCGCTACCGGCGATGATTGCAATGCAGGAAGCCGTGATGCCAACATTCCACAACACGACGCGTTCGGCGGATGGAAATCTGACCCGAACCCACAAGATGAGGAGAGAGGGAATAACGGCAACGAGAAGCATGTGCCGGAAGTAACCGGCAGTCAGCAGGTCCCCGGCCTCGGCAGAGGTCGTTTCAAAAACGTTGCGCACCATATCCGTATCGATCAACACGCCGAGATTGTCGATGAACCAGGACGCGCCTCCAGCCAGCAAGACAAGCAACACAAGCACTGGCTTGAAGAGATATTTGACAGCTGAAAGAATCGTCAGGACAAAAAACAACGCAACTATGACGAGATTGAGCGCCAAGAATGCGCCCATCTCGTCCGCCAGATAACGCCCGGCCTTTTCCCAGAATGTCGCGTTTGAAAACGCCCAGAAACATAAGGCTGCCAAAAGTGCGAGCAGACGGTAGTCTAGCGACGGGCGATAAGTTTTAAAGAACCTCAATCTGGCTCCCTTGCCGCAACGTCACGAGATGAGGTGCGTTGCCTTGAATTTAAGAGTTAAGATTTAATTTCCCGCGGACTGTACAGGTCTCCAAGACCTCGAGGTCTCATGGGGATCGGCAAGCGCCGCATCCGGCCGGCTGACGGGATACTTGATGCCCGATACCGCCTCCGCCATCTTTGTCGCTCCCTGTTTCTTCAACAGTGAGCGGAAGCTCGGATGCATACCGCCATCGACATAGGCGAGGGCCGCGACGGAGGAAGAGGCCGACAAGGCCGTTTCGGCTTTCTGGCGCTCGGTATCGAGTTGCGCAACGAGACTTGCTGCATTCTGCGACACGCCTGCCGGGCAGGCGGCGAGAGGATCTCTGGGTTCCCCGCCCGTGAACTCGGTGTTGAACACGTAACGCCGGTCGCAGACGGAAACTTTCGGCTGACGGCGCGTCACCGCGAATATGTCGTACCCTTCCTTCAAGGTCCGCCAGAAGGGCATATTCGGATCGTCGCGGTGACGCGCCATGTTCTCGGCCGTCATTCGAAATGGATAGGCCTGAACCTGAAAGCGGTCCTGTCCGCTTCGCAAAGCCTCCTGCACGATCGCATAGATCTCTCCAACGCCCTGATCCGTCATGGCGTAGCAGCCGGAAGACGAGCACGCGCCATGCACCATCAGCGCATCGCCGGTATAGCCAAGCGCCGATTCCAGACGGTTCGGATAGCCGAGATTGAAAGAGACATAATATTGCGACTTAGGATTCAGCATTCCAGCGGAGACATGGTAGAAACCTTCCGGCGCCTGCCGGTCTCCGTCGCTTTTCTTGGGGCCGAGTTTGCCGGACCAGCGGCACATCGGGTAGGTCTTCAGGAGCGCATAATTGCCTGTGCGGTCGATCTTCCAGACCTCCAGCTCACTTTCCTTCTTGAAAATGCGAACCAGCACAGGGCTTGCGGGCGTCATGCCCTTTTTCGACATGTCCGCGATGACCGCGCCTGACAATTTCGGCGGCTCTGAGGAAAGCTCGGAGAGGCCCATGTCCATCGCAACACAACCCGACATGAGCATGCCGGCGAGAGCGAGCGCCGCCAGCCGCGGAAGGCGGCAGACAGCGTCGTAGCGGCGAAGACAGACACGGCTGAATTTCGATGTAGGCATGAGTGTGGCTTATTCCGCGTTCTGGCCGTCGTGATTATGACCGTCGTCACTTGCCGCCGGCAATGCGACGTCTGGTACCAGCTTTTCCACCTTGGCGCTGGACCGCAAGCCCGTGACGATCCGGCGAATTTCTGCCGTCTCTAGAGATTGACGGATTTGCGGCGCAACGGTTTCGAACGAAGGGGGAGGTGTGTTTCTCATTTCGTCCAGCCGCACAACATGGAAGCCGAACGCTGTCTCGACCGGCGTTTTTGCGAAATCGCCCGGCTTAAGCCCATCAAGTGCTGTGTTGATTTCCGCTGGCAGTGCCTGGCGGGGACGAAAACCCAGATCGCCACCCTTGCTGCCGGTGACCGTATCGGTTGAGCGGCTGGCGGCCAATGTTTTGAAGCTTTCGCCTGCGGTCAGCGCCGCGATGACTGCGGTCGCGTCCTCGCGGCTTTTCAGCAGGATATGGCTGAGTTTGATTTCCTCTGAGGGCGGAATTGCCGCGACCTGCTGATCGTAGATCTTGCGTATCGCTGCATCGGAGACGGCCTTGTCGAGCTGCTGCGATAGATAGGTCGAACGCAGTGCCTGTTCGGACAGAAAGTTCAGCTGCCGTTGATATTCCGGGTCTTTATCTATCCCTGCTTTGCGCGCGGCCTCAGCAAGCAGCTTGATGTCGACCAGCGCATCGACCACGGCAGAGGTGCGGGCTTCGGGGGATATGTTGGGAGCCGGGTCACCGAAGAGGGGTGCGGCGAAGGCGACGTCCGATTGGGTGATTTCGGCGCCATTTACACGCGCCGCCACATCTTTTGCCGTATCCTGTGAAAAAGCGGTGGTGGCACAAAGAAGCGCAATGGTGGTGATGATGAATGCGTGACGCGGATGGTGGATCATTTCCCGGCTTCCTTGAGAAGAGGCTCAACGATCGAGCGGAATTCATCGACCGGAATGACGCCTTCATACTTATTCCCGTTGATGAAGAACGTGGGTGTGGAAGTGACGCCAAGCTCCCGGCCCGTCGCTGCGATCTTGTTAACGTTGTCCAGCAAGGCCTGATCGGCAAGACAGGCCTCAAGCTGCTTTTCGTCCAGGCCGGTCATGGAAAGTGCGGACAGGAAACCCTGCTTGCCGTCGGATGCACGCGCCCATGTCGACTGGCTGCGAAACATCAGGTCGACCGTCGCGTACCATTTGTCATCCCCCACGCATCGGGCCAGCATGAAGGCTGCCGTCGAGCGCGGGTCAAACGGAAACTCGCGGATGATGAAGCGCACCTTGCCTGTATCGACGAACTCTTTTTTGAGCGTGGGCCAGATGTTGATGTGAAAATTCGCACAGTGCCCACAGGTCATCGAGGCATATTCGATGACCGTCACCGGCGCATCCGCTGCTCCGAATATGCGTTCGGGAAGCGGGCCGGGATCCATCAGTCCAACCGGTGCGCTCTGCGCCTCAGCCTTGCGGTTGTAAAACAAAGGCGCTGTGATTGCCGTAACCGTTGCCCCGATCATTATCTGTCTGCGCTGCATGTGCTCTCCCGACTGCAAATCGCGCGCAAGATAAAACCTCTAGTAGCTTGAGCTGCAAGAGGCGCAATGCAGATTTTGAGCGACAGCGGCATCACATTCCGCTGATCGCCATAGTCATGGCCTGAATTTTAGGTATTTGATCCCTCTGCTTTCACGAGCGAGCCAGGTGGATCGACCTGAACCGTGACGTGATCGATCGCGTAGCGCTCTTTCAGCCAGCCTGCCACCAGCTGGGGAAGCGATAGCGGATCGGTATTTTCAGCCGGAGTGACGTGGATCGTCGCCACGATGGTATCGTCCGTCAGCGTCCAGGCGTGAAAATGTCCAGCTTCGGATATCTCGGTCAGCGCAGCCAGACCCGTTTCGACACTTCGGGCCTTGATGCCGCGGGGAACAGCTTGCATCAGAACAGTGATCGAATCCGTCACCAGACCCCATGCCGAGCGGACGACGAGAACGGCAACGAGAACTGAGAGCAAGGGATCGAGGATGGTCCAGCCGGTCAGCATGATGCCGACCGCTGCTGCAATTGCACCTACAGATCCAAGCAGGTCGCCGATGACGTGGAGGAATGCGCCGCGCAGATTTGCGTCGCCCTTGTTGCCGGACCATAGCACCCAAGCGCCTGCAAGATTGACGAGCAGCCCAATGACGGCAACGATCAGCATCGGTCCTGCCATGACGTCGACCGGCTGGTTGATGCGGTTTATGGCCTCCCAGGCTATCCAAAGGACCAGAAGCAGAAGGGTCGCACCGTTCGCTAGCGCGGCCAGCACGCGCACGCGGTGATAGCCATAAGTGCGCGTGGCATCGGCTGGCCGTCGCGCCATGCGGTATGCGATCAAGGCCAGCAGCAGGGCTGCAGCGTCAGACAGCATGTGCCCGGAATCGGCGATCAGCGCGAGTGAACCAGACAGCCAGCCTCCCGCTGCCTGAATGGCTGCGTAACAGATAGTGAAGATGAAGACAAAGCGGATACGCCGTTCGTTGTCATTTGTCACGACCTGTGCGTGGTCATGCTCATGATCGTCACCCGGCTCGTGCCGGTGTTCGTTGGCTACGCTCATGGTTGTTCCATCCGTTGTGTTCAGTAGCTCGGAACGTAGGGTGCTGCTCCCCTGTTCGCAATGGCGGCTCGGCAACAGTTACGACAACCAGGCCTGTCGCAAATTTTTATGGTTGACCGGCTGTTGAACAGGAATGGAGAAATTCCGCTCCCAGTTTAGCTGAGCATATAAATGCCGTTGACCGATTGCTCCGTAGCGATAGGAGCCAGACGGGCAGACCGCCGGGAAAGGACTTCCTTTCGACCCCTCAGCTCTCCCATCAAGTGCTCGATTTCAAGGACCTCATCCTTAATTAAGTCGTAGGTGGCGGCATTCTCGAGCGCGTCGATTCCTTCACGTATCTTGTCGACTTCCTCTTCGAGAGCGTTGAGATCGGACCTAGCCTCGTCGAGATCCTTCTGCCTGACGAGCTGCACACTGTCCTTGATACGCCGCTCCTCCGTGCCGATGTCGTCGAGTTCCTTTTGAATGCCTTTGATTGAGCGGTATATGTCGACATCGATACCTAGGAGCATGAGATGCGGAGCGTAATTGTCTGGGATCCGCGACTTCGTGTCGAAGCAGCTCACGATGGATTTGAACTCCGACCGCTCGTCCCGGACCAGCGGTCCAAGGATCTCGCGGAAACCAATCTCTGACCTGTCATCCCCGAACAGTCGAGCCGCGAGAAAGTCAGTTGCGTCTTCCACCTTGGCAAACGTCGTCTCGCGATCCGCCACAGTGATACGCGGGCGCTCCGCCTCGGCGACAGACCTTCTGATAGTGTAAGGGATCCCGTGCATTACGAAATCGATGCAGATAAATGTGGCGGGATCGAAGGCTGCCTTCGGAATTCTTGTCACGCGGCTGTCGGACTTGCGCTTCAGGAGCGCGAAGTTCACGAACTCGATGCAGAGCGATTTGCCCACCCCGTTGTTCTTCGAGCTTGTCGCATCGCTCTCACCCAGGATGATATTGACCCCCTCCCCAAACACGATGGGGTCAATCGCGGGTGGATCTGTGTATAATCGCTTAATCCGCATCGCGCGCGATCAGGTAAGGTTCATCGAAATCAAGCAAACCGACGGCATAGAGAAACGTCAGTCCGTATAGAAAGGAGTTGGATGAGAACCAGGACTCGCGCTTGAACCGGTCCACCACGTCGAAGATGCTGACCCGATGCTTACCTGAATCTTTCAGGTAACGAGCGATCTCGAAGCCGACGATCGCAGGTGATTTGTTCAGGGCCTCGTCTTTCAGAAAGATGCTAGGCACTTTGCGACCTCTTGTTCGGAAAGACGTTGCACATGATTAGCTGATCGATGAGGTAGTACCTGACCGCACCATCATCGAACCCAGCGTCGCTGCTTCCCATCATACCGAGAACTCGCTGAGTCAAGAGCTCAAGTGCCGCTTGAGGATCGCCTCCGCATTCAGTCAGAACGCGGTCGCTCCAGTTCATGAGGTAGATCTGCAGCTTCCGAACCCGGATGTGGCCGAGATCCGTGTGCGCGTTCACTTCGGACAGGACGCGACCATAAAGTTCATGGAGATCGACATACTGCTGCGTCAAGAATGGGGCATGATCTGCGAAGCGATCGTGAATCTTGCCGTCGGGATCAGGATCCTCGCGATTGTCTCCTGACGACAACCCCTCTTCCGCGGAGCTCAAGACCTCGATGAGACGCACGAGAGTGCCGACTTCGTTAGAAAGCTTCGGTTCGCGTACAAGCAACTCGCGAGACAGGAAATCGTGGCATGCCTCCATCTTCGCGGTTGAGAGGTCTCCGATTTTTTTAAGAAGATCAGCGATGTCCCAGACATCGTCGCCAAACGACAATTTAAACCGATCGTCGCCCAGTCCCGTCTCGCGATATTTTTTCTTTTGGCCTACAATGAGCATGACGAGGCGATCGTACTTCGTCTGCAGCCCCTTGCCGGTAAAGCGATCAAAGGTGTGCTTGATCTTAGAGAGGTCGGGCGTCGATGTAACTTGGATCGCGATCCGACTGCTATCGCAGCCGAGATCAATCGCGGTGGCGTTTGGCTCGACGATGTTGATGTTCTGCAGGTCGTAGTCGAAGGCAAGATTGAGAAGGTCACGGAAGAAATTTTCTGCATGGACGTTTATATCTTGCAAGTTTAATTGGTTCGACTGCTCCACGATGACCCGCAGATGCGTCATCCTGTAAATAATACCTTGCAGAAGTTGAGCGCGGTGCATTCCCATGTGACCTTCCATCTTCGCACACCGAAAACTTATCGCTGACTTAGGCTGAATTCTCAATCACGATTGATGGAGAAGATTCCACTTTTGAGCGCAAAAGACTGTCTAGAATCCCCTGAAATAGATTGCGCCTAGCTAGCCTGCTTGAAGGACTGCGATCAGAGAACTCCCCAAGCCCGGAACCTGCCCCTCCCCGTCATCTCCCGGAGGCCGAGTTCCACCACGATCCGCCGCGCCGCCTGCGGCGTAACGTCCAGCGTTTTCGCCACCATCGCGGCCGACACGAGCGGTTTTGCCATGACGAGCTCGACCAGCTCCGGCAATTTCGAAGACGTGCGTCTTCCCGCCAATTTGCGCTCCATCATCTGGCGAGCCAGTACCAGCCGGTCGTGCTCTTTCAAACCGATCTCCGCCGTCGCCAACAAACCGTGGGCGATGGCCAGCAGCCGTGTTTCCCGATCGCGATGCCTTCGCCGATCGACAGGGATGGTTTTGAGGCCGTGGTTGATCGCAGCCAGATGGGCACCCGTGGTAATGCCGGCCTGCCGCAGCATGGCGGCAGCAAACAGCCTCCCGAGCCAGGGTGCGTGCTGTAGAACCTCGAGCGCGTTCCAGGCATCGAGGGCGATGATGGCCTGCAGCGCCTCCGGCAGATTTTCGGCCTGGCGCAATACCTCGCGCCACTCGTCGATCCTTGCATCCTCGTCCCAGTCGAGATCATAGACGAGCGTGTCTCGCTCGCGGCTGTCGACCGCAGGACGGTCGCGGCGTTTTGCGTGTTCGATCGCAGCATCCGATCGTGCTAGCAGCGCATCGATGGCTGCGAGGTCGACGCCGGGAAGCCCTTCGGCTTCATCGATTTCTTTCCCCTCCCCTTCCGGATTTCTTCCCTCAGCCGCGGACCGCATGATGCCGGCCTGCTCCGCAGCGTCGGCGCCAGCCGACGTAATGTCCGATGCTTGTCGCAACGTGCGGATACCCTCTGCGGACAGTGCCCAGCCGGGGAGTTGGGCGGCGATGCGCCGGCGAGTGCGCAGCACGTCGCGGGCGATGGTCAGTTCGTGGGTCGGTGTACGGATGTCACGGGTGGCGTCATGGAGGACGAGGTCCTCGAGATGCACCAATTCGCCGTCGATCCACAGCGAGGCACACGCGTCGCCATATTGCGACCGCTCGAGGAAGCCGGCGCCAACCGGCGAACGGGCGATGCGCTCGTCGAGACGCGTAAGCGCGATACCGGCGTCGAAAGCCGGCCGCATCAAGGCATTCATGCTGATTTTTGAAACATCGTAAGCCATTGATTTTATGGTAAACGATTTGCTAAACGAACTCTAGTTGAATAATCAAGTTCGTCACATGGTATGATTAACGGCTGGGTTTTAAACCATCGATAAGTATCTCTTATCGGTGGTGATTGATTTCGCACTGTTGAAGGCGTAAAGTCGTGCCAAATCACGGCGAAGATCACAGCGGGATGCGTAGATCTTGATGACGAACAACAGGATGAAGAGCAGCTCAATCGCTGCGCATGGTCGCCTTGTGCCGCTGGCTTCTCGCGAGCTCAACGAACCGGCGCTTCACCTCTTCAAAGAGTGCCGGAGGTAGCGGCCCGTGATACCCGCTCTCGCTATCGACAGGCCGAACGTCGGGCCCCGGCCAGACGAAACGATTGCTTTCAGTCAACACGATCCACGACCGTTCGTCGTCGAGACCCAGGCGGCGCTTGGTGGCCGGCGGGATTTCGATGGCTTCGTCGGGATCGGACGGTGGGGAATGCGTGATCGGCAGGACACGTACTGCAGGCGTCCCGTCCTCAAGCGTCGCAACAATGGCCAGCACCAGAGCGGGGCGGTCCTTGTCACCCTCTTCCCGTCCGTCCAGATGCTGCCAATGCCAGAGATAGGAATAGCGAAAGACCCAGCCGACCTTCGGTTCAATCGGCAGCATTCTTGTCCATCAGCAGTTCGGCATTGAGATGATCCAGGCCCGGCTCCATCGTCGAAGCCTCGATCGCCGCAAGCTCGTCGTCAGTGATCGCAGCCGTCAGATCGACCCGCCGATCGCGCTTGGCGAGGCGCAGATAATCTTCATAGGCCATGAGCACTGTACGCGGCCGGCCGTTCTTGGTGATGATGACCGGCTCTCGCACGGCCGCATCCTGGTAGGCGCCGAAATTCTTCGAAACCGCAGCTGCTGTCACAATCGACGTCATGGCAGATCTCCTTTGTTCCGGAATATACGGGCTTTCCGGAACTTTTGCAAATGTGCTCCTGAAAGTGACGGAATACGATGACGCGAAAGCCACTAACATCCAAATCGACCGACGATGTGGTTACGCGACGTGTGGAAGAACTCGATACCATCGCTGCCGTACTCCCAATGGAACGCCGTGACGAATTGGCTGAGCTCCTGACGGACCAGGATGTCGAGACGCTCCGTCATCTCGTCAACGAAGGCATGGGCGCAAATACACTGCGCGCGCTCACCTCCGATCTCGCCTACCTGCAGGCCTGGTCGCTGGCGGCATCAGGACGATCACTCGCCTGGCCCGCGCCGGAAGCGCTGCTGCTGAAGTTTGTCGCTCATCACCTCTGGGATCCGGAAAAGCGTCTGACGGATCCGGATCATGGCATGCCGGCCGAGGTCGAGGACAAGCTTCGCCTCCAAGGGTTTCTCCGTTCTTCAGGCCCCCATGCACCCGACACCGTGCGCCGACGTCTGGCAACCTGGTCGACGCTGACCAAATGGCGCGGACTGCAAGGTGCCTTCACCTCCCCTGCCCTCAAGTCGGCCATCCGGCTGGCGGTGCGTGCAACGCCACGCCCGAAGCGGCGCAAGAGCGTCAAGGCCGTGACAGGCGATGTCCTGTCGAAGCTGATTGGCACCTGCCGGGCCGGCAGCCTGCGCGATGTCAGGGACAAGGCGATCCTGATGGTTGCCTTTGCCTCCGGTGGGAGGCGCCGCAGCGAAGTGGCGGGGCTGCGTAAGGAGCAGTTGGTCATGGAAGCACCTATCCCGGTTGAAGGATCAGCTCCCCTGCCCTCGCTGTCCATTCAACTCAGCCGCACCAAGACCAGCGGCGCCGACAACGAAGAGGTTGTCTACCTCACCGGCCGGCCCGTCGATGCGCTGAATGGCTGGCTCGAGGCCGGCAGGATCGAAAGCGGCAGTGTGTTCCGGGCGATCGATCGCTGGGGCAATGTCTCAAAGCGCGCGCTGGATCCGAAAGCCATCAACGATATCGTCAAGCAGCGCGCCTTCATGGCAGGGCTGGACCCGGCGGAGTTTTCCGCCCATGGCCTGCGCTCCGGCTACCTGACCGAGGCAGCCAATCGCGGCATTCCGCTTCCAGAAGCCATGGAGCAATCCCGGCATCGATCGGTTCAGCAAGCATCCGAATACTACAATAGCGCAACGAGACGGAGTGGCAGAGCAGCCAGGCTGCTCTAGTTCGGTGATGCTCTCTCATGGGAGGGCGCGCCAGCTATAAACCGTGGAACGAGTGCTGTATGAAATGCGGCGCCACTGCCGTACGATCATGCCTCTACCTGGTACCTCGTATAACCCATCACCCCGTTTTCCGATCGCCGTTCGCATTGGCACGCATCAGTGACATTAGCATCGGTCCCAGCCCGAACTCCCCTGCCCGCGCTCGGCGCGTGAGATCGCGGAGATATCCACCTGCCGAATTGATGTGCCCTGCCCTCTCCAAGATTGCAGCCATCGCAACCGCGGCGTTCTCCGGCCCCATCACCTCGCAAGCCTCCTGGTAAGCCGACGGGCTAACGCCAAGCATGGATCGAACCACCACCGCGGCCCCCATCAGCTCGCGCCAATGGGAGATCGTCCCGCCGGGCCCGTAGTCCAAAATCTGCGGGCAGGCTTTCAGGACCATCGACAGTGGGAACGCCTTAATCTGTTCCGGTTTTGCCAACGGCTGAGCAACCGCTTTGGGTTCTACTTCCAGCTCGACGGCTCCGCCCTGCTCTTTTCCAGAGCTAGGTTCAAGTTCATAGATGGATTCGGGTTTTGAATTCTGTATGTGGCAGCCATTTTGAATAGCATTGCCGTCCATATTTTGAGAATCTAACTGATTTTCCAGAAGGTTGAGGATTTCGGTGCGCAAGAGCTGCATCTCGTCGAGGATTGCCTCCACCTGGTGACGGTCAGGATTGCGAGGAAGTCGGCTGACAATGCCGACATACATGTCTTCAATGGCTTCCCAGTCGCCGTCAGCCCCCTCCTCCATGGCGGCGGAAATTAGCTTGCGTACATCACGCCGGCAGATAGTCAGCGCCTCTTTGGCCCGTCTGAACTGCAGGCGTTCAGCCGCGACTTCCCGTGCCAGACCCGCAAGTTCCGCAGCACGAGCCAAAAGTGGAGAAAGATCGAACCCGAAGGCTTGCTCGATATCGCCACCCTTGTCCCGGTGAGCGTAGCGCTTTCCGTTGGGACTATCCTTGCGCTGGATGAGCCCGGCTTCGACCAGGGCAGCCAAATGGCGCCGCAGGGTCGTTCCAGTGATGCCGTGCGCTCTGACAGACAGCTGGGCGTTCGAAGGGAAGACCACCAATCCACTATCGGAGTTGAGCTCGCTTTCCGGATAAAACGTCAGCAGTGCGTCCAGCACAGTCAGCGCCCTGTCCTGGAGGCCGAGGCGTTCACGGGCCTCACAAGCGTCGCGAAACACCTTCCATTTTTCGACCGGGCGGTTTGGTTTCGTCTCAGACGTCTGCAGCTGTCTCTTTACGAGAGCAAGCACGACCGGCCGCCGCCCAAAGGGCGTCGTTACATTTTCGGGATGCATTTTCCTACCTTTCGAAAGGCAACAGAAAAACGCTCGCCGGAACGACGTCAAAGACTCTTGACGGGGATTCTGAGAAGTGCGATTCTCTCAACCGACCAAAGTGGAGAAGGCTCTTCGGAATTCATTTCGGAGGGCTTTTTCTTTGCCGATTTTGCTTCACCGTGAAACAGTCCAGCGGCTCAATTCATCATCAATCCCCCTCGCGATTCTGTTTTTGAAATTGTTCGTAAAGCTCATCCAGTCTCGCTGACACAAACTTGGCGAACGCTGGAACAGCCTTTTCTTCGAAAACGATGGACGTCTTGCCATCGTTCGCTTCGATGCTCACTGCGCGCTTACCCGTCGGAGTTCTCCAAACGTCCGTCGACTCAGATCTCTTTTTGCTTACCTTGGGGTGCCCGGACAACTCACGCAGCAAGCCACTAAGACGCGCATCGCTGTCTAGCCGCTGTTCAACATATCCTCTTAGAATCTGCTGGGCCGCTTCGACCATTGATGGATTTGCAAGATGTTCGGCCAGAGCCATCCATCTGGCGCGTCCCGCCTTGGGCGCGGGGCCAATCAAGTTTACGACACTGTCCGGCAATCGTCGGGCCACCGCAATGTATCTGCTCACATCCGCTTTATCCGTAACGAGAGCAGAAATAATAGTGGCGCGGTCGCACCCACCGTCCTCCAGATTTCGTGCAAAAAAGGCCTTTTCGATAAAGGATAGATCTTTCCGATCCAGATTTTCCCGGCCTTGGGCAATGTAGAGTTGGCTGTCAGAAAGACTTTTAACAATTGCTCGGACAGGTCGCCCGAGCTGTTCGGCAGCTCTCAAACGGCGTCGTCCATATGCAATCTGAAACCTCCCCGCAGTTTCAGGATTTGGACGAACAAGGATCGGCACCTGCTGCCCATGTTCAGCAATACTTGCTACCAGCGCCTCAAAATCGGGGTCGACCTCGAGCTGTATGCGATCAGTTATCTTTGAGTTATCGATCGCAGACGGGTCGAGGGAAACGACCGGTTCACCTTCGGCCAATTGTTGCTGCAGCTTGCTTACTTGCTTGGCATTTTCCGCCATTTCATGGAGTGAGGACCCCATCGCCGATATTGCACCAGTGCGCACCCGATCAGGAGACCTGGCCGGTGACGATGCGGTGACGACCGGCTTTTTCATGAAGAGGTTGTCGATGGAATCCTTGCGGCTCATGAACTTACTCCAGGATGAGAGTCCCGATCAATTGGCTCGCTGTTGGGAGCTCCCAACAAACGCGGTTCAACACTCTGGGAAGATGGGCTGATCGGAATGGTTGGGAGCTCCCAACAATCCGCGATATCATTATGTGGAGAACCGAATTGGGTACTCATGCCCGACCCCAAGCCTGCTTAATCAATGTCTCAACCTCCGAGTTGACCGCCTCCAACGACTCCATCGCCCGATCATAGGTGGAGCGAGTCATGTTCTCACGACCAATCTCATAGAGGGTCTGCTTGGTCAGGCCGGCGTCCGATACCGCTGCAGACTTCAGCATGGGATTCGTCAACACGTAGTCATCAAAAAGATTACGGAGCAGAGCCGCGACCTTCGTTTGAGGAGCGTCTTGAGGCTCATATCTGGTCAATAGGTAGCGGATGAAATCATATTTGAGTTCGCCGCCAGCATCCCGCACTACACCGAGCAGATCGCGCGTCATCAAAAGGAACTGACTCATCGACGATATGTCGAGCATCTGCGGATGAATCGTGATGATCATCGCAGTCGCTGCGCACAATCCACTGAGCGTTAGGAAGCCGAGCTGAGGAGGGCAGTCAATCACGACGACGTCGTAGTTGTCGGCAACCTCGTCAAGCGCCGCCGCCACTCGTGCAAAGAACAGCGTTTCGCCTGAAGCCCCCGCGCTGAGCGCTCTGGGCGTCGTATGCTCAAACTCCATCAGTTCTAGATTACCTGGGACGAGATCCAGGCCGTCGAAGTAAGTTGGCCGGATCACCTCCGAAAGTGCGCGACGCTCTTCGTCGTAACGAATTGCAGCATATAGAGTCTGGTTTGACGCGACATCCAATTCCGGAAGAACGCCTAGCAGTGCCGAAAGACTGGCTTGTGGATCGAGATCGACGGCTAGAACGCAATAGCCCTGGAGAGCCAGAAATTGTGCCAAATGAGCTGTCGTTGTCGTTTTGCCGGACCCGCCTTTGAAGTTGGTGACGGCAAGGACTTGCAGATGCTCACCTGGGCGACGGTGAGGGACAAATTCTATCGTCTCTCTACCGCGTGTCGATTGGGCGAGCAGTCGACGAATCTGGTTGATCTCACTGAGATTATATAGGCGCCTCCCGTTACTCGTAGTTTCCGGCTGCGGTCCTTCACCAGCCAGCGTCATCTTGCGCAACGTGGAATCAGATATTCCGATCAAACGAGCAGCTTCACCCGACGTAAACTTACGGAGGACCTTTTGTGAAGTCGGCGGGAACAGCGCCTCGCTCATAGACTGAAGCTGAGAGCTCAGGAGTTCAGCCTGCGCCCCGATCGTTTCATCAGCACTTGGGAGGCTGTGCCTATTCACGTTTTTAGCCACGCTCACGATGATCTCTCTTATCACGGATTTTAAGCCGAAACGGCCTGTTTACCGTGACGATACCTGCAACCAGTTTCTTGGCAAGGACTTAATGGTTAACGAAACCTTAATCGACGCATTGCCAACTACGGTAACCCAAACAGATTACGTATTTTATACAGTAACTTAGCATCTCCCTTGTAGCTTCCTGTTCCTCATTTGTTTTATTGTGAATCCTGCAACTTGCCGAACCCGTAAAGCAGTCGATTTCTCTGCCAAACGCATGCGGTCGCCATGTCTACCGCGACTCAGCGCGATTCTCATTTGTCGAATCCTACAACTGCCGCTCGGTTCCGATCCGTGCACATATCTCAATCGACTCAACATCGACGGAGATATCCATGCAGCTACTGGCGATTTCGACACCTCGAACCGCAAAAGAAGAGAGACTGCTCGCTGCCCAGCACGCCCTCCGGGCAAAAGTCTTCGCCGACCGGTTGGGATGGGAAGTCGACGTTGATGACGGGATGGAGATGGATCGATTCGATGATCTACGTCCAACATACATTCTAGCTGTCGGGGGTGACGATCGTGTCCATGGCTGCGCACGGCTTCTACCCGCCACCGGGCCGACAATGATCCAGGAGATTTTCCCGTCACTTCTTCCAGATGGGAGGCTCTTTGCTCACGCCGCAATGATCGAAAGCTCACGTTTTTGCGTCGATACGCAATCGCAAGGATCGAGTGCGCAGAGCTCCATCAACAACGTCACGCAAGCAATGTTTGCTGGCATCATCGAGTGGTCAATCGTCAACGGCTTTAGCGACATCGTCACCGTGACGGATCTGCGGTTTGAGCGGATCCTCTCCCGTGTCGGATGGCCATTGCAACGACTGGGAACACCTCAAAAGATTGGCGTCACCACGGCAATTGCAGGCGTTCTCCCCGCAGACCGCGCTTCGTTCCAGCGGTTGCAGCCACCGCACTATCGGTCGCTCATCGCTACTTCCTTCCACAAGGCCGCTTGAGGACAGCCACGTGACCCAGCTTCTTTCCCATCCAAGACTTGTACGCAAGCTCCAGGAGGCGCTAGGCGATCAGCTATGCGTCGCGCTCGACGACAGTAATGTCGTTGAAATCATGCTCAATCCAGACGGCAAGCTGTTCATCGAACGGCTTGGTCACGGCGTAGCGCCTGCCGGGGAAATGTCATCCGCTGCGGCGGAGATGGTCATCGGGACTGTTGCGCACGCTCTTCAGTCCGAGGTCGATACCAATCAACCTATCATCTCCGGTGAGCTGCCAATCGGGGGGCACCGGTTCGAAGGCCTGCTGCCTCCCATCGTTGCAAAACCGGCGTTCACTATACGCCGGCGTGCCTCACGTCTCATTCCGCTCGATGACTCGCGTAGATCGGGGCGGGGAAGCTCGGGTCGTCGAGCTTGACCGAGAGGTAGTCGCGGTCGGTTTGCTCCGAGCGCTTCTGCCAGGCGGCGCCGAGTTCAACGGCTCCCGCGAAGATGCGGAACTGCGGACCCTTGTCGGAGGGATTTTCGATGCGGGCGATGCGGGCCTTGACGTTGAGGGCGAGGGTGCGGATCGAGCCGGTGAAGCCGTTTTCGGTGGAGGTGAAGGTGCCGATGGTAGCCATTGTCGTATTCCTTTTCGCTGTTTCGGGCCGCTCCATTGCGGCCTCGATGGCAGTCGCAAAGGCCGGGGACGATCGGACCGCACCTGGCAAGGCCGGAACAGCGTGAAGGGCGGCGCGGAGACGCTTTCTTGTTTCGCGAGGAATGGCGGCGTGAGCCGGCAGGGGATGAAAGTGATGGAGCGCCGTTGCGGGAATAAGATCGAGGCGAAGCCGCTCTCCGGCCAGACATGCCTCATCGAGCCCGCGAATGGAGCCCTGTCGTCAAGGGAAAGGAATATGGCAATGGCGGCCGGCACCACCGTGCCTCGGTTTAACGGCATACCGGATCGGCCAGATCGTTGAGTTCACCGTTAAGGCACCTCATATTCGCAATCTCCCCAGTCGCAACGGCTTGCAGCCCCAATCGTTCTCAGTAGAGTTGCCGGGCGATTCGTCGCCTGGAGGAAATATGGCAAAGCAGACGAAACCGTTTATCGTCGAAATCAAGCAGTCCCGGAAAGTGAAGACCGGCGTTCAAAAGCCGTCGATCTGGGGTTCGTTGGACCTGCGAATGGCCGATGATCGCGAGCCACCTGTGGACCGGGCAGATGAAACGGCCGCCATCGTTGCTGGCGACCGGTCCGAGCGGATCATCTGAATAACGCTGTATCAGGCTGCCGCCCTCACTTCTGCTCCATCTGCCTGCAATCCGTGGAGGAAGGCGACCGCCCGCTGCGCATGGGCTGCCGCCTGAAAGATCGCCCGCTTGTCTTCAGCCAGTACCGATAACCAGGACTGAAGGTATGCGGCGTGGTCCGGCCGGGGCTCGAGTTCGGGAACGATCCCGAGATCAGCGCATAAAAAGCAGCTTCCGAGCTCCGCGATTAACTCTTCCCGTGCTCTTTCGCTGCGGTCCTTGCTGTAACGCGACAAGTCACGCCCGACCCGATCTTCTGGCGAAGTCCAATGCGTTTTATGCCGATATCGGCATAAGACGCATAATGCCGCGATCCGGATTATGCCGCATCTCTTTGAGAACCCGCGGCCTGCAGGGTGATCGCGTCAATGGCGTTCGGCATAATCTTCGTGGCTCCAACAACAAGGAGCACGAAAGATGCCTGCGATTCTGAACACCTGCGTCGAGCCCTACCTGGACTCGTTTATCCAGCGGCTCGTTGCCGCCGATTACAAGGCGCCGACCATCAAAGAGTACCGGTCGATCATTCGAAGGCTTGGCCAGGTGATGGATGCGGAAGGGGTAAAGCTTTCAAAACTCACGCTTGACATGGCCGATCGGCTGGGACGGACGTTGCCGCGGAGGTATTACCAGAGTGTCCGCCCTCACAAACTCGCACATCGGTTTGCCCAGCATCTGATCGACATCGGCGTGGTAGAGCCCACGGCGCCAACCCAAGCGCAGATCGCGCGCGCCGACTTGTTGGCAAGGTTCGAAACCTATCTCGTTAAACAACGAGGCCTCAGCCAGCGGACGATCTATCACTCGCTGCGCTTCGCCAACCGTTTCCTCGACTACCGCTTCGGAGAAACGACGATCGATATCGGTTGCTTGCGTCCCGCCGATGCGATCGGGTTCGTGGAGCATGTCCTGGCGAGCGCGCGCCGCGACAAAACGATTGGTACGCATGTTCGGAATTTCCTCCAATATCTGTTTGCATGTGGAGCTACGTCGACCAATCTGGCGCTGAGCGTACCGAAAACTGCAAAGTCCTGGAGTCCGCGACTGCCACGACATCTGTCGCCGGATGGCGTCGAAGCGGTCCTGGCTAATGTGCGCGACAATCCAAGGCACGGCGCACGGGACTATGCGATGCTGCTGCTCATGGCCCGGCTCGGGTTGAGAGCAGTCGAGGTCATGGCAATCCAACTCGACGACATCGATTGGCGCGCCGGCGAACTCATGGTGCGCGGCAAGGGCAAACTACACGACCGGTTACCGATCACGATGGAGGTCGGCGATGCGCTGAGCCGCTATCTTCGTGAAGAGAGAGGCCCTGCGACGTGCCGCACGATGTTTGTCACCCATCGCGCCCCGCATCGACCGTTCAAAGATAGCCAGATCGTCAATAACGTCCTCAAGGAGGCATTGAAGGCAACCGGCCAGAAGCCGGTGACACCCTATGTGGGATCGCACCTGCTCCGCCATAGTCTTGCGACCCAATTGGTGAACACGGGGGCTTCGCTGGATGAAATCGGCGACGTGTTGCGACACCGATCACGAACATCGACGATGATCTATGCACGCATCGACATTGAAGGCCTGCGATCGATCGCACAGCCTTGGCCAGTGGGGGGAGGTGTGTGATGAGCCTCACCATCCAACTCGACCGCTATCTGAGTGTCAGGCGCAGCCTGGGCTATGATCTTGGTACCGCTGCTCGCATCCTTCGTCGCTTCACCCGCTTCGCTGACCGCGAGGGCGCCACACATGTCGACACGGCGTTGTTCCTGCGTTGGCACGGCACGCTGGCTGAGGCCTGCTCCTCGACCAGAGGGGCCAGGCTGACTGTTGTGCGTCTGTTCGCACAATGGCTGAGCAGCTTCGATCCAGCTCATGAGGTGCCCCCACAAGGGCTGCTACCAAGCTCGATCCGACGGTCGCGTCCACACATTTACAGCGACGATGAAATCAGAACAATCATCGCGGCCGCGAAAGAACTGCCGTCGATCTACGGTCTGCGAGGCCTGACCTGCTCCACTCTGTTCGGGCTCATCGCGGTTACTGGTCTTCGTATCAGCGAGGCGTTGGCGCTTGACCGGGATGACATCGACACATTGAACCGCGTGCTGCGGGTACGGCAGGGCAAGCTTGGCAAAGAGCGCTTGCTACCGCTCCATCTCAGCGTCGTCACGCACCTGATCGACTATCTTGCCGAACGGGACCGGCTGATCGGCCATCCTGTCGCGGCGCTGTTCGTCACCGACAAAGCTTCACGGCTCACCGACTGCGGGGCCCGATACAACTTTGCGCGGGCATGTCAGGACGCCGGCCTCAGAACCCATCAACCACACTGCAAACATGGACGGGGACCGCGCATTCACGATCTTCGCCACAGCTTCGCTGTGAAGACGATGATCTTTTGGTACCGCACCGGCAAAGACCCGGCACGCGAGATGATCCGGCTGACTACCTATCTCGGTCACGGCAGCCCTGCCAACACGTACTGGTATCTGGAAGCAGTGCCCGAATTGCTCGGTCTGGCAATGGCGCGAGCGACATCCGACGACGAGGAGGCAGGTCGATGAGTGTTGCTACCTTGCCTTCGTTAATCCAGCGCTTCTTCACTGACCGGCTCCGCATCCAGATGGAAGCGAGCCCCCATACGATTGCCGGCTACCGGGATACGTTCCGACTTTTGTTGCGGTACGCAAGTGCACGACACAGCAAGCCGCCGGTCAAGTTGACGATCGAAGATATCGACGCCGATCTGGTTGCCGACTTCCTCGTCTATACTGAGACTGCCCGAGGCAACAGCGCACGCAGCAGAAACACCAGGCTCGCCGCGATCAGATCCTTCTTCCGCTATGTCGCGATGAGCGACCCGACTTGGCTGCTACAATGTCAGCGGATCCTCGCCATGCCCAACAAGCGCTACGTGCGGCGCGAGGTGACGTTCCTCGACACCAACGAAATCGCTGCCTTGCTGGCAGCGCCTGACCGGCAGACATGGGCGGGGCGACGCGACCATGCCCTGCTGTTACTCGCGGTACAAACCGGGCTCAGGGCCTCCGAGCTGGTCGGTCTCAAGTGTGCTGACGTGGTACTCGGATCCGGCGCTCATATCCGCTGCATGGGAAAGGGCAGGAAGGAGCGCGCCACCCCGCTTCGCCGTGAAACGGCCAAGCTCCTGGCCGTTTGGATCGGGGACGGTGACAAGGGCAGGCCGCTATTCCCATCGATCAGAGGGGAGCCGCTGAGCCACGATGCCCTTGAGCATCTCGTGCGCAAACATTGCCTGACGGCATCACGCACGTGCCCCAGCATTGGCTGCAAGCGGGTTACGCCGCATACGCTGCGCCACAGTACGGCGATGGACCTGCTCCATCACGGCGTCGATCCTGCGGTCATCGCGCTCTGGCTTGGTCACGAAAACGTCGAGACCACCCAGATCTACATCCATGCCGACATGCGAATGAAGGAAAAGGCGCTTGCCCGCGTCGCGGCCCCGGCAACGCCTTCGGGGCGGTTCCGGCCAGACGATAACCTGCTCGCCTTCCTGGAAGGGCTCTGATTATTCCGAACAGCCGCATGGCCGAAAACAGGCAACAGGCCTCCAAAAGAGGCCATGCGGCATAATCCGGATCGCGGCATTATGCGTCGATTCATGACTGAGGGTCGCGTAATAGCTGGCCGCGTCCTTGAACGCCTGAAACGGCGGCATCTGGATGTGATCCGACCCCGGCGCGTAGAAGGCCTGGTTGCCGCCGTGGCGGATGATCGCGCCGGTATTGCGGAAGAAGCGCTCGGCGGTGTCAATACGTCCAATCGGATCAAGATCGGGCTGCGGTCGATCATGGAAATGGTCCGGCAGGCCATCGATCTGCGCTATATTAAAGACAGAATACGCCTTGAGAAACGGGATCTCGCGGTCAACTGCGCCACCGTTCCCATCTGCCTCGGACTTGGTGAATCGGCTGGCGAAGACAACCGTCGACCCGGTCTCTCCCTTGCGAACGGCGGCCCCCAATTCGAGCGCCTGCTTGAATGTCATCCACATCGACGAGGAAAAGCCGCGCGATATCTGTTCCGACCAGAGCAGAAGCACGTTCATCCCTGAGTATGGAGTGCCGTTGTGCCGAAGTGGGCGCGTGATGCGACCCTCTGTATTGCCCGCACTCCATGGCTTCATCCACGGGCGCACACCCATTTCCAGGTCCTCAATAATCCGGTCGGTGATCTTGTTATGAATGTCGGCTCGCTTCGATTCCGGGTTCCTGCTCATTTTCGTCTCCATAATTTCAGGAACCGCGCCAATCGCGGTCCCGTCGCGGAGGCAGAAGGCAGGAGCCCCAGAGGCGGGGCCAAGCACCGGAACGGCCGCAACAGCGTGGAGGACGGCGATGCCGTTGCCTGGCGCCGGCGGCTCCTGCAGGTCCGAAGCACGAGACGGGACCACGTCCAGTGGCGCTCAACCGCCAATCCGTTCGAAATTATCGCGGTCACAACACGACATCGACGTGCTGGAATCGTGTCCACGTTTCAGTTTCAGCGCGAACCCGGATATCGTAGCGATTGGCGGGACAGGGGATCTAGGCATGCCGGAATGGCCCAAAGAAAAGCTTTTGAAACACGGCCCGGAGCTTCCGATGGAGGAGCGTATCCGGCGATATCAGGAAAACATTCGCACCATCAGGGCATCTGGCTGCACTGTTCCAACCTCCGCCATGGTCGATTCCCTCGATCCTGCGGTGATCGAACTGTGGTTCGCCGACAACGCCTTTTCGATCGATCGGATTCGGAAACTGACGGCAACGATCGCCGAGCTCCCCGATGACACAGCGTTTCCCAGCCCGTTGATCCCCATCGCCAAGGGCGAGTAAAAGAACCGACTTGAGCTGCAGTCACCGCAACGATGAGCGGTGGCATGCCGCCGCTCGTTGTTGAATGAAGCATGTAGAGGCGGGGCCGGAGCCCCACCTTGGTGCAAGTCCTTAGTCGAAGGCCGACATTTGTGCTTCGGCGGCCTTGCGATCGACGGACTGTCCGGGATTTTCAACCGGGCGATCGAAGGGCTTCCAGTTCTCGCCGACGATGTGCTTGTAGGCGGCGACGGCACCTTCGGCGGCCATGCGCAACGCATGGGCTTGGATGCCCATGTCTGCGGCGAATTCACGTTTGCGGTGGGCGGCGCTGTCGTAACCGACGGGACCGTCCAGGTCCTCGTCGCGGGCGTCGTTTGCAGCCTTGGCTGTGGCATCGCGCGCCTGGGTGACGGCATTGCTGTAGAACTGTCCAGCGCCGTGGGCGGAGCCGACATAGGCGCCGACGATGCGCTGGAGGTGTATCTGCATGGCACGTTCGCCAAGGCCTTCGCTGAGAGCATCGGCGGTCTCGGAGATGAGCCGCTCATGGAGATCGCGGATCCCGTCGCTGTCGATGACCGCGGTCCCGAAGCTTTCGGCGATCTTGATCGCCTGGGCGCTGTCGGGGCAGGTGAGCCGGACCATTTCGACGGTGGCGCCCTTGCGAAGTTGGACGACGCGGGCAGTCTGGCGAGGATTGGTTGCGGGCTTGGCCATGTCTCTTCCTTTCGAGCCGAAGCGGTTCCGGCCCCGTGCCGGCTTGCCCTTCGGTGCGGTCGACCCGAACCGGCGGAAGACGGGCGCTTCAGGGTCCGGGCCTGTCCAAGCCAAGCGGAGCCGATTTGCGAGCAAGCAGGGCGGAAGCCCTGTGATGTCGAGCGAAGCTGTTCCGTGCAGGGTGGCGGGGTCCGGCCGCCCCGCGGCGCGATAGCGGCCTTGAAGCGAACGGCCGCTGGTTCAGACCGCAGCAAAACCGAAGGACAAACCGTCACGGAGCCCTAACTGGACCTGGAAAGGGAGATGGTCCCAGCCCGCACTATTCCTCGACCTTGCCGGCAAGCTCACCGGATACCGCGACGTTTCCGTCGGGCTGGCTCCCCGTAACTGCCTTAGGCAACCGGTAGGATTGAAGCCAGGTCGGGCCATGGGTGTTTCGAAGCCCGCGCAGGATCCCGCCATCGTCATGCGGCGGTCCACCCATCCAGACATTGTTCAGGATGCTCTTCCAGCGTCGGCCGTGCCTGGCGGCATAGGCAAGGAGTGCTGCTTCCTGCTCGGTGCTGAGAACAGGCAATCGCTCGCGTGTCCGTTTTTCGGAACGCGGCGCTGTCCCTTCACGCTCGGAGATCATCCGTCGAAGCTCTGCAACGCCTGCGTCGAGACAAGCCTTCCCCTCGAGATAATGAAACCGCAGCCAGAACGCCGTGCGCTCGACATCGGACGATCCGATCCCGGCCTGCTGTTCAAGGTCGCCAATGGTCGATATGGTGCAAGCCCTCCCGGTTCGAGTGATGTTGCGCGCCGACGGCCGACAGACTGTTCCGCAGCGCTGCAATCGCCGCGTCCTGCCGTGCCAGCTTTCGCGAGAGGGCATCGACTTCCGGCTGGCGTTCGGCGGTGATGCCGGCGAGGTTGGCGCGATAGCGTTCGAGCAGGGTCCGTCCATCGGGCGCCCTTCCCTTGCGGTAGCCAGTTTGCCGTCTGGCGATCTGCGGCATGATCGCCGTCATCCGACGGCTGATCTGCCGTTCGATAATCTGCAGCTGCTTTTGGGTCTGGCGGCGCGCGTCCTCCATGCGGGATAGCTGCGTTTTGGGAGACATGACTGATCTCATCATGCCGCCCTCACGCTCCAGCCGGCGAAGCTCGACGGCCCGTCATAGACAGTGTGAAGCTGCAGATCGATGACGAAGCCGAAACCGCTGCGCTTACTGTATTCTGCATCCGATACGAGAAAACGCCGTTCTTCCTGGCCAAACTCGCGTTTGCCGCCTTTTGTGGCGATGACCTCGGTCATGCCGGCATGTTGGGATGAGGTGATTGCCGAGATGACGATCCAGTCGTTGGCGTGGGTGAGATCGAAACACGCGCGATCCTTCGTCCGGGATTCCCCAGGCTCGAGCCGACGACCGCGCAGCTTTTCCCAGAAGGCCGGAAAGGTGTGCTTGGCGATTTCCTCGGCGCATCGGCGTTCGTAACCCGTGAACACGTCCGGAAACGTCAATGCAACGATTGCCCATTCGCAGTCCTCTTCGTACCAACCGCCCGCGCTGCGAACGGAGGAATCGACAATATGATTTCGATCGTGAGAAAGATGAAAGCCGCCATGGCCGGATGTCGAGTAGCTGACGATCCCCTCGACATAGATCGTTGCCATCTGCGAGCCGCCCCAGGGCGTGCTCGCCGTCATGCGCGTCTGGACACGAGCGAAGGTTGCGAGTTCCGATATGTGCTCTGCAGTCTCGATTGCACGCAGACGGAAGGCCGCTTCGTCGGCCACCCGGCCATCATGACGATAAAAATGATGGCGTCGCGCTTCGGCCAAAGGCTTTGTGAACCGCCAGGCGCTGGCGAGAAAGAAATCGCCGGTTCCGTTGGATATGAGGCCGAGAAGGACGTCGTCAATGCGAGCAACGGGAAACCCGTCGGCGCTTGTCCCGAATTCGACACGGTCGGCGGCAGAATTGCTGCCTAAAGGGTGTATGGCAGGCGCGATTGAAGGTCCGTTCATTGCCGGGCTCCTTTCATAGGGGTGTTGTAAATGCGAACCGCCGGCCCAAGGGCCGGCGGCGTAACGCATGATCTGAAGAGGTTTGCGGCTATTCAGCCGCGATCCCGTAAGCGGTCTCGTGATCGTCAAGCGTCGCCGCATCATCATCGGCATCGCTCAAATCGGAGACATCGAGATCGTCGTCGGCATCCTCATTCGGGGCGTCGATGCCGGTGGCACTCCCATCCGGCGCCTCGACCTCCTCCTGCGAGCCTTCCTCCTGGTCGAGATGCTTGAGGATGGCAGAAACGTCAGCAGCCTCCGGCGCGAACAAGGCAGACGGATGGACGAGGTTCGCCTCGCCTTCGAAGTGGGTGACGAGAGCCGACCGGGTTTCGCGAACGCGCGCACGCGGCTCGAGCCCGGCATCCTTGGCGACGATTTCAAGCGCCTGGCGCGACAGGGATGCGAGGAAGTCCTCCGAGCCCATGTTCGGGAGGTAACTGTCTGCGCCGATCGCCTCGCCGGCCAAGCGCGAGACGACGCCGCTATTCGAGATGCCACGGCGGCACGAAAGCACATCGATCAAAGCGGATCGTGCCGCAACACGCACCGTATCCATGTCAAATGCGAGCCTGCCATCCTCCGTCATCAGTCGCGCAGCATGGCGGCCGAAACGAGCACCGCCGTAGAGCGCACCGCCGGCGCCGGAATCGACCCGGACATTCAACCCGGCAAAGGCGAGCACGAGCAGCGCCATCAGCATGTCGTCCTCGATCGGCGCGCGGCTGAGGGCATCGTGGAGAGCGTCGGTGCGAAAATCACCGATCATGTCCTGGCCCTTCTGCGTCACATCGGGGCGAGCCTTCGGCGGTGAGACCGCATCTTCCGCGGCGGTTCCGCTGGCATCTGAAACGCTGCCACCCTTCCGCTTCGCGGCCTCCGGCATGCGGTAGTGGACAGTCTGGACCTTTCCGTCGCGGTCGAGATACAGGCCCGCATGATCGGACTTCGACGGTTTGCCATAGACTTGGCTCGCCTTTTTCGGCAGTTCCGGCTGACCCCAGCTGTTCACCTCAACGATCGAGCCGCGCTTCGGCAAGTTCGCCGTCATCCATTCATGCTGGGCGCCGAGAAAGCCCTCGACGTTGGTCGTGTAGCGGCTGTCCTGATCGGCAGGTGCGAAGAGGTCCTCGACCCACTCGATGCCGTAGGCCTCGCGGAGATCGTCGCCGAAGCTGGCATCCTTGGCATACATGCGCTTCTTCGTTAGCGCATTGGCGATCGACCACCAGGCGGCGGTGTCGCCTTTCTTCGGCTTATGGGCCTTCCAGACCTCCTTCTGCTCCACCTCGCCAGCGGCTGCAATGATCCGGAGCTGCTGTTCGGAGGGCATGTCGCCAAGTGCCATCTGTTCCAGCATCGCCGGCAGGACGTTGGCCAGCAGCCGCAACTTGCGGATCTGGCGGACGGGGAGAGCGAGAGCGACGGCGATCGCTTCCTCGGTCCAGCCGAGTGCAACGAGCCGCTCGATACCGCGCCATTGGTCCACGGGGTTCAACGCCTCGCGCACACTGTTTTCGATCATGGACCGCATGGCGCCGTTGTCGTTGGCGGCGTCTACCACCAGGATCTCGATTTCTTCGAGACCAGCCGCGATTGCGAGGCGGACACGGCGGTGGCCGGCATCGATAATGTAGCCATTGCCACCACCCGCTTCCGGCGCGACTATCGGCGGCTGGACGATCCCAACGGCTTTGATCGTGGCGAGCATCAACGCATCTGCCTGCGGTGACGACTTCGTCTGGCGCATACGGTCTGGGTTTTCCTTCAGAGCGCGAGGATCGACCTTCTGGATCTGCATGGGACTGTCCTTTCGGGAGATTTGCGAGCCGGCGCCTTGCCAGCCCTTCCTGTCTTCATTCTTTCCGAAGACACCTCCTGGACCGCAGCGCGGCCGGACTGCCGCAACTGCGGCCGAGCATCCCTGACGGAAAGGACAAGCGGGGCAACTGCCCTGCGATGGACGACCGACCGGGATGGCGCAGGCGGCGGTTGAGCGACGAGCGGCGGCAGGAGGACCGCGCTGCGACCCAATCCTTTTTCCTCCTTTTATTTCCCCACAACCTTTCGGAGAATGACGGAGGAATCAAAGGTGAAGGACGGATGAGCAAAAACATCACCAAGAAATGCCATTGGGTGCCTCAAGCATACCTTCGGAATTTTGCATGCCCTCCAGAAAGCGAGGAGAAAATATGGCGATTAAGCAAGGAGACGCTTGTTGCGGAGCGCAAGCCAATTGCGAAGGTGGCTGTCAAATTCCACCTCTACTCGCCACAAGACACAGCCGGCCGCCGCGACGACAGATTCGAGAGAAAACTCGGAGACTTAGAGACTTGGTTCGGTAGCCCTGCCTGGAAGGCACTATGTGGAGATTTTCCGGACTACTCGAAGAGCTGGTTCAGGAAAATGATCTCCCTGTTGGTGGCGACCATGTATCTGAGAAATCCGTCGGTTCTCGAATGGACCAAAGGGTTTCACCAATCGGTACTCGCGAGTGCAAAGGGCAACAGCCGGCCGCCGAGCCATATCAGAATCGGGCAGACCTCTTCCGAGATTTCAGAGGACACGTGGGCGGAATATCTTGGAGCTAACGACGAAGACCTTAAAAGGGCATGGATCAGCATCGTGGAGAAATGCGGTTGGTTTGCAGAACAGCTGATGTCTCTCCGCTGGGCGATCCTCATCTCGGAACGCCCTGTTTTTGTAACGTCGGACAACCCTGTGGCGTTCTATCACCCCAGCCTGCAGTTCAAGGGGATGAACGACCCTCAGACTTTTTTGATGTTCCCGCTTTCACCCACTCGCGTCCTCACAATGGATCATCGACATGATCAGCCCGACGGCAGATATTATCCGCTAAATCACAGTGGCGCGAGCACGAATACGTTGATCTGGAGGAACTCGATCGAGCATATGTTCTCATCGCGACATCCCGATACAGTGTGCGAGGAAATGGTCGCCGACGCGGAGGCCATGGGCTTCGCAAGTCACTGACGAGGGAAATGGAAAAATGATTCCAACGTGGAAAACGGCCGAAGCGAAAATGAGCGTTTGCATCAACGGAGCATACGTGCCGTTTAAAAATGCACCGAACTCCATGCCTCGCTTCGTTCGGCCGGCATTGTTTTCCACTGGCGATGAAAATTGGGAGCTGCAGTTCTTCGGATCATCCTTCTTAGGGAAATATCGAGGCTGGCATTTCGGGATCGCGACGGCGCATCAAACCAACTCGGCACATGGTGCGCAGGAAGCATCAAAATATGTTGTCCTCAAGGAAGTCGGCGGCAAAACCCTCGCTATCCCACCGAGCAACCTTCACATCCCATCCGTCGACGAAGAAGGCTATAGCAGTCTCAAGGATCTGATTTTCTTCGATTTCGCGGAGGTGGATGCGCCATACAGAGCTAGCCATCTGGATTTGACGAATATCCTTTGGTCAGATGACACCAGCCCGGCAGATTACTCCTTTCTAATAGGGTACCCAACGAGCTCCGCCATCATTACACTAAACCCAGAAGACTACTCTGCGCTGGAAAGCTTTACCGCGCGTTGGGTGAGACAGGACTTGCAACCCGCGAATCCCGAAGCTTTGGACACAGAGCATCGCAACATCTTCATCAAACACGATCGCTCGACCCGCCTCAGCATCGATCCCGATGGACTGAGCGGGTCACCCGCATTTTCGATTGTCAAGGCAGCCAACAGTGAGCGCTTCATTCGGTTCGAAGGTATCGTCACAAACGCACGCGGCGACCGCTTCGCGGTCTATCCCAGTTTATATATCCGCGACATGCTTGAGCATATCGTCAAGAATTCTTAGCCACCAACGGGGCTATTAAGACTTTCATCAAGGCTGGTATCCCCGCGGGCGGCACTGGCGAGTTCTTCGTCAATCTCGGCCAGTCGACCACGCTTTTCCGCGAGTTCTTCGGCAAATGCAAAGGCTCCTCCGTCTCGCGAACGGTAGGAGGCCAACCGCCGCTCGGCCTCTCCTAAGCGCCGGCGATACTGAAGCCGGTCTCCGTCAAAGCCGTCGAGCCCGTGCTCCAGTCTTGAAATCGCCCCGAGCGGGGTGACGGTGATGGCCAACTCGATCTCGTAGTCGGCGCCAGTGCGCTGGAGGAGGGTCTGATAGCGATAGCCGTCACCCCGGCCGATGCGTTCGCCCTCGTAAACGAGATCGAAGCCACCGATCGTCGCCAAGTGTACCTCGCCCTCTTGTTGGAGCTGAAGCAATGTGAGGATTTCCTTCATTAGCGCTCGGCCGGCTTCCTTGCGTTCAGTATAATCCTGACCGAGCACCGTCATGGTGAACGCATCACCGGCAGTGGGCCGGAGCCGGACGATGTCCTCACCGATTTCGCCGATGCGCCGCGTCGAGACCTCGATCTCGCGCTCGGCATCACGCATCTGCCGACGAACGGCATATTGATCGTCCTCGTGGGCGGCGCGGAGCCGTTCAAGCCGTGCGATATCAGCCTCGAGCCCGGCCTTCTGCATCAGCCGTTCGTCACCCGACGCGATCGCTTTCGCCATCGCGAACTGGTTGGCGGCGCCTTCGCCGACATCTTCCAGCCGGCGGATAGAGGTGTCGCCTGAAAGGGCGGCCGCGATGAACCGGGCTTTGCGCTCATTATTCTGCCACATGGAGGCGTCGAGCGAGCCCTCGGTCGCGTAGGCGAAGATATCGACCTCGTCGTGCTGGTTGCCCTGGCGGACGATCCGGCCCTCGCGTTGTTCTATCTGCGATGGGAGCCACGGCACGTCAAGATGATGGAGGGCTTTCAGCCGAAGCTGCGCGTTGACGCCGGTGCCCATCGTCTCTGACGAGCCGATCAGGAAGCGGACCTTGCCGGCGCGGACATCGCCGAACAGCCTCTGCTTGGCCTCGGTCTTCTTGTAATCCTGCATGAAGGCAATTTCCGATGCCGGCACGCCAAGCCGGATCAGCTCCTCGCGAATGAAGCGATAAGCTGAGAACCCACGCGATTTCTCGACATTGATCGTGCCGAGATCGGAAAAGATCATCTGGGCGGCGCCCGGCAGATCGAAGTCCTTGCCGTCGGGTCGGCTATAGGTGGCTTCGCCGGTCTCCTTCCAGATCCGGTGTGCATTGCGGATCAGCAGATTGAGCTTGTTGTCGTCCTCGTTGCCGGCCGCCGGCATGACGAAGCGCAGGTCGATCGCAGCATGACGGCCATCGGTGATGACGGAGAGCAGAATGTCGTCACCGGGCTTGGCCGGCCCCTCGCGCATTTCGATCGCCTTGATCCTGGTATCCAGCGTCTGCTGGTAGGTCTTGAACAGCGCCGTCGGCTTGGCCGTCAGGATCTGCCGGCGGCCGGTCGACAGGTTCGGCACCTTGACATACTGACGAAGATCATCCGGCATCACCACATCGGCGAAGGACCGAAACATGGCGATCAGCTCGGGCACGTTAACGAAGCTCGCGAAGCGGCTGACCGGCTTGTATTTGCCGGATGGCTGGATTTCGAGTTCGGTCGTCGTGTCGCCGAAGCAGGATGCCCAGGCATCGAACTCATGCAGGCCCCGTTCATGGAGCGCTTCGTGGCCGAGCAGGCGCTGGATCGAGAACATCTCGCCAAGGGTATTTGTTACAGGCGTGCCTGACGCCAGCACCAAAGCCCGTCCGGGGTTCTTCGTCTCGATGTAGCGGGACTTTACAAAGAGATCCCAGGCGCGCTGCGATCCATTCGGATCGATGCCCTTCAGCGTCGACATGTTGGTGGCGAAGGAGAGCTTGCGGAATTCCTGCGCCTCGTCGACGACGATCTGATCCACACCGATTTCGGAGATGGTCAGAAGATCGTCCTTGCGGGTGGCGAGCCCTTCGAGCCGCTCCTGCAAGCCTTCCTTCAGCCGCTCGAGGCGCTTGCGCGAGACGCGGTCTTCACTGTCGACCTTGGTCAGCAGATCCTCGTAGAGCTGCAGCTCGTCCTGGATCATCTGCTGTTCGAAGGCTGACGGCACGGCGATGAAGCGGAACGCCGAATGGGTGATGATGATCGCATCCCAAGTGGCGGTCGCCGCCCGCGACAGGAACCGGGCGCGCTTGTCCTTCGTGAAGTTGGTCTCATCCGCCACGAGGATGCGGGCATTTGGATAGAGCGCCAGGAACTCACGCGCAGCCTGGGCCAGGCAATGGCCGGGCACGACCAGCATCGCCTTGGCGATCAGGCCAAGCCGGCGTTGCTCCATGATCGCGGCCGCCATCGTCATCGTCTTGCCCGCGCCGACGGCATGGGCGAGATAGGTGGAGCCATCGGCGATGATCCGCCAGATACCGCGCTTCTGATGCCCATAAAGAACGAAGGCGCCAGAGGCGCCTGGAAGTTTCAGATGGGAACCGTCGAATTTTCGCGGCGCGATGTTGTTGAAGCGGTCATTATAATCGCGGGCGAGCCGATCGGTGCGATCGGGATCGGTCCAGACCCAGTCCTGAAACGCCTGCTTGATCCGCTGCAGCTTGTCGCGCGCGGCCTCGGTATCGACGACATTCAGAACTCGCCGCTCGCCGTCGACATCCTTGAACACGTCGAAGATCTGCGGGACACGGCTATTCAGCGCATCGGCGAGGAGCTCGCCGCCATGCCGACGGCTGGTGCCCCATTCGGACGTGCCGGCTGCGGAATAGCCGAGCTGGCGCGCTTCCACAGTCCAGGAGCCGAGTTCCGCCATGTGGTGGATGCGGATCTCGGCATCCATCCTCTCCTTCACGAAGGCGACAACGTCAGCCGCCGGGATCCATGGGGCGCCGAGACGGGCAGTAATATCCGATGGCCGAAGGTCGGCCGGCTGGACATCGGTCAGGGCGCGGACATTCCGCTCGTAGACCGGATCGAGCTCTGCCGCCGCCTGCGCGGCAATGAGCTTGGTGCGAACCGAGCCGGAGAGATAGGCGTCCGAGGTCTGCCAGGTGCCGCTGGCCGGATCCTGGAACACCTCGTCGCCGAGCGCATCGATGACGGCAGCGACGTCAAGATGCAGCAGTTCGGCGATATGATCGAGATCGACATGACCACGCTCGTTGAGGACGACCGCCAGCGCATCGGCCGCATTGGTGATGACGGGCGACATCGGCGGAGCGATTACACGGGAGCTGAATATTGGACCCGGCTTCGCCGTATCGGTCTCCAGATCATAGTCCTCGATCGAGGCCACCAGCCAGCAATCGGGATCGTCGCGGAAAGGTGCAAGGTTCGGCTGGCGATGGGTTTCCTTGACCTCACCGGTCTCCGGGTCCTCCTGGACCGAGACTGTGGTGTGGTTGATAGGGCCGAAATCTCGGACGAATGCCGACCAGGCAAGGCGCAAACGCACCTGAAGATCGCGCCAAGGCCGATCTGTCTCCTGCGCCTTCAACATCTCGCGGACGGCATCGCGGATCGGGATCAACTTCGAGATAATCCGGATATGCTTTTCCGGGATGCCATCGCCGGAGCGGCCCTTGCGCACGGCGATAGGAACGGCCGAACCGTCCAGCAGCTGCATCAGGCCTTTGGCTCGGTCGATGAAGAAGCTCCCCTCGCGGACCGGGCTGTCTTTCGGTCGGAGATCGACGATCTCGGCGAGTTCGTCCTCCAGATCAATGTCGATCGGGGTCGGCTCGCCGTCATAGAGGCCGTCCGGAAGAAGATCGATGGCCGCGGTGAGCGCTGTCTCAAGATCGGCGCCGCCATTGCCACGGCATGTGTAGGTCTCGCCGAATGGCCCGGAGGTGAGGGCATGGGTGCCGAGCACGAAATCCGGATGGCGCGCAAACCAACGGTTCACCCGAATAGCTCCCTCATCGTCGGTGGCCGACTGCACCTCATCCACATCGAGCCAGGTCTGGTCGCCTTCGGACTCACCAATCTTGCGCTTGCGGAAAAAGAGAATGTCGACGACGACATCCGTGCCGGCGTCACGACGAAAGCTGCCTTCGGGCAACCGGATCGCCGCGATCAAGTCGGCGGATTTGGCGATATGCACACGGGCGGTCGTGTCGGCCTTGTCCATCGTACCGTGCGAGGTGACGAAGGCGGCCAGCGCCCCCGGCTTCAACAGGTCGAGCGAGCGGGCGATGAAATAGTCATGCAGCCGCAGGCCGAGCGACCTATATGCCCGGTCGGAACGAACCGTGCGATCGGAAAAGGGCGGGTTGCCGATGGCGAGATCGTAGATCGGCGCCAGGTCCGTGCGGGCAAGATCGCCTTCGATGATCCGAGACCGCGGCTGCAGCAGGCGGACGATGCGCGCCGTTACCGGGTCGAGCTCGATCCCGGTGACATAGGCGGTCTCCCGATAGTCTTGAGGCATAAGGGCAGGGAACAGGCCCGTGCCAATGCCCGGCTCGAGCACCCGGCCGCCGCGCCAACCGAGTCGCTGGATCCCGGACCAAATCGCCCGGATGATGAATTCCGGCGTGAAATGCGCATATTGGGTGCAGCGCGCGAGCGAGGCATAGTCTGCTTCCGACACCGCGGTCTCGAGCGAAGAACCAAGCGCGTCCCATCCTTCGCGGAAGTCGATCTCGCCCGGTCGGCGGAACATGCCATTGGCAAGTTCCGAAGCTCCGAAACCGGTGAAGCGGATCAGCTGCGCCTGTTCCTTCGGCGTCGCCGGCCGTTCCTGCTTGGCGATGCCGTCGGCGACCAAGATCGCAGCGACATTGGCGCGAGCACGATCCTTCCAGCTGATTCCGAGACCGCGTTCCTCCGTCAGCACGTAGTTCTGGCGCTGGTCAGTTACGCGCTTCGGCGCTGAAGCCGCCGGCAGTGCCGGGGCAGGGGTCGGCGGCGTGGGATCGGGATCGTCATCATTGGCTGCGACGGAATCGAAACCGCCAAACGCGGTGACGCCGAGACCGAGGCCGGACGACAGGGCCGAGTTGCCAAACATGTCGAGGGTGAACGGATCATTGCTCATCAGAAGTGCTCCTTTTCGGGCGCGCGCCATCGACCACCCGTCGGGGCGGGCAGTTCGAGAAGGCTGGGAAAGATCGACGGAGTGGATGGCCTTTAGGCCGCGATGCCGGGCAAATGTCGCATGTGAACGGGCAGCTTTGCTGCGATCTCGGTATCAGTGAGATCGTCCAGCGGCTTCAGGATTGACCCGTTCGTGCCACTCCACAGCATGACCGTGCGCTGACCCCTCATGGCCGACGGAAAGCGATCGCCGGCATAGCCGCGATAGGCGTCCGCGGTGCTGCTCCAGATATGCTCGAGCCGCTCCTCGCGGTTCATGGCCCGGACAGGCTGCGTCTCGCGCTCGAAGATCGCCGCCCGCATCGTCTCGACCGAACTCGTATCGGAGAGATCGCAATAGCCGTGGAAGTATCTGGTCTTCCCGTCGATCCGGAGTGCGTAAAAGACGCTGGTCACCGAGCCAGTCAGAAACTCACGCATCGCGAAGATCGGGCCACGCATCCACAAGGGCGGCAGGATATTGAGCATGTAGTCGTACAGATACCCGTCGATCTCGAACCATTCGCCGCTGTACATCGGTCCAGCATCGGTCTGCCACCGATCGGGGCGCTGGTTGTGACGATCGAAAAGACGGAACATTTGGCCGCGCGTTGCGACGCCTTCGAAGATCTTGCGGATCGGGGCAGAGGTGTTCATAGCTGGCTCCTTCAGGTGTTCGGGACCCGGCGATGGCCACTCCATCACCTTCTTTCAGTCCCTCAAGACACCTTCCGGAACGCCGGCTTGCCCGTCGGCCGGGTCAAGGGCCGGCTTTAGCCGGGCGCAGCCTTCCTTGATGCGGTCGATGGCGATGCGGCACGCCTCTTTCTATTCTCATTCTCCGATCCTTCTCTTCTTCTCTCTTTCAGGACCTCGTTCCAATCCTCCAGCGGCGGCCGCAGGCGAACCGATCGGCGGTCATGCTGTGCGGCCAAGGCCTGCAGGCGCTCAGCGAAGGCATCGCCCTGGTGGTTGGCATCGGTTGCACAGACGATTAGGGTGTCCGAACGGCCGAGAAGCTCGACCAGGGCCGCCTCGGTCCTTGGCGACCAGCCGCCACCGGTACTGAGATAGAGGCTGCCACCCTGCAGGTCTTCGATCGCAGCGAGGCTCATCGCATCAATTGCGGCCTCGGTCACGCAAAGACGAAGAGCATCCGCTTCACCCAACCGAAAGAGGATCTTGTTGCCGCCTGTCGAAAATCCGCGCCAGTCGGGCCCGCGTTCCTCCCAGCCAACGACCGCACCGGAATTATCCCGGTGTGCCGCCCACATGCTGCCATACGGCCCCTCCCGCAGGCTGCCCTGACTGATGGCGGCGCGCATGATCGAAGCCGGGATCGCCCTCGTCGAGCAAAGATAACGCCAGGCTCCGGAACCCGTGCCTGGGATGCGGCGCGCCTTCCAACGGGTAGTCAGGTCGACGGGCTCGGCGTTGGTCGGGGTCTTTTTCCAGACCACAGGCGCCACCTGATAGCCGATCAATTCGCCAGCGCTATCGACGGCGTCTGGAAATGACAGATGCTCGAGCAGGGCGACGAGGGTGAACACGTCACCCTTGTCCTCGCTCAGCGGATCGAACCACCCGCGGCCGTCACGCGTAACGATGACGATCTCCGATCCTCTGCGGAACTTCACCGCCCGCCGTGTGCTTTCCTTGATATCGAGTGCGAAGCCAGCCCGTTCGAGGACGGCGGCGCAGCTGACGGCCTCGCGGATCCTCTCGATTTCTTCTCTCTTCATAATTTTCCCGATCGCCTGCGATCGCTCCTCAATTTATCTCCCCGCAAACCGGCGGGACATTTCCCGGCCGCCGCGAAGAGCAGAGGGGGCAAGGGCGCGGGGATCAAGGTGCAAATTTGCACTGCCCGCGGCGAAGCTTCCCTTGCCGCCGACAGGTCGCCAGCGGCATCCGGAACGGCAATTGCCGGCTCAATGAGCCGGCCAGGGATTGAACTCGTGCACGATGTCGAGGTCGTCGCCCGCGTCGATCTCGTCGGAGGGCAGGACGCCGTATTCGCCGTCGATTTCGAAGACGGTGACCGGGACCATGAGGTCGCGGCAAAGCTGGAAGGCGTGGGAGTGTGCCAGGGCAAGATCGTGAGACATGTGAAAGGCTCCATTTGGGAGCGGGCCAATTCCCGCTCGATGGCTCCTCAAAAGGCACGGGGACGGGCGCGATCACCGCGATGGCGCAGCCCTGAGCGGCCGCAGCTTGCTAGCGGACCCCTTGCGGGTTGATCGTGGAAGATCCGGACCTGGGCCAGGACGCCATCGATGGAGAGCGGGATTGGACCGCTTCCGAGTGCTGCCGCCCGACCGCAGCGATTTTGCTCGGACCTTCAGCCGGTGATGCCAGGTATGGTGGTACGAGAGAAGCACGGAATGCCGGTCAGAATGTTTCCGGAGAAGACATTCGCGCATCATTCCGGGAAATCACCAAGCCGAGGACGATCCGGCTTGGCTTCACAAACGCAGCATCCGGTATCTTCCGACACGGACCCTCTTGTTCGGGCGACATCAGAGAAACATAAATGCCAGCTCGCGGCGCCTGACCTTGAAAGAAGCCATCGCGAACTGGATCACTACCTTAGTGCTTGAGGACGCGGGCGAGGAACGAGCGCGCGCGATCATTCTGCGGACTGTCAAAGAACACATCCGGCTTGGCGATTTCCAGGATCGAACCCTGATCGATATAGACGACCCGATCCGCAACCTCGCGCGCGAAGCCCATCTCATGGGTCACGATCATCATGGTCATGCCTTCGGCTGCCAGTTCCCGCATGACGTCGAGAACTTCGCCAACCATTTCCGGATCAAGCGCGCTGGTCGGCTCGTCGAAAAGCATCAGATGCGGTTCCATAGCGAGAGACCGGGCAATGGCCACTCGCTGCTGCTGGCCTCCGGACAGCTGACCAGGAAATTTGTGCGCATGATCAAGCAGGCCTACCCGGCCGAGCAGCTTGATAGCAGCGGCTTCCGCCTCGACCTTCGACTTCTTGCGCACACGCATCGGTGCGATCGTAATGTTTTCCAGGACAGTCTTGTGGGGAAACAGGTTGAACTGCTGGAAAACCATTCCTACACCCTTGCGGATTTCTGCCAACTCGCTCTCGGGCGTTGTCACGTTGTTCGTGGCTTAACGGTTGACGGATAACCGGACGTGATGAGCACGCCGACCATCAGCTACAAGAACCACCGTTTCCCACCGCATATCATCGCCCATGCCGTCTGGCTGTATTTCCGGTTCCCGTTAAGCCTGCGGCTGGTGGAAGAAATGCTGCTGGAGCGCGGCATCGTCGTGTCCTACGAAACGATCCGGCGCTGGGGCCGGAAATTCGGTGCGGCCTACGCAAAGCGACTGCGCAGAAAGACGCCGTCGCGAGAGGATATCTGGCATCTGGACGAAGTGGTCGTGACGATCGGCGGGCGAAAGCATTGGCTTTGGCGAGCCGTCGACCAGGACGGATATGTTCTCGACGAGATCGTGCAGACCCGTCGAGACACCAAGGCTGCCAAGCGATTGCTGATCAGGCTGCTGAAGAAGCAAGCCCTCGCGCCAAAGAGGATTGTCACCGATAAACTGCGTTCATACGGGGCGGCAAAGCGAGATGTGATGCCGGCCATTGAACATAGATCACACAAGGGCCTTAGCAACCGTGCGGAAAATTCCCATCTGCCGCTGCGAAAACGAGAACGAGTGATGCAGGGCTTCCGATCCGTCGGCAGTCTGCAACAATTTGTCCCCGTGTTTTCAGCGGTTAGAAATCATTTCGTCCCGTCGCATCAAAAACACTCCGCCCTCGCCACCCACATTCATCGGATCCGCGCCATGGCGCACTGGAAGGCCGTGACCGGCGCAACTGCCTGAGTTTAACTGAAAGTGCTTCGTCCGGCCTCAGTCGAACAACGTGACAACGCCGCGAACCCTTATCGGAAACGCGGGAGGCGTAAGGGTCTTCATCGACAGTTCGCAGTACGAACGCGACAGCACGGTAGAGACGAGGGGTGCGTCCGCTGACAGCAGGCTCAATACCCCGGAGCGAAGTGCCGCCAGCGAGAATAGATTTGCAAACTCTCGACTCCCGCGGCGAAAAAAAGCTGCGGTTCTCACAGTTCATCGGCCTCACATTCCACTATTGAGCGACACGTGTGCCTGTCTATAGATATCGACCGAGAAAACTGCGGATGATCTGGGCTATCTCGCTCGCGTGGGTTTCGAGCGCGAAATGGCCGGTGTCGAGCAGATGCACATGTGCATTTGGAAGGTCGCGTTTGTAGGCTTCAGCTCCGGCTGGAATGAAGGCTGGATCGTGACGACCCCAGACCGCGAGGAATGGCGGTTGGCTCGTGCGGAAATACTCTTGAAATTCAGGATACCGCTCTAGATTTGTCCGATAATCCAAAACGAGATCGAGTTGGATTTCCGCAGCACCCGGCCGCGCCATTAACGCGATATCGAGCATGTAACCATCAGGGCCGAGTCGTTGAGGATCGGCACCCGTACGATACTGCCAGTTCTCGATCACATCCGGCGACAGCGTTTCACGGCACGCCTCTCGTGTCTGCGGCGTGGGGTCACGCCAGTAGTTCTGCCAAGCGTCCCACTGGTCAGAGAAGCCATCGAGATAAGCATTGCCGTTTTGGCTGATGATCGCCGTTACCCGCTCCGGATGTGCCGCCGCAAGCCGATAACCAACCGGCGCACCGTAGTCAAAAACGTAAAGTGCATATTGATCAAGCGACAGGGCCTGCGTAAAGTCGTCGATGACTTTTGCCAGATTGTCAAACGTATATTCGAAACGTCCGCGCTCTGGAGCCTGCGTGTATCCAAATCCCGGCAAGTCTGGCGCTATCACACGAAATTTTTCGGCGAGAAGCGGGATGAGGTCCCGGAACATGTGGCTCGACGTCGGAAAACCGTGAAGCAGAAGCAGAACCGGAGCATTTCTTGCGCCGGCCTCCCGATAGAACACCTTCACTTCACCGACCTGCTGTGTTTTATAACTTACTGTCATGAGATTCTCCTGATTGGCAAGATGTCTGCGCCAGTTGCTCGCGCAGTTAGCATTCTCAGCTTCCAGCTCTGCAAGCCGCTTCCGGATCGGGCGTAAGCCATCTTCAAGTTGCTCCTGCGTGTAGCGGGGCATGATGTGCTGAGGGCAATTCCAGTCAAAGTTTTGCAATCGAAGCCGCACGACACGCTCAGCCCGACCCATCGTTCCCTCAAGAACCGATGCCGTGGAAATTTTCGCACATGGATGCGACACCAAGTTGCTGTTGCACCTCACGACCCGCAGGCGTTACCGCTATATCCAGAAATCCATAAGTATTACTGTCTCCCAACGCCTAACGTTTGGCATGGCACCGTCACAGCTAAACATAATCCTTCGTACAGCGATGCATAATTAGCGGATTTCGGATAACATCTGATCGAAAAGTGAGGAGATCCATGGATCGTCTGGAGGCAATGTCGTTATTGATCGACACGCTGGATGAGGGCAGCTTTTCGGCTGCCGCGAAAAAGCGCGGCGTGCCGGTGGCAACACTCACCCGAAAGATTGGACAACTCGAACAGCACTTGGGTGCCGCCCTTCTGGTTCGATCGACCCGTAAGTTGTCGCTGACTGACGCCGGACAGCGATACCTCGCAGGCGCACGCCAAATCATAACGCAAGTGGCGGAAGTGGAGCGAGAGGCAGCAGGTGAATTCCGCGAGCCGACCGGACGGCTGGTTGTTAGCGCACCGAGAATGTTTGGTCGCCTCCACGTATTGCCAATCGTCAAGGACTTCCTGACCCTTCACGAGGGATTTCTGTCGATCTGCAACTCAACGACGGCAATGTCAATCTTGCGGCGGGTGCCGCGGACATCGCGGTACGGATCGGGGCGTTAGCTGACACTAGCCTGATTGGTACTCGGCTGGGCAGCATGCGGACGGTGGTCGTTGCCAGTCCAGCACTTCTTGATCGTCACAGAGAAGTTCAACACCCAGATGATCTGAAATTTCTACCCTCCATAAAGCTCACATTACCAACGCAGCCGACGCCCCAGAGCCACAGAAAACCAAATCTACTGGCCTGAAGGCAATCGGCTGTCCACGGAAGCGGCGATCGATGCGGCTGAGGCAGAGTTGGGATTTGTCCGGCTCCTGCACTATCAAGCGGCAGAAGCACTTGTTGCCGGCCGGTTGCGTCTGCTGCTAGCATCATTCGAAGGAGAGCCTGCCCCGGTTCACATTCTACATGCGGCTCTACCACAATTGCCTCAAAAAACCCGACGCTTCCTGGATTCGCAAGCAGCAGACTGCGTGCAACTCTGATTGCTGTTGGAAAGGCCTGACTAAACCTTCCCCGTAAATCGTTGGGACGAGTCAATTGTTGCGCTGTGTGGGGTTCTACGCAGAATTGAGCCAGTCATAGAATGAACCCGCCAATTCGTTGAGTCGACCTTCACTATGAAAACACGCCAGCCGCTCATTCTCACCGCCCGGATCACCGAACAGGATCTCTAGCCGTTCGACGGGCTTGTCGCAAACTTTCGGGCTTAACCGTATGTTGACCATAGGCATGGAATTTGCCGCTCCGAAAGTTGCGGAGCGAGCCCATGATTCTGAATGCTATTGCCGAGAAGCTGAAGCGCCAATCAAAGGATGACTTCAAAGGCAGGCATTTCGAGGCCTGGTTGATTGTACAGGCGGTTGCCTGGTACTTGCGCTACCCGCTCAGCTATCGTGACTTGGAAGAGATGTTTCGCGAGCGGGGCTTTGAGGTCGATCATAGCACGATCAACCGCTGGGTATTGGCCTATGCGCCGATGATCGAAAAACGGCTTCGGCAGTTTAGGCGCCCCCATTGCGGCTCGGTCAGAATCGATGAGACGTACGTCAAGATCCGCGGCAAATGGCGCTATCTGTACCGAGCCATCGACAAGCATGGCAATCCGGTAGATTTCCTGTTGACCGCTAAGCGCGATCTCGCCGCCGCCAAGCGGTTTTTCCGCAAGATGCTCAAAGACGAACCCTTGTTGTCGCCGACCAGGATCGGGACCGACGGGGCCAACACCTTCCCGTCAACGATCAAAATGTCGGTTGATGATGGGCTCCTCCATCCCGATCCCGTCCACTATGTCACCAAGCACCTCCAGCAAGGCATCGAAAGTGACCATTTCCGGGTAAAGAAGAACATGCCAAAGATCGGTGGCTTCCAATCCTTCAACACGGCGCGGCGAACCATCGCGGGTTTCGAGGCAATGCTGTGGTTGAGGAAAGGCTTCAGCTTTTCCGGCGGTTGGACTGTCAACGATCAGAACGATTTTCTTGCGCGCCTCTTCGGACTGCAAAAGATTAACAAAGCATGAAAATGAGGACGCTCAGGGGATAATCGCGCGCTCCGAAAATGTTTGCGACAGGCCCCTTTAAAATTATCACTTAAATCGATTTCGCTCTTCAAGACGCCGCTGTTCATCAGCTCGACGCTGCTCTTCCTGTCGCCTTTGTTCCTCACGCCGCATTTCTTCGCGGCGCTGTTCGTCAGCTCGACGCTGCTCCTCGCGCCGCTGGTCTTCTACCCGGCGTTGCTCTTCTCTCCATCGATCATCACTCATCGTATCTTCCTTCAATCAAACTGGCGGCCGATCCACCTGCCGAGACGCGCCACATTGTTAAAAAGAACTAAGCCAGCCGTGAATGTTAGAATGCCGATGACGGACGCCCCCATAGGGCCATATCCGTGCCAAAGAAGTGCATAGAGAACCATGACGACACCAGCAAATGTCGCTCCGATCAGCTCGGCCTTATCATCGTCCATTGTGTTTCCCTTCCTTGCCTCGTCAGAATGGAATCTCGTCTCCAAAATCGCGACCTTCGGAGCCGTAGCTGTCGTCAGGCTCCTGATCCTCAGACTTGTCGCCGCCGGGCAGCGGGCCAAACTGGACGGTGCCGCGATAGAGCTGCAAAACAACTTCGGTCGTATAGCGGTCGCTGCCACTCTGATCTTGCCATTTGCGTGTCTGCAACTGGCCTTCGACGTAAACTTCCCGGCCCTTCTTGCCGTACTTCTCAACATACGAGCACAGATGCTCGTTGAAGATAACGACATCATGCCATTGAGTGGATTCCCTCCGCTCACCTGTCTGCTTGTCACGCCAGAACTCGGATGTAGCCACTCGCAACTTGGCCACCGGCTTTCCATTGTTGGTACGCCGAATTTCAGGGTCCAAGCCCAATCGGCCTTGTAGAATGACCTTGTTGATATTGATCGTCATCGACTTTTCCTTTTCTGCGGCTAGGCCGTTTGAAACTACGGGTCCAAATCGTTGCGTTCAAAATACTCGTATCAATCAGCTACTTCGCGGGGTTCTTGCCCGTCCGCTTCCCAAAATGCCGGTAAAGCGTCCTCTGACCTATACCGGTACGCTTGACGACCTCTTTGATGTGAAGATCTAGGTTGAAGAAAAGCTTGCGTGCTTCATCCAGCCGCTCTTGCGGTAGTGATGGCGCTCCACCTTTCTTATCCTCCGGCCGCTTGGCACGCATGTGCGATGCCAGCTCGTTTCGAAGGCCGTTATAGCCTCTGAAAACAAAGAAATTGCGGCTCCGGCATCTGGATGCCACCGAACGACCTCGTTGGTCGCAGCATCAAACACCGCTGCGCCCTTTTCGTTGATCGCCCGCAAGGTCTCTTCGATGTCTGTGACGCCCGTACCCAAACGAGAGGCACTGGCAACATAGACCATATCGCCTTCCTTCAGGCCGCTGATCATTTCCGTTCGCTGCGGCGTCGGGTCCACATACTCGGTCCTCCTGCGAGTGGCGATCTGCTCCACGAAAATCCTGCACTCCTCGGGCAGGCCAGAGGCGCGTAAAGCCTCTTCCTGCTCCTCCTTCGTGGGGGCAGCTTTTGCCAACCGGATGTAGCCAATCTTCATACGATAATGCCCTTACTACGCTGCCATTACTTTTGGGATTGACAGCGCGTCAAAACTGCTTTGTAGTGTCAAACACTAAACTAATGACACGCACATTGCAATGGAGTTGGAAATGCAGGCCAGAACCTACCGCCTCGGTTCAAGTGAAATGGTGCATACCCCCGGCGTCATAGCTTGGGCGAAGAACGCATATGCCTTCGAAAAGGACCGAAACCAGCTTCGTAAGATTGTCTCCGAGACATGGGGCGTCCCCGACGAGGTTGCTCACCGCCTATTGAGTGGTGAGACAAACTATACCATCGACGGAAACACCGTCGTATTTCTGATACTATCGAGAGCGCCTGCTGAGGCGCTTAATGCCATAACTTTGCGGGTTGATATCAATGAACTACACCGCTGAACAGACTCGTGACGGCAGATGGCAGGTTGTTCACATTTCCACACGAGCTGCTTACGGACAACCAGTCGCCTCGCCAGATGCGGCGCAACAACTCATCATTGAGGCAGAGGCGGCGGCGAACATTCGCCGCCTTACAGAATGCCGATCTGGTTCCTGCGCGCTTTGAGTTGCCAAGCGATGCCTGATCAGTTTTGCCGCAAGGTCCACTTGCCGTCCATTTTCACAAGAACTGCATGCATAGCTCTCTCAGGCTGGAGAGCCGGTCCATTCTCGCCTTGGCGCATTGTCAGCTTAAACGTGCAATCGTAAGCCTCACCGTTCTGATTGCAGGTCGTGTTTGTAACGCCATAGTGCACATCCCTCCACCCGTGGCGGCACCGATAAGCGACTGCGCGAATGGATTGCCTGATATCTGCTGGGATGCCTGCGTAAAGGCGTCTTTGAAAGCCTCACTGACATCCGCATCTGTTGGAGCACTGGCACCGCAGCCAGCAAGTAGTAAAGGTAATGCAGCAAGCCACAGTTTCGGATTCATATGTTCTCCATCCCTCTTGAAATCTGATTTTGACATGCAATCCACACAAACAATTATATGTGAAGAGGCAGGCTGTCCATTGACGTCCGTTCTGAGAGCTTTTCGTCCAAATTTCAGCGCCGCTGCTGTTTTCGCTGCTTTGATGGCTATTCCCTTACCTGCCATGGCGGATGCCTCTGAGTGGCCGATCTGTGGCTCATCGCGGCGTGTTCAATGCGTGGTCGATGGCGACACCTTCTGGCATCACCGCATAAAATATCGGATCGTGGATATCGACGCGCCTGAAAGCGGAGATCGAGCACATTGCCAGATCGAGCGTCAGCTTGCTGATGCAGCAACTCACAAACTTAAAGAACTGCTCGACAGAGGCGGTTTAAATCTGGAGTCCGTTGGTACAGACCGCTACGGCCGTGTACTGGTCAGGGCATTTACCGATGGGCATGACATTTCAAGAGAAATGATCAACGCCGGGCTGGCTGTCCCGTTTGGCAAACCTGATCGATTTCGATGGTGTCGATCAAGCCAGATCGCCAGATGACATCAAGGCGTATCTGATGGCCGATGCTACCGCCCTTGTGCGTAAGGCTTCGGGATCAACTCTATTGTAACACCGCAATCTCTTACCCGGCCGGATGTCAGGATAACTTTCACGTCCGGCCGGTTGCCCATTACCCACCTTGCCAACCCATCCCCATCCATCTCGCCCGGCATTTGGATATCCGAAAACACGAGATCGACGTGGGTTGATTGAAGCACCTTTATCGCTTCCTTGGCACTGCCAACCTCTGTAACCACATATCCGCAGTCCCTTAGATAGTCGGCGATATCAATCCGCACGAGCGGCTCGTCTTCCACAACGAGCACTGCCATTGCTTTCCTGTCCATATGGCGTCCCCTCGACGTGAGTACGTCAAAGAAACACATTATTTTGCATAAAGTTCCATATGTGTTTTATAAGATAGCGCTAGCCTGCACATGCTAGCATAAGCTAGCAGCGCTCCTCATTTTGGTCTCGGAGCATTCGGTGCTGGTGGTGGAGGGAGACGCTTCGGGGGAGCCTCGCCACAAGGCTCATCCAGACCATCATTCTGAACCTTACAACCTCGCTCAATACCGGCCGATCCGCCGGAGCGATCTTTGGCATTTGCAGGGAAAATGAAAGCTGTCGAGCAGGCAAGTGCAATGCTGGACAGGAACAGAGAGAATTTGAACATGGCAGGGGCCTCCTTTGTTGCCTCGTCGTTCTGACGGGTAAGCCCCGGCCTTTATTCGTAGCGGTGATTGTCACCCAAGCGACGGTCCCCGTGGCGGTGCTGGTGATCGATTGCCATTCAACATCGAGACTTCGACCAACGAGCGGGCATATTCGGCCTCCTTATGCTCAAAGGCAGGTCGATATATGCCAATCTCTGCACCATTCATGCCCGCCTCACGCGCAAGGCTCTCCCAGCTCTGTGAAATTGTGTGGGCCATTTCTCCGATGGTCTTTGCCGCATCGTCGGGATCGATCTCGAAATAGAAGGCATACTCCATAAGCATCGAGATCGAGGCGTCCGGCGCGGCCGGATCGGCAATCGCTGTTTTCAGTTCCTTGAAGCGCTCTGGAGCTGGATTGACATCAAAAACGGGAGACAAACGCCACCTCCCATCGCCCGCGTAAAGAAAGCCATGGTTTTTCAGATGATCATCAACGTTAGAAACGAGGATATTGAAGCTCACTCGCCGAAATAGCTCGCGCAGCTCCTCGTAGGGAGCGGCAGCTTGCTCCCGTATCGTATCTGCGAGATTTAGATATGTGCCACCAGTGGCGGTCGGCAGATCGAGCATGGTCTGCGCCGAAATGTAGGGCACTCGGCCATTGCTTGTCCGGTCAAACCGCTCGATGATCGCCACCGGCAAACCTGCGCTCATTTCGATCCGAGCTTTCGGCGCCTCAATCCCACAAAGCTTCGCCAGCCTCAGAGTAAGAACCTCTGCTCTTTCCACGGGATATGTGTCATGAATCGAGGTAAACTTCGCGATGGAAAGGGTTCCGTCGCTGTCAATCACAGAACACTTTGGACGAGCGCCCCCCAGCGTACTACCCACCTGCCGGAGCCGTCGAAGCGCGGCAGCATCAGGATCATTGCTTTCGGCGCTGGCAATAGCATGGCTGAGCTGATCAAGATGCAGGAGGGGGGAATAGGATGTCGGCCGTTGGGAGCAGCCGAAAGGAACGGGGAGCCTTCCTCAAGGCTACGTACACGCAGAGCGCCCACTCGGCTGAAATCATCGACCGCAGTTAGGAAGTCTATCTCCGTCAGTGGATTGCTATTATTGCCCCCGAGCCGGACATCTTTGCGAATGATATTCCTTCCCCATGAATCCGGCGTCGTGTCCGCAACAGGAGGAGGCAGTGGCGTCCCGTGTTCGTTGGCTGCGCGGAAGAACTTCCTATCCGCATCAAGCGTCAGCGCTGGCGCTATGGCAAAACCTCGTGGGTGCTCCAACCATCCTGAATCATATTGGAAGCTGGAATGCTCGCGACCACCGGCCGCCTCGAACCATAGGGTTCCGACCTCTAGCCCGGAATCGCCAATGCAGATTTTATACGCGCTCTGCACCATCAGAATGCCACCTTATCTTTGCCGTTAGCCGATTCTTGCGTGTCGGCGTCACTCTTCTTTTTCTTGCCATCACGTTTCGGCCGCACACGCTGGGGGAGCGCGTTGACGCCCAGCGCCAGACCAATGTCATCCTTTGAAATGTCCAACAGTCCCGCTAGCCTGCCATGCTCGCCGAGAGTAACTAGAACCATCGCCAAAACCCCAAGCGAAACCCCGCCGTCGCCTTTTTCCAGACGCCTGATGGTGGCAACATTCACGCCAGCGCCATCAGCCATGCGCTGCTGAGTAAAGCGGCGCTTTTTGCGAGCTATCGCGATGTCGTCACCGAGCTTTTTAAGCTCGGCTTGCGCACGAAGGGACGGTACGGGCTTCTCTTTCATAATGGTGCATATATACACCTTTATTGACGCATAAAGCTACATATAAATAGGCTAATGAATTTTATAATGAAGGTGAGATGATCGGTCCTCGACCTCGCCCGTGATCAGCATGGATTTCCCGCGTCGGCTCCGGCCGATTTTCACGAATAGCAGTCGCGCGAGCAACAACATCATCAACGATCACGTCCAGTAGCGGAGTGTCCGCAAGTGTGTGACGCATCTCCTCCCTTACCGAAACGACAGCAGAGCTAATCTTGAGCGCCATTTCGTCAAGGCGTTTCAGCACATGGGTAGCAGGCATACCGACATCCTGCGCGAACTCAGCCCAATGATCACGGCTGATCCTTGTACGCCAGAACTCCCCTTGTTTCGGATTATCCTTGTCACGACCGACTGACATGGCAAGCAGCGGTTTCATGGACGTGTAGTTTGCCGCAAATGCCGCCTGATTATTCAGATCATAAACAGGGGAAAGAGAAAGCCGCCCGCTCGGTGAATACCGTATCGAGTAGTTTTTTCCGTGAGCATCGGGATTCCCTGAAAGATACTGGAACAGCGCCCGATCCAGCATACCAGCCTGATCAACTGCGGGGCGCTCCATCAGTTTCATAAGTTCGGCCATCCTTTTCCAAGAGGGGCCGCCCTTTTCTTCGTATTTGTTCAAGGGATGGATACCAAGAGCCTGACAGAAATCCTCCTGATGGGTGCGATTCAGGAGAGCAGGGCCGTCCTGCCGGGTCTGTAGGGTTCGGTCGTAACGTGCGATCCGCATATAGACCTTATCCTCAGCCTGCTGGATCTGCGATGTGGGAACTCGAAGTCCGCAAGCATGCGCCAGCCGGAGACAAAAGTGCTCCGTCTTAATGGAATCGTTCAATCCAGCGATATCGACCTTGATGATATGAGAGGATGGGAAGCCATTGACCGGCAATGCGACCTTGCCCCCCATCACCAACACGGCCATTTTGTCGTGAACGCCAGCGAGCGAAATTCGCGTTCCTAGCACTGGATCGTCAACTAGCGGACGCGCTGGCAGTTCACGGAGGAGCTGTGCCAACTCCTCCTCACTCAAAACCTTGAAGCCGGGCGGCTCGCGCAGTGCAATATTTCGTTCGGCAGGATCGGCGAAGATAACAGCGCCAGCGCAATCGCGGCCGATCAGCCGGAGAAATTCAAAATCGCTTTCATGGGCCGATTGCATTCCGAAAGCCTGAGCGATCCTGTGCCGATGATGATGGCTTTCAGGCAGCAGTCCAGCAATGAACGGCTCCACGACTTCCGGCCCGTGTTCCACCTTTGTGAGAGGCATCGAGAGCGACAGTGCGTGCCCTCGGCCCTCTCTGGCATCTGAAAGCCACTGACGGTCGTAGACGAAGTGCAGGCCGTCCTTGCTTCGTTCGAGATCGCCAACCTTCCTGTCGTAAAGAACCACATTCAGGCTATTTCCGTTGCTCACCTACCCTGCTCCAAATCGTCTGGCAGACTGTCCCCGATATCGATCTCGGTTTCTTCCTCGGTCGGTTTGTCTGCCACGATGACACCGCTGATTTTGGCCGTATCGACAACATCGAATGTAAGGCCTACGGCCTCTGCGATCCTGATAGCGACTGACAGCGAAACGTCCTTACCGTCCTCGAAATCCTTCACAATGAATCGACTAAAGCCTGTGGCATTGCCCACTTGCTCTCGCGATAGTGACAGTTCTTCCCGCCGCTGCTTTACTGCATCGCAAAGCCGCTCGTGGCCATGCGGGCGTATAACATCGTCAGGTGGGATTGTGTCTTTGCTGCCGAGCCGGGCAAGCCACTCCTGCCTTTGCTCAAGGCTCATCAGTTCCCATGCAATGATCGTTGCCGCAACATAGCGCGGCGGCTCTCCATTCGTTCCAAACTGCCCCCTCAATTGCCTGCTGACGCTGATCTCTGTTTTTCCCGTCATGGCGGCGAGCGTTTTCTGGCTCAAACCGGCCGCTCGGGCACGCTCCTGCCATGGGGAAACTTCGGTACTGTACTTGCGCGGCTCGCGCCCGGAGCGCGCCCGACGTTCTTTTTCTGACATTAATATCACTCACGCATATTGACAAAGAGGGCCGGTTAGGAACATAGATATAACTAACGCATATTGATCGGTTTTGAAAGGCATCTGAAATGCGCCATTGGCTCCGCAATCTGCCCGACATGGACTCCAAGTTCGTGGAAGAGCACATCGAACCGTTGGAAAGCCTCTACCGGGAAAGAGGCGAGCTTACGCGCCGCATTACCAAGACCGAAATCGACGTACATCACGCGGTCCTGAATCGCTGGACGCCCGATCAGGTCAGAGCCTGTTTTGAAACCTCCATTCATCAGGACTCCTCCCAGTAGTCTGCTTCATTGATGCGGCGGACCACCTTCCCCGGCTTCCCTCAGCCGGGGATTTTTTTTGCCTGCTTTTTAGATCGACCAGAAGCGGCATGCGGATTAGCTCGTTCTTCGATCCAATTTGGACATATAGGCACCGGACGAGCTGAATGCAGTTCAGTGTTGCAAGCGTGACAGCCAAAAAGAAGCGGCCCCTTTCGGGACCGCTCCACTTGCCTATCCCCCTTTCGGAAGATCGCTGCTCAGTTGCTCCCGCCGAGAGCAACGGACTGGACCCAACCGATGAAGATACCCACAATCCCGAGGATACCAGCGATGACCGCAGCCATGGCCGAACGGCCAGCATTGTTGCGGCTCTGCTCGTTGTTGACGGCATCCCACCACTTGTAGACCGAGTAGCCTGCGAAGATCAGGCTCAGCGCGCCGAAGAGGTAGAGGCCGGTGCTCGCAAGGTTCTCAAGCCCTGACTTTGCATCGTCGGGGTTCATTCGAGAATTACGCGCCGCGTCCTGCGCCTGCTTCTGAAACTCAAGCGGGGCTTTCGGGTCGGCCGTCTGGCCGAGTACGGTTTCCAGTGCTGAAAAATAGGTCACGCTCGCCAGAGCGATTGCAGCCAGGTACTTGTCTCGCGCCTTACCGGCGACAGCTAATGCGGTTGCCTTCATTTCCTTCTCTCCTTGCCGCCAACGGCCCGTTGCTCAATATGCTTACACCAAGCTCACACGTTTCACAATGAAGTGTTGCACCTTTTTAATGTGCAATTGTGACACTACACAAGAGGTTTCAGCCCTATTCCGCCGCCACTTTCATCGTGTTCGCCATCTCGTATTGCATAATTTCATCTGCTACCAGCTTAGCAATGGAAGTGCCGGTAGAACGCCTTTGCGTTCTGGCCATTTCTTCCCATCGACCAATGGCAGTTCCTTCGGGGAAGCGTTTCGCCAGAAGATCGAGCGCACGATCCAGTGGAACGCGACTGTAAAGCTCGTCACGTACAGCGCGATCTTCTGACTTCGTTGAAAGCGCCCACAGCAGCCTGATCCCCAACGCATTGTTGAAAATCACCCACCGCTTCTCGTCATTTCGCAGCTTGTACATCGCCAGCACGTTCGCGCCCTTCGAAGGGTCTGATTTGTCAGGGCCGTTCACGTAGCGCTGCAAAGCCTCATCGACCGCTTCGCTGCCCCCCAGCTCATCGAGGATAGCTCTGCGAGCGGCCTGAGAGTCGGAATTGAGGATCATGATCGTGGTGGCCTGCGATGTCAGGCCTTTGAAGTCGGCCAGCTCTTGCGACACAAGTGCGACCTCAAGGTTCCACTTACGGCCGGTTCGGCAGTCATGCCAAACCACGTCATTGATGGTGTCAATACTGGTGCCGGTCAGATGGTATTCGTCCATCACCATACGCTTTGGAGTCTCGGCGATGATTTGGAAGGTCCGCTGCCAATAGCGTTCATATGCCTGCCGTATTTCAGGATCGTCAGGGAACGTCATCGCACGGATATCGTCTTTATCGCCCGCGATCTTGCTCATGAACACCTGACGAGTCATCAGGAACATGAGGGTGTTCTTCCTCGCAGATTCGTCCGTCATGGACGAAACCGTCAGAACATCTTGCAGGTCGATTGCCATGATCCGGGCAGAACCGGTCTCAATCGACGTGTAGTTGGTGAACATCGGATAGGCACTTTCCAGCGATTCAAGATGGCGCTGGACATTCCTGATCATCTCTTCGCCGAAATCGTCTTTGATCTGCGGCTCGGCGATAACCGTCGCGATATCTTTGATGCGCGGAGCGGCATAGCGTTGCGCCCGAACGGCCATCTCATGATTCCCACGCAACATAAACTCATCCACGAGTGTCCAATATCGCGTGCGATCCGTGACCTTGATACCGGCCGCATGAGCCGCCTCATTGAGCTGCGGGTCGATATTTGCCTGCCAGCGGTTGGCATTTGAATCGACGCTGAGATCACTTTTGATCTCGAAAACACGGTCAATGACGCGAGTGATAAGCTGCGGCAGCAGCTCGTGGTCCATCGGGATCGCCGTCAGCAGGAAGTTCTTCATGAACACCCGCTCCCGATCCAACGGATAGCGCGAGCCTAGCGAGATATCGAAGAGATTGACCGCATATTCGGCGGTGTTCTTCGGCCGCATATAAATGACCTCGCGCCGCCGCTCTTCCGGCAGTAAGGCACTTAGAAGGTTCATACAGCCCGACGAGGATACCCCCACGTCTGCAACCATCATGAAAGGTAACTCGCTGCCCGGTCGGTACGCCGCAAGATCGAAATTCATCCGGTTCATCAACACCGACTTACCCGAACCTGTACCGGCTGCAATGAGTGTGAGCCATGCCGGTTGCTCAGGCGCAAAAGCGCGATGCGGAGTAAGTTTTCCTTCTATCGACGTGAAAAGACTGTCGCCGGTCTCGAACACGGGAGCGGTGCGGTGGAACGGCAGGACAACGGAAAGGTCCGAGATCGGGGCGAGCGTGCCGCGCCAGCTCTGTGTGGTGGCGTTCATGCCCGCCACTGTCTCCGCCAGTGTGCGGACCGGGCTTGCCGGGCTGTCAGTGACCGTGCAGTCCCCCCACGACTGCAAGCCGACCAGTAGAGCTGATGCGCGGCTGCGTAGCCTCTCCTCCGGCTCTCCCGGCTCGATCCAAGTCGCGGCCGACAGGTTGGTCTTGACCACTGCCTCAGTATCGGAGCCAAGCGCATCCGTCACCAGTTGGAGGTTCTTGCCGAGCAGCTTGGTCGTACCATCGAATATGCCGAGCAATTGCGCAGCGACCTGCCTGATGCGGATTGAGGACTTGTCTGCGCTGTTCAAGGATTCCAGCGAGATCGCTACGCGGTAGGGCATCTGCGAGCGCCGCAGGCGCTCCACGAGATGATTAAACGGTCGCAGGTTCTTAGGATAGCGCAGCACCTGACAAACGGCGAAACTGCGTGGTCCCCATGAAATCCGGCGCATATCCTGCGAAACCACAGGAGCCGACGAAAGGATCTGCATCGCCAGTGGTGGAGCGAAAAAATCGGACACGTCACTGTCGAACGTGTTTTTCAGCGGCGGATATTTCACAGCACCCGGTTCATGCGGCTTCCAGTCATTGGGTGTCTCATGGAAGAAAATACCCTGACGGATTTTGGCGATATCCGGTCTTGAGCCATCCTCGCCCGGCATGACTATGCTGGCTATCACGCCTATCCGGTCCAGAGCGGTCATGAACGACTGCACGAATGCCATATGCGGCCCTTCCAAAGCTGGAAGCTCAGCATACGGGTCCATGGCCGCCCTCATGGCAGGTAGCTCGCTGCGGGCTTTGTCGTTGGCCTTCTTCTGCGCGACGATCTCACGCTGTTGCCCGGCCTGCGGGCGCGTGATCAACGCCACCACGAGCCGTTCCGAAACGGCCCTGCGCAAAATCACATTGCGCGATTCTTCGAGAATGCCGGCGACGCGCAATTGCTTGAGTTCAGCGTTGTGGCGCTGGCGCTCAAGGTGCTCGTCAACCTCGGTCTCAGCATTGAAGGACGATTCGAATGAGACGACGATGTTATGGCCGGGCGCCTTCATCACCTGCGCCATTTCGGCCGCAAAAATATCGATCATCCTATCGGCGTAATCACGCTCCGAGATGATCGAGCGAGCACCCTTGATCTCGATAAGTGTGATATCCGAGCCGTCATGCGCGAATAAGACAGGGCGTGTGCTGTTCGGATCGAATCCACTCAGGTCGCAGAACTGATCTGCGTGTCGGTTCAGCATCGTCGTCATCGGCTAATCCCTCGGGGTATAACGGATCAAGAAAGCCGGAAGAGCTGTCTTCGGCTCCAGTCCATCCATTCCCGTTCCAAAAAATTCTCTTCCAAAACCGTCGAGTATGTCGCTGCGGCGCTTGAGTGAAAGCTCAAGCCCGATATTCATGCTTTCGTAGCCCTTCTCCTCGGCCATCTTGCGAGCACGCTCAATTGCCTGCCATACCCTTGGAGACCCTTGCGCCTCCGGTAGAAAAGCGATCTTGGCGGGCTTGTCTTCTTCCATGTCGCTCATCTTCAAAACTCCGGCCGAGGGCCGAACTGAACCACATTTTCCCGTCGCTCCTGCGCACGGCGGTCCTGATCAAGGCGATCTTGGCGCTTGAGGTTGTCTCTGGTGTCTTCGAGCGTACCAGCAACGTCGCGGACAACTCGGGGCGGCGCTGCAAAAGACGATCTCAGCTCAGCCAATTGCCTCTGACCATGAAGACCACAATGGCGGACACGCTGCTCCATCCTCTCCATGATCTGCGGCCCTCGCTCCTTCTGCAGGGCCGTCCATGCAACCTTCATGCGGTCGCCATAGGCCATTGCATCATTCATCGCACTCTGACGCGAAGACAATGGTCGGGAAATATCATTGGCAGCAGCGACAGCTTCGCGTGCCTTGCCCGCAAGCTGCTCGATTACATCCATTTCTCGCTGCAAGCTTGCGCGTGCTTCCCGCCGTGCATGCTCGGCCTCAATCGCCGCCATTCCGGGCGGCAGAAGCCGGTCACGTCCGCCCTCGGCAATGGCCCGTTTTTCATTGTCAATTATGGCCGTCGCCGCCATGGCGCTTTTCATGCGCTGGAAAGGCGACAGCTCCGAAACCTCGCTATAAGCCGCCAAGGTGCGCTCCATGACATCCTTGGCTGCCGCGCGCTCCGGTAGGTCCTTCACTTTTAGAGCAGTAGGTTCTGGAAGGCGGAAAGGCTGGCCTTGGATGGTGACAATCCGCTGCGATAGAGCCTGCCGCTCGATCCACGAGAAATTCCGCTCGACCTTTTCACGAGCCGTCGCGACGGCTGCGGCATAACCGGGCTGCACTATATCGTCCATAGCCTGTCTGGCCGACATCTTGCCGTCCAAAACCGCGTTCGCAGCCTTGACCAAGGTCGTTTTCATGCCCGCATCCTCACACCACTGGTCCGCAACGTTGGCGAGCCTATGAATGCGGTCTGTTGGAGCGAAAATGTTCTTGTCTATCCACGTCCGGTCCAGCCCTTCTTCGAAGAAGTCCGTCAGACGAACAAGCTGCCCGTCATATTTTATAGAAAGGTCGGCTGGGAGCCTGTGAGCAGCGGGGTACATGCGGCTCGTGCGCTTGTCCTGCACTCTCGCCCCTGTAGCAACAAACTCGCCATCCTTGGGCAGCAGGCCGATTTCGCGGCCCTGTTCGATCAACGCCAAAACGGCATAGGTCTGCTGCAATCTGCCTTCTGCATGTCGATGAAGAGCACCAACAGGGACTCCGTCTGCCGTTCGTACTACGTCATCATAAAGCTCGGTGAAGAGCGGCAGAGGATCTGGCTTGCTATCCATGATCTCCCGACGAGATGCCGGTGTTTGCTGCCCCAGCTCGATAATACGGGCGGCAAGGCGCTCGTCGGTTTTCGCCGCCTCGCGAACGAACTCGTTGCCGTAGTCCGCAGCTATGGCAGCGCGAGTTATAGCCTCTTCCAACGCCGCCTTGGCCTCGCTACGCGATGGGCCATCAGCTCCATCGGAAGCCAGTAGGCTATCTGCCTCCTTGATCTCGTTGAGATAATACCTAGCCATAAGAGCCGGATCACGCAGATGATCGTATTCCTGCTCCTGATCTTCCACTAACTCTGCGTCTTGGGCCGCCCATTCAGCAGCAGACGGCCCGGTCGGCTCTACCGTCTTGAAGCTGGTGTCAACGGTGACGCCGCGTGCCCTCAACTGTTCCAAGAGCGATGCCACGCTTTCCACGTGGCTCTCATGCTCCCGTTCCGCTCTCGCTGTTGCAGTTTCGTATTCGAGGCCGCTCATCCGATCAGTTGCGGCTTCTTCTGGATCGTAGCCGTAATCGGTCTCCGTTCGGGAAAGATCGAGGCTTCCACCCGGCTCCAGTTTATCGAGTTGGTCCTTCATGTCTGCGAGGAATTGGCGCTCAGCGCGAGCCTCATTCCGGGTCACATAGCTGTCTTCCGAAATGAAGTGCGGCGAATCTTGATCAGTCAGTCTGGCATTCAGATGGTTTAGCCGCTCGGCCACAGCGGCCTGAACAGCCTTGAAGACCTCCTCGCTGGTTTGCAGCGTTTCAAGAGGATTTGCTTCCCTGTTGCCAGACACTGCATATCGAAGCTGTTGCTCGGCAGTGTGGCCGATATGGATCGGTGCTTCCGGGCTACCGGGTATAGGTGCTTGCTCCGGCCGCGACCGGCGCTCGCGTCCAATAGCTACAGCCAGATCGCCGTCATCACGTGCCAGATCGAGAAGATATTCATTTTGATGATTTAATGCCTCGATAGCCGCCCGTGCCAGCTCCCGCTCGTAGGTGATTTGATAGGAGGCTGCATGCTCGGCAGGGAGCTTGCCAGCCTTGACGCGATCGATGGCCTCGCGGGCAAACTCGACCTCGACCATGATTTCATTTCCGCGCTCCACCTGCTCGATCCCAAACCGAGCAACGGCCTCTTCATATCGATCTCTCAGATTGATCCGGTTTTCAGCCATCTACGCCCCCTACTGGCTCAAGCCTGTCCACACCTGCGAAAGTGCGTAGACAACAACAGATGAAATCCCGAGCAGCGCCCCGATGCAGAACCCGACGATTTGGCCGGTCTTGCTCCAGTCAGCAGGGGCGTAGGCCTCCCGCTGCACCATCCGGTAAAGGTTGACGCCAGTGATGCCGCACATCGCCAATCCGATTACGGCAAATAGGAGAGGCACCACATCGCCGAAGCCCGAAAGGAATTGGTAAAAGCTGCGTGCCCCATCCTCCAATTTCAGGGTGTTTTCCATTCGCTCTCTCCTTGAGCTACCGGATGCCCTTCGGAATGACCACGGGAGCAAGGAACACGATCCCCATCCCGGTGCCTGCCGGAGCTGACATCGTTGGTGGCCGGTTGAAGTGCTGGCGAGCGGCGGTAGAAAGATTATTGCCCAGCGGCTGCAACGCTGCCACGCCCGCCTGCCAGTAATTAACCGGATTGCTGTTCGAAACGACCACGCCGTCTGAAACAACGTAGTCACGATTGTTCTGCACGAGCTGGTTTGCTACCTGCCCCGCGCCTTGCAGCAGCGAGGAGACAAACAGCCCGGCGTAGCGAGACCAAGTGTGACGATCCACCTTAGTCGCAACACCCGTACGGGCATCATTCTCGGAAACCGCTATCGCCTTTATCGGATATTGCTGACCGGAGACGGTCACGAGCTGATTGAAAGCGATGGCGGACTGATTTTCCGAGTACGAGATGTTTCCTACCAGTCGCATCCCTGTAAGGGGGCCGTTCCGCGTCCCGCTTGCCGGATCATAAATCACGTCATCCAGCGTCACGATAATGGGAGCGGCCGGGTCGTCGCTATTAAAGCCTCTGTCGAGGCGAGCGAAAACCACATCGCCAGTTCGCGCTACAAGTTTCATCGTCGCAGGATTGGGACCGCTCGGCTTTGCAGGCGCTTCCTTCTTTTCCTCTGGCGGTGCTGCATACCGGTTGATCGCCATAGCCGCGATGCCGCCAGAACCGGAACCGCCCCGGTCATTCGCCCCAAGTGAGGCTATCTGCGCTTGGATCGCGGCCCGTGCCGCCGCGTCATCGACAGGCTGTTCCACTGGTACGCGCGTCACATAGACGGTTCGCTCGGTGGTTTCCTTGATGATGCGTTCCTGCGGCTCCGGAGCGGGCTTTGGAGGCTCTGGCACGGGAGGTTGCTCACCACGGTCGGCAGGCCCAACACCAGTGATCACCGTCGGTGCCTGATAGTCTCGTCCTTGTTCTCTGGCTTGCTGGGCATCCGACTGGTTGACGGTTGCTCTCCGGCTGGCCTCTTGCGGCGTCACCGGCTCCAATTGATCGTTCCTCGGAACATTGGTGGCATTCGGCAAGGATGTTTGCGTGCCAGCGCCAGTGTCAGGCGCTACTTGCCCTGAAAGGATAAAAGCAGCCGCGCCAACAGTGACAGCAGCTAAGGCACCAACTCCGACTACGATTTTGTTTACCGCCATAGCCCCTCTCCTTAAAAGCGTACCGTTGCCGGGCGTTCTGCCCCGTTCTTGTCCACGAAGAGCACGCGGTAAGGCGCTCCGCTAAAGCGATAGGCCTTCTCGCCGTCCGGTGTTTGCGCCTTGCTATTCCAGCCCGGAGACAACATCTCTGCATGGCCGACTACGACGAGATCACCATTGCTCGCGATGTAGCCGCGAAGATCGGGAGCACCGTCCAGTGCCACCGCCCTTGCCCCTCGTGGCGGGCGGCCGACAATGTAATCGGCCAGATCGCCGTCACCCGTCACCACTTTTGATGGCCGCTTGTAATTTCCCGCCGCAGCTCTTCGAGCCGTTGCTTTCGCGTTGGAAATGGAAATCGGCTTCACCTTGTCAGCCAGCGGCGATTTTCCCTCAATGATGACCGTCAGCGGCATATCAATGCTGACCTGTTTCTGGCCCTGTCCCTGCTGTGGCCGGAAACCCGATTGGGTCATCAAGACTATGGGATAAGGCCACTTTTCGAGACTGACGTTGATGTTCGAGAATATCTCGAAATAGCAGGGCGTGAGATTGATCGTCGTCGGCCGCTGTCCATCGCCGGAAGGCGTATTGCCGGACGCTCCGCAACCGGCACCGTCCTGCGCAAGCACAGTCGGATTGTACGTGACGTTAACAATCGGCCATGGATAGCCGTCACTGTCGACGAAGGTGACTGGCGTAGTCATGCCGTAAGCGAGCCGGGCTATCGGGGGCTGCTGCATAGGTGTCTTGGCAGCATTCACCACGCGCGGCAGAGCAGTCGGGTAGGGATCGGTCGAATAGGTCGGGCGGACAGCGGCGCTTCGAGAACCAAGAGTAGCATCTCTGATCCGGCCGACTTCATTCGGGCGAAGGATCATGCCTTCTGACTGATCGACCATGCCACGCCGCACAGCGTCCAGCTCTTCCTTGGTCAATTGTCGTGGTGGCAGGTTCGGTCTGGACGTGGTTTCCACCTGCCCCTGTTGGAGCTGCGGAGCAACAGTCGTGGGCGTCTCTTCCGGTGGCGCTTGGCGCGGAATGGGAGACCCGGCGCTATCCCCCTGCGGAGCCGAAATGTTCGTTTCCTGTCCGGTTGGATTCCCGTTCTGCGCGGGCGGCTCCTGCTCTTGGGCGAAAACAGGCAGAATGCCCGCCGTAGACGCCATGAGTAGTGCCGCAAGCGCTGTTCTCGATCTCCACATACTTGCCAGCCCTCTACCTATCATAGTTCAATAATGTTGTTGCAGTGATGCTATCGATTCCGATGCCATTCGGGTTTTCGACCGATGGGCGAACACTCACAACCAGCATCGTTAGGAGAAGCCCCGCCTCTGTCACATCGACGTTGCTACGCCGATATTGCAGCAGAGGCACTTCGACACGCCAGAACCGGCGTCCTTTAATGAAGCCTTCTTCCTTGATGTTCGGAACGCCGTTCTTGTAAGCTGTCTGCTCAACGTAATTCCTGCGAAACGCCAGTGGCGATCCTGACCGACTGACTTCTTCGATATACGAATCGCGCCCGGTTACGGTGAAATACTGCCGGAGGGCAGAACCGATCACCGTCCCTTGATTGTAATAATCGTAGGAATTGATGGTCACGGCCGCATCGGACGCAAAGTCTACGATGCGCGCCTGACTAATGTGAGGAGTGCTGAGCACGGTGGCTGCACACTCTCCACCCGTCGCCGCCTCGTGCCAGACGAAATTCGTCACTGGTCGAAGCCAATAGGTATCGGTCGTCACGACCACGCTGGCGACACAAAGCAGGCCGAACAGCCCGCAGAGTGCCACAGATAGCGTGCGATGTGCGGCCGGATTGATCATTGCCCCACGCTCCCCACCGCCGCATTGGTCTGTAGATTGTTGACCTGCACTGGCTGCGAAGAGACCAGCCCGCCGATGGCAATCCCCTTCGGATTGAGTGGCGATTTCGCGGTTCGGATGACCTTGGCATAAAAATCACGATTCTCTGTCCGTCGATCCGTCGCGTTGCGATAGATCAGCGTCATGGGAACCACGATCTCCCACTCGTAACGCCCTGTCCCGTCTTGCTGGCGTACCACGCCCTGTCGCTGCACTGTCGCAGGGCCGCGCTGTTGAGCAGTCGCATTCTGATACCGGTTCACAACATCCCTGATGATGCCCCAATCGTTCACCGATATCCGGTAGCTATTGCGTGCATCGAGCGTCATGTACTGCGCTGTGCTCGAATTGATCTGGTCGCGCCAAGAGGTCCAGTCATAGGTTGAGATTGCCCGGATCGCTTCGACTGCGAAGTCGCGGGCGACTGCATCAGCGACCATTGGTTCATCAAGGCCGATTGGCGCGCAGACGCTCTGAGCATCAGTCGTGCCAAGAAATGCTGTGTCAGGAAATTTGACGAATCGCGCATAGAGCAACTGCCCTACATGCAGCGCCATCACCGCGTTCCCGATCACGAGCAGCACTATGAAAACCTTCATATTGCGCTGGATCGCCGACTGCGCGGCGCTGGCCTCCAATATTTCCTCTTTCGTCTTCACTTTGCCCCCACGTTCAAGATCGGCACGGGGCATCCAAAGACACCCCCGTCTGCGACATATGGTTCCGTCTGCGCAACGCCCTCGACAAGAAAACCGAAGAAGAGAGAGATCACCGTCAGGCTGATGAGAAGCGTACCCAGCCCGACGATGATCTTTTGCTTCTGTAAAATATCCTCGGTGGCAATTGTCGGAGCGATGGGGTCCGGCAGAGTGGCAAACCGGAACCTTGGTAATTCAACCGACTTTTGCTTTTTCCCGAAACCGAACATCGCTCTACTTTGCCAACAGGGCGTCCACCACTTGCGTCATACCGTCATGCCAGCCCTTCATGACAGCGACGTTGCCAGACTTCCCTTCCGGCACGACGAAAAGCGGCACCGCTGGCTGCTGATCAGGCAGACGCGCAGATAGCCCCGCCCACACTTCCATGTTGGCATTCACATCGGCATCCAGTTTGGTGTCCGGCGACACATCGAGACCGCTGGCATCACCCGACTCCATGACTTTGTGCAAAGCCGTAGCCCGGTCGCTGCTACGCAGGACACCCCGAATATTCGGCAGTGCCCCGTTCATAGTGGCCTCATCACCGAGGACGCTAATGGGGAGATAACGCACAGAATATTTGCCATTAAGAGCGCGGTGTGCGGCTTGGCAGTACGGGCACCGAGGATCTACGAAGGCGTAGATCGTGTTCTGATCGGTTGGCGTCACTCCCGTTGGAGCTGACGCAACCGCATTGGCTTGCTTCAACAAAGCGATGACGTTCTTCGAAAGAGCCTGATCGGTGATTTCATAGCCGCTGTCTACATTCACCCCATTTACAGCGTTGAGCGCTGAGGTCTGCACCTGCGGACGAACAGGCGCGGGCGCTGGGGCCTGTGCGGGCATCGGAGCCTGCGCTTGATAAGAAGGCTGCGGAGGTTGCTGGTATCCCTGCTGCTGCGCGTAAGGCTGCGGGAATTGCTGCGGCTGCGGCTGCTGATAGTATGGAGGCTGGTATGGAGCCGGTTGCTGTGCATATTGCTGTGGAGGGTACGGCTGCGGGCCTGCCTGATAGGCTCCCGGCCGCTCCATCACATAGGGCAGCGCGCCGAAAACGACCATTCCCGTAATAGCAACTGCCGCCCCGGCCCAAATGACCGTATTCAGCACTTTTGGCGACGAAGCGTTCGTGTTTTCTGCCATCTCGCTTCACTTTCGAACCGATGTTGTCTCTGCTTCAAACCCTTCCTGATTTTCCCCGCACAAGTCAACTAAAGAACGCATAACGACATTCTTTTCGTGCGATTTTTTTATGTGTAATGCTGGCGTGCAACTCCGAGTGCCGGGTCAAGCTCGACAGTGCGAAGATTTTCACCATCGCTGTGAACCTGAAATGAAAAACCCCGGCTTTGGCCGGGGTTTCCAAGGTTGTCTGCCGCCTAATTTGGGGGGGCTATGGGGTTAGGCGGCTCGACTCACTACCGAAGTGGCATTCTGCTTGCGCAGTTCCTTGAGGATTTCCTGCTGCGTCTCAAGGATGGCTGTCAAAAGCTCCTTAGTATCCCGGCGATTGACTTCTCCCTGAAGGAGCAAATCAGCCAAGAGGTCTACATCAGCACCCGAATCCCTGTTCCCGCTGAAATTGCCGTTGAGCTTCCTGTTGTCGAAAAGCTCCGGCTCATAGCGGTCGCGAACATCGCGACGTGCGTCAGATGTCTTCCTGCCAATACCGAACATGGCGACCTCCTTTCCGGGCATAGCCCAAAATTGTCAAGCACAAAGGTTGTAGCACACTTTACGACGACTCACAATGGGCAACCAAGGCTAATTACTCTGCCGCCGCTGCTACCGCCGCAGCCGCATCGCTGACGCGGCTTTGCACCCTACGATGCAGTATTGCATGATCGCGAGCTTCCTTGATCGGGGTCTCTACCAGCACGCCGAAAGCGTCAAGGATGAGATTGTGCTGAGCAGGATCGATGTCCGCCGCCCAGCTCGCCACCACCTGCTTGAAATGCTGTTTCAGGTCGCGCTCCAACTCCCCGATCTCAGTACGGGCACGCAATTCTCCGTGCGCCCTGTCCTGAGAGCTGATTACCCATGACAGCGCGTCATTGAGTAGTTGGTCAGATACCAGCCCCGGCGTCTCCAGCAGTTGCGAGAGATAAGCCGCATAGTCATCAATGGTGGCGCTAGCGCCGGGCTTGGTACCGGGATCATCCACCAGCTCTGCAAGAGCAACCGCCAGATCGCGTACGAGCGTGGCGATGGTGTCTCCGCCTAAATGATCCTCATAACGAAGACCGTCATCGGCCTGATTTCGGGACCAGTCCCTGATCTCGTTGGCGTTTGCCTCCCGCAAGAGCCGCTGTTGCGCATCCTTCTGCCGGATAGCCTCGATGGATGCCTCGTCACGGGTTTTGACCGGAACGAAATGGTTGAGCCTCCATTCCACCACTTCCGGCACCGGCCCGGTGTAGAACGCCTTGTAGCGAACCACCCGGCTCTCGCCTCTGATAATTCCCTTTTCTCTCGTGTTTGTGCCGACGATGAAATGGAACTGTCCCGACTCCTGCCCTTGGATATCGGAATATTTGATGATGTCCTCTTCCTCGTAGACGATCTCGTCCGAGAGCGATGTGGTCTTGAAAGCCGCCCGGTGATCGACCTTGAGCGAACGGGTCATTGAGGTCAGCTTCTTGCCACCCCAGCCCCGGACAATCTTGAAAGCCTCGCTGTCCTCGTTTGCGGCAAGCTTTCCCACATGGCGCATGGTGGTGTTGATCAGCGTTTCATCCGCCTCCTGCTTTGACGCCTTCTCCAGAGATGTCGGAGTTTGCAGGCCGAAGGTACAGGACACGCCAAATGAGCGAGCCTGAGCCGCCGCCACGGAAAAACCCTCCACGACATAATAGCCGTATTCATCGAATATCAACGGGTACGGCATCTGACTCTTGGACGGAGAGGCGTCGAGGATGCGGCGGCGATGCCCTTCCAAGGGGCGATGCAAAAGGTTGCCGAGCACCTGCTTGACCGCCGCGACCGTAATCTTACCAAGAGCCGCCGTGCTCGGAGGAGCTTTTTCCAGCGAAGGGATCATCACGTAAACGATGCGCCTGTTCAGGAACACATCGTTCATGTTGATCTCACCGACCTCGGCATTGAAAACATGGCCGTATGAATAGGTCAGCAGCGCGGCCGGTTCCGACAGGCTCATGGTCATGTAGCCCCATTGCCTGTAAACCTCGGCGCGGGTCGATTCCGCCGACTGGTTCTTGTCTCCCTCCGAGCTGCTGCCCCCTGCCAGCCTTTTGTAACTGGTGATCATGTCGTTCGACAGCTTCTCGACCGCTTTCTCACCCGCCAGCAAAGCTGTCGCTATCTTGTGGTCGTCGGCATCGATCAGAGGCGGCGGCTCTTTCGGCATCACCTGACTGTAGCCCGGCAAGTCCATCAAAACCTGTTGCAAGCTGGCGCAGGCCTGTTTGAGACGCACAAAGTCGTCGTGCTTGCCCTCGTTTGGCAGATCGACCACGCGGCCGTGCTTGTCACGAAACCTGCCGAACCACACTAGGTTCTCGACATTGTTCAACTGGAAGAACTCAGTCAGCAGACGAGGGTTATAGTCCACGTACCCTCGCCCCTGCAAAAACGACAGAGGCCGGGCAAGCGCCTTGTTCAACTGCAAAGCTCTCTGCGTGAAGACACTATTCGATCCCTCGGCTTGAGGGATGAAGGTCTCCATCAGAGTTGATTTCTGATCACTTGACCCCATAGCAAAGGGGTTAAAGGTGTTTGTTAGCTTGACTTCCGACTGGCCGTAGAAGTCCTTCGATCCCATCATGAAATTGAGAACTAGGAACTCCTCGTCGCGACCGTAAAGCCGCGCGATCTTCTTGATCGAATTGAGGGTATCGGCGCTTGCTTTGCCATCCACCATGATCGCGCCGCTATTGAGTGCAAGCGCATTGAACACCAGCCCGAAAATCTCTTCCGACTTACCGGAGCCGGTTGTACCAATGACCATGCGGTGCGTCTGGATATCTCGTGCTGCGGACCAGATTTCCTGCCCGGCGTAAGCCCCTCGCCCAATTCCGTGATAAATCACGCCGTTACCCGGCTGACCAGTGGAACTATCCTTATACCCTGCTCTTCCCAAGAACTCCGGCACACGGTAGGGTGCTTCCCATAGACGCCTGTTCTTATAGACGCCGAATCCGAGCGCCATGAACACCGTTAGCACCAAGAGTAATTCCGGCCAGAAAGGTGCCCAGCTCAACAGCAAAGCTAGCACCGCCATGGTGATGTACGGTTTGAGGACTTCCCCCGGTTCGTTGTGGTTGTCCCGTAATTTTTCGATCAGGCCTTTCCGCCGTTCGCGACGGGTTGAAAGCCTGACCGCATCAATATGCTCGACGCCTTCGAACTCTCGTTTTTGAACAGCCATCCTCTAGCCCTTACCGATTGCGAATTTGCCGGATGGCCTGTTGAGACCGCTGTGCCAAACGTCCCGCTGTACCCGCCAGCGATCCACGAGAACGGAGGGCGATGCCAGCGGCTGCGATAGCCGCTGGATTGCCGAGAATGCCTTCGGTGCGCTGCTTTGCTTCGGAACCAAAGACGTGCGATGCACCGCGCTCCACCTGCTCCATCACCCAATCCCCAACGCCATCAATCAGGCTACAGCAGATAGCGACCAAGGTTACGCACATAGAGAGGTAGATCATGAAGCCGCCGAAGGCCATGGCGACATTACCAATACTGGCCGACAGTGACGAGGTTGACGCACCAAGGACCGACAAGGCGTTGAAGGTCAGGATGTTCAGGTAATCGAGGCCCACTCGCATGAGGTACATGCAGAAGACCAGCCCGACGATGATCAGCGCCGGGCGAATGAGCACGGCAAGCAGTACCGTCAGAGCGCGGGCAAGGCTGGTTGACGCAATTCCCCCCGAGCGGTTCGCATAGAACATCTGCATCAGCCAGAACGGCGCTGTGATGATGGTCTGCACCACCAGCGTCAGCCATGACAGCGCCGCAAGGAAGAAGTAGACCAGCGGCATGAAGGGCACGACAACCGCCAGAACAAACCCGATGGCGACAAGGCCCCATCCAAGCGGTGCAACCATTGACGCCAGCTCGCCGAGCAATGCGGTGACAGGGTTCGGAAGAGCCGACGCCACGCCACCAGCTCCAGCAACAGCCAAGACGCCAGTGCCGTACATCAACATCTCGTTGCCAGTCGCCTGCATCTGAGGGATCGGATCGCTCCACCCCTCGCCGCTCTGCTCGTTGGCTCTGACCAGCGACCGCAGAACATTGTTTACCCAACGTGCGAGCATACCGGGATCGCCACCCTGAACAGATCCCATGCCGCTCGTATTGGTGCCGAGGCCGATAGTTCCGGTTCCAGCATTGGTGAATGCAGGCTTGAGCTGATCCAGCGCCGCCAGTTCGGTTGAATATTCCCGGAAGTAGGTTTGCAGCTCGTCAGAACAATTGAAGCGACCGGTCGCCCACGTGAACATCGAACGGCAACCCCATGCTGCCGGGAAATCACGCTCGACAGGCACCGACGCCACGCGAAAGCCCCCATTTCCGATGTCGGATAGCACGGTTGTCGCATTCACCAATATGCGCTGGTAAAGGATTGCGAAGAACCAGCCATTGTCGTGCTGACCAGTCATCGCTCTGGAAGTTTGCTGGCGAATAGCCTCCGGTGCGTTCTTGAGCTGATCTTCACCAGCTCGTTTTGTGTTGCTGATCACATTATTGACGGCCTGAGCGATCTGCTGGACCTGTTGCGGTCCCCACGATCTCGGACCATTGGCCGGTTGAGGAAACAGCGCATCGGCGAGCTGCTTTGCCTGAGAATCGATCTGGTTCAGGAACTCGGCCGCCGTCGCTTTCGCTGCGTTCACGCGAAACTCGGCAGCGGTCTTGGCTATTTCCTGCTGACCGGCCGCATTGCCGGGTACGATCACTCCCGACAGCGAGCCGGGGTCCTCATAGACCTTGCCTATATAGCTGACAGACACGGAGCCACACATGCCTGCCGACTCGTTCAATGCCTCGCCGCCCCTGTAATAAAGGGTTCGTTGAACAATTCGGCTTCCATACTGCGATCCCGCCGTATCCTGCTCGGGCGAGAGCGCCGACGTGATCGAGGTATCACCCGTTGTCGCCATATTCTGAACGCCCTTCGCGATCAGCCGGGCGCAAAGCTCCCCCTCAACACGCGCTTGTAGGGCTTCGGCCAACTGCTGGCGAAGGGCAGCCTCGCTCGATGGCTCAGAATAAAACAGGCCGTCTGTCCGCATACTCTGGAAAGACGCATTGACCGTGTTGGCGTTCGCCATCTTGTCGGACGCTACACGCCATGCGGAATCCCCAAATCCGGTAGACCATACCGCCACCTGCATCGTGGCCATCTGCAAAGCTGAAAAGCCATTGAAGGCCGGGAAAACCAAAATCGCTGCCAAACCTGCCATGACGAGCGTCCAGCTCGGATTCATGCTCCGGCCGCCCAACTCGCCATCGTTGGCGGTATCTTTTAGAGACGCAAAAATCAGATATGTGGCGACGGCCGCGATGACGGCCAGCATGCCCCAATTGATGACGGCTACGAGCTGAGCCAGAACGTCATTGACATCATTGCAAGCCCCGCCTCCCGTTCCGCCACCGCCCCCCGGCGTCCAGATATAGTCGAATGTGCAGCCAACGAGACGCCGCAGAAACACAAGGGCGGCGCTATTCGGCTCTGGCGTAAAGAGACCGGCTACAGTGCCGTCTGGTGAGGCTCCCTCAATACCTTCCATTCAAACCCCCAAGGCCGTTGTCTGGCCGTGCGTTGCCTCGCTCTGCCGTTCGCGGGTTGCCTCCCGCTCCACAGAGGACCTGTTCTCGAGGACTACCGTCCTCATGTCGTTCATGAATGCTGCCAGCTCTTCTCCGACCGGCGTCAGCGGGTGCGCTCCCGCCGTCGCGAAAGCGCCACCACTCTCTATCCTGCCCACCTGCGAAAAGACGTGCGCATCGAAAGCGCGCGCAAAAATCTCCTGCGGTTTCATCAGATAAGCCGCATGATCGGGGTTGGCCGCTCCCTCTTCCTCAAGGATCGAAATGATCCGCGCGGCCTTTCGCGCAAACGGGTGCTCCTTCACTGCGCGTAGGATTTGCTCCTCGTCTCCGGCCTTGTGGATCTGATGCCCGATCTCATGCAGCAGAGCGCCGGGCGATGTTGGCGTCAACTGAATAGCATGCTGGGAAACGACAACGGCTTCGCCGTCCACGTTCACGCCTTTGCCCTGATAGGTAGATGCCTGACCTCTGATCGAGCTGTTCTTACGATTGACAGCAACGCCGAGGATGAATTTTACCTCATTTGTTCCGAACAGCCTGTCTCTGGAAATGCCAAAGGCACGAGCGCTTGCCGTCAGAGCGGTAGTCAAGCGGGCCTTCGCATCCGTGGCCACAGCGTTGCTGATGCCAGCTTGTGCAATGAAGGTGTTCTTGGCCAGATCGGGAGCACCGGCAGGATTGATGCGGGCACCGTCATAAGCCCGGTATGGAACATTAAAGCCCAAATCCTCTACCATTGCCCCGAACAGCGCCTCCGAGAGGGGCTTGTCGGTTAACCCCTCCTGCGAGAACCGCTCAAAGATGCGATTTTGAGCAGCGACATACCGGACGATCCGATCATCAGGCTTTGGAAAAGCGGTACTGCCGCTCGCGTCCGCGTCCATAAGGCGGTCTAGCTGACCTTCCCAGCCGTCTACCTGCTCCGAAAGTGCCCAAAGGACAGCGCTGAACCATTCCGCAGCATGCGTGTCGTCGCTCCGATGGCGAAGTCGCTCATAGATTTCATATCCATCGCCACCAAAGGGCAGCTTTTTAGCAGCCGCCGTTCTGTCGCCGACGATCACCCTTGCTCTCGCTATGGAATCCCTGATGTGGCGCAGTAACTCATCGGGCGATTCATTCGAGAAATGCGAAAGCATCCGTTCGGCGATCACCGCCGCATCTTCATTTTCAGGGAGCGGATTGGTGATCTCGACATCCGGCGGCCCCATATCCCTCAAAGCGGCGGCGATCCGCTCCTTCGGAAAGAAGGCGGTCAGACGTGTCGAAACCTCAGAGAGCGCTTTGACCGGCCTGAGATGATCAAAGACGTGCTCGCCACCGCCTCGCGAACGGGACCAGCCTGCCTCATAGGCCCGAATGAGCTGTTCCTTGATTGGCTCCTTGGGAAAAGCAAGCCGGACGACATAGTTGCCGCTGACCATGCGCAGGCTGACTGTGGCCTCCGGCCCGAAGTCGTACCATTTCTGGTTTTTCGCTTGCTGGCTCATGATCAACCCTTTCAGACGCGCTCGTTGTCAAATCGGAAAGGCGAGCGCCCGAAGCCCTTGCCGTCGAGAGCACCGACAACCATGGCTTCCTCCATGGCTCCGGCCGCCGTCACCTTGCCGCTCTCCATTTTGATGGCATTTGCCTTGCGGAATTTCAGGGATTGCCAACGGCCATCGGCAGTCTCAGAGATCAACAGGACACAGATGCGAACCTCGACATCATTCCGGTCCTCGCCGTAGGCAAGGATCACATCGAATCCGGGCTTCACCGCGCCCTTAATCCCCGGAGCGGTTGCGTACATCCAAGTGCCACCGCCCTCCGCATTGCCTACGTACCAAAGACGGCTCGTGCCGGGCGCTACCCCGTCACAGCCTCTTTCGTTCAAAAACTCGCCGAGGGGCTTGTTATCGAGCTTACCTTCCGCAAACAGCTCGGCCGATGATAGTGTTGCCCCATGAATTTTCGGGCGCGCTTCCAGCGCAATTTCTCCGGAATCGCGTTTCTGTGCGGTCCACCCTGCTACCGCTGGATCAGTTTCCGAAAGCTGGCGAACCTCGTCCTCATCGTCCTCATCATCGAGCGGCATGATATCCATCGATCCGCCCAGCGCATCCATGGAAGGGCTGTCGTCATCGATCAGGGTGCCAAAGTCGTCGCGTCTTTCATCAACCATGGTCGCCCCTATCCCTGCATATCAAAGCCCTGATTTGTCAGGCCCTGATTGATTGCTTCTTGCACACGCTGCTGCGCACGGTGCAGCGTTTCTCCGCTGGCGATCTGTTCGAATAGCCGCTGCTCGGCTGCTGCAAAAACGGCCGGATCGAACTTGAAGATCGCGGCCTCACTGACTTCGCGCCGACGCTCCGAAAGAGCAGTTTCTTTGACTGCAACCTCTGCCGTGTAGGAAACTCCATCAGCGATCTCGAAACCTTCGTCCGCCATTCGGTCGAGTGCTTCCAGATCGTCTACCGACTCACCGTCTGACCAACCTTCATCGAGGTCGGCATCAGCCTCTTCCAGTTCTGCTTGATCATCGGCCGGGTCGTAATAGTCGTCCGCTGGTGCTGGTTCTATCGCACCAACATCCTCATCAACGGACACGACATCCTGATCGGCGACATAATCGCCAAGTGCTTCTTCGTCAGGGCGTCGTCCAGTCATGTTGCCTACTTTCCAGATGCTTCGGCGGCCAACAAAGCGGCCATCGTCGCCGCCTTGCGTGCCTCACTATCGTTCATAAAGGTGCGGAGCCTCATCGAGATCGCGCGCAGACGGTTCAGCTCCACCATCAAACCACGCTCCGACTGCATTTGGAGCGCGTTCGTCCATTTCTGATAAGCCGGGCCGCCACCATAATTGTCGATCAGGGCGTCGAGCGCTTGTGTCACGCTTCCAGCCCCATCGCCTATACCGAGTGAGGAAGTGTTACCCATGGCAGCAACGGCAGAGAGAGACACGAGCGCTGGAGAACGCCATGCTTCTGCCTGACGCGAACGCATCAGCGCCAGCTCCCCGGCTGGTGTACCCGCTTCCTGCGGCATCGGCTTCGGGATCGCAAAGCCCGCAAGCTGCTCGATGACCTTTTCCTTTTTGCCCCTGTCAGCCGATACGTTCAGGAGAATGGATGCATCCGTGGAAGCCGGATCGAGACGCACTTGCGCCTGTTCACGACCAGAGGGCACACCGCCCGGTGATACGTCTAGGTTCTTATAGATCGCCGACGCATCGCTGGGCGTCCCATCAAGCACGGATGTCACGCGGCCGAGGAAGGCGACCTGCGCACAGGCGTTAGCGCCCTGACCAGTCTCATAGGAATAATCCTCTTTGATCTTGACCAAGCGTTCATTGCGCATTTGCTCTGTTACAGTGTTGGCGTAAGCTTCCTGACTCTTCTTCACCACTTGCTGGAGACGCTGTTCTTCGCCCGCATACTGTCGGTTCACGACCTTGAGGGCCGCCAGAACCTGCTCCAGCGTCGTTGCCCCTTCAAAGGCAACGTTGGTTTCCAGCTCCTTCACTTCCTTGATCAGGTTGGTTTCCGTTCTGACGTGCTGCTGAATCCATTCCGTTGTGATGGAGCACCAAGCAGCAAAAGCCTGATTTGAGGCGAGTGTGCTGGCTGAAACGATCCCTGCCGCGAGCACCCACTTATGAAAGCTCTTCCGCATTTTCCGCCCCCTCACTGTCTGACATCCGCCCGTTGCTCGGGCCTGTTGGAGACCACTACGGGCAGGCTTGAACCGCCTTGAACGATCTGGTTGATCCGGGCGAGCGCATAGGATGATAGCGCCAACTCCGTGCGCGCAGTGCCCTTCGCCTGATATGCCATGACGGCAATGTTGGCAGCTTCAATCCTGACCGCATCAAGGAGCGCAGCACGGAAAGGCTTATCGGACATTGCGCTCGCCCATTTTTCGCCGCCGTCATCACCAGTCCAGTGCTTTGTCAGCTCTTCAAGCGAAGCCCGTGCCCCACCCGGCTCATATTCGGCCGCGATGGAGGCCATAACCTCTTTGGAAACTGACCGGCGAGCATCGCGCCGGTTCTTGTCCAGAACGAAAACATTTCGCTCGGCCCCGGAACCAACCGTATCCTCAATTGGCGGCCCGACGACCAGATTTATGTAATCGCGAGCCGCTTGCCCTCCCCTGAAAAGGCTCTCGCCATCGAATGACCGGTTACTGGTAGCAAACTGCGACCAAGAACGTGGTGAATCGAAGCTGCCCGGCTTGAAATAGGTCGCGCCTGAAACAGCCTGTGCTTTCGATCTCGCTGCCTGATTGGCGGCGTAAAATTTCTGTCCTTTGGACTGCAAATCGCAGCTATTATACCCCGTCGAGCCATACCGCTCTCTGGCGTCAGCAATCGCATATGCTTGTCGCTGAGTGGTATTTACGTTCGCAGCAGCTTCGGCCGACTTTCGCACCACCATAGCTGTCTGCTGACCCGAGCCACTTTCTTGCTTCGTGATCACCTTCAAGGCGCTGAGCAGCATCTCGCGCTGCCGCCGTTCTTCCATGATCAAAAGGTTCTCGGACAGGTCGATCTGCGCCTTGACCTTCTGCTCCAGCTCTATGGTTCGCTGGATCACGTGAGCGTTGACGGCGCACACAACGGCAGATGCCTCGCTTGCCATCATCAGGCTGGGCAAGAGGACCGATCCTGCCAGTGCCAGTTTCCGCCAGTTTTTCATTGCCTGTCGCCTCCCATGCCGGAAACTGCAACACCCATCATCACCGAACGCGCACCTGACATGAGAGCCGCGCGGCGGCGCGCATCGATCAATCTGACCTGAGCGCCGCTGTCCTGCGGGTTCGGCTCTATCGTCGGATAAGGAGCGAGCACATCAACATAATCACCAGCCGTAACGACCTCTTCGGCTCCGTAATTGCGATTGAAGAGGAAGGCTCCGGCGTTGGAATCGCCCGCATTTCGCTCGTTGCTGTAGCTCGCTTGGCAGTAGGTCTCGCCGAGGACCGCCCGTTCCTGCTCGGTGCAATAATGTCCGACGCGCTTTAGCATCGAGTTTTTCATGTTGGCAGCGGCATTGCCGCCTTTGCTGATATAGTTCGCCTCTGATGTAGAGAATGCTGCGAGCATCTTGTCTTGGCTTCTGGCAGTTCCCGACATGCCATTTAGGCTAGCCGTGACAGTGCACGCATGCTCACCCTGTCCGTACTCGTAACCATAGCGGTTCTTGATGTCGGCGACCCGGAAAGCTTGCTCTTGCGCCAACTCAGCGTTGACAGCCGCCTCGTCACTTTTCCTGATGACTTGCTGGGTCTGCCGCTGCGAAGCCGACCTTTGCTTGTCATGAACTTTCAGGCCGCTCATGAAACGCTCGAATGAAGTGATCCACGTTTCCATGGAGGCATGCGCAGTATCGGCCGCCGTCACGGCGGTCGTAAGCACTGTCAGGAGGGCCAGTGTCGAGCGCGAAACCATGATCAGCCTCTATTCGCGCCCGCCGGGGCGAACATATTGTTGAACAGGTCCGGTGCTGTCCCGCCGCCCGAATTGGTGCCGTTGCTGCCCGAGTTGCCTGCTGGCGGCGTGAAGATGGGCTGCGTTGGAGAGCCAGAGCCGGAGACGGTCGAAGTCGTGAAGGTGTACTGACCAATATTCGGAAGATTTGGGATATTGATCGGGCTAATGCTCGAACCAGAGCCGCCGAGCAAATCCGACATCTGTGATCCGATAGCCGAATCGAACGAGTACATCTGATTGTTGATCTTGCCGACTATGTTCTGGAGCTGATTGTTCAACACTTGGCAAACCTGTTGGGTTGCCTGCTGAATAATCTGGTCGATCAACTGCGACCCGATATTGCCCAAGAAATCGAAGCTGGTTGGGATCAGGTTCGATAGATCGAAGGAATTGAGGAGGCTCGATCCAAGGCACGAGTTTGCCCCATTGAAGTATTGCGATGAGTCCACTTTGGCCGCATCGAGCAAGGCAATCTGACGTTGGACGGCCAAATCCGCAGCCTGCTGAATGCCACAACCTGTAGATTGCGCCGACGCTGGCGCGGCATACATAACAGCCGCCAGCAGAGCGCCCCCGAGTACAACTCCAATTCGTTGCATCACCCTCTCCATTTAGCCCACGCGCGATTGCCACGCGCTCACAGCGGTCAGTGCGATCTTCACGTTCTGATGCGAGCAAATGCTGGCAAGCAGATCGGCGGCGACCGTAGCCTCGACGTTTAAGCCACGTTCCCGTCGCTCTGACGCATAGTGCTCGAAAACAGGGAGCAAAACGCTTGCTCTCAGCTCGCTAATTTGTCCGTTGTCTCTTCTGCTCTGCGTCATAACGATTTACCGCTTCGTGATGATACACATGATTTTCACACAAACAAATACTGCATAATTTCCAAAAAGGCCAATCGCTTTTGCAACCGTCCACGATGGCGCGCGCGACAGTTCGCAGGGCAAGCGAATACGACGCGCTTCCCGTTGGAAAAGCGCCTAATCAGCCAAAAATGCCCGGATTTGCGCTAAGCGCTACGGGCAGAAGGCCTTAGACGGCCAACATCACATACCTGTGACATTATCGCTGTGGCTGAGGCCTTTATCCTTCTCGAAAGCCCATTGGACGGTTCAGGTTTCACAGGCGTTCCAGAATGATATGAATTATATGAATCTTCTTTCTGGCTGTATTTTTGCACACCCCCCTCAAAAAAAGAGAGCTGTTCGGGCGCATTTTCGGAGCGATACCGCTTCCAGCCGCGCAATCGGTTACGGCAATAGGCGACTAGCTTTTCCAACGGCGAGGCCAAAACCCTGATCACAGAGACAGTTCCTCTTAGTCGGCCCGAGTCGATGCAGATCAGCCGAAGTTCGGTCAGTAGCTTCAAGGACTGGTTGACGGAAGATCGGGAAACCCCCGCCATTTCCGCAATTGTGTTGATAGACGCATCGCAACGGTTTCGTGATCGTGCGCTCAACCTGCAAATGACGGCGAGCACGGCGCGGGCGGACGAGCATTTAGGGAGCCGCTCGATAAAGGCAAGCGGCATCTGATGCACCAGAAAATCGGCCAGTTCTCTACGCCGCCCGGCAGCAACGCGCTTTTCTGGAAGTGTCTTGGATATGCTCGGCAGCGGCGGCGGAAATCGCCGCGCCAATCGCTTTGCTGCTCCGGCTTGCGCCAGATCCCGCAGTTCTTGGCGGCGGACCGCAGCAGCACTTGAGAGCGCCTCCGCGATCTCGTCTTCACCGGGTGCCCCGGTGTAGCGGCCCCAAAGGTCTCGCATCAGTGAATCGACAGCCGCAATCGTTGGCAGTCGGCCGACGATCTCATTCGCGTTGAAGTTTGAAAGGCCTGCTGGGCCTCTCCAAGCTGGGTTTTCGTCCATTTCTGTCCCACCAAATTGTGGGGCCAAATCAGCCTGTGAAAGGCAAAAACCCTTGCATTCCTCGGAGAAGCCGCTATCTTCCATGGTGACAGAACGGAAGAGGTTTTGGCTTATCCGAAGATCGGATTGGTTTTTAATCTCTCACACAAAGCCCCGAACGCGATTTAAACCCGCGAGAGGGGCTTTTGCTTTTCTAGCCCTATTTCATCCAAACATTCCCAAATCACTAAGACTCGTTACACATTCATGCGAATGTGACGCGAGAATGTGAAATTTGTCAAATCCCACTGATACTCGCGCCATTTCACATTCCCACCGACATCATAGAAGATGCCGAGTTATCCTGTTTTGCGGAGCGAGAAACAGTCGTTTCCAGCTCCGTTTTTGCCGCCTTGTCCGCCGTCAGTTCAGCCGCAAGGTGACGTGCCGTGACTTGCGCGAGATCGTTGTACGCAACCAGAGCGCCTTTGATTCCCACCATCCCCGAGCCAAGCTTTGGATCGAGTGAGGCTTGGCAGATCATGCGCGCGATCTCGCTGTAATCCCCCGAGGTCCTTCCAACAGTGGCGTGCCGGAGCGTGGTTCCCGATATCCCGCGGTTGTTCCATTCTGCGGCCATGCCATTCAATTTCTTGTCGCAAAGGTGATTCTTTGCTTTTACGACCATATCATAGGAATTGCCCCTGTAAGCCGCGAATGCCCCAGCCTCGCTAACAGCCGAGGCAAGGCGGGCAATTCCAGATGGATCATGATAATTTGAAAAGGTGCTTTCCCCGTCTGAGCCGCGTTCACGAACGCGCAACGCGCAACAGGTGCTGAACATCTTTTCGTTTGGATCGCCAAAGGGATCAGAGCCGACGAAAAGCCCGGTATTCACGGCTCCCAACTCGCGGACTGCCTTGACGAACTCTACATGCAGATCGGCGATTAAAGGTTCCAGCGCCGATTTGAGATCGGATGGCTCCACAGTGACATTCTGGTCCGTGAGCCGCATCTGAATATCTCGTATCAGATGCGGGAGATAATAATCGGTCAGAGCCTTGGTTTGCTCGATGGGCGCAAGTCCGAGGCCCTGCGACATGGCATTGAATGCATCGAGCAGCGCCCGGACCCTTTCCTCATCCGGCTTCACATAGGAAACGCGGCTCGCGATGCTCTTGCCCAGCCGCTCGATCACCTTCTTGTGCCCGTCTTTTTTCAGCAGGTAGCAGTGGCGGATTGTGCCGTTCTCGTCCGTGTACATTGCCTTTTCGCCCATCCGTTTTCCGGCAAGGGCCGATACGGCGGCGAAAAGGTTGCCCTCTACCGCATAGCGGGTGCGAGCCACATGCCCGCCAGCAACGTTCTCGATCAGGGCTTCCATCAGTTGGGCTTCGGCGGAACCGTCTCCGAATTTTGCCGGATGTAGGAGATCGTCGGCGGCCTCGGCATGGAGCTGGCCACCGGTCGAATGAAGTGCCTCGGTCAGAATCTCCGACCACATTGGAGCGATCTCCTTCATCAGACCGAGAGCATTGTCGTTGAGCTGGGCCGCCGTAAGCACCCAAGCATCTTCACCCTTTAGCCTCGCCTCTTCGGAAGCCGCGAATGCGCTTGCCAGAGGAAGATCGATCAAGCGCTCTTCGCCCGGAATAGCCAGACGAATGTCCCACGCGCCAAGATTCAGCGCCTTTTCTTCATCGAACCGCACGTCTGTTATGACGGCCGGTATCGCGATTTCCCCGTCAGCAAAGCTCGTGCCCTCGATGTAATCTACTGCTGCTTGAAACAGCGATGTTTCACGGAGGCGGCCAATGGTTGACGGATTTACAGCGACAATAGCACCTGGCTCTAAGAGCGGAGCGATCTCGCGAAGGAATAGAACCTTATTACCGGCCTCGATCACCATCTTATCGAAGCCCTTGGCATCTCCGGCCGCCTCCACGGCAGCTCGCCGCGACCAGACTTCCGCAGCCTTTTCGACGCTATGCTCTTGTGCTCCGAGGCTACGCAGATCGGCGGCACGGTTCATCAGGCGATCAAATATGGCGTCAGCAAAGGAGACATCCTTACCGAGAGTGCCGGGGGCAACCTCGTCAATACGCTCTTCGACCGTGATCCGGCGTCTGGTGATCTCGTCAACCATGCGGCCCTCGCCGCGAACTATCGCTTCGTCAACGCCCGCAGTCCGGATAGGCTTCACCGCCTCGCGATAAGTGATCTTGTTGAGGACAAGCGAGCGCTCAGACATGCGTTCGGCGGCCTTGTCGCCCGCGATCAACTGACGAACTTCTTCGACCTGCGCTTTCCAGTCATACTCCCGCAGTCGTAACGGGTTCTCTCCGAGAGCGTCCAATAGGCCTACACGCATCTGAAACGCTGTATCCAGTTCGCCCATGATCGCGCGCTGCATTCCAGTGGGCAGCGCGATCATTCGTCCCATCAGTTTTTCCGAAAAGCCGCTCCTGATTTTCTCTGGATCGATATCAACATCGATATTGATGTCGAGCAGTTCCGCGATGTCGGGATTGTTCGAAAGATACTCGAATGAGACAAACTGGCCGACCTCATTGAGGAGATCGAGTGCTTCGCTTATGTTCGACTCATTCTCGCGGGTGGCAGTGCTCGCCGAAGTGAGCGAGCGATTCTTGCGATTGAAGAGCTGCGCCAAGCGGTCTGATGATGCAAGGCCCTGTTGTGGGATCGTATAGAGCGGCGGATGCAATTGCCCTACCCGATTGATGCGCCCGTCGATTTGGCGTTCTTGCGCCACATCCGCCTGCATCTGAGCTTTGATCATCTCACGAGGCCGGACATCGTAGCCAACTGCGGGTGATGAGTGCGCCGAAAGACCGACTGCGGCTGATTGGTTTAACAACAGAACGTCAGCCCGACCGTTGTTGAAGGCAGAGACGACATCATGCTTGAGCGGCTTTTGCCGCGAGGTGGCAACATACCCACCATCATCGGTTTGCCGAATGGTGTAGGACCGCCCTGTGATCTCGCCAAGTGTGAGGCCGTGCTTTTCGAGAGCTGCCGACAAGTCATCGATCACAGAGAGTGACAACATCGAGAAGTCGGCTTCATCGACCCGCCGATTAAAGTCCACAAGCCAGCCCTCGTATTCCTCCAAACGTATATCGACTGTCACCCCGAACCCGTTTGATTCCTTTACCGTGAGGAGCCGGTCGGCCATCCGCTTGACGACATGACCAAGATGCGGCTTCTCCGACAGGCGGACTTCGCCGCCCGGAGCGATAACCGCTACCTCGTCATCGCCTGACAGTGTTTCTTCGATCTGCTGGCTGATCAGATCGCGCAATAGCGCGTCCCCTGTGTTGGCAACCGCGATCACGGGCTTTCGCCCCTCGCTGATCGAGCGCAGCACCATATCTTCCAGAAACACGCCATTGATGGCGAGCGTGAGATAATTCGACAGATGGTGGAACCGCGACGCAGGCGACTGATAGTGAACATTCACGAGACCAAGCGCCCGCTGGCGCTCTGAATCCGAATGAGCTGTTTCCTTCACCAGATTTTCAAGCTCACGCTCTCGCTCCTGCGACCACGCCTTGACCTCCCGGCCGAGTGCAAGAAGCTCAGCCATGTGGTTCGCAAAAAGATCGACCTTCTCAAGAACCTGAGCATAGCGATTAGGATCAATGTCCTGTAGCGAAAGCGTCTCGCGCGCCACGTTCGTATTGTCCAGCTCGCGGGCAATCAGGGCACCACCGCGCGCCATTTCAAAGGACAGAGCTTCTTGCAGGGCAAGTGGCTCTTGCTCAATCAGCTCCACAAGCCTGTCAGTCGGCAAGCCGACATCCGGCAGCGCCGAACCATAGACCCGTAGATTGCGCGCGCCTTTCAGCGCAGTGCCCGACGAATAGGCAACCGATCCGCCCAGCTCGGTCACATGCTCGACAAGCGATTGCATCATGCGCCCGACATTCGATGCTTCGCCAGCAGCCTTGTGTGATTCATCCATCATCAGGAGCGGCGGCCTGTCCTGCCGCTTCAACCATTCGATGATAGCTTCGAGCTTTGCCTCTCGACCAACAGCGCCTAGCTGAGAATACGACGACAGGATCATATTGATCGAGCTGTCGATTTCCTTGCCCTTTTTGGAAGCGGCGTTCCCCGCCTTGAAAACATAACCGTGCGCTCCGCGCCGGACCCCCTCGAACTCTGGATCGATGATGGAAGCGTCTGGCGTGCTGTTGACGATGTAGGGCCGAATATGCTCGCCGAGATCGGCGGGACGGGTACGCAGTACCGTCGCCACGTCTCGCGCAACAAAGTCCGTGAAAAGGGCCGGGTTATCCGTGAAGAATAGCACCGGCCGATCTTCCTTTAAGGCAGCGCGCGTCAGGGCCGCGAGCTGGCGGCCTTTGCCCACGCCCATCAGGTCGCCAATGATAACCGACTTCGCAGTAAGTGCCTTGTGCAGAGCAAGGCCGACGCCATCCACCTGCCCCGCGTGCAGGAGAGTGCCAAGTTCTCCTTCGGGCACGCCGAGCTGATCTGCCACAAAGGAATCAATCGGCCCCCGTACTCGCTCAAGATCGGCCAGCGCTTCCGCGACGGGAGCGGCAAGCGCCTTCTGGATCTTGAGCAGCGGGCCTCCCACTTTCGAGGCAGGCTCATAAGTGACTTGGAAAGGATCGTTATCGAAAACGATGTCATCAATGAGCACTTCCGGTGTGATGGCGAAGCTTTCTTCCTCGTCCAGATCATCCGGCATCGACGCCGCAAAGATCGGCGGCGTTGCTGGCCCCTCCTCCGTTGCGGGAATTGAATCAGCCGAAGGCTGCGGCGAAACAGCTTCCTCCGGCACCGGACTGCCGGAAGACCCCGCCGATGCCGGGCTAAGCTCCGCCGTATCCGGGGATGGTCTAGGCGCTACGCCCGCAACAGGGCCATCTAACACCGGAGAGGTAGGCGTTTCTTGCTTCCGGCCGCCTTCATGCTCACCAGCAGACCTGCTCCGTCCAATACCGGATGATTCAACAGATGCTGGCCGGGGGAACCACCGCCGTTGTCGCGGTTTCGGTGGGGTGGCTGGGCTCGGCTCCTGCGCCTCCAGCGGCGCTGCACGAGCTGCCGCTTCTTCCTGTGCAATCTCTTCGGCCGACCAAACACCGCGACGTTCCATGATCTCGACCATGGCCACTCTGGCGGTGTCGCCCCACGCGAACAACTCATCCGTCGTCCGCAGATAAGGCAGCTCTGCCGGAAGCGATTTAACCGCTTCGCCAGACATAGGCTCTTCGAGCCTTGGTCCCAAAGCATACAGAATGACTGGAAACTCAGCTCCCGATTTCCGATACAGGCGGCCATCTAGCATCGCCGCACCGGCAACCTCGAAAGTTGCGTGCAGATATCGATTGAAGCTGTCGAGCGCACCTTCCAGCTTGCCTTCGGTTTTCATTTCACCGGGCAGCACGAGGAAAGCACGGCCGGTATCGGCCTTCAAGAACTCCAGAGAGTCATAGACGATCCGGTGATCGAGCCGGTTAATTGCCAGCTTTCGGCCATGCCGATCAGTCTCTACAGTTTGCTTCAAGCCTTCGAAAGGCGGGTTCGCCAGTACGGCGTCGTAATTTCTGCCCTCCGCATTCTCCCCCTTGAATGGAAATGCGCGGGCACTGATCGATACTGCGGACGCGCCAGCTTCCCGAAGCGTCCTTGTCCCGCGTGCTGCGCGATCTTCATCGATTTCAAAACCCTCGACACGGGCGCCAGCCACGGCCGCGCCAATGGCAAGCGCTCCGTTGCCCGCAGTCGGTTCGAGCACCAGATCATCGCGGCGAATCCGGAGAATGTCCGCCGCAACCGCGCCGATGGGCAGCGGCGTAGAATACTGTTGCAGCCGGAGGCGGCCTGCCGTCCGTTCGGCATGGGCCGCTACGCGGTCATTAAGCTCGCGAGCGATCTCGCGAAGCCCGATCCCCTGTCCCGCCAGTCTCGCCGCCTGCACCACAAGCGATGCTTCGATTTCCTCCTGCAATGCGAAGAGGTTGAGGCTCTGCTGGTTGGGGTTAGCTACGATGTCGGAATGAAGCGCCGTGAGTTTCCTGCGGTCGAATTGCTCACCAGTGGCTATCGCGCGGGCGATCCCCTCGGCGCAGCCGCGTAGATCAACAGGGCTGATAGCCCGCAGGAAACGATCCCGATAAACGCCCTTCTCCCGCCCGTCTGGAAGACGGTCATACTCATAGTGCGGCTGATTTTCCATATTGACGGCTACACGGCCGCCAATCGTCTCATAAACCACCGACCCGGCGAGATTCATGCCGATACGGCGCGGCGTTTCCATCGCCGCCAGCCCCGCACCGTTCAGGCAATCGCGGAATCTGCGCATCAGAACGACATGATCGTCCAGATCGACAGTCCTGTCGCGTTCACCAAGATTGGAGGCGCTGACTCCCATCCGCGACCACAAATCAGTGGCACGTAGATCATCAGGGGGCCGAACGACAAAGGCCGTGGCCACGTCCGTCTTGATCATATTCAGGATCGGGACGTTGTATTCCTTTAATGCAGCCTCAACAGGCCGCACGCCGGTATCCGTGTTCACGACGATCAGAAGGTCACTATTGCCCGCGTGCATACGCGACGCGCGCGGGATATACGCCGCTCCGATATTGTCCTTCGCGAGTATGGGGAGAACCACCGAAGGCATCGACGCCTCCCGGTGTTAGAAGTTCAGCGAAGGACCGCGATTCAAAGTCGCTTCTGCGCTCTTCTCGGCAGTCTTCTTTGATTCCGCAGGGGCATCCGGCCGCTTGAACTCGATACCATGCAAGGTTCGGTGCGCGCGTTCAGCAACCTTTGTCAGCTCGGGCGGATTTTCTGGCTGCTGCTTGGGAAGCGCCTTGCTCGCCATAACGGACGTTGCTGCCGGACGTTCCATCATTTCCCCATCGGCGCGGCGGGTTGCAACGGAAACCACGCCGGGGAAGACTTCATTCGCGAACATCTCTTCCCGCTTGGCGATGTGCTCTTCTGCCGCCTTGAGAAAGGGCACTGTGTAGCCCGGCGTAATGGAGACCTTCACGCCTTCGGCCTTCACTCCCTCGTAGTAATCTCGAAGGGTCTTCTCGATATCACCCCGCTCCGGCCCGTCAGCAATCCGCGAAGCGATCTTCTCGAAGGGTACGCCCGCAACTGACGCAAGAACCGTCATCGCGATGCCAGTTTTTTTATCAAGGGTCATCCGGTCGAGAGTGTCACCGAAATTCGAGGACAGACGATAATCCCCGGTGCCAACCTCATAGCTGAAAGAGCGTGCGAAATAGGTGTTGAAATCAATGTACCCACGCTCATTCGGCTGGGAGACAGTGACCATCAAAGTACGCGTCATCAGTCCGTCGCCCACTGGTGATTTTGGGTCAAAGGCCGCAGAAATAGCGGATCGGGTCTTCGCCTGATCGGCGGGATCGAGCGCCACGGCCGCGTCAGGCTGATAGACTTGGAGACGCATCGAGCCATTCTCGAACTTCTGCAAGCTGATCGTCCCGCTCAAGACAGCCTTGGAATCCGGGTCTGGAACCAAGCCGAATGCCGTTTGGGCATAGTAGTTCTTGTCAGAAAAATCGAGCCGCACATTGGTCAGTTGCAGCACGCCACCCGGCTTGACGTAAAACTTATCATCCTTCGGATCGGCGAATCTGTCCAAGCCTACCTGATTTGACAAACGTTGCGCCCATATCTCGACACGCTCACGGTCATCGTCAATTCCGGCCTTCATGATGTTCGCGGCGCGAGCCGGTGACATCAGGCCAATTGTCAAAGGGGCACCAGTCACGACATTCTTTCCCGTGACCGTAACGATGTTGTCTTTTGCGGAATAGCTCTCGACTTGGAGAGCGACATTGCCCAGCATGGCTGGACGGTCGGGCCGCGATTCGCTGTTACCAGACTTCGCGGATTGCCTGCGATTCGGGCGCATTGCCATGAAAATCCCTCCTATCAACTGCCCACTCCGGCCGGAAAACGGCTCCTGCCTCACTAAAGGGCGCTGGAAAAATTACATTGTCAAGTGTAAAGAGAAAACACTGTATAACGCAGCATCCGCCCAATCGCCAAATTGCTTGTAATAAGCTACACGCGAGCGTAAAGTGTGCTACACGCTCGGAGCTACACAATCATGGTTTTGAACATTCGGAATGAGGATGCTGACAAGCTGGCTCGTCAATTGGCCAAGATCGACAAGTCCAGCATCACGGATGCGGTGATCACTGCATTGCGCGAAACCATCGCCAAGCGGATGCACACTGAGACGCCCCGAGAGACGGCGAGAAAAATTCTCGCAAAACGCGGCTTGTCTTTCCAGCCTAACCGCAAACCGGTGCCACCGGAAGCCTATCACGATCTTGACCATGATCTCAGCGAGGGCAAGTAATGTTCGTTGATGCCTGCGCTATAGTTTCAATGATGGCTGGCGAGGACAGCGCCGACGCATATGAAACCGCCTTGATCGAGGCAAAGGCCCCGTTCACGTCCGTCCTCGCAGCATGGGAAGCCATTATCGTTCTTTCACGCCCCGATCAGCTCGATTGCCCCTACAGCGCGGCCGAGGGGGCGGTGGTCGAATGGCTGGAAGCCCGTAATATCCGGCTGCGGGAACCCGGATCGCCGCGCCGTGTCCTGCAATACGCGGTCGCGGTCGCCGAGCAACACGGCATCGGCAAGCGCCATCTCAGCAATTTCGACTGCTTTCACTACGCCTATGCGAAGGCGATGCGGGCACCATTACTCACCATGGACCAATTGCTTCGCGAAACGGATATTTCTAGTCTGCCGTAGGTCATGACCTGTCGCGACGCTTGCCAATTATAATAGCGCCATTACCGGCTACCATCGTATTCACAATATCATATCCTGCTTCATCAAAATCGCCATAGAGCCTGATCCGAAATTAAGTTGAGTGGTGTCAGCGGGTTAGCTTGACGCCATCCCAAGTCGCTGATTCACGGGGTTTTGCAACAAACTTCCGGAGTTCGACGATGTGGACCGACACCACTCGGGCGCAGTATGCCCGTGCACAGCTGACTTTGCCAAGCGATTTGACTGACGCGGAATGGGCCGTGCTGGAGCCGTTTCTTCCGCAGCCTTCACAGGTTGGGCGTCCGCGGAAGTGGCCGCTGCGGCGCATCGTCGAGGCGATCCTGTATCTGCTGCGCGGAGGGCTGCCTTGGCGGATGTTGCCGCCCTGCTTTCCTCCGGTCTCGACGGTACGACGCTGGTTCTACCTGTGGCGCGACAATGGTCTGTGGCTTTCGCTCAATCATGCTCTGCTTCTGATCGGCCGGGAAGCGGCAGGGCGCGAAGCGTCGCCCAGTGCAGGAGTGATCGACAGCCAGAGTGTCAAAACCACCGAGAGCGGCGGGCCTCGGGGCTACGATGCGGGCAAGAAAATCAAGGGGCGCAAGCGCCACATCCTGACCGACACAGACGGCAACCTGGTTCATGCTGTGATCCACACCGCCGACATCCAGGATCGCGACGGGGCACCGTTCGTCCTCGCCGAAATAATCCGCCGCTTCCCGTGGCTGCGGCACGTCTTCGCCGATGGTGGGTATGCCGGTGACAAGCTCCGGGAGGCACTGCGCAAGATCGGAAAGAGCAAATGGACCATCGAAATCATCAAGCGGTCCGACGCCGCGAAAGGCTTCGAGGTGCTGCCGCGCCGCTGGGTGGTGGAACGAACCTTCGCATGGCTCAGCCGCAACCGACGTCTCGCCAAGGACTTCGAACAAACCATCGCCTCAGCAACCGCCTGGCTGTTCATCGCATCAATCCAGCTCTTCACACGCCGTATCGCAAGAGCATGAAATTACACGAGATAGTTTTGAATCAGACTCATAGCAATCTTCAATAGCATTGAGGAATAGTCTCATATTAACTTGAGGCAATTTTATTGTTTTAGATGAAAATAGGTTATTCTCAGTCTTCGTGACCTGTGGAGCTTCAACCCATTCCGCTTTAAATCTTCGCATATAAAATCTCCTACTGTGGATACTCCATAGTGAGCCGGTTCCTTCCGATGAACTGACGTTAAGGAAGGCGACCAGCAAGCGACAATGCGTACCGCAGCCCGCGAGCAGCCTCTCCCGGCATCATTAAGGCCGAACGAACTGAGTGGGCCAGAATCTGCGCGAAGGCGAGCGCCACGGCATCCCGTTCACGGGAAGCTGCGAAGAAGGAAGCCTTACGGAAAACCACTCCAAAGAGTGCTCCCCGCTGTAGACCGATCTCGAAACGGAAAAGCGTCTTTGACGGGCCATTGGCACCGAGCTGCTGCGCCGCGTCCGCCGCCAAGCCTATAAAGATCGGTAGCGCAAATTCAGGACTGCACCAGACGGCAGAGCACGTGTTACCGAAAGGCGGCCTCGTGGTCGCCAGCGCAGACGCCTTCTGCACTTCCGGTTCGCATTTATCGAGAACTCCTTGCATCATCCGCTTGAACATCTCTTCTTGCAGATGCACCGGTTCATCCTCCGGCCGTGACGGGGGCTGACGCGCGGCAAGGATACTCCCTATGGTTTCTTCAACCACGAGCCTCGACAAATTCGAGCAAGCGAACTCTTCACGAGACAAGGCCTGCATCAGACGCGGTATCTCCCCCGAAATCCGAGCCTGATAATCAACCGCATCAGCGTATCTCGCGGTGTGAACCCGGTAATTTTCGCATATATCGCGAGCAGAATGTAAATCACCCAAAAGGCGATAAAGAACATCCATAAATTGATTTTGGTGAACTGCCAGATCATCCCGAACAGTATGAATGTCGGCCCGATCAACATCACCGTACCATGCAAACCGAGAATCCCATTCAGCGGCTCACCAGTGAACCGCCAATTGTCACTCGTGTAACTAACGATCTCATCAGCCATTGTGCGCCACCATGTTGTTGCAGCCGCGCGGCCAGCAGCGCAGCTCTCCTACGTCGAGATGGGTGAAAGTCGAATAGAACCCCACTCCACCACCTTTGAAAGCAAGTCCAGCTATCCCGATGGAGCGCGCGGGATAGCCCGGCACCTTGAAGTCACCGGCTCGGCCGTAGAGATGTTGCGAATTTCGCGCCGCTCCCTCTATGCTGGAATTGTGCACTGGCGTCCGATACCCACTGGTCAGGATAAAGGGCAGCATGGAGCCGTGGATCGTCGCCATCGTCGACTGCACCGATGACACAAAATCAAGCAGCGCAGGATCAATCCATACCGCTTGATCTGCATCGGCCACGTCTCGCCAGAACCATGACAGCTCGGCAAGGGCATCTCGATAATAGCCTTCCTCCGTCCGATATTTCACCGCCATGCTCTCGCCGGTCGCCTGCCGGTAGAGCTGGAGGGTGCCGAAACCGTGAGTTCTCGGGTCGGAGGCTTCCCGTGCAGCCTTCTTTGCTTCCTCGTGTAGCCGCTTGTCATCGGCCGATAACTCTGATGACTCTTCGGTTTCGGGGATCTGGTCTGTCCCACTTTCGGGCGACAGTCGGTTTACTTTTTCAGCAGCGAGTTTCTGCTCTTCACTCGTCTGCGGGAGCGGATTGGCTGCTATCATAGATGGCATGCTACCCACCGTGACAGTGCCGATCCCGCCGACCACAAATGCTCGCCGCGTGAGGCTGATCATGAGAGCACCCTGTCAGTGCGCGGTACGCCATAGCGCCGCAACACCTTCTGCGCCACGTCTTCATCAATCTCACCGGCTTTGAAACGTTCGCGCACGCTGTCGCGCATCGACTTTCCGCTTTTGCGGGATCGCATCAGTTCCGACAGATATCCAGATGATCCGAGGAAGCCTACCTTGATCAGCTCTTGACGAATTTCGTCGTCCAAGATCACCCACTCGCGCATGCAGACGCGCCCGCCTGACCGGTTGCGGACGAGCACCTGAGAGACAACCATGTGCGTCGTCGCCACTGCCATCTCGAAAGCCTGACTCTGCTGTTCGCGCGGAAACTTTCCGACGATACGCTGAATCGACAACGCGGCAGTGTTTGAGTGGACGGTCGTATAGACGGCATGGCCAGTATTGGCCGCCTCCTGTGCTGCTGCCATCGTGTGGTAATCTCGCTGCTCGCCAATCACGATTAGCCGAGGCACGCGGCGCATAGCCTCTTGAATGCCTTTTTCGAAGCTTTCAAAATGCGTTGGAATTTCAGATTGGGCAATCACGCATCGATGTGACGAAATCGAGTCGAAAAGGAACTCAATCGGCTCTTCCAGCGTCACAACGTTGCCTTCAATCGCGGTGTCTTCCTCCATTACCCGGCGCAGGAGAGCCGCGAATGTCGTCGTCTTTCCTGATCCAGTTGGGCCGGACAGAATCACCGCCCCCATCTCAGGCGTCGATTCCGCAATAATATCTTCTTCGAGCTGGATATCGGATACGGTAGGAGGGTTAGCCGGAATGTATCGGCAGACCATCTGACCGCCTTGTCCGGCACCATAAGAGCAAGCCGAGACGTTCACGCGAAAGCGATAGACCTTCGGCTCACCATATTCGTCTCGATCACTGCGGTCGCGGACATCAATGCGCCTGTTGAACGCGCGGCCTCCTGCAAGGCGAATTTCGATATCACCGCCGCCGCCCGTGATCTGCTTTGCGGCTCGAATGAAATCGGAGTTGTCGTAAGTCCACTCTGTCAGCGCGATGTAAGAACCGCGCAGGTTCATCATGATGGGCAAACCAGTCTGGAAGATCACATCCTGACAGCCCTTTTTGGCCGCATAGGCGAGGACCCGCATGATGTCCTCTGACGATTCCGTCATCCGGTAGGCCTGCGACAAGTCACGTGCACCAGTCCACAGGCCCAGAGGAGAAACGTCAGGATTATACTGGTCCATGTCCGGTCCCCTATTTGGTCGATGATTTGGTTGCTCGGGGTGCTTGTGCCAGTCCCCGAACTGTCACATCAGCCGAACCCACCGGGAAGGCATCTGCGCCAGCTCCAGCTTTGAAACGGGGTGACACGGTGAGCTGAATGCGCTTCAAGCCGCGCAAAGCGACCTGACCGTCCCGGCTCACAACGAGCGCCTTACCGTTCATAACAGTCTGTGGAAGGGATATTGCGCCTTTCCGAGCTAGATCGTGAAAGCGCACCATTCCTTCAAAATCGCGGCGCATGCGGCGCTCGGCTTCCTCGAAATAAGCCCGCGCCTCCTTGATCCCAACAGCCTGACCGCTCTTGTAAGAGCCGTCCCACACCTTCTGATCCTTTTCAGTGCGGGGCCGCAGGGCGATGCCGTTGTAGGGATCGGACTGCATATGCAGATAGGTGCGCCATGATGGGGGTTGTGCAGTAAGCCGGGCCTGCGAATAGATCTCGAACCTACCGAGCGTAAGGTCGAGAACATTCGGCCCGTTTCTCTCGACGCGATCTCCGGTAAGTACCACCACAGGCGGCACAACATACTTGTTGATCATAAGCTGTGCGAATGGATACGTGCTATCGAGCCATGCACTCTGTTTTAGGAGCGCCGCATTGATCCGCTCGGCTTCCTGCGCATAGCCATCCCTTATTCCGGCCGTGCGTGCCGTCCTTTCCACCAGTTCGTCACGCGCTGGACCTTGGCCCGCCAGACCGGAACCGGGAGGCACCTGCGGCCCTCGCCATGTCGGCGTTTGACCGCGAAGATTGACCGCCGGATCAACCTCGATCCGTTTGTCTGCCCCCTGCCCTGCGGTGATCATTTCTCCGGTAGAAGGATCGCGAACAACACTTTGACCCGGCATGCCGGGACCAAGTGCAGTTGGCCCCTGATCCATCTGCGGATAGCCCGGTGGGTAGCCCATCGGAGGATAACCGGGATAGACGGGCGGATAGCCCATCGGCGGGTATCCGGGGTAGACGGGCGGATAGGTAGGATAAGCGGGATATGCGGGATAAGCCGCAGCTCCGGCATTCGGCACGTTGGAGTAGACGTTCTGCCGAACCGGCGACTGTTCTTCTTGTGCTCTGGCTGCTGACAAGGCCGTCGCCGAAATGCTCGCCGCCAGCGCCATCACAATGCCTAACCGACCCATTTAATCTTCCTTCCGACCATCTCGATAACCGCCGAACCGGCGACGAAGCTCGGCTTCTTACGGCGCTGTGCGTTTGCATGCTCTCGCTTGTACCCGGCGAATGCCAGCCGCGCGATCTCTGTGCCTCTCAGCAGAGGCGGAAGCCCCATGACATAATCGTGGAGTGTTTCACCGAGATAACCCGGAGAGATCGTCACCACGATTGGTTCGCTGTCCTGCTCGGCCGCCATCAGTCCACTACTCTGCCCCAACGATTCCCGCTTTTGAGAAGTCCTCGCACTATACTCATTTCACATTGTTTCGCAACGCGCGTATCAATGTGTTTCTTAGAAATCATTCCTGTCGAAAGCGCCGTCGCATGTCCGCCTCCGGCATAGATACGTTTGCATTCCTCGCCGAGCGCTTTTTGTACGAATGAAGCCCCGAACTCTCGCCATGCCTTATGGCGGGCGGCATCAATGAGACCAGTCACGTCACGCTCGATTCCACTGACTAAGGTGGTACGTGATCCCATCGTCTCCGAAACGCCCACTACCGGTTCTTCAAACTGTTCCTCAATGGCACTGATGGCTGCGCGCTCGACATAAAAATCTGCTGCGACGGAAGCCTCTGGCAGAGGATATCCTTTTGATAAGTTCAGACGCGCATATCGCCATTCACGCGCCCCACAATCGACACACGCCAGAAAACCGTCGGGGGGCACCGATTTGTCGTCAGGCTCCCCACGCATATCCAAAAGGACATCCGCTGCAAGCGCTGTTGCAGACCCCATTACCCCAATACGGCCAGCGCTTATCACGTTGCTAGCACGAGGTCGGGCTGTCTCAAGAGCATACCGCACGCTGTCGGCAAATGGGGTAAGCGTTGGCTCTGAAACATTCACCATCAGAACGTCGCATTGAGGCTCGCCTAGTTTGGAAAAGGCGGCGGATAGAAGTGCGCCTAACTTCTCCTGCGGTGACAATGCCCCGGCAAGCTCGCCCGTCACAAAACCGCGATATTCTGATCGATCTCCGACGCGGGCGATATCGTCACCGATAACCACATAACAGGGCAATTCGCTGCCGCTGCTATGTGCTCTCTCACCCAGCGATATTCGGGTTGGAAACGTGACACGCCGCGCGTGACCTTTTCCACTTACCATCGCCTTTGTGCTGAGTGAACCGATATCGACCGCGACCGTTACCAGACGGTCAGCCATGTAGCTGCCCCATCAGGAATTGGCGGTGTCTGCCGGTGCAGGCGGGTATTCTTCGGAGGGAGGGGCGACCTTGGGAACCGAAAGTGTCGTGCGGTTCTCTTCCAGTGTCTTCTTCACGAACGAATCTGTGCTGGTTTGCCCGGTGGTCTGGCATCCGGCAAGTGCCAGCGCCAGTAAAGCGATAGCTGCTGAAAATCGCATTTCTCAAACCTCTCCATGAGCTGCATTACACATTGTTATGCACACAATTTTTCAAAATGAAAAGCGCGAAAAAGCCACATGCAATAATGATATTGCACGCGCAATGAACGAACAGCGCTTGCATTAACCGCCTTGTGGATGATATGTGCATTATTGCATCGATACGTAAACGTAGGGGATAGAATGGAACTCGCAGTTAGGACAGAACGCGCATACCGTCGTGCTGGCCTGCGTTTTGACCGGGTTCTAGCGGAGGAAAATGTTTCTCCGAGTGCGACGGAATACGTCCGCGTCTTGACAGCCAGTGGTCGTCAATTATCAGCGTCGAGTTGGCGTTTCCTACGCGCGGCAATCAAGTGGTGGATTGGCGTGCATCATGGCTCCGAGGAAGCAGAGCTATTCACTCGATTATTCGCCGCTACCAAGCCCACACCACTGAAAACAAAACGACCTCCAAAGAAGCTGCCGCAACCGCTGGCCAAGCGTCTAGTTGATGCGTTAAGAAACACGCCAAAAGGGCGCAATAAACGCATCGCTGCGGACATGCTGATTGCGGGTCCAATAGTAGGATTAAGGCCGTGCGAATGGGCGCGCGCAGAACTTCACGGGGATGTTCTGCGCGTTCAAAACGCTAAGTATCGACCGGGAATTTCGGGCAACGGTCCTTACCGCGAATTGATTATAAATTGGGAGATTTTGACGCAGGAGCAGATTCAGTCAATTCGCCGCCTCTTGAACGATCTAATGGGCGCGGATTGGGAGCGGATCGGGGGGAATATCAGGCGCGCTTTCAATAACGCAAAGAAACAATTGAAGGCCGCTGGATCGATCACCAAGGGTCAGTCTCGAACTCGTATTTATGAGGCGAGACATCAGTTTTCTGCCGACGCAAAGAAAACGCTTGATTATGCCCGTGGCGAGGTTGCCGGAGCGATGGGCCATAGGGCTGCGACCACTGCGCATGTCGCATACGGCAATAGGAGTAAAGCCAGAGGCTCATTGCCTGTTAAGCCCAGTAGTGAAAGCGTTGCTGCTGTCTCTCCAAAATCGGTTATGAAGCTCGCATCAGCGCTCGCAAAAGCTGCCGCATTTAAGCTTGAGCTTGGTGCATCAAAGGCTGAGAGCAGTCACGGAAAAATGGTAGCCCCAGCGCCGTCTAAGTCGGGGAATATTGATAGTCCAAGGCCGCTGAATGGAATCAAGAATGGGCGATATAATGGGGGGCCAAATACCTCCTAATCGCCGCATATAGGAGCATTTCTCATTGCCATTCTATGCAGCGATTTGTATGCTCGCCATCATGTGTTTTTAACATTGGTATGGCAGGAAAGAATGGCAGCAAAATCGGTAAAGCACACCGGCGAAGCGCATGAGCTTGAAAAGGCGAAAGCAATTTTTGAGCGTGTTAAAGGTGATTATCGTGACGGGAAGAATCCCAATTCCCAACGCAGGCGTGATGCGGATATGATTGTGCATCTCTTGTCGGACGGCGGGGCAGCAAGATCGGCTGTTTTTGCTGAGACATTTGCGGAGCTTTTCGGCATTGACCGCAAGCGGGCAGGGCAACGGGTTCGAGACGCTATGGCCGATCTTATTGAGGCCGGAAAGATTGATAAGACTGACGAGTCCAGACCATCTTACAGCCTTCGAAAGTGAGGGTTATGATGAAAGGCAATTTGATCGTTGAGCAGGATAACCGAATGGTAGTCCACAAGAACATGGGAGCGGAGAACGTCGAGGGTCGGCGTATCGTTAAGCTCAACACAATGCCAATCCGGTTCACATGCCCGGCCGATGTCCTCGATGGTATCGAAATCGTCAGGGCGGACAGGCCCCAGCCTGACGTAGAAATCGCAATTGCGATTGACGGTGAAGGGGAAGTATTCGCTACCGCCAAACTGAAAGGTTCAACCGTCCGCAAAATCCTGCTCTTGATCCGTGACGATCTCGCCCAGCATGGTCGAGCCGGTCTTATCCAGTTCGCCGGTCGGATGCGGTCGAATAACGTGATTGAGGATGCGGGTCTGATCTATATGCCGTCACAGTCCATGCTGCCGAAGCTGGATGCGCCCAAGAGCGTTAGGCGTGCAGCTTTTGAGGCTCGCATGGTGCGCACAGCCTAACCGTTGCGTAGGCGGCGCACTTCCGCGTCAGTGCCTCTTTGAATGATCGTCATCGTCTCGAAATCGATCCAGAGACGGCCTTCTCCAGCAGGGCCTATGTCGATTTCGTTCATCAGATACACGAGAAGATACGGCATCGACAGATTGTGTAGAGTGCGGAACGTTCGTATCCGATTTGCTTCGGTGAGCGTGAAGCGCCCTGAATGAGCGATTACACCCCCCTCCCCGTTCGATAACTCGTTATTCAACCGCGCGTAGTCGATCATACGCCGATCTGATCCGTCAGGCTTCACATTCGCCACGTTCAGTCCGAACGTGAAGAGTTCACCCACGGATAGTCGATGACGGGTTGTAAATCGCGTCATCCTCTCTGATTGCCCAACAGGCAATCTCAGGGTGAAATTCTCAAACCCTGTCAATCGGCGTCGTAACGGGACCCCTTATCGGCTCCCAAAAGGGACCCCTGCCTCTAGTTGCATCGGGTCAGCGCGCGTAGGCCCGGGGCTCTCCATTTAGCGCAAGGGCCTGCGGGCGCGGGTTGTTTGTCTTTTCGGCTTTAGCTTTGAGAGCGGTTTTTAAAGCGCCAGGATTCGTTCCCGGTTTCCACGATCTCGCAATGGTGGGTGAGCCTGTCGAGCAGAGCGGCGGTCATCTTGGCGTCGCCGAATACGGCCGGCCACTCGCCGAAGGCCAGGTTCGTCGTGACGATGATGGACGTCCGCTCGTAGAGCCTGCTGATGAGGTGGAAGAGGAGCTGGCCGCCCGCCTGGGCAAATGGGAGATAGCCCAGTTCGTCCATGATGACGAAGTCGAGCCTGGTGATGAAGTCGGCCAGCCGTCCCTGTTTGCCGCTACGTGCCTCCGTCTCGAGCCGATTGACGAGGTCGACGACGTTGAAGAAGCGGCCGCGTGCGCCATTGCGGATCAGAGCACGAGCAAGGGCGATGGACAGGTGAGACTTTCCCGTGCCGGTTCCGCCGACCAGAACGATATTGTGCTGCTCGGCGAGGAAGGCCCCGGTTGCGAGTTGGCGCACCAGGCCTTCGTTGACCGGCGTGTCGGTGAAGTCGAAGTCGTCGATGTCCTTGGCCAGCGGCAGCTTGGCGACGGTGATCTGGTATTTGATGGAGCGCGCTTGCTTCTCGGCGATCTCCGACTGAAGCAGGTCACCGACGATGCGCGGCGGTTCGTGCTGTCGCTTGATGCCGGAGGCCATGATCTCGTCATAGGCGCTACGCATGCCGAACAGCTTCAGCGTGCCCATCATGTCGAGGATTTGGGATCGTTCCATATCAGCTTGCCCTCCTCAGGCTGTCGTAACGGGCGCAGTCGGCCAGAGGCTCATGGGTCAGGCGAAGCGCATCGGGGATGGAAAGGATGGCGGCCGGCTGCGGATCACGCTTGCGGGCCAGAATGTTGATGATGACGGCGGCCGAGAACACGCCCTGATCGATCGCCTCCTGGCAGGCCGCTTCGACGGCGGGGAGCCCGTCCAGGCCCACGCATTCGAGGATCGACACCATCTGCCGGTCGCCGTCATGCATTGCCTTCAGCCGGCGGCGCACCTTCTCCATGGCGGCGGGCAAAACCCAGTCGTGGAACGGCGCACCGTTGCGCAGTGCTCCCGGTTTGCGGGTCAGGACCGGCACGTAATGCCAGGGATTATAGATCGTCTCGCCACGGCCGAAGCAGCGATCGTGTTGGCCGATTTCCACGCCATCCTGCCGGATGACGATGCGATCTGCATAGGCATGTATCTCGGCAGGGCGGCCGACTGCCGTAGACAGTACCGAGTATTTGTTGTTGTCGAAACGCACGAGGCAGGTCTTGCCGATCGAGGCCTGCACAGCGTGGAAGCCGTCGAATTTGCCGGGATAGCCGACCAGGTGCGGCCGCTCCGCATCGAACACCTCCCAGATCGTGCGCTCCGTCTGATCGACGTGCTTATGAGCGCGGGCGTAACTGATGCACTTGTCCAGCAACCAGCCATTCAGTTCATCGTAGGATTTGAAGCGCAGTCGCGGCGTGAAGAAGCGTTCGCGCACCAGATTGACCTGGTTCTCGACCTGGCCTTTCTCCCACCCCGACGCCGGCGTGCAGGCCACCGGTTCGATCAGGTAATGGCTGCACATCTGTAGGAAGCGGCGATTGTATTGCCGTTCCTTGCCGACGAAGACCGTCTCCACCGCGGTCTTCATATTATCATAGATGCCGCGCGTGCAGGCCCCGCCGAAGAAAGCGAACGCCCTGTCATGGGCGTCGAAGACCATCTCTTGCGTCTCGCGCGGATAGGCTCTCACATACATCATCCGGCTGTGGCAGAGCCGGATATGCGCAACCTTCACCGTCGTCGTCACGCCGTTCAGCACGACAATCTCGTGGCTCCAGTCGAACTGGTAGGCCTCGCCCGGCGCGTAATAGAGCGGCACATAGGCTTGCGCCGTCACGGACCCGCGCTCCTTCGCCCATGTTCGGGCGTAACGCCGGACTGTGTCGTAACCGCCCTCGTAGCCGAGGTCGCGCAAGTCCTCGAATATCCGGATCAGTGTCAGCCGTTCGCGAGAAGATTTGGCCTCATTGGCGAGGAGCATTCCATCGAGCTGACCGCGCCAGGGGCCGAGCTTCGGCTGAGGTTGACGGGTCCGTTCGTATTTGAACTCCGTCTCATCGGTGCGCAAAACCTTCCGCACCACTTTCCGCGATATGCCCAACTCCCGGCAGATCGCCTTGATCGACTTGCCCTGAACATGGGCTAGCCGCCGTATCTTCAGAATTGTTTCCACAATAAGCATCCGAACAAAAAGCCTCCGATGAAACCGGAGGCTGTTGTAACCCCATTGCAAATGGGGGTCCCGTTTGGACGCCGATCACCCCATGTGCGGGGTCCTTATTCCATGCCTAATCACACAAACCCCTCTCGAACGTTTGTCTCGTCCGCCGTTGCTTTCGGCCGTCGAGCCATCATCCCTCCAATGCTACGACTTACGCCGTATTCAACCCCAACGTGCTCTTAAATCGCATTTCGTGTCGCTATCTTTTCTATGTCGTTCGTTCAATTTGCAAGCTATTTATATCACCCAAAAGCATTACACGTACAGCGATTGATTGTATAGCCTTGCACACGCTGTTGTGATCATGCGCATGATATAGATAGCATGCGCATGCAATAGCAATATTGCATGCCTTGTGAACGCTTTAGAAAAGTATTATGCTATAAGGGGTTTAGATGACTTTTGCGACACGAAGGGATAGCGCGATGGCGGCCGTTAGCCCGCTTCTTGAATGGGAACCACTGCCACCACGGTTGATATCCTTGGTGAATGATTCCTTTGCACCTCAGCCGGTTAAGACCCTATTCTCTCTTTGGGGCAGGCAGGCCGGGGCTATAAGCACCGAAGGGCTGACATTCGATGTACAGCCTGACGATCCCTCAGTTTCGACGGAGTTCGTCAATGCGCTCGGGGACCGGAATACGCTCTCTCTCAGCGCGAATGGCTTGAATCTCACGATCTCCAATGCGGGTGAGACGGCTAATTGGACCATTCCTCCCGAGGAAATTTTAGATGGTTCCCGCCTCGACACTTGGAGTGAATTGATTGTTCTGCAATAGTGCGCTTTCACATTCATAAGCTGGCGAGATGACAATGTGGAATCCTCTCCGGCGCAAACGCGCGGAAAAAGCCGACGAGGCCGATGAAATCTATGTAACTAAGGACGGCTGGATTCGTCGCGCCGGTCGCAGGACTTATCGTTTTGCCCGCTTTCTCGCACCAAATAATCCGGTAAAGCGCCAGCACGTTGATTCGCTCAAGCTGGCGCTCGAAGCTTTCAAAACGGATCGCCCCGCCTGCCCCGATTGCCAGCTCCATGGCAGGGACGGCGTTCTGTTACCCGTAGCTGACGATCCTATGAGCCGCCGTTGTTCGCATCCTGAATGCGGGACGGTGATTACTCTGAACACATTGGCGCAGGCGAACGCGCCTACCCTGCACTACTCGCCCGAGAAAAGGCGTGATTATTTCCTCCGGCAGGCAACCATGATGTTTGTGATCGCCTGCGTTCTGGTATCCGCCGCAGCGCTTTACAGCGCCTTTCGTGGGTCGGTCATGATGTTCATCGGCGGCCTTCTCCTTTCGGCCCCCTTGTTCATGACCGTTTTCGCCATGCGCTATCGGGCGTGGCAGGCTGTTACTGGCCGCTTCTATGAGACCGTGGCTCCATTGGGAGATTTCGTGAGAGATGAGCTGCGGAGCTTATTTTCAAGCAATGAACAACGATAACAAACAACCCCAAGGGGATGGAGAGCCGCATCATGCAACAAAATTACACCTGTACCTGTTTGGGTGCGAGAGAAGGACCCGCACTCGATGAAATTAACCGAGCCGATGACTGCAACACCAATGACGCTTACCGGCCAGATGGGGCATAACTTGTCCGCTGACTCAAATGATACGAGCCGTGCTCGTGTGGCTTCCTTCGGCATGAAGGTTAAAGAGCGCAAGGAGCGTGCCCGCGTTAAGCGTTCGCAGAAAGCGGAAGCTAAGCGTGCCGAGAAGATGGCTGCCGGGGAGACCGTCAGCTCTAAGCGAAAAACTCGTCCGAAGCCCGGAAGCGATAGGAGAGCTGAGCAGCGCACTCGCCAGAGGATGGCGGATGCTCTGCTCGCTCTGAGGGAAGATCTGTCTGTGTTCGCAAATCTCATTCAAGCCGATCAGGCGCTCGTCGCCAAGTTGGAACAGCATGAGAGCCGTATTGCTGCGCGAGAATCTAACGAACTCCCCTCCCCTCCCGACACTCCATTGGTCTTACCGGAATATCAGGCGCTTCTATCTCACATGGGCTATATGCTCATGGAGTTTGAAGGCCTGTTGAAGCAGATGGATGGCATGGAGACTAAGCCGCGCATGAAGCCGCTTGTTTCCGTCGAGAATGCGAGCACCGAGGATTATGTTGTCTCGATGCTGGACGGTGGTCGCTTTCAGGTCATGACCCGCAGCTTGCGTCACTATGGGATCACGGCCGCCGATTACCGTCGCCTTTTCGGCCTTCCGGAGGATTACATGCTCTGGACTGAAAAGGTGAAGCAGGCTCGATCTGAGATCATTTCTGAAAGCCGGGTTTGGGAGAAGCACCGGAACAGAAAGAAACGGTAAAATGCTAAAACGGCCATAGGAGGCCGTAGAGAGCCGATTTACGCCTCGGATGATCAATTCCTCATCCGAGGCTTTTCTTTGCTGTCAGCGGGCATCTATGGCGGTCGATTCGATGCGCCTTCAGCGTGCTAGCAAACGCTAGCAAATGACATCCAGAGATACACAGCGCATGCATACGATAGCTAACAACTGCATGTGATAGCTAGCGAATGCTATTGAAAGCATGGGAAGGCATACAAATGCAGTTACAGGCATGTGATGGATAGTGCAGGCAGGCGCTTGCATGTGCGAGCTTGCGATGGTATAAGGCGACATATTTGCACTTTTAGAGGGGATGGCCATGCCAATCATCGCAGCTTTCAATTCAAAAGGTGGTTCCGCGAAGAGCACTGCGCTAATCACGCTCGGCGATGCGCTCGCACGCCGGAATGCAACTGTCTCAATTATTGATACCGACCCTCAGCGCACGATTGCGAATTGGCGAGAGAAGGCCGTCAATTCGGCTATCCGTGTCGTGGAAGAAACCAACAGCGCCAATATTCATCGTCTCATTCGCGAGGAAACGGCACGCTCGACATGGGTATTCATCGACATGGCCGGTTTTACTTCGGACATGCGCACCCCCATCATCAGCAAGGCTGATCTGGTTATCATCCCGATGCAGCCAAGCCCGGAAGATGCACGTCTTGCGGCAGCAGCATTTGCCTACATTGCGACCGACGAAGAAACCCTTGGTCGTCCAATCGAACGCCGCGTTCTTTGGGCGCGCACGACCCCGAATTTTGTCACCCGCGTGGAGCGAAAGATTCGTGATGAGGTCGAGGAAAATGACATTCCGGCCTTCAAGACACATCTCCACGAGCGCTCGGCTTACAAAGCAATGATGGTGGGAACGACACTCTCAGAATTGGACCCCGAAGAATACAACGGCATCGATAAGGCAATTATCAACGCCGATCTGCTCGCCGCTGAAATGATCGAGGCCGTTATGGAGATTCAGGCGCGTAAGAAGGAGCAGGCAGCATGACCGGCAATACATTTGGGTTCGGAGCCGCGAAAAAATCCGCTCGTGTTCCGCAGGATATGGACGACATCAACAAGAAGCTGGAAGCCGCCGCCCAGCTTGCGCCACAGCCAGTGGACGACGACCCGGCCGCTGAACGAGCACTGCGGAAGGCGGCCGAGGAAAGGAATGATACGATACGGCAAACGCCGCTGGAGGTCGCCAAGAAGTTTCAGGCTAAAGGCCCCTCCAAGCAGCTCAGTGCCCGTCTATCGATCCGCGACTATAACAGGATGGTTCGGCTGTCCCAGCACTTGCGACTTCCATATGACCGCACCATTGAGGTCCTGCTGGACGCCGCAGGCGTAGGTGATGACGGTGTTCCGATGAAGCCCTTACATGTGGACTGACGAGGGGAGGGGGCGCTTGCGTCCCCTCTGGTTTAACCGGCTCCGGCCATCCCGAAGGCTTTGCAGAGGTTGTCGAGGCCTACTTGCAGCCCGATTGTGTTTGCGGCCATCGACGTGATATCGTTGACGAAATAGCACATAATCCCGCCGAGCAGGTAGAGGATCGGCTGGCCCCATGTGATCATTTCACCGTTCGATTTCCTATAGGCAGTACGGGCTGCATTGAACAAGGCAACGGTCCCGATCAACATCCAGATAATGGTCACGGAATAATGAAACTGCTGGCAATAGGTGCCGGAGATCGAGCCATTCTGCGCATAGTCGAGAACGTTTCTCGTCGTCTCATTCTGCCCCAGCGAGAAAGTTCCACCGATCTGATAGAAAATCACCGCACCAACAGCAGCAGCACTTCCGATGGCCAGCTTCATCAACGCGCCGGAAAAGCTCGCCTGACGGGTGGAGAACCGTGAATTGCCGGTGGTGTATGCATAACCTTCGATCAACCCCATACCCCCGACAATCACCCCAAAGAGCGTGATCGAAAGGATCATGATCGAGAAGACGATGGAGTTGAACGAGAATATGTTGATGATGATTTGGGTAAGGTCAGTCATCGACTATCTCACTGGTTCGCACTGGCGGCTTTCTGCAAAGCCTGATTGCGTGCTTTGAGGTTGGCTATCTCGGCCTGCAACTGCATGGTTTGCGACTGTAAATCCCGCACCTGATCCCGCAAAAGCGCGTTCTCGGCTGAGCACGCATCCTCAGCCGATCCGGGGGCGGCATACTGCCATGTTGGCTGTTGCTCTGGCGCATATTCATACTGAGAGACGTTCCCGTCGCCTCCCGGTTTCAGGACCACGGGGGGCGGTGGAGCCACCAGATCAGATCCCGATCTGGTTTCCTGCGCATGTACGGCTCCATGAATCGTCAGAAGGAACAGCATGGCTCCGGTCCACTTTCGAAAGGCTTTCATGCGTTTTTCGATCCTTCCATCGCTTCCGTATGATCTGCTGCAATGCGCTAGCAATTTCGAGAAACAGTTTCGAGAAACAGTTTCGAGAGACATATCAAACTCCATGATGGTTTCACAGTATTTTTGCGTGACAAATTATTGTCTTTCTCTCGTGCATCTGGCACAAAGATCGGAATATCCAAGCCGTGTGACGGGGAGGCCGATTCATGCCCGCATTGCGCAAGTTCATAGCCCTTGCCGCCGCTGTCGCGGTCGGCAGCTCCGTATTTACCGGTGCAGCTTGGGCCAAGTCGTTGACCTTGACTGAAACCTATGAGCCGGACGAGTGGCGCGATCCCAAGAACGCAATCGGGAATATCCTCGTGGACGAGTGGGCCGAGGAGGCAAAACAGGAGTTCGGCTCCTATGGCTTCGCCTACGGGCTGATCACCATCAGCGGGAAGGTTTTTCTCGTGTCCTCGCTCAGAGGAGCAAGCTGCGTTCCCAATTCTTGCACGTGGCGCATTGACCGGCTTTCATCCGGTTATCGTGTGGAAGCCAGCGGCAAGCCGTTCGAGGCCTGCGGTGAAATCAACAAGGTCGAAACCAAAGGCGACGAACTGACGATTTGCGGCAAGAAGGTCGTGCTCCCATGAGAACGCGCTGGTACGGCATAGGCACGGCCGCCCTGATTGCCGTTACATCGGCTGGCCTGCTTGCGTCCACGTCTTTCACCCTTGCGCGCCAAGCGCAACAGACGGCGACCAACTGCGCGGATTTCCTGCGGAACATCCGCATGTCCGAAGGTTCCGGCAATTACCAGACCAATACCGGTAACGGCTTCTATGGGGCCTATCAGATGGGCAAGCCAGCATTGATTGATGCAGGCTATATGAACCGGGACGGGAGCTGGACGGGTAAGAACGGCGTCAATTCCCTTGAGGATTACCTAAATAACCCCACGGCGCAGGATGATGCATTTCTGTCCTATGGCGAAAAGAACCTCGGCTATCTCGGCAACTGGCAGCAATATATCGGCCAGACCATTGGCGGCGTGCAGGTTACGCGCGCTGGCCTGATAGCTGGCTCCCATCTCGTAGGTGCGGGCGGTATGCGCTATTGGCTTACAAGTGGCGGCGACTGCACCAATCGCGGTACTGGCTCGGACGCCGTGGATGGAAACGGCACCTGCGCCGGAACCTATGTTGCGGAAAATCAGGTCAACCAACAATGCAGCCCGGATGGCAGCAACGCAACCGGTGGCTCCTGCTTGGTGGCTCAGCCCGTTCAAAGCCCGGTGATCTTTTCGGAATATGGCGCGTTCAATCGACCGGGTGTCTCGGGCGGAAATAACGGTTGGCACCGTGGCGCGGATATCTACCCGCAGGGCGCGCAGGGCGGCGCTTCTATGGGCCAGCCGCTCTATGCCGCGCATGACGGCAAGCTCGGCGTCGGCAGCATGGGTCTCCGGGTCGATGGTAGCCAGTTCCGAACCCTGTACCTGCATTCTAGCTCGATGCCGGAATCTCGTGACGTGAAGGCCGGTGAAGAGATCGGCAAGATCGGCGACAAGAGGGCAGCAGGAAAACCGCACCTTCATTTTGAGGTTCAGGTTCCAAAAAGCGCCGTCACATCGACGAAGTGCATCGTGGGACAGGATACGAATGATTGCGCTTTCCCGGTGGGTGGCGGCAAGCGCGATCCAAACGGCTATGCCACGTCGCAATCGCTCGCGTCAGCTTCGCCGAACACGTGGTTCTATGTGAACCCGGAGCGGTATCTGAAAGAGCGCGTTCCAGTGGTCGGCAATGCCGCCGCTCGAACCGGGCGTTCGCAGTCTCTTCCCAATTCCTGCACGCCGGGAACATCTCCCGCCGAAACCCCGATCAGTACCGGCGATAGCGATCCTGCTGCGTCGCTTGCAGGAGGCTTCGGCAATTATCTGTCAGGCGAGGGGTCCGGCGTTGCCAACGCGGATAAAGAGCTGCGTTCAATCGTGATCGACATCGCTCGACAAAGCGCTCTCGACGTCCGGGCGGCATCGTCCTCGGCCGCGCAGATGCAAGCCCGGTTCGATGCAGCCACCGCACAGTTGCTCTCGCTTTATGGCAGGGCAGGGGAGTGAGTTGGTGTATTAGGTGTTTTGAAGCATGTTCTTTCTTGGCGTAATCATCATTGGAGTATGGGGATGGGGTATTGTCACGGCAACCCGTCAACACAATCGTATTGATAGAGAGCGTTTCGAACGAACTAATTCATCAGGAGTTCTAATCTTCGACTCATACGAGGAAAAAAAGGACTTCGAGCGCCGAGAAAGACTTAATGAAGCACTTAACAAGGTTCTGGCTTTTCCGGGAGGCCCCCTAGCGCTCGTCGGACTACTCATGCTCTTCGCCCCTATTTTGGACTGAGGTCGATGGGATAAGCACGAGAGCCGGGAGAATCATATTAGCTGCCGAAGGAGTAACCATGTACCTGCATCCGACATCCGCCAAGAAACCGAATCCGACCGATATTCATGTTGGAAGCCGGATCAGGATGCAGCGCCAGCTACGCGGCATGAGTCAGGTAACGCTTGCCGAAGGTCTCGGTATCACATTCCAGCAGGTACAGAAGTACGAGAAAGGCACGAACCGTGTGGGCGCAAGTCGCCTGCAAGCCATCGCCGATCTGCTGCAAGTTCCTGTCTCATTTTTCTTTGACGACTTGTCGGATACTGTTGGAGAGCCGGGCGGCGAGGTCGATACCGAGAGAAGGCAGCTCATGGAGTTTGTCAGCTCCACCGAAGGCATCGCTCTCAATCGGGCGTTTTGTCATGTGAAGGATGAAAGCCTTCGCAGGCGAATTGTCAGCCTTGTGAAGGCGCTGGCTGGAGATACCTAAGTTTCTGGTAGTTGATCCATAGTGCAGTCGCGTGGGCGCTTGTCGTCGCGGAACCGCAAGATGCGCGCCCCATGCCGGAAATGCTGCCCTGTGATGCGATCTGCGCTCACTTCCGCCACCAGCTTGGGCAGCAGCGGCACAACCGATTGCTCCTTGCCGGTCCATCGGTTCTTGCCTCCCGGCGAGCGGCCGGAAAATCCTTGTCCGCCTATGAGTGGCTGTAGCAACTCACCCATCTCGCGGCTGTCCTTCTGATCGACGCGGGCATGTCCAACATAGTTGAGCTGTCCGTCATCATCATACAGTCCGAGTAGCAGTGAATCGACTGCGCGTGATCCTCGTTGCCAGTAGAGGCCGCCGACGACACAATCAACTGTCGTCCAGAGCTTGAACTTGCGCATCGCGCGTTTGCCGGGCTTGTAGGTCAGATCCAGCCTTTTTGCCATGATCCCCTCGATCTCATGCTTGCCGAGCCAGCTTTCTGCGGTGCGAAGTGACCGTGTGCCTTTGGAGATCGTGAGCCATGATGTCCGTCCAACGTTCTTCGCGAACGCTTCCAAGGCCTCTCGCCGTTCTCCCAATGGCTGATCTATGTAAGGGCGGCCGTCGAGCATCAGGAGGTCGAACGCTATCAGTCGGGCCGGATATTCGCGCGAAAGCTTTGCAATGCGAGATTCAGCCGGATGAAGCCGTAGCTGTAGTGTCTCGAATGGCTCTCCTGCAATCACCAGCTCGCCATCGAGCACAAATGTCTGGCTTGCGAGATCGGCGAGGCCTGCGGCTACCTCGGGTGTCAATCGGCGTCGTAACGGGACCCCTTATCGGCTCCCAAAAGGGACCCCTGCCTCTAGTTGCATCGGGTCAGCGCGCGTAGGCCCGGGGCTCTCCATTTAGCGCAAGGGCCTGCGGGCGCGGGTTGTTTGTCTTTTCGGCTTTAGCTTTGAGAGCGGTTTTTAAAGCGCCAGGATTCGTTCCCGGTTTCCACGATCTCGCAATGGTGGGTGAGCCTGTCGAGCAGAGCGGCGGTCATCTTGGCGTCGCCGAATACGGCCGGCCACTCGCCGAAGGCCAGGTTCGTCGTGACGATGATGGACGTCCGCTCGTAGAGCCTGCTGATGAGGTGGAAGAGGAGCTGGCCGCCCGCCTGGGCAAATGGGAGATAGCCCAGTTCGTCCATGATGACGAAGTCGAGCCTGGTGATGAAGTCGGCCAGCCGTCCCTGTTTGCCGCTACGTGCCTCCGTCTCGAGCCGATTGACGAGGTCGACGACGTTGAAGAAGCGGCCGCGTGCGCCATTGCGGATCAGAGCACGAGCAAGGGCGATGGACAGGTGAGACTTTCCCGTGCCGGTTCCGCCGACCAGAACGATATTGTGCTGCTCGGCGAGGAAGGCCCCGGTTGCGAGTTGGCGCACCAGGCCTTCGTTGACCGGCGTGTCGGTGAAGTCGAAGTCGTCGATGTCCTTGGCCAGCGGCAGTTTGGCGACGGTGATTTGGTATTTGATGGAGCGCGCTTGCTTCTCGGCGATCTCCGACTGAAGCAGGTCACCGACGATGCGCGGCGGTTCGTGCTGTCGCTTGATGCCGGAGGCCATGATCTCGTCATAGGCGCTACGCATGCCGAACAGCTTCAGCGTGCCCATCATGTCGAGGATTTGGGATCGTTCCATATCAGCTTGCCCTCCTCAGGCTGTCGTAACGGGCGCAGTCGGCCAGAGGCTCATGGGTCAGGCGAAGCGCATCGGGGATGGAAAGGATGGCGGCCGGCTGCGGATCACGCTTGCGGGCCAGAATGTTGATGATGACGGCGGCCGAGAACACGCCCTGATCGATCGCCTCCTGGCAGGCCGCTTCGACGGCGGGGAGCCCGTCCAGGCCCACGCATTCGAGGATCGACACCATCTGCCGGTCGCCGTCATGCATTGCCTTCAGCCGGCGGCGCACCTTCTCCATGGCGGCGGGCAAAACCCAGTCGTGGAACGGCGCACCGTTGCGCAGTGCTCCCGGTTTGCGGGTCAGGACCGGCACGTAATGCCAGGGATTATAGATCGTCTCGCCACGGCCGAAGCAGCGATCGTGTTGGCCGATTTCCACGCCATCCTGCCGGATGACGATGCGATCTGCATAGGCATGTATCTCGGCAGGGCGGCCGACTGCCGTAGACAGTACCGAGTATTTGTTGTTGTCGAAACGCACGAGGCAGGTCTTGCCGATCGAGGCCTGCACAGCGTGGAAGCCGTCGAATTTGCCGGGATAGCCGACCAGGTGCGGCCGCTCCGCATCGAACACCTCCCAGATCGTGCGCTCCGTCTGATCGACGTGCTTATGAGCGCGGGCGTAACTGATGCACTTGTCCAGCAACCAGCCATTCAGTTCATCGTAGGATTTGAAGCGCAGTCGCGGCGTGAAGAAGCGTTCGCGCACCAGATTGACCTGGTTCTCGACCTGGCCTTTCTCCCACCCCGACGCCGGCGTGCAGGCCACCGGTTCGATCAGGTAATGGCTGCACATCTGTAGGAAGCGGCGATTGTATTGCCGTTCCTTGCCGACGAAGACCGTCTCCACCGCGGTCTTCATATTATCATAGATGCCGCGCGTGCAGGCCCCGCCGAAGAAAGCGAACGCCCTGTCATGGGCGTCGAAGACCATCTCTTGCGTCTCGCGCGGATAGGCTCTCACATACATCATCCGGCTGTGGCAGAGCCGGATATGCGCAACCTTCACCGTCGTCGTCACGCCGTTCAGCACGACAATCTCGTGGCTCCAGTCGAACTGGTAGGCCTCGCCCGGCGCGTAATAGAGCGGCACATAGGCTTGCGCCGTCACGGACCCGCGCTCCTTCGCCCATGTTCGGGCGTAACGCCGGACTGTGTCGTAACCGCCCTCGTAGCCGAGGTCGCGCAAGTCCTCGAATATCCGGATCAGTGTCAGCCGTTCGCGAGAAGATTTGGCCTCATTGGCGAGGAGCATTCCATCGAGCTGACCGCGCCAGGGGCCGAGCTTCGGCTGAGGTTGACGGGTCCGTTCGTATTTGAACTCCGTCTCATCGGTGCGCAAAACCTTCCGCACCACTTTCCGCGATATGCCCAACTCCCGGCAGATCGCCTTGATCGACTTGCCCTGAACATGGGCTAGCCGCCGTATCTTCAGAATTGTTTCCACAATAAGCATCCGAACAAAAAGCCTCCGATGAAACCGGAGGCTGTTGTAACCCCATTGCAGATGGGGGTCCCGTTTGGACGCCGATCACCCCATGTGCGGGGTCCTTATTCCATGCCTAATCACACTTATAGACACCTGTGCGCGCCGAGGATCGGCCGCGCTTCCGCTTACCGGTACGTTCCCCCTCGGCCATGTTGTTGAGCGCGTCGTAGACCTCGCGATAGGGAAGCCCTGTTGCGATAGCTATTGAGCGGCAGACACAATCTCCCGCACTACCTTTGAAGCCTGCCGCTGCCCGGCCGCCATCGTCAAACTCGAACTGCATGGTTTTTACTCGACAGTTTTAGCTGGCCGAACAACGTAGTCCTTCTGCGCAACGCCGGTCGCCGCCGATCCCACAATAGCTGCACGGACCCAAACGCTTTTGTGCTCAAGCCTTCTGATGTGCCCGCGCCGCAGGTGCATTCTCGGCGAGGCATGCGTGCCACCAGCTCCATCGGCAGAGGCACGGCCGCCCGGCCGTTCTGCGGATAATGTGAGCACCTTGTAGGAAAAGAACGGTTGCTTGCCGCTGGCGATTCGCGCCTTGTTGAGCTTGGCGCTCGGTTCGACATCTGCGGTCTCGACGTTCTCACAATTCAAGACGGCACAGGCTTGGAGGAGAGCCAACGCTTCGTCGCGGGTATCGCTGGAAATCGAGTAGAACCCTTCCTCGGGATTGTGCCGAAACATGGATTCGAAGTGTTCTGGCTGGATGATGAACGGCTCGCTGTCAAATTTCATGACTTTCTTGCTGATCAGACCTACCTCTTTCAGCGCCTCGTACGACCGGTGAGAGAGCGAGTTGAGGCGACCATCGTCTATCGGCGTGAAGCTGTTGTCATAGGGGATGAATGCGCCGCCCAGCCCGACGGTCCACATTTTGTGATTGTCGAAATAGGTGACAGGCAAGACAAAGACGCCACCCTGTGGGAAGTGGTCGAGAATAGTATTGAGGCCAAAATCTCGCAGAGCTGGAGGCGTAGCCTCTGGTTCCCAGCAAAGGGCAATGCGGCGTGAAGCCACTACTTGTTTAATTCCGCCTATGGATTCGATCAAAGTATCCGTCTTCCATGGTATCTCGAAAGCCACGATAGGATAGGGAAGCTTGAGCAGATCGAGATGCGACTGTGAAAATGAATCCACATCGAGGAGCGCGCCGCAGTTTGGCAGGATGAACTTCACTGATGCTTGCAGCAGGTCTATCACTGCGCTGACCGACCGCTTGGATTGGACAAAGTCAGGCTGCGTATGCGCGTTCAGGCGCTTCAAATCCTCAATCGCGTGAGCGCAATAGTTGAGCGCTGAGATGCTTTCGTCATCAGCCGTTGCTCCGGCTATTTGTCCCTTTTTCATGTGTCCCTACGTTCGTTGATCTGTCGGTGTCATCTCGCCACGCTGCGGCGTGAAATTCACCTTTCCAGAACTCTATCATTCCATTCCAGCCGGGTTTGCCCCAGCCTTTGTGTGTGCACTCCAGACCGAACGATCTCAGGAATGTGCGGCAATCATTGATGTCGCCCGAAAACCGAAGCACCCCTTTTGAATCGACACTACCGAGAACAGGCATCGCGATCCCTTCGAGTTATGCGGCTAGAGGCAGAGCTTCGCGCTCACCATCATCAGGCGCGGGATCTGCAATCCGCCAATGGTGAACACTTCCCAGCCCCTCAATAGGACCGAACCAGTCGATCAGCCCCAGCGCTGAAAGCGCGTCAAGGCGAGACCGGCATCGCCGGAGGGCTACTCCGCACCACTCGGCGATTTCGCTTGTGCTCCTGATCCCGTGGCCACCCTTTTCAAGGTCGCGGTGAACGGCGCGTCCGAGGCAATCAAGGATGGTTTCATCGAGCTGGGGCATGAGCTGGTTGCCTTCTATTCCGGCAGGGTGTCTTCGAACCGTTCGTGCTGTGGGCCATCCAAGACGACGCTCCCGATGTTTTCACAGTCACGAACAGCAAGCCGCAGGGCGATGTTATTGCCGGGGCCGAGCTGGTGCATCAGCCAGCCTACACAGTGGGCCTCGTGTTCCGCTGGGTGCTCGTGACAGGCCATCACCCGCAAGGGAGCTTGGCCGAGCACCGCAGCTAAGTTGCCCGTGTTGTCCGCGATGGTGGAGGAAAGAGCGCGGTGTTTCGTTTCACAATATCCATGCGGGATTTCATGCGGGTCGGTCGAAACCTTCCACGGGCATTTTTCGCACTGGCGTACTCGTTTCAGCTTCCAAGGCACATGGGTCTCCGTCAAATAGGGTCGAGAGGCCGTAGCCCGATTTGTGGGTCATCAGGCCAAAGGCGGTATTTGAAGCCGAGATAGCCCGGCACGTCCTTGCCATCTCTGTGATAGAAAAGTGCCCGCACCGTTACGCTGCCATCGCGGTGCATTGTCTCGATACGGGCACGAACATCGGCGCTGCCAGTGTTGTATAGAACCCCACTGCCCTTCTGCATTGCCTTGCCGTGCTGCCCGGTTACGGAGGCAGGGCCGTTGAAATCTGTCATCACAGTGACTCCGCTTCGGGAAGAGCTTCGCGCCCGGCGTCGGTCAATCTGACACGCGCATAATTCTTGTCGCGGCCGGGCGGTGTAGGGCCGACCTCGGCAAAGCCCTTTGCAATAAGACGATCCAAGGCTTCGCCACGGCACTCGCCATAAGCGGAACTTTCTTCCTTGCTCAACCAAACAAGCAGAAATTCATCGGTCATATCTTTGCCTCCGGCTTGGCGTCGAGAATACCAGCATCGCGAGCCATCTCTTCTGCTGTGCCCCACGCATCGAACCGGTCGTTCGTGTAGTATGCGATTGCCTCAGCACGCTCCCGAGTAAGATTGGGTCGAGAGATACGATATTCGCCATCTTGCTTACTGATTGTGAGTCCGAGGGCGCGCACCGCGCTAAACAGGGCCTTGTCGTTACGGGTCGGAACGGCCAAAGCATCGGCAATGATCTTTGCGACGGTCATTCTGAAAATCCGGCATTAGATTTCGTAGGTCCGAGAGCCATCTGGCAACTCGCGGGCGATTTCAACGTGAAGCGTCTCGATCTCATCTTCTTCGTAATGGTTATCGCACCATTTCAGGGCATCGCTATAGCTGTTTGCAGTATGAACATCGCATTCACGTTCATAGCCTGCATTTTCGACCACAACGTATTTCTTCGTCATGTTTGCCTCCGGGCGGAATTTCACCAGTCGATTGACATTACGAATGATTGCGGGCTAAATGTCAAGCACTAAAGATATGGCAATATGTAAGGGCGAACTGGAATGCTCGATCATTGGAAACAGGGTGAGCCATTAGGCGAAACGGCTGTCCCGTTGCATTTGGTAGCTTGTGTTAAAGCAAAGGCGAGCGAGCCAATGCGAGCCGCCAACCTCTATCAGTCTGTTTGGTTCAGGAAAGCTCGGGCATACGTCGAGGCGCGACAAGCGCCTTGGTATGTGCTCTCAGCTTTGCATGGGATTGTCGATCCCGATGATCTTGTCGCTCCCTATGTGTAGCGGCTTGCCAACATAAGCGCCTCTGCTCGCAAACATCGGCATTTTCTGCTCGAATTATCTGACAATGGAGCGGGCGTCGTGCTCACGCTCTTTGCCAATGTGCTCGCAAACATCCGGGTCTGCTTGCAAACATCCGCCACGTGCTCAGATTAATTGCCAGCGACGGCATGGTCAAACCGGGACGCCTGCCTGTCGTAGTTGCTCGGTCAGCTGACGGGAATATTCGGGATCAAGGGTGCCCGCCAGGAAGGCGCGGATATACGGACATGCGCTGTGGCTTTCCCTCCTTGGCGCTTCGGGTGCAGGAGGTTCTGCAGCATGATCCGTTGTCAGGGCATCTCTTCGTCTTCAGGGGCCGCAGATCGGATATTTTGAAGATCATCTGGCATGATGGTCTGGGCGCCTGCCTTTTTACCCGGCGGCTGGAGAAGGGCCGGTTTATCTGGCCGAATATGGGATAGCATCCGTCAAGGTGGTGTAGAATTGGGACCGGGCCGTCATGATCAGGCGGCTCTGGGTGAAATTTCTCCATCGCAGCTACGCGAGGAGGTAGAGCTGAGTTTAAGTGCTGTCATTGAAGTTTCACGAGCCTGATAAACGGACGTCATATGTCGCCCATAGTGATGCAAATATTCAATCGATGCACCACTAACGATCAGGATTATTGTGATGCTGGCTCTGAACGGAGTTGCCGTGACCTATGCCAACGGCACCCAAGCTTTGAAGACAACGACATTGACGTTCAACCAGGGTCAGTTCGTCGTGCTCCTCGGTAGATCCGGCGCAGGCAAATCTACCCTCATCCGGACACTCAACGGCTTGGTTGCGCCGACGTCTGGTTCGATCACTTCTAACGATATTGGTGCTCTGGATGCGGAAACTAAGCTTCGCATTCACCGAAGGCGAACTGGGATGATATTCCAGCAGCACCAACTCATAGGGCGCTTGAGCGCGCTCGACAACGTCATGACGGGCCGCCTGGGCTACCACTCTGGCTGGCGTACGTTGTTCCCTATGCCGCGTTCGGATCGAAGGCTGGGGTTGGAATGCCTTGAACGCGTAGGCCTTCTTGATAAGGCTCTCGTCAGGGCGGATCAACTATCCGGCGGTCAGCAGCAACGGGTGGGCATTGCGCGCGCGCTGGTCCAGAAGCCCCAACTGGTCCTTGCAGATGAGCCCGTTGCAAGTCTGGACCCTGAAACGGCTGTCGAGGTCCTGTCGCAGCTTCGCGAAATATGCACAGCCGACGGCATCACTGCTGTGATCAGCCTTCATCAGATCGATCTAGCTCGCCGGTTCGGCGACCGGGTCATTGCTATGCGCGACGGGGAAGTGGTTGCGGACGCCGCTGTCGACGAACTGACCGATCAAATGTGTGCGTCGATCTACCGCAGCGCCCCAAGAAATCCGACCACAACACAAGATTTGTCCAACTACGAGTATGATCAACCTTTAGCTGCCATGGAGGCCGCATTATGAAGAAGCTTCTGTCCCTCGCATTCCTCGCCGTTCTTGGCTGGAGTTCGTTGGCGCATGCTGGCTCAAATCCAGAGACATTGCGCGTCGCGTTGCTACCGGACGAGAACGCCGCCACTGTCATCAAAAACAATCGTCCTCTCGAGGAGTATCTTGAGAAGACACTCGGTCGGGAGATTGAACTGATCGTAACGACCGACTACTCGTCAATGATCGAAGCGATGCGTTTCGGCCGGCTTGAGTTGGCTTATTTCGGGCCGCTCTCTTACACGCTCGCGAAAACCAAGGCTGATATCGAGCCTTTCGCAGCACTTATGAAGGATGGCGAAACTACCTATCGCGCTGTAGTTGTCGCCAATGCAGAGGCTGGCATCGAAAGCCTTGAAGATGCAAAAGGGAAAAAGGTCGCGTTTGGGGACGTGGCTTCCACCTCAAGCCACCTTATCCCGAAATCTATGCTGCTTAAGGCCGGAGTTGAGGCTGGAAAAGACTATAGCGAGAACTTCGTAGGGTCGCATGATGCCGTGGCTATTGCAGTGCAGAATGGCAATGCTCAGATTGGCGGACTTTCGTTGCCCATCTACAATTCAATGGTCGCTCGTGGCACCATTGATCCTAAGAAAGTTATCGCCCTCGCCGAGTCCGATCCGTTCCCGCAGTACCCCTGGACCATGCGGTCGGATCTTGACACTTCGTTGAAAGAGGCGATCACCAAAGCCTTCATCGACCTTAAAGACGAAAAGGTATTGGCATCCTTCAAAGCCGATGGGTTCGCTCCGATCGATGACAAAGCCTACGACGTCGTCCGTGAGCTCGGTAAAGTGCTGAACTTGGACCTGAGTCAGTAAGGCGCGTTCGAGACAGTTTCTCACCTTTCGACGCAGGCGCTGGCCTGCGTCCTTTCTTCCAGGATATGTGATGACACAGCCGTCGGCCGACTACGACTCTATCCTTCAACATCAAAACAAAGCTTGGACCAGAGCTGGCGTGATCGCGTTGGCAATTGCGTGTGTGATCATTGTTAGCAGTTATCACTCCGGTCTTCTTGATCTGGAGCGTCTGGGATCTGGGTTTCCTGCGCTCTGGCAGCTCGGTACGGAAATGTTTCCCCCGGATTTCAACCGAGGCTTGGAGTGGATCAGCCCTCTCATCGACACTCTGGCGATGAGTATAGCTGGGACTGCGATCGCGGTACTGATATCACTTCCAGTTGGCTTTTTCGCCTCAGGGAAAACAGCACCCAACGCTGTCATCTATATGATCTCGCGTGGATTGTTGAATGGTCTACGGTCGATCCCGGAGCTGATTATGGGCATCGTCTTCGTGGCGGCAGTGGGATTTGGAGCGCTCCCAGGCGTGCTGGCTCTTGGTCTTCACTCGGTTGGCATGGTGGGCAAGTTCTTTGCGGAGGCGATCGAGCATTGCGATAATGCGCCTATAGAAGCCGCACGCGCAGCTGGTGCGTCGCCGTTCCAGATCGTGACGCGGGCGATCTTGCCACAAGTTCTACCGCAATTGGCCGATGTGACCATCTATCGGTGGGAGTACAACTTCCGCGCCTCGACAATCCTGGGCACTGTGGGAGCTGGTGGTATCGGTTTCGAGTTGATGACATCCCTCCGGATCATGAATTATCAGGAGGTTCTTGCGATCATGCTCGTTGTCCTTCTGATGGTCACCATCGTTGACCAGGTCGGCGCTCTCCTCCGCCGCCAGCTGCAATAGAAGGATAAATTAAATGCTCCCAAAGGTAGTAATCACCCATCGCGTCCACGAGGAGATTATCTCAAAGCTATCTCCCCACGCTCGTTTAGTTTGCAACGATACTGATGATACATGGCCCCGCGAGAAACTGCTCGCAGAATTGAGCGACGCCAAGGCGATGATGGCGTTCATGCCGGACATGATCGACGCGTCTGTACTCGCGCACGCTCCCGATCTTCAACTTGTGGCATGTGCGCTGAAAGGCTTCGATAACTTCGACATCGAAGCCTGCACGCAGCGTGGAGTCCACGTCACGATAGTGTCCGATCTTCTCACTGACCCGACAGCCGAACTTACAATCGGTCTGATGATTGCTCTTGGGCGGCACATTCTGCCAGGCGACAAGAGCGTCAGGAGGGATTACAAAGGTTGGCGCCCTCGGTTTTACGGCCTTGGGCTGCAGGGCACAGCAATCGGCATTTTAGGGATGGGAGCGATCGGAAAAGCTATAGCACAGCGCCTAAGTACCTTCGGCGCCATTGTGTCGTACTGGGATCGTCAATCCCTGGACAAAGCCGATGAGATCAGACTGAACGTAAAGCCTCTTGAATTTGACCAGTTGATCTCGTCGTCTACCTTTCTTGTGTGTGCACTCCCGCTTTCGGCCGAAACGAAGCATCTCCTCGGCGCTGAACAACTCGCCAAAATGCCCAAAGGAGCACTTCTTATTAATCCTGCACGCGGAAGCGTGGTTGATGAAGAGGCTGTTGTCGCTGCATTGCAGGCGGGGCGCTTGGGAGGCTACGCCGCTGATGTTTATGAGATGGAGGACTGGGCCAGACCCGACCGGCCTGACAAGGTCCACGGGGGTCTCCTCAATCGCGAACATGATTCGATCTTGACACCCCACATAGGCTCAGCAGTGGCGAAGTCGCGTTTGGCTATCGAGCACGAGGCTGCTGACAACATTATAGATTTTGTCCAAGGCCGAAGACCTCGTGCGGCAATTAACGAGGTTCAACTAATTCCTTGATTAGAGAAAGTAATGTTTAGCCTTTCGCATGTCGCAGCATTCATAGAGGTAATCGAAACTGGCAGCTTTCACGAGGCGTCGCGACGGCTTCAGATATCCCAACCGACTGTCTCACATAATGTGAAACGATTGGAGGATATACTAGGGGTGCGGCTGGTCGAGAGGAGGAAGGACAAGTGTGTGCCGACTCGGCAAGGGCTCGTATTCTTGCCATTCGCACGCAGCCTTTTGACCGTCACGAAGAGATCTCTGGACCGCCTGCACAGCGGCCGGATTACGTTGGGTGCCAGTACTAACATCGGTACCTATATTTTGCCAGTCCACTTGAAGCGTTTACAGGATGCTCAAGGCCGGCCACCTGAGGTGGCCGTTGCCTCAAATCCTGAAATCATCGAAAAGCTCTTGAGGAAGGAGATTGATCTAGCCTTTACCGAATGGTGGGACGATCGAAAAGGATATCAAGCCCGCCTTTGGCGGAAGGAAAAGCTGGTAATAATCGTATCCCCACAGCATAATTGGAGGACGCGAAAAACAATTGAAGCGGCAGAGTTATTTCAAGAGTCCCTCATTGGCGGAGAACGTGGAACCGGTACCGGATCCGTGCTCCGCGAGGCCTTCGGCCAAGCGGCAGAGCAATTCCCAATCTCATTCAATGTCGGGAGCACTGAGGCTGTGAAGCATGCAGTTCGAGCTGGTCTCGGCATTTCGATCGTGATGAGGAGCACTGTCCTCGATGAGCTCGCGTCGGGTAGGCTTTATGAGGTTTCTGTTGAGAATGTGGTTCTCGAAAAGTCTGTGTGGGCTGTACATCCCGTACATATGGAGGATGGTTCACCGGAAGCAATCGCGCTTAAGGTTATACTCGATGCGAGCGCCCTCTGGGTGACCTAGAGCACGTCCACATTACTCGGGGTCATATCCGCAAGATTTGAAGTAGTTGGCGCATTCCTGCGGCTCGAACATGGTAACGGCCTGGCCGACCGCATCCTTTGGTATCGCCGCCTCAATTCCCGGAGTATCCCATACAAGGGGGACAAGATCGGGGACCGCCCGATTTTCGATGCGTAAGGTTCCCTGCTCCATGTCGCGAATATTCGGCCGTCAGACACATAGTTGGTTTCCATGGATCGTTTGTCATAACGAGGGTTTTTGAGCATGCCATAGCGCATGCCGTCACGCCCCTTGAATGGCGCGATGGAATCTTCTCAAAACTGTTATAGAAACGGTTGTCGCAAAATGCTATGTGTCCAACGACTTTCAAGAACATTTGGATGGCTATGCGGGTCGGGTACGCCAGGGTCAGCACGATCGATCAAAATCCGGAGCTTCAGCTTGAGGCGCTGAGACGCGCCGGTTGCGAGAAGGTGTTTACCGAGCGCGGGTCAGGCGCTCGCGATGACCGCCCGGAATTGGGCCGAATTCTCTCCGACGTGCTTCGCACTGGTGACACGCTCGTTGTCTGGAAACTCGATCGGTTGGCGCGATCGCTAAAGAAGCTCATCGCGACGGCGGAAGAGTTGGAGCGCGCGAAGATCGGGCTCGTGTCCTTGACCGAGAGCATTGATACGACGACGCCGGGCGGCATGCTGACCTTCCATGTCTTCGGTGCGATCGCCCAGTTCGAACGTGCTCTGATCCGCGAACGCACGACGGCTGGACTGGTCGAGGCGCGGCAACGTGGCCGCAAGGGTGGCCGCCCGCCCGCGATGCGCCCGGGCGATATTGCCGCGGCGCGCGCCCTGATGAAGGAAGGCAGCATACCGGTACGCAATATTGCGCAGCGCATGGGGGTTTCTGTTGCAACCCTCTATCGTCATATCGGCAAGAAGGGTGGCTCTCCCAAAACAGTGGAATCCGAGGACGTCCATGGCTGAGCGGAGAAAGCGGCCGCCCGGAGAGGCTCTTGTCGATCTTCGACGCCGATTGTCGCTGCTTTCTCCCCGTGATCCAGGCCGTACCGAGATTGTTGCTCGTGCCGCCGATGCCTACGGCATCTCGATCTGGACCCTGTATCGGGCGCTGCGGGAGTTGAACCGCCCGAAATCCGTACGGCGCGCCGATCACGGAACCTCCCGGATCGCCCCGCAGCCGGAGATGGAAACCTATGCCGAAATCATCGCGGCCCTGAAGATCAGAACGGCGAACCGGAAGGGGCGGCATATCTCCACGGCGCGCGCCATCAAGCTGCTTGAGGAAGACGGCGTGGTGACGCCCGATGGCCTGGTCCGTGCACCGCCCGGCATCTTGAAACGCGCAACGGTCGATCGGCTGCTGCGTGTTTCCGGCCTGGATTATGCGCGCGTCACCCGCCCGGTGGCTGCCGTCCGATTCCAGGCGCGGCGTTCCAACGAACTCTGGCACTTCGACATGAGCCCGTCCGACCTGAAGCAGGTGGAAGCGCCGCTTTGGGTCGAGGAAGGGCGCGGCCGGCCGACGCTGATGCTGTTCTCCGTGGTCGATGATCGCTCCGGCGCGAGCTATCAGGAATACCGCTCCGTCTACGGCGAGGACGCGGAGTCCGCCTTGCGCTTTCTCTACAATGCCTTCGCCGCCAAGCCTGAACCGGAACTGCCGCTTCAGGGGATTCCAACGACCATCCATATGGATAACGGGCCGGTGAGCCGCTCGCGCGTTTTCCAGTCCGTCATGGGTAGCCTTGGTGTCCGGGTTCTCACGCATATGCCCCGTCGGACAGCGAGCGGCGCACGCCGGCGCGAGCGAAAGGCAAGGTCGAGCGGCCGTTTCGCACGATCAAGGAAGTGCACGAGACCCTCTATCATTTCCACAAGCCGAAGGACGAAGAGGAGCCAACCTTTGGCTCAGGCGCGCCTTGTCACCTACAATAACGGCGACCATCGCACAGAGTCTCATGCACGCATCGAGGATTGGCTGCGGCATCTTCCTCCTGACGGGGTGCGGGCGATGTGCTCCTGGGAGCGGTTCTGCGCCTTTGCGCGCGAACCGGAACGACGGACGGTTGCTGGAGACGCGACCGTATCGGTCGAAGGCGCATCCTATGAGGTCGAGCCCGAACTTGCCGGCGAAACGGTGACCTTGCTCTGGGGCCTGTTCGATCAGGAACTGTTCGTCGAGCATGAGGGCAAGCGCTTCGGTCCATTCCAACTTCGCGCGGGGCGGTTCCCCTCTTTCGCTATCGCAAATACCAGAAGAGCAGCTCGAAGAGCGGCTCGACAAGGTGGTGCGCCTGGCAGACCAACTTGGGCTCCCCCGCGCCGCGGTCACCGGCGGGGATCGTCCATTGCCTTCGCTGCCCCGACCACGGCTGGGCTGAGTGTACGGCGGACACCGTTTCCGGAACCCGCAATAGAGACCGCTTATCCAAATGGCCTCGCAGCCCGTGGGGCCATCGCCGACCAGCTCGGCCGGCCGATCGGCGCGATGAATGCCGGTGACCGCGCCTTCATCAATGAACTGCTTGGAGAAACACTCGACAAAAGATGATCGCGGCCGTATCCGCGAACGCTTCAGGCGCGAAGAAAGGAAGAATGATGCTCGCTGACGTTCAATCCAGTTACGGCCTCGACCGGCCTTTCAAGGGGCCGGCAACTTTGAGACCGAGCATCAGCGCACGATCATCCGCGAGGTGTGTGCGGCCGTCCAGACCGGTCGGCTTGTCGTGGTCTCCGGCCTGGTCGGTTCGGGGAAAACCCACCTTTTGCGCC
>NZ_RKIU01000002.1:0-203493 GCF_003938925.1 Agrobacterium sp. FDAARGOS_525 | reverse complement strand
GCGGTGCGCAAATCGATGCGCCAGATCCGAACTGCGATCGGAGCGGCCACGATCAACCCCGAACTGCTGACGGCCGCCGAGAGGATCCAGTACGAGGGATATCTTCGACGGGAAGACACCAACGCCGCAATTCTCGACATGGCCAAGTCCGGAGCAACAATCAAGGAGATCGTGCGCCGGACCGGATACAGTCGCGGCCTTGTCCGACGCGTACTGCGTGGTCAACGTTCGGATGTCTTCCGCGTCCGTGAGAACTCGCTTGAACTCTACCTGCCCTGGCTTGACGCTCAATGGACGGCCGGACACCGGAATGGAACGGAGCTATGGCGGCAACTCAAGAGCCAAGGGTTCCGCGGCTGTCTTCGAGTTGTCACCGAGTGGGCCACACGCCGTCGAAAAGCAGAGAAGGTCGATGCGGGCGCGTTGAGCCGAGCGCCTTCGGCCAGGACCATTGCACGTCTCATGACCATCGGCCGCGACGACCTTTCCAAATCTGAGACCGTGACGGTTGCGGCGATTGAGGGTGGCGTGCCGCTGCTGGTTGAGGCGCGGGAAGTCATCGCCGCCTTCCAGGCCATGATCCGCAAGAAATCTCTCGCTGATCTCGATCCGTGGTTGGAACGCGCTCGATCGGGCTTGGTCGCCTCCTTCGCCAACGGTGTCGTCAGAGACCGAGCAGCCGTCAGCGCAGCGATCTCTTCACCATGGTCCAACGGCCAGACGGAGGAGCAGATCACCAAGCTCAAACTTGTGAAACGCCAGTTGTACGGCCGCGGAAAAATTGATCTCCTCCAAGCCCGCGTCATCGGCGCGGGATAAAATCCATCACCACCAAAACTGCGTCAGAGCCCCGTTTCGATGCCGATTGACACTATCGACCTGCGTTCTGTTCCCAATCACCGCTTTTTCGGGAAGAACGACATTATCGAAAGACTGCGCCGTGCCGTCCCGTTTGACTACATCTTCATCTCTGGTCTTTACGTCGACCACTACCGCTTCGGAAACGGCTTCTCGATCGACACGGACCTTCCCCCTGGTTACGTGGAAGCCTATCACGCTGACCGCTTATACGCCGAGGACCCTTTTGTTGCGGCCGCCAAAGCGGCGAAATCGGTGGTGGTCGAGCACGAGGTCTATGCCGAGCACTCGCCGCCACAGCGCTTGCTGTATCTTCAGCGCACATTCGGCGTACACAATAGGACTCTTTTCCCAATCGCGCGCGAGAGCGTCACATACGGAGCGGTTGGCGTTACCAGGCCACGCCGTTCGATGACGAGGAACTGACCTTCCTCTCGCTGGTTGCTGAAACGATCCACACCGTCGTCACGAAGCCGCTGATGGAAAAGTTCGCAGCCGAACACTTGCGCCTCTCCAAAGGCGAGATGGCGTGTCTGTCTCAGGCAAGTCTCGGTTTGACATACTATGAACGTTTGGCTGGTGTGCACCGTCATACGGCTCTCCACATATCCCTGTTTATTTATTTTGATTCAAGTAAGCACTGAGCGTGGCATTGGTCAGTCAACTTTTTGTTACGTTCGTCGTTGTAAAGGCGCGAACGTGAGCGAAGCTGGATTTTTTCGTTACCTCACTGGCCCTTCACCAAGGCCTAGTTGTAAGTGTATGTCTGCACCAGCCCCAGTGTGTTTTTTGAGAGTAGCCTGAGCCAGATAGCCAGCAGCGGCGGGACATTTGCTTTACCTCGGCTCATTGCCTCCACGACTGACAGATCGCATTGGAGTACTTCTGCCAAGTCTGGAAGTGACCACTGGAGATTGCACAGGCAACGGCGAAACTCTTCGGGCGCCATGGTCTTGCCACTTTACTTCGCTTCAAGCAAAGGAACCCACCATTCTCGGCGGGTTCCCTCACGATGCACTACCATACGTTGGAGCGCGGTCTTCTGGTCCCGCGCACGCTCATAGTGTGGCACTGCGGTTAATGATGGGTTAACGGCCAAAAAGAAACCGCCGGAGCAGGTCTCATGCAAAGACACCATCAGACAAGGCCGCTTGAACCACCAGGCCAAAGCGGCGTCACGACACGAAAGTGTTGAATCTGTCCGACTTTTGAGAACGTATGGTGATCACGCTGCGAGGATGGATGTTTCGCGCCGTAGCGGCCTGAGATCGAGGCTTTCCGTCGAGGTCCAAATGTAATCGCCACTGAGCCTGATGTGTCGCCACCCGAGCGGGGTGATCTGTTTGACTAGATCGGGCGATACCCTCCCGGTTGTGATTAAGGCATGGAATAAGGGGTCTGACGCAATTTCGATGACATCAGGGTGCTCCGACGATACGTGCCTCAAGCAAATCGAGTTTCCCGCGCCCGTACATCTGGCGCTTGATGAGTTTCAGCTTGGTGATCTGGCCCTCTGTCTGGCCGTTCGACCAAATTGAAGTGATTGCATTTTGAACCGCTGCTCTGTCGCGGATAACGCCGTTCGCGAATGGCGAGATTAAGCTTGCTGCGGCGCGGTTGATCCATGTGTCCAGATCATCTTTAGACTTGCGCCGCAGCATTTCGTGGAAGCTCTCCACAACATCTCTTGCCTCGACAAGGTCTGGTAGCTGCTCCTCAATCGCAGCGACCGTCATCGTTTGCGCCTTGGTCAAATTGTTGCGCTCAAGGGTCATTAGGCGCACGATGGTGCGTGCTGCCGGCGCGTGGCCAAGCCCGTTCTCGGCCTTTTCGCCCCTTCTTCGTCGTGTTGCCCATTCCGTGACGACGCGGAGACCGCCGCCAAAACCAGCCAGCCGAAGCTGCCGTCAAAGTTCAGCGCCGTTTCGTAATCCGGCATCCCATTGCGCTTCGAGCCACGGGAGGTGTGGTTCGAGCGAAGTTTGCCGGACTCGGAAGATGTCGGTCCTTTGACCACGGATGACACTGCGAACGAGCTTACGACTATGTCCTGTTCTGCGCACGATTTCCTTGATGGACACGCCATCGCCGACGAGCCCACGAATGACAGAGTTTGTCTCTTCACGCCGGAGATAGCCCTCATATTGCAAACGCTCGGCGGCAGTCAGAAGCTTAGGGTTTACGGTTGCTGTTCCAACTGCCATGCGCACCTGCCGCATCGACTTGCGAACGGCGTCAAGAAAGGCGTGGCTAGCGTTTTCCATGAGATGCCAGCGGTCGGCGACCTGTTCGGCATGTGGCAGGGCTTGCGCAGCGGCCTGTGCATATCCGCCGCCGCGGTCTCTTGCGACGATTTCGATTTGCGGCTGCTCGACCAGCCAGGCCTTTGCGGTCGAGGATTCTCGGTCGGGCAACAACGCGATCGTCTTTCGCCGTTCCAGATCGCAGATAATCGTGCCATATCGGTGATTGCGACGCCACGCCCAGTCATCAATGCCGATAACGCTTGGCGGCGGTGGTGGTGGGCGATCATATCGGCGAACGGTTCGAAGCAGCGTGTCATTGCTAACCGGTAACCCGAGACGATCTGCGAACCGTGCTGCTGGCCGACCACCCAATGCTGTTGGTTTCCGCGCAGAAGTGAGCCGGTGGTCAGTTCCGCGTGGAAACCAACAATCAACACGCTTTGTCGCTCTTCGCTCTTTACGGGAACGAAACGCATCGTCGGTCGCGTGACCGCCTCACAAATTGCCTCCGCATCAGACGCATCGTTCTTCTGCCGCTTCACATACGGCTTGACGTACGAGGCGGGCATCAGCCGAACCTCATGCCCGAGATTAATCAGAACCCGAGCCCAGTGATGAGCCGTGGCGCACGCCTCAACCCCAATCAAACAGGGTGGCAGGTGATCGAAAAAGCTGATGATCTCCGATCGCCGGAGCTTCCTCCGCAGAACAGTATCGCCCTTTTGATCGACGCCGTGGACCTGAAAAACGTGCTTGGCGATATCCAGGCCGACTGTGATAACTTCCTTCATGGACGGTTCTCCCGATTGTGACCTTTGACAGCCACAGTATGCCACAACAGTGTTGGGTGCGGAGGCCGTCCACCTCCTCACTCCATCACCCGATTCGAGACAATCAGCGATGAATGCCTCAAGTTCAGGTGTCAGCGATACGTTTCGGGTCAATCGATTGGCCATTGTCAAGATGTGCCCCAGGTCGAGCACTGTGTCAAAGTGTGGCCATATACCCCCCCCTGCGGGGCGGGAAAGAACAAAGTGAAACGGCTTTTACCGACTGCATGGCAATGGCGGCAGACGCCGGTGTCCCAGGTTGAAGGCACAGAATTGGCCAGTCATGAAACCTGGAGAGGTCCTCGGGCGATAAGGTTTTCGCCTGACGATCAACCGCTTGGGCGCCACCCTATACCGGCATGGAGTGTATAGCTTGCCCGAATTGAAACGTTGGAACTCCGCCTACGCGCCTAGAACTGGCGGCTCCAATAGCAACCCCTCTTGCTCGTCGATAGCGACCGTGCTCGCTGTTAACACGAAATATGTCATGCCGACCCTGATGCAAATCGGTCTATTGTTGGGAAGCGCCGCAAGCAGCGCGACCAGATCTGCTGGCATCACAGGTGTTTCAGGCCTTCTGCGGTGATACCAGTCAATGATCCGATCCATCGTCCTAAGGCACTCCAACCCACGGTGAACTTCTGGGACGCGGTCCGTCGAAATCGCACCGCTCTCTATTGTCTCGCGGGAGCGGGAATCGTCTCCGCCTCGCCAAATAAGGGTCATCTGCCCAAAACATCTCGCTTTAGGCGTCCCTCATCGTCTGACATCAAATCCTCGCCAGTCCCTGCAGCCGCCAACGACGTCCTGATGGCATCTTCAATCGGCTGTGGCCGGCCGAAAAGGTAGCCCTGACCGAGATCACAGCCAAGCTGCTGAAGGTATTGCAGTTGGCTTTGCTCCTCGATTCCTTCGGCGGTGACCTCAACGCCCAAACCATGACCAAGCGCGATCATGGCGCGGACGACCTTATCCTGCCTTTCGCTTGCCTCGAATGTCTGAACGAAACTCCTGTCAATCTTGATCTTCTGGAACTGGTAATTCGACAGCTGCGAAAGGCTCGAATAGCCGGTCCCAAAGTCGTCCAGAGCAATCCGGATACCCGCCTTGGTAAGATCCTCCAGAACTTCCTTGGCCGCAACTGCGTCCTTGATCAGCGCACTTTCCGTGATCTCGATTTCCAGGCGCTGAACCGGCAGGCCGCTTTCGCCCATGATTTTCAGCAGTCGCAGCCCGAGCAGCCGATCGCACAATTGCGTCGGTGAGACATTGAAAGACAAAATGGTGTCGGCCGGCCAGGACATTGCATCCTTGCAGGCTCGCCTGAACAATTGTTCTGTTAGCTCGACAATGAGCCCGGCATCTTCGGCGATCGGGATGAAATCAGACGGGGGAATAAAGGTGCCATCAGCTGTTTTCCACCGGGCAAGTGCTTCAAACCCCGCCAGCTTCCGGGTGCTGAGTTCTACAAAAGGCTGGTAATAGGGCTCGATTACACCCTCTCTCATGGCTTGGCGCAAACGAGCCTCAAGTTGTATGCGATTGTTGAGCTCATCAAGCATTGCCGGAGTAAAGGCCGAGGCATTGTTGCGGCCCATTTTTTTCGAAGCATACATGGCGCAGTCCGATTGATGGATTGCATCTGCGAGCGTTACGCCGTTAATGCCTGCGACCGTATATCCCACGCTTGCGCCGAGATCGACCGTCGCGCCTTTGATTGTCATTGGCTTGGATATCGCACGTACGATTCGGGCCGACAGCGCTTTCAAATCGACCTGGCCCTTAAGCTTCGCCAGCACGACGAACTCGTCGCCCCCTAGCCGATAGATATGCTCGTCGGGGAAAACCTCCGCCAGCCTTTCGGACGTAATTTTGAGAGCAGCATCGCCGCTATCATGCCCAAGCAGATCGTTGACCTTTTTAAACCCATCCAGATCGATGCTGAACACTCCATAGCGGTCGCCGGAAAGGAAATCTTCCCGGGCGGTCACGGCGTCAAGAAGGCGTCGATTTGGCAGCTTTGTCAGTGGGTCATGGAAAGCAATCCAGTCGACGTCACGCTCGGCGAGAATGCGGCGAGAGATTTCGTGAGACATATCCTTGATACGGAGGACAGAGTAGGCCAGTCCCAGGAAACCACCGATGTTAAGAGCGGTAAACACCTCATCGAGATTGTAACTCTCATGATCTCGGAAATAATGGTCCAGAACCTCATGGGCATTAAAATACGAGGCAAGGCCGTAGAGCAAAACGAATGCACCGATCCAGATAAAGATCTCGACGTTGGCGCGATTATGACGGAAGTTTGGCATGGAACCTCTGTGCGCGGCCTTGATAGTAGTTCAAGCGCGTGCGGTGGAAACTATTTTCGATTTTACTCAAATCCATTGTTTTTCGGTTAAAAGCGCGCGGCGGTCTTTGCTTTGAGCTCGTTTGTCACAGCGTTTTTTAATAGGATGCCGAACTCGGCCCGCGGGGCCACATTAGCGCGATGGATAATGATAAATTAATCAGTTCGTTAGATAGTGAAGGCCTAATTCTTTCAAGGCGGAGGCTTTCGTGAACCTGAACACCATCCTGGCCGGCAGTCTCTATTCTGTCATGCAGGCTTTCGAACGATCACAAGCCATTATCTCGTTCAAAACCGACGGCACGATCCTCGACGCCAATGAGAACTTCTGCAAGGCGGTCGGTTATAGTCGTGACGAGATTATCGGCAAAAGCCATCGGATGTTTGTCAAGCCGGATGATGCCCAGTCTGCAGAATACACAGCATTCTGGAAACGTCTTAGTTCCGGTGAGTTCGACCGCGGCCAATATAAGAGGATCGGCAAGAATGGTCGGGAAATTTGGCTGGAAGCTTCCTATAATCCCGTTATCCGTGGCGGCAAGGTCATCAAGGTCGTGAAGATCGCAACCGACATCACAGACATCAAACGCGAGAGCCTGGAAAGCAAGGGCAAGCTGGATGCCCTCTCCCGTGCCCAGGCCGTGATCGAATTTACACCTGATGGCAAGATTCTGACGGCCAACAAGAACTTCCTCGACACACTTGGCTATTCCCTTGACGAGATTGTCGGCAAGCACCACCAGATTTTCTGTGAGGCGGATTATCTTGCATCAAAGGAGTATGCCGACTTCTGGCCACGCCTCGCGAGAGGCGAGTTCTTCAACGACGAATTCAAGCGCTTGAGGAAGGACGGAAGTTCCGTCTATATTCAGGCAACCTACAATCCGATCATGGACGACGAAGGCAAAGTCTTCAAGGTTGTCAAATTCGCCACCGATGTCTCGGGCCGAGTGACCGCACTGCAGCAGATCGGAGCAGGCCTTGAACGTCTCTCGGATAACAATATACGCATCACGATTGACGAGCCGTTTGTCGATGAGTTTGAGCACCTCAGACACGATTTCAATGAGTCGCTAGCGAAGTTCCAGGGAACGCTGGAAGAGGTCCTCAGCCAAACGTCAATGTTAACGGAAAAAAGCGGGGACATGAGTTCCAGCGCCAACGGAATTGCTCATCGTTCAGAACAGCAGGCGGCGGCTCTTGAAGAAACATCCGCCGCTCTGGAACAGATCACGGTCACAGTGCGGCAGTCGGCCGAACGGACTGCCGAAGCCCATAGACTGGTTACCGAAGCCAACACGGTCGCAGCAAACTCTGTTCAAGTTGTCACGGCTACCGTCGATGCCATCGGACGCATCGAATCCGCTTCAAAGGAGATCACCAGCATCATCAGCGTGATTGACGAAATTGCCTTTCAGACAAACCTCCTCGCACTCAACGCAGGCGTTGAGGCGGCGCGTGCCGGCGAAGCGGGTAGAGGCTTCGCCGTTGTCGCACAGGAAGTCCGCGAGCTCGCACAACGCTCGGCCAGTGCTGCGAAACAGATTTCCGGTCTTATTGCCAATTCTTCGGCTGAGGTAAGGGAAGGTGTTCGGCTCGTTGGTGAAACAGGTCAAGCCCTGAAACATATTGAAGAGTATGTGAAGTCGATCAATGCTAACATCGAAAGCATTTCCGTCGGCGCGCGAGAACAATCGACCAGTCTGAACGAAATCAATGCCGCGGTGAACTCGCTGGACCAAATGACGCAGCAAAACGCTGGCATGGTCAGCAGCATGGGTGCCATTGCCGAATCCGTCTCTGCCGCCGCAAGCGAGCTGGAAACCCTGGTGAAACGCTTCAAGCTCAACCGGCGCAAGTGGATTCGCGAGCCCGGCTCTGAAGCGTCCAAACTCGGCCCAGAGGCAAGGGGATACGGCAAGAAGACGATCTACCAAAATAGAGCGAACGGTGCAGCTCCGCAAATCGGCGGCGAGAAGAACCAACGATCAGCGGCTTAGACGAAGTCGTGTTTTGGTGGTTCCGCATGGAAGATCAGTTCGCTTGAATTGGTCATCGTCGGAAACGCATAAGCTCCAAGGTCTAGCTGGAGGTCTGCGCCGCTCCTAAATTGATGGTCTCGGTCTCGTCCGGGATCAGACGGTGGAAAGACGCCAATGGATCGAGATACTCGATGACGACGTGTTCGCTGCATCAGCGGACGCATAGCAGGGAATAGCGAGATTCAAAGGGCTGTTTTCCACTTGTCTGCTCCGTCGTCGCCGTCGGAAGCTGAGTGGTGTAACAATGCCCCACACCAAACGTGCTAGCGATATGAGATCCGATTAGTATATGCGAAGCGACTGATTCGAAATTGTCCTCCCAATGCAAAACGGATAGTCAATATGGTTGTGGTGGAAAATAATTTAAAACTTCAGGTGGAAGCTTCCGCACGCCTGCTTTCCATCATGTCTAATTCTTCACGCATCCATGTTCTCAGGCTTTTGACGCAAAGGGAATGGGACGTTAACAGCCTTGCCCAACACGTAAATCTTAGTCAGTCAGCTCTTTCCCAACACTTGAAGAAGATGCGTGACGCCAAGCTGGTTGAATGGCGCCAGCAGGCCCAGACTCGCTACTATTACTGTCAGTCCAACGCAGTTCTGAAAATCCTAGACGCCATCGCCGACCTCCCCTACGTTCATCACCACGGTGTCAGCGGCGCCGACGTTTCTCACAGGAATACTTTTCCTCTCTAAGGAATTCCACCTCACAGAAACCATAAGCAGTACGCTTTCGCTCTGGTCCGGGCTAACCCGCCTTCGCAATACGGCCTTAACCACCCCGCGAGAATTCCCTTTGAGAGAGGGAGGCTTTTATTTTGGCCCCGCCCATATACCAAAAATTACAGCATGTGACCTGCCACTGAAGTTTCATCCGGCTGCGATTAGAGCCTCGGCTGTTTTTGATACGCCAAAGGGCGTGGTGGGAGCAACCGGCGGAAACGTGAATCTTCCACACTGCGTAGCGTTTGTGCCGGTTGCGGCGATGATCCCTGCATAGTCCGCCGGGGTCTGGTATCCGAGCGATGAGTGGCCGGAAATTGTTGTAGTCGTCGGCCCATTCCAGCGTCGGGCCGGGCGATCACGTGATTCCGCTCTACACCGCCGAGTGCGGCAAGTGCGACTTCTGCCTGTCGGGCAAGACCAACCTGTGCGTCGCTGTCCGCGAAACGCAGGGCAAGGGCTTGATGCCCGATGGGACCACCCGCTTTTCGTACAATGGTCAGCCCCTCCATCATTACATGGGCTGTTCAACCTTCAGTGAATACACTGTCGTCGCCGAAGTCTCGCTCGCCAAGATCAATCCCGAGGCAAACCCCGAACATGTTTGCCTGCTCGGCTGCGGCGTCACGACCGGCATCGGTGCAGTCCACAATACCGCCAAGGTCCAGCCCGGAGACTCGGTCGCCGTGTTCGGCCTCGGCGGCATCGGCCTCGCGGCGATTCAGGGTGCGCGCCAGGCGAAGGCGGGTCGCATCATCGCCATCGACACCAATCCGTCCAAGTTCGAGCTGGCACGCCAGTTCGGTGCGACCGAGTGCATCAACCCTAAGGACCATGACAAGCCCATCCAGCAAGTGCTGATCGAGATGTCGGGCTGGGGCATCGATCATACCTTCGAGTGCATCGGCAACGTCCACGTCATGCGCGCCGCTCTTGAATCAGCGCACCGTGGCTGGGGTCAGTCGATCGTGATTGGCGTTGCCGGCGCGGGCGAGGAAATCTCCACCCGGCCGTTCCAGCTCGTCACGGGCCGCGTATGGAAGGGGTCCGCTTTCGGTGGCGTCAAGGGACGGACACAGCTCCCCGGCATGGTCGAGGACGCGATGAGAGGCGATATCGATCTGGCCCCATTCGTAACCCACACGATGGGTTTGGAGGAGATCAACGAGGCCTTCGCACTGATGCACGAAGGCAAGTCGATCCGCACGGTCATTCCCTACTGACCCGCCGATCCGAAGCGGCGCGAGGCGCTCGGATCGACAACTCGGCCGTCATCATGGCCCGACCCCGGCCATGATGAAGCGCGCTCTGGCAAATGGGCAACGCGTCGCGGTGCGGTAACAAGCGCCGAAGTGCGATCGTTACATGCCGATAGCGGCACGGACCAGGGCCGCCTGGCCCAGGCGCTTACCAGCGGAGTGTGTGTGGCCTCGTCGCGGGACCCAACGGGAAAAATGGTTTTGTCGTAACCTTTGTTTAATGCTGGAAAAATATTTCAAAGGTGCCGAACATCGGGCCAGCCTGGCCGTTGGATGTATTGAGTCGGAAATGCATTCATCTGTTACCCGACTGTGATGAACCACGGGCCGCACGGGCGTATAGGGCAGGAAGACTGAATTGAAGAGCAAGGATATTCACGCGACGACGCCGGCCACCGATCATGGGCATACGGGGCCGCCCGCTTGCGTGCAGGTTCGTGGAGCGCGACAGAACAACCTCAAGAATATCGATGTCGATATTCCCCGCGATGCCTTCGTGGTGTTCACCGGAATATCGGGATCGGGCAAGTCGTCACTTGCATTTGGAACCCTCTATGCGGAGGCGCAACGGCGCTACCTGGAATCGGTCGCCCCCTATGCGCGCCGCCTGATCGATCAGGCCGGCGTGCCGGAGGTCGACGCGATCGACGGTTTGCCGCCTGCGGTGGCGTTGCAGCAGCAGCGCGGCTCGGCCAACGCGCGATCCTCGGTCGGCAGCGTGACGACGCTCTCCAGCCTGGTGCGGATGCTCTATTCGCGCGTCGGCGAATATCCCCGCAATCAACCCATGCTCTATGCGGAGGATTTCTCGCCCAACACCGTGACCGGGGCCTGCCCGACATGCCACGGAATCGGGCGCGTCTATGACGCGACTGAGGCGACGATGGTACCCGACGATACACTCACCATTCGCGAGCGGGCAATCGCCGCATGGCCTCCGGCGTGGCACGGCCAAAACCTGCGCGATATTCTTGTGTCGCTTGGTTATGACGTCGATACGCCATGGCGCGATCTGCCAAAGAAGGATCGCGACTGGATTCTCTTCACCGACGAAACGCCGACGGTGCCGGTCTATGCGGGGCTGAGCCCTGAGCAGACGCGCGTTGCCCTCAAACGCCGGATGGAGCCGAGCTATCAGGGCACTTTCACCGGCGCGCGTCGCTATGTGCTGGAAACCTTCGCCAACACTAAAAGCGCGTTGATGAAGAAGCGCGTCTCGCAATATATCATCGGCCGCCCTTGCCCGACCTGCGACGGCAAGCGCCTGAAGCGCGAAGCCCTATCGGTCAAATTCGCCGGCCTCGACATTGCTGAGTTCGGCGACCTGACGGTGCTCAAGCTGAAGGACTTGCTCACGCCCGTGGCGCATGGCGAATACGGGGCGGCCTCGGCCGCCTCAACGGGCCATGTTCTGGAAAAAGCGGCCCGCGATGCAGCGGTCGAAGAACGGGTTGCCGCGGGCGGCTCTGCGCACAAGAGCGCGGCCGACGTGCGCCGCACGCCCAATCTCTCCGACGAAAAGCGGGTCGCCGCCCAACGCCTTGCCTGCGAATTGATCGAGCGGCTCGAGCCGCTGATCGATCTTGGCCTTGGCTACATTTCGCTCGACCGCAGCACCCCGACACTCTCCTCGGGAGAGCTGCAGCGCTTGCGCCTTGCCACCCAATTGTCGTCACAGCTTTTCGGCGTGGTCTATGTGCTTGACGAGCCTTCGGCGGGATTGCACCCGGCGGATGGCGAGGCCTTGCTCACTATCCTTGAGCGTCTTAAGGCGGCGGGCAACTCTCTGTTTGTCGTCGAACATGATCTCGACGTAATCCGCCACGCCGAATGGCTCGTCGATGTTGGACCAGGAGCCGGGGAAAAGGGCGGTGAAGTCCTCTACAGCGGCCCGATAGAGGGGCTTGCCGACGTCGAGACTTCGATCACCCGCCGCTACCTGTTCGCAGAGCCGCTCCGCAGTGAGCGCGCACCCCGCGATCCCAAGGCATGGCTTCGCCTGGAAGGGGTCAGACGTAACAATCTCCACGAGCTCGACGTCGAATTTCCCATCGGGTGCTTTACCGCTGTCACCGGCGTTTCGGGATCGGGCAAATCCAGTCTTGTCAGTCAGGCCCTGCCTGAGCTTGTCACGGAACACCTCGGCGGCTCCCCCATGGCCGAGGATGAGGATATCGATCCGCTGCTCGATGTTGCTCAGAAAAATACTGAAGGACGCATTGTCGCAGGCATGGAGCATGTTCGCAGACTGGTGCGGGTCGATCAGAAACCGATCGGCCGCACGCCGCGCTCGAATCTATCCACCTACAGCGGCATGTTCGACCATGTGCGAAGGATCTTTGCTGATACGCCGCTCGCCCGCCGGCGACACTACAGCCCGGGCAGGTTCTCGTTCAACGTCGCGCAAGGTCGCTGCCCGGTGTGCGAGGGCGAAGGATACGTCATGGTGGAGCTGCTGTTCCTGCCGAGCGTTTTTGCGCCGTGCTCGACCTGTCATGGCTCTCGCTACAACCCGGAAACACTCGAAGTCGAATGGAACGGGCGCAATATCGCCCAGGTGCTCGAACTGACGGTCGACGATGCGTGCGACTTCTTCGCTGGCGAGGCATCTGTGATGCGCTCCCTCGATGTGCTGCGGGAGATCGGTCTCGGCTATCTGAGGCTCGGACAGCCGGCGACCGAGTTGTCGGGCGGCGAGGCGCAGCGCATCAAGCTAGCGACTGAACTGCAACGCGCTCAACGCGCCAACACTATCTACATCCTCGACGAGCCAACTTCGGGGCTTCACCCCTCCGATGCGGACCGGCTGATGCAACACCTGCAGGGCCTCGTCGACGTCGGCAATACGGTCGTAGTCGTCGAACATGATATGCGCGCCATCGCACAGGCGGATTGGATCATCGATCTGGGACCGGGGGCCGGGGAAGATGGCGGCCGTATCGTTGCCAGCGGCGTCCCTGGCGTCGTTGCGGAAGCGGAAGGCAGTCTCACCGCCCGCTATCTCAAGGCGGCGCTGTAGGTCGTGAATCTGGCCGAACGCACGTTCGATCAGGTGCATCTCAACCAACGTTGGAATGGGTCGAATCTCGAAGCGGGATCCGGCGATGTCACCGCGGTTGACGCGGCTTAAGGTTTGGGTGCCCGTCAGGTGCGCCGTGTTCGTGTGATACGCGGCGTGGCGGACGGCCAATCGCTGGCCAGCGGAAGGCAGTCTCACCGCCCGCTATCTCAAGGCGGCGCTGTAGGTCGTGAATCTGGCCGAACGCACGTTCGATCAGGTGCATCTCAACCAACGTTGGAATGGGTCGAATCTCGAAGCGGGATCCGGCGATGTCACCGCGGTTGACGCGGCTTAAGGTTTGGGTGCCCGTCAGGTGCGCCGTGTTCGTGTGATACGCGGCGTGGCGGACGGCCAATCGCTGGCCATCAGCCACGCTTGCTTTGTGCGGACCTTCTCCAGGGAGAGGGCCCTCACATGGTTCGTCGAAACGCCCCGTCTTTATTCCCTGCTGCGAGCGCTGCGCCCACACCTTCTGCGATTTCCTCAACGAGTTTGGCACAGAAGGCGGGCAAATCATTGGGATCGCGGCTGGTAACAAGGCCGTTGTCGACCACGACTTCCTCATTGGTCCATGCACCGCCGGCGTTCTCGATATCGACCTTCAGCGTCGGGTAGGACGTCAAGGTGCGACCTTTAAGCACCCCCGCCTCGATCAATGTCCAGGGTGCATGGCATATAGCCGCAACAGGTTTTTTCTGATCGAAGAAAGCCCGGATGAAACCAATTGCCTCCACGCTGCCGCGCAGCTTGTCGGCACCGACAGTCCCTCCGGGCACAACAAGTCCGTCGAAATCGTCGGCTTTGACCTCGGAAAACGTCTTGTCGATAGTATAGCTGCCGCCCTCGTCAAGATCGCTATTGACTGTGCGAGCCTTGCCCGGTTCAAAACTGACCACGGTCACTTTGCCACCAGCGTCCTCGACAGCTTGCTTGGGCTTCGAGAATTCTGGTTCTTCCGTCCCGCGGGGTGCGATCAGAATGGCAACTGATTTGCCTTCCAAAGTCATAATTTATCTCCTATTCCGTCGAAGACTAAGGTCAGGTGCCCGGCTTGAGCACGACCTTCGTCCAACCAGCATCGCGCTCGTCGAAATGCTTGTAGGCGTCTGGCGCCTGATCGAGCGACAGTCGGTGCGAGATGATTTGGGCAGGATTGGCCCGGCCATGCTCGATAAGGTTCATCAGCCGCCGGTTATAATGCTTTACATTACATTGTCCGGTGCCGATCTTCTGGCCCTTGAACCAGAAGTTGCCGAAGTCGAACGCCATCTTGCCTTCCTTCTGGAGATCGTCGGGCGCGTTCGGGTCTTCCGCAACGAACACGCCGACAACGCCGATTCCGCCGGTGGCCTTTGTGCTTTTAACGAGGCAGTTCATCGTGTAATTGCTGCGCTCCTTGCCGTGGCGATCGCAGCACTGATAACCTACCGCCTCGACCCCCCGGTCGGTCCCGAGACCGCCGGTCGCGTCAAGGATCTGCTGGGCGGGATCGCCCTTGCGCATGTCGATCGGAATAGCGCCCATCGCCTCGGCCAGTTTCAGGCGGTCATCGTGAGAATCGACCACGAAGATCTGAGCGGCACCGCGGATTTGAGCTGAGTGCGCGGCCATCAAACCCACCGGACCGGCGCCGTAGATCGCGATGCTTTCGCCGGGCAGGAAACCGGACAGTTCGACGCCATGCCAACCTGTCGGGAAGATGTCGGAGAGCATGACATAGTCGTCCTCCTTCTCTTTGGCGTCCTCAGGCAGCTTCAGACAATTGAAGTCCGCATAAGGAACGCGCATCAACTCGGCCTGACCACCTTGCCACGGACCCATCTCGGCAAAGCCATACGCTGCCCCGGCGGTTCCAGGGTTGGTCGTGAGGCAAAAACCTGTCAAACCGCGTTCGCAATTTTCGCAGAAACCGCAACCGACGTTGAACGGCATGCACACGCGATCGCCCTTCTTGATACGATCTACGGCAGCGCCGACCTCGATGACTTCGCCAAGGTTTTCGTGACCAAAGACCCTGCCCTTCTCGAAGCTGGTCCGGCCCTCGTACATGTGAAGATCAGACCCGCAAATGTTGGTGGTGGTCACCCGAATGATCACATCAGTCGGTTTCTCGATCTTGGGATCGTCGATGGTATTGACAGAAACATCTTTGGGCCCATTGTACACGACAGCTTTCATGGATATTTTCCTTTCGGAGCTCTTCCCAATGCGTCATCAAATCGAGAGCTTGGTGATGATCCGTTCCATCGCAACGGCTGGGGACATCGCACCCTTCCAAGTGATCTCAGTTTCCTGAACGTTCTGCGACCTGAGAGGTTCCTTCCCGTCAAGCCATCCTGGGATCGATTCACGGCGGTTTTCTGAATGACTGGGCCAGAACGGCCGAATAACGCGCCAAATTGATGTGCTCAAGAATCTCCCGCGAACCAATGGTGCCGTTACGTCGCGACACATCAACGGCGCCTTATAAGTAAATTCAGACGTGTGATAAGCGCAAAAGACAAGGCCATCCACTATCGCGGATGACCTGTCGTATTCATTTATTCAATTCCCTATTCGGCCGGGCCATCCATTCCGGATGGAAACACGAGCCTTACCCTGCAGTCAAACGGCAGCTTAGAGTGCCGACCGCTCCGCTATTTCGCGGCCAGCAGGGTGAACTTGTGAATCTGCGGCGGTTCAGAAAACAGTTCTTCTGCCTTGTCCATCAGTGCGGCGGCAACCTTGCCGTCAAGATGGGCCTGCCGATCCTCCTCTGTGTCGAACGTATCGAAGATCGCGTACGCACCGGGACCTTCCTCGATCGCATACCAGGTCAGAGTGCCCGCCTCAGCTTGAACGAGCGGCAATGCCGAGGTCAGGAAATTGGCGACATCGCGCTCTTTTCCGGGCTTGGCCTTCAGTGGTACATACAGGGCAAGTTTGGGCATAAATGACTCCTCAAGTGGAACGGACAGACATTATTCGGCAACGTAACGGACGAGCGGGCCGGTAGGTTCCCCATGAGGCGGAGCACACGCGGCCCCGCCTCCTCGTCGAAATCAGAACTGCTGTGCGGTCGGCCGGATGACGATCGCGTTTCGTCTCAACCCACGGCCAAATTGCCAATCTTTTCCAACTTCATCGAAAACACCTGAATGCCGCTGATCATCGCCAACTCCGCGCCCTCGCCAGCGCCACCTGGCGTGAGATCGCGTTGCCGATCCAAGCCTGAAATTCAGGACAAAGAAATGATTGCGTCCTACGTCAGGTTAAGGCGACGCCACCTTTCCGGTTCCCTACACATCGACTTCCCAGCTTAGATGCTCAAATCTTCAGGAAATCCGCAGTGTCGGGGTCCACTGGAATGCCTTCGACCTTACGGCGCTCAGCCTCGCGCCATTCCCGATCCCCTGGCGCCATCACCTCTTGTCCTTCACGCGCTGGTGCACTGCGCAGGCTGTCGATGTAATGGGTCATGCCCGCGTCAAACCCAGCGCGGCCAGCGAAGTGATCTGGGTTAATCGCGAAGACGAAGTGCCCCATATTACGCGGTGTGCTGATGTCTTTGGCGCCCACCATGGGGATAAAATCCGGATCGAGCGTTGTCCCCATAAGAATGGCCGAAAGAAGTGTTGCTACGCCCGCAAGCGCAGCGCCCTTATAGCTATAATCAGCCCCCCCCCCAGCGGCAACACCATTTCCGCCTCATGCGCATTGGTCGTCGGCACGCCGGACCTGTCGGCGGCGACGCCGCCAGGAAGCTCCTTGCCGAGCGAGCGATAGAGAAGAACCCGGTTCATTGGAATAGATGATGTTGCCATGTCCAAAAGCCATGGCTTCTGTCCCGCGAGCGGTGCAGCAAAGGCCAGCGGGTTTGTACCATGGAAGGCCGTGGCTCCCCCGAAGAGCGGAACCATTGAGTCGGTATTGGTCGTTGCAAAGCTGATGAAGCCTTGCTCTGCGCCGGCCAGCGCGTAGGCGCCCGCGGCCCCCAGGTGGGAAGAGCGACGTACGCCGACGCCGGCCATGCCCGTTTCTCGCGCCAGGTCGCAGGCAAGTTCAATTGCACGGTAAGCTGCGTAATGGCCAAGGCCATCATCCCCATCAACCATGGCGGAGGAGGGGCCCTTCTGCTCGATCGTCAACTGCGGCTTTTTGTTGAGCCGGCCTCCCTTCAACATCTGGCAGTAGTGCTGGGTTAGCCGCACGCCATGGCTGTCAACACCGACACGCGAGGCGTGCATCATGGCGCGCGTCGCCGCTTGAAGGGACGGTTCGCTGGTGCCCACCCGTCGGAAGGCTGCAATCACGTATTGCTCCAGAACATCCTCAGCTACATGAATAGTCTCATTGGCCATAATTGATCACTTCTATTGATTGGAGGCTGTTGTGTGGCGGAAAGATTTGTCGGCTACGGGGTCTGACGTGCTGGAAATATTCAGGAGCGGTCAGAGCCTCATTACGGCAACCCTGTGAAGGACTTGTGTTAGAGAACCATTGGCGTCCCAGACCTCTTCCTGACCAAGAACAGGGTCGCTGGTTCGGATCCCTTCAAGGCGGCGGAGGGGGATTGCGCGTAGGCGGAAATAATTACCGCTTATGCCGGGTGACAGAGGTTCAAATCTCGTCAAGGCGGTTCATGCCAGTGACGGCATTTGGACGTTTTGCCGATTCCGGGATTGAACGTGTTGGTGGGATCGAGGGTACGGTAGAACTCTCGCAGCGCTGGCTTCGCCTCGTAGAGGTGGCCGACATTGTGCTCGGCCGGGTATTCTGCGTTGCGTGCGTCAAGCAGTGCGCAAAGCTCGTGCTCCAGCGCCGCGCAATCGACGCCTTTCTTCACCAGATATTCCTGATGCATCACGTGGCACAGGAAATGGCCGACATAGATCTTCAGCATCATCTTGTCCGAAATCGCCCTCGGCAGGGTCTCGAACCAATCGAGCGTGTCGCGTGGCAGGGCAACGTCAAGGGCAACGATGTCTTCTACGGTGCGCCGATGAACTGCCCGGTAACGCACCACGGCGCTGCCCACGGTAAAGCGATTGAGGAAAGCCGCCTTGCCTTCGATCTCGTTGCATTCGATGAAGCTGCCGGTGGCACTGGGAAAAATCGAGGCGAGATAGTTGCGCGTCTCTGCAATGCAGGCGTCTCCGGCTCGGATCATCAGGTGATGCGGATAGCTGTCCCGATAGTCGACCAGCCTTTTGGGCAAGTGCTCCGGCAGCAGACGGCTGGCAAATTGCAGCAGATGATCCGAGATTGTCTTTCCGAGGCCAAAGCGCTCGGTCAGTCCATCGAAGGGCTTGTCGCAAATTTTCTTGGTTAACTCGCTGTTGACCACGACGGGGGAAATTCCGCTCCTCGTGTAGCGGAGCGTAGCCATGATTCTGAACGCCATTGCCGAAAAGTTGAAGCGCCAGTCGAAGGATGATTTCAAAGGGCGACATTTCGAGGCATGGCTCATCGTTCAGGCGGTGACATGGTATCTGCGGTACCCGCTCAGCTACAGAGATCTCGAGGAGATGTTCCGCGAGCGCGGCTTCGAGGTCGACCATAGTACATCAACCGCTGGGTTCTCGCCTATGCGCCGCTGATCGAGAAGCGGCTCCGTCAGTTTCGTCGGCCTCATTGCGGCTCAATTCGGACCGACGAGACTTACGTCAATATCCGTGGCAAATGGCGTTATCTGTACCGGGCGATCGACAAGAACGGAAATCCGGTCGATTTTCTGTTGACTGCAAGGCGCGATCTTGATGCCGCAAAGCGCTTCTTCCGCAAAATGCTCAAGGATGAGCCCTTGCTCTCGCCGGAAAAGATCGGCACGGATGGTGCCAATACGTTCCCATCCGCGATCAAGACATCGGTTGACAACGGACTGCTGCATCCCGATCCTGTGCACTATGTCACCAAGCATCTGCAGCAAGGCATCGAGAGCGACCACTTCCGTGTGAAGAAGAACATGCCAAAGATCGGCGGCTTCCAATCTTTCAAAACGGCGCGCCGCACAATCGCCGGCTTCGAAGCCATGCTCTGGCTCAGGAAGGGCTTCGGCTTCTCTGGCGGCTGGACCGTCAACGTTCAGAACGATCTGCTTGCGCACCTCTTCGGACTTCAAAAGGTTAACAAAGCATAAAAATGCGGCCGATAACGGGGTGGCTTTGACCTTCTCGAAAATTTGCGACAAGCCCGCCGCCGGAGCTGATGAGCAAATCTCAAACCGAACTTCGCCGCCCATTCCGAGACGGTCTGGAATGAGACGCTGATGCCGCGCTCCGCCAACAGATCCTCGACGTCGCGCAGGCTCAGCGGGAACCGAAAATAGAGCCATACGGCATGGGCGATGATCTGAGCAGGAAAGCGGTGACGTCTGAAGTGGGCAAGCGAGGTCTCGGTCATCAAAGCCCGATATCACGTTGGTGCAAACAGGCCGTTAAGGCGACGCCACCTTCGTGTGGCCAAAACAGCTTTCCGGCCGGTCCCGGATCTCCATTCGCGGGAGTCAGCAAAACGGCGTCGCGCAGCGCATTCTCTTCTTCATTCCGATCGAGCATGCGGGCCGCGACGGCGGCTGATTTCAGGGCTAGGCGGTCGCGCCAGCAGCCGAGCCAAGGAGGATCGGCGCGGATCAAATCATCGAAGCAATCCGATACCGGCGGCGAAGGCGGCATCAATTTCGTCGATGTCACGGCCATATGCCAACGTCCAGCCCGGCATGTTCGCCGACCATGTCACTGTTGGAATTTGCACTTTGGTGATCGAGTTCATGCTTCGCAGTATAGATCAAATGTGCGGTTTAGGCTATCAATATCGATACAAACCGCACAACATGTCAGAAATGTAAAATGTCCGATAATCTTGCATTATCGGACATTGTTGACGCGCGTCTTAAGTTTTGGTAGATAATGACGAAAAGGTAGATTTTTGGAGGTTGTGGTGTCGCTGAACATCAAAAATCCAGCCACTGTAGCGCTCGTCGACGAGCTCGCTCGGCGCCAGGGTATCAGCAAAACGGCGGCAATCCACCAGGCCCTGACCGAGCGCCTTCACCGACTCGGGCATGCCGACGTCCCGAAGGACCGCATGCTTTATGAACTTCGCGCTATCAGAAAGAGGAGCACAGCTTCCAGAGTTGGAAAAGCGCAGCGACGAGGACATCGTCGGGTTCGATGAGCACGGAATCCCGAACTGATGGTCATCGATACATCGGCGATCGTCACGATCCTGCGCAACGAGCCACAGGCGGAACGACTTGAGAGAGCCATCGTCGCCGACCCGATCCGATTGGTACCGGCGACATGCGTGTTCGAAGCTCGCATGGTGATGGTCAGCCGTCGTGGCGAGCATGCATTGGCCGAAATCGACTTGTGGCTTTCCAAGATCGCGGCGGAAATCATTCCGGTCGATGCCGAGTTGGTCGATCTCGCCACCCAAGCGTGGCTCACCTATGGCATGGGCAGACATCGCGCCGGACTGAATTTTGCGGACTGCTTTTCCTACGCGCTGGCAAAGCGGGCCGACGACGCCCTTCTCTTCATCGGGGAAGATTTTAAGCAGACGGATATCGAAGCGGCATGAATAGTGAGGGAAAGATCATTGCTGATGAGGATCTGGCGGAGGTAGCCCCGTCCCCTGCCCCGCAGCCGGGGTTCGGCTTGCCGGGCCACCTTCAGGATCTCACCGATCGGGCGCGCGGCTACGTCGAGGCGGCCAGTTCCGTCAACACCCGCAAAGCTTACGCATCAGACTGGAAACATTTCTCTGCCTGGTGCCGACGCTCCAATCTTTCCCCCCTCCCCCCGCATCCTCAAACCGTTGGTCTCTACATCACCGCCTGCGCCTCGGGATCCGTGGAGCGTGGAGCCAAGCCAAATTCCGTTTCTACGATTGAACGACGCCTCTCATCGATATCCTGGAATTACGCGCAACGCGGCCTGAGCCTCGATCGTAAGGACCGGCATATTGCAACTGTCATGGCCGGCATTCGCAACAGCCATGCCCGCCCGCCGGTCCAGAAGGAAGCGGTCATGGCAACCGACATCATCGCCATGCTGGAAACGATCGATCGCGGCACGTTGCGTGGCATGCGCGACCGGGCGATGCTGCTGATCGGCTATGCCGGCGGACTTCGACGGTCCGAGATCGTTTGCCTCGATCTCAAGGCAGATCAGACCGAAGACGGTCGCGGTTGGATCGAGATCCTCGACAAAGGCATGCTGGTGACGCTTCGGGGCAAGACGGGTTGGCGTGAAGTGGAGATCGGTAGAGGCTCGTCCGACAACACCTGCCCCGTCCTCGCGCTCCAAACTTGGATCAAATACGCCAAGCTCGCCCATGGCCCCCTCTTCCGGCGGGTTACCGGACAAGGAAAGGCCGTTGGATCGGATCGCTTGAACGACAAAGAAATCGCCCGCCTAGTCAAGCGCACAGCGATGGCCGCGGGTATTCGAGGCGACCTGGCCGAGATCGAGCGTTGGTTGAAGTTCTCAGGGCACTCATTGCGGGCCGGCCTCGCCTCTTCTGCCGAAGTCGATGAGCGTTATGTCCAAAAGCAACTGGGGCACGCCTCGGCCGAGATGACCAGGCGGTATCAGCGACGTCGAGACAGGTTCAGGGTCAATCTAACTAAGGCCGCCGGACTATGACGTACGCAACGCATAGGGTTCGGCCTACCCGACCTTGTGAACACTTCGGATCGTAGGAATGCTGATCAGCCAGGGCGCCGCCCGTAACGAGCGCATCAACCTCAACCTCGCCTGCTCATTGGCGATGATAGCCGGCGCGTTGAATGCCGCAGCCTTCTATGCCGTTGGGTTCTTTTCCGCCAACATGACCGGCAACGTTTCATCTCTGTCCGACCATCTTGCGACCGCGCATTGGGGACAGGCAGTTTTTTTCTTCACCGTGATCATAATCTTCATCCTCGGTGCCGCGATTTCGTCCCTCCTTATCAACTCAGGACGGCGCCGCGGCATCGCGGCCATCTATGCCTATAGCATCCTCTTGGAAGCCATCCTGCTCGCTGTGCTCGGGATAGCGGACATCTGGTTCCTTGCAATGTGGCGCCCTCCCCTTTTAACACTTGGGCTGGCCTTTTTAATGGGATTGCAGAACGCCACCGTCACCCGAATTTCCGATGCTCGCGTGCGGACCACCCATGTCTCCGGGATGGCGACCGACGTAGGCATTGAACTTGGTATTGCGCTGGACATTCTTCGGGGACGAGAGCCAGACACGTACGCTGTTGAAAACCGTACACGGCTCACGTTACACATTTGGACGATAGGAGCTTTCCTTGTTGGAGGCATATTAGGCGTATTCGCTTATCAGCATGTAGGCGGGTACTTGTTGCTGATCTGTGCGGTATCTTTGTTCGTAATTTCACTCAAAGGGATCAGACTGAAGCGCAAGCCGTATGCCACCAGCGGCACAAGGCGAATTCGCTTGCCCCGCCGAAACTCCCGCTGATAGCTGCGTGAGTTGGATAGTGACACCATCAGTATCTTTGTAAGAGACGACTTGCGTCGGACTGCGGAATCTCCGCCTGCTTGCAGTTGAAGAACCGGCACAACAACCGGTATCGGCCGCTATTTGCGCCGACTCACTTCAGCCAAATGGGCAGTGATTCATTAATACGTGCAGCAACTCGGACGAAAATGATGATCGAACCGTGTTTATCGACTCTTTTTTTGGGAACCGTTATTATTGAATGAAAAAGGCCAACATCTGCCGGTTTCTGGGAGTTTGAGGCGAAATTCCGGCTTCATTCGCGACATGAATGGCCCAGCGTTAATATCTCATTAACTATAAAGCGCTTGCGGAAACCGGAAATCGCGTCTTATCTGTTTGCGGAGTTTAGCCGTGCGCTGGCAAAACTCCGTATCTTGGGTAAGAAAGTGCGGCAATGGTGAATTTGGATTTGGCACCTATCGAGGAGTTTTCGGGTTTTCGGGATCTTGTCCGAACCCATTCGGCTGCGCTGTCGGCGCAACTTCAAGCTTACCAAACTAAGATGTTTCCGCCCCACGCACGCAAGACGATTCGAAACTTCTCGCCGGCAGAGGCTGAGAAGCTTTTCGATTGCGCGGAAGGGTATCTTCGCACCATTGTTAGCGAGATGGAGAAAGATGATAGCCTGAACTTCAAAGTGGCTTCTGGTCCAGGCAACCGTCGCGTATATTCTGTCGAGGACATTGCGAAAATACGCCAGTACATGGATGCGGGCAGTCGGCCGGCCGGGAGATACTTGCCCCATCGCCGTGAGGGTGAGGAACTTCAGATCATTGCTGTCATGAACTTTAAGGGCGGCTCGGGAAAGACAACGACATCAGCCCATCTTGCCCAATATCTGGCGCTTCGAGGATATCGCGTCCTTGCTGTCGATCTTGATCCTCAAGCGAGCTTATCGGCGTTGTTTGGAAGCCAGCCAGAAACGGATGTCGGTCCGAACGACACGATCTACGGCGCTATCCGATATGATGATGAGCGACGGCCGATCCAGGATATTGTCAGAGCAACCTATATTCCAGACCTTCATTTGATCCCCGGTAATCTTGAACTTATGGAATTCGAACATGCAACCCCTATGGCTCTGGCAAACCGAGTGCCCGGCGACAAGCTTTTCTTTGCCCGCGTGTCGGACGCGCTAGATGAGATCGCCGATGCTTATGACGTCGTAGTCATCGACTGCCCTCCCCAGCTTGGTTATTTGACGCTTTCTGCACTGACCGCAGCGACGTCAGTTCTAATTACAGTCCACCCACAAATGCTAGACGTCATGTCCATGAACCAGTTTTTGGCGATGACCAGTGACTTGATGGACACAATTGGAGAAGCGGGAGCCGACGATAAACAAAACTGGATGCGTTATCTCGTCACGCGTTTTGAACCCACCGACGGGCCTCAGCACCAGATGGTGGCGTTCCTGCGATCCTTGTTCGGAGCAAACGTAATGGTTAATTCCATGGTGAAGAGTACCGCGGTCTCAGACGCGGGCCTGACCAACCAGACCCTTTTTGAGGTCGACAGAAGTCAGTTTAACCGCGTCACCTATGATCGCGCGCTCGAAGCGATGAACAGTGTCAATCATGAGATTGAAGGACTCATCAAAAAGACGTGGGGTAGAACATGAGCCGAAAGAATCTGTTCTCCGACCTGCCAACACCTGTCGTAACGCCGGCACCGCCTCCACATGCCAGGCCTCTTCAGGGGTCTACGAAACCGATGTCAGCTATCAAGCGGTCGGTCGGAGATCTGAACGACCGCAGCCGCCGAGCCGATGAGATAGAAAAGAGCCTGATGGAAGGCCAGGCGGTAATCGAGATTGACGCCGGCATTGTAGAACCGTCGTTTGTTCAGGACCGCATGGACGGCGACATAGAAGGTTTGAAGGCATCGATCGCTGAACAAGGACAGCAGGTCCCTATTCTCGTTCGTCTGCATCCCGAATTTCCAGACAAGTATCAAGTTGCGTTCGGACATCGACGCCTCCGTGCGCTCAAAGAGCTTGGGATCAAGGCGAAAGCCATTGTCCGTGAACTGACCGACGAACAACTGGTGATCGCGCAGGGTCAAGAAAACAATGAGCGTGCGGATCTCACCTATATTGAGAAAGCGCGGTTCGCGGCCAATCTAAAGGACCGATTCACACGGGAGATTATCGTCGCGTCGATGTCAATCGATAGAGCAGACATCTCCCGTATGATGGCCCTTGTGGATGCTCTCCCGCCCGAACTGGTCGACGCAATTGGCCCGGCGCCCGGAATCGGACGGGGCAATTGGCAGCAATTGGCGGAGCTTCTTGAAAAGTTTCCCGAACCTGCAAAAGTTCACGATCTGGCTCGATCACTGAACACTCTCCCATCGGAGGAGCGGTTTAAAAAGATTATCGCTTATCTCAAACCCGCCCGTCTTGAGCGGGGAGTTCCGGTAGTGCTGTCGACATCAACTGGGGGGCGCTTGGCCCAACTCAAGAACGGCAGGACCAAACTTGAAATAACTATCGACAAGAAGGCCACGCCAGACTTCGCGACCTTCGTACTCGAACGACTGGCCGCGCTCTATGAGGAGCATCAGGCCAGCAAGGACAAAGAGAAGGAAGCTTAACCCGCAAAAGAAAAGAGCCCCCAAAACGTCGCCGTCTCGGAAGCCCTATTCTGTTCGTTAGCAAGTTCAGATTCGCATTTTCGAGAATCATCGTCAAGAGTTTTCGGCGCCATTTTGGCGAACAAATTTCTTTTGCCTGTTGACAGGTAGAAAACGATGCAGACAGGAAATGTTTCAACGCCGTTCGGACGGCGTCCGATATCTCTTGCCCTCGTACGGCGGCAACTAACTGCCGGGGAAATCAGGGCGGGCAAGAGCGTAGACAAGTGGAAAGTGTTCCGCGACGCCTCGGTGGCTATCGAGTTGTTAGGGATCCAGTCAAACAGCCTCGCGGTCCTAGACGCGCTTCTGAGCTTCTATCCCGAAAACGAGCTTCGTCCGGATGCGCAACTCATTGTTTTCCCATCAAACATCCAACTGTCACTGCGAGCGCACAGCATGCCTGGTTCGACGCTTCGGCGGCATATCGCGGTTCTGGTCGATGCGGGACTGATCGTCCGAAGGGACAGCGCTAACGGCAAGCGTTATGCGCGGAAAAATACATCCGGCACAGTCGATCACGCGTTCGGTTTCGACCTGTCTCCCCTGCTCGCTCGTGCTGAAGAATTCGCAATGATGGCCCAACAGATATTGGCCGACCGCGCGGCCCTCAAGAAAGTCAGGGAGGCGCTGACCGTTTGCCGGCGGGACGTCAGGAAGCTAATCACAGCGGCTATGGAAGAGGGGGCTGACGGAGATTGGCAAGCTGTTGAGGACACGTATGTGGGGCTCATTGCCCGTATCCCACGCTCCCCGGATCTCAGCCAGGCGACGGCCATGCTCGATGAGATGGGAGTACTGAAGGAAGAAGTACTCAACCGACTGGCAATGCACGATAAAGTCATAAATAATAGCACCAATGCTGCCCATATTGAGCAGCACATACAGAATTCAAAACCCGAACCCCTAAATGAACTTGAACCACGCTCCAGAAAAGAGCTGGGAGCAAAGCCGAGTGCCGTTAGTGGAAGACGGAGTGAGCCGCCGAAGGTGTTCCCATTGGGATTGGTGATGAAGGCATGCCCGCAGATTGCGGATTACGGCAAGAACGGAGAAATTGTGCACTGGCGAGATTTTATGTCCGCTGCTGTCGTCGTGCGCTCAATGCTGGGTATCAGTGCTTCCGCGTATCAGGAGGCCTGTGAGGTTCTGGGGCCTGAAAACGCTGCGGTGGCGGCGGCCTGCATCCTCGAGAAGGCGAATATGATCAATTCTCCGGGAGGATACCTCAGAGACCTGACGCGGCGAGCCGAGCGCGGGGAGTTCTCGATCGGGCCTATGGTGATGGCGCTCCTCAACGTTAGTCGGCGAGAGGCTCGAAGCGCAGGATAGGTCTGGCGGGAACCCTTGGGTCTCGTTTGGTCTTGGTGCGGCGCTGGCAGTCTATTGCACTGCCGAACCACGAGGCATAGGCGGCCAACGGTTTTCATCGCCGATGGTGCCGTTGCAAAATCCTGGCGGGAACAGTTGAGAGGGCCGGAACGCATCACACATTTCTTCTGCTGGGCGAAAGAGCGATGTCAGAAGGCTTGGAAACGGGATCGCTACAAAACCCCATGGCCGCGTCATCCATATCTTGATCGGCGCTACCTCTTGCGAACGCGGCAATGTGCGTATGAGCATCTAAGACAGGAGATACATTAACGAGACCTCCTGCGAGCTCGGCCATGAATTGAAGGTTGTACCTGCGCCACGTTTGAGACAGCGTTTGCGCGAAGGTTGTCGAGCTGAAACTGGCGAACGATATCTATGCAACGCGCTCGGCAGCGCGAGACTATCGCGCCACAAAAGATTGTTCGACCACTTGCGCAGCCCGCTAGTCGCGGGATTGATTTACCTTTCGGTTTCGGCCGTTACAGCCGCAACCCATCTTCCGCGGTTTCCGGAAGCACGGTAGAGCGTGGGCGACCCAAATGGATAAAGTGCATCTCAAATTACCGCTTGCCGACGTGGATATGGGAGAGAAGCGCCTGCTAAAGACTTCAAAACTGCGACAAAAATTTAATCGATATCCATCGGGTTTGGCAGGCGGCCGTACATTCATTCCAAGGTAATGATATCGACCTGGCCGATCTCCACAATCAGCAGGTCGGTCGATCTAGGAGTGTTGCGTATTGGTTTCGTCGAAAGGAGTTTTGGGACGCCGTTCATCAACAATCGACGCGGCAGTCTGCAATGAGAAGGAGCCAGGAGGAGGATCTGGTCGGGTATCGTTGCCTGGACGCCTCGTATGGGATCTAAAAAGCGCAGGCGATGTCCTCCCTTTCACGGCAGTGAAAAAAAGACCGGAAATCTCCTTCTTGGAAAATGACGAAGGCAAGTATCTCGGCAATGTCTTCGTTGAAAGCGTTCCGGTCATCGATCACATGTCCAGAAAGCCGTGTCCGACATCTGCGCTGACAGAGGCTACTGTCAGAGCAACTATCACAGTTAGATGGCCGCTTTCACCGTTCCGGCGCTGTTTCTCGGATCTGGCTTCCTTGAACTGCCCGCGATAACACCAGCAGGATCGGGGTGAAGACCTCAATCTGTTGGACGAAACTCCAAGGCAAACCCCTCCAAGTCCATCGCGGTGAACGAGGATGAGGTCGCAGGCTTCAGCGGCACAATCCTGCTTGAAGAGGGTGGCTCATCGTTGAGGCAAAACAGATAGACGGAAGGTTGACGTCACACGTTTGCTCGATAGGCTGTCCGATATAGAAGAGGACTGCAGATCAAGGGCTAGCTGTGTTAATATGAAGGTCCGACTTTCTGACAAAAACAACACCAGTTGGTCGGGAACATCTTGTGGGAGCTCCCACAGCAACTAATGCGCTGAAAATAAAAAGATTTTTGAAAATCGTCTTTTTCCCTGTCGCGACTGTTGGTCAATTTGCATACCTGTAGACGGTTTTCGATAAGCCATGTTGTGATTTCCCCTGCCCGCAATTCGTTCCGCCAACCGCGGCGATGCCGAAGGAGTATCAGATGTTGTATCCTTTGCTGTCGATTTGAGCCGCGCGTTCAAAGCCAACAGACTCGACGTTGTTTGCTCCCGCGATAATTAACTGCCGTGATTTTTTGTGTCTGTTGATTTTGGTGCGCAGGACGGCGGCGACGGGGGAGTTATGTACCATGAGCGCTTGGGCCATTGCCGAGCTTGTCGGATGAGTTGACTCGCGATCAGAGGTGGCAGAGAAGATCATGTAGCAATAGAGGATAATCAATGGCTGACGAAGAAATCCGTACCCCTGCTGAAGGGGACCCGCAGACTGAGATTGAACAACGAGGTCCGAAGTCGCCTTCCAAGTCAAGAAGCGTTGCAGGTGGCAAGGCCCGTGGGGACACGAAAAAGCAAGTAAGGCGGAAAAGCCGCGGTCTAACCGAACTGGAGAAGCTCGACCGCGTTCGCCACATTGATGAGCACGTTGCGGCTGGCGATACCCTCAAGGCCGCGGTTGAAAAGGCCGGGATATCTGACCAAACCTATTATCAATGGAAAAAAGCGCTGGGACCCGCTCCCCAGTCAGGAATTCCAGAAGATGATGAGTTTGCCGAGTTTGTTCACCTCGAAGAAGAGAACCGTCGGCTGCGCAAACTCCTGGCAGAAAAACTTCGGGCGGAAAACGCCGATTTGCGTCGAAGGCTGGGTTTGAAATAGCCATCATATTAAGGTTTATCGAGCCATAGGAACGCATGAAGCTGATGAGCATGCGCTTTATAACGGGCCCAAGTCGATTGGTCTTGGGACTCTATTTAATTCAGACATACGACCCATGAGAACACCACGACCCAATTTTGTCGTCGAGTACAAGACGAACAGGCGCCAAGTGAAGCCAAGAGGAACCTCAATTTGGGGCAGTCTCGATTTGCAGGCCGTCGCTCGACAAATCGAAGTCGATGGGATGGTACCGGGTGATTTGGCAAACGCGGGCACTGCACCTCGCTCGCTAACGCCTGATAGTGCATCGCCGGTATCGATTCTGGAATCGCAGCCAGAACCACATCAACATACGCTTTCTTCGGGCGGCGAACGAATGCCGGAGCAAAGCCCGGATGTCGGCGCGCTAGACGATCAGACTACCGAAGCCGCATTAATGGTTCCGGCGCAGGATGACGATTCAGCAAAACCGGTGCCAGGCCGAGCTCAGGTGCGGAAGGGGAGGGGAGCCAAACGAGCACCTCCGATAGCCCCTAAACTCTTCAGAACGGAGGACGACGACACAGCGCCAAGCGTACTCGCGTTGCTTGAGGCTGACAATCGCTACCTAAAACGACTGATGATGAACAAGCTTCGTGAAGAAAACGAGTGGATGATGTCCAGGCTCAATCGCTTGCCGAGGTGAGGCCGTCCGGATCGCGCGTCACGTGGAATCTGGTGGTTGCCTTTTGATGCTCTTCGTCTGAAGGTTCAACGAGCTTTTGCTGCAAGCTCTCCCATTGGTGTCCCACCTCTAAGAACAGGGCGCGCATAGCACATGCGCTCGAAGGCTTTTCGAGCGGATCACCGTCTACATCCGTGGTTTTTCCAGGGGTCTTAATATGGCGGACTACGTACATCCAGTTCGCCTCAGCTGCGGCGCAGTTTGGTCAAGCTCCCGAATAGAGCGCACAAACAACGTCCCGGCCGGTTCTGCGATTACAGTGAGGTTATGCGAGCTGCAATAAGCAGTCTGCTCTTTGGCCTCTTCATGGTCTTCACTTTCACATGGATTCTCATGGAAGTTTGGTCGAACTAGTCCCGATTTCTCGGGGTCTTGAGACGGATCTGGTGAGTGGGTCTGCCGCTCTTGACGGTAGCTATACCGAACATTGGGTTCGTGTTGGATCGTTGGTGCGAGCCCTATGCGACGACAATACCCTCGTCTGACATAGGCTGGAAATGCACATCATTAGCTGGTGTTCCAGATTGACTGGCAAAGATTTTGACAGGCCCTGTCGACCCGCATCTGTCATTGGATCGCATGTATCTGTTACTCCCCAACACCGGGGCCCTTTAATAATCGTCGGCTCATTGTCGTAGCGCCAAGAAAGAACATAAAGAGAACGAAGGGGTGAGTTAGCTTCGTCACCCGACCCCTTGTTGGCGGTGCGCCTTTCCGTGCGCCCGTCGAACTTCCCGTCCGTGGCCCGAGCTTTGCGCGCTTGAATATCGAACACACCGATTGCCGTGCCGCGGGAAGTGGTGAATGTGTTCGACGCCTGTTATGGCAAGAATGTGGATGAAGAAAAGATCCCGCCTCTTGAATCTTTGCCCTGGCTTGATCTGAATCTATTGCAGAACCCAGAGGGGAGGGGAGGTGATTGCCCACCGATCGGCGGACATGTCGGCAGAAGCGGGCAGCGTCGGATCGCGGCATCATGGATTTTCTCTGTCCAACGGGTGAGGGGATGAGCCCATCACACTGAACCATCAAGAGTCGGACAGCATTGCCCAAGACGCGGAATCTTGCCGATCAATATGCACCCATTGATCCGCAGAGGATACTCAATCGAGATTCCGTTAACCGCTACGCACATTCCCCAGCGATTTAATGCAAAGCGTCGTCGAGCGAGACTATATGAGTTGCTGCAAATGAAAATTGAGCGACGAGGACGTGCCGTTGCAAGGCCTTTTGACCGTTTGCGCCAAGCAAGTTTTTCCAAAGAAACCGATACCAGCTGGCTTGGATCGAGCAATGGATAGCCGGTGAAATCGAAATTCCAGAAGCTCGGCATAACTACATGCAACTGCTGCAGGAGCAGTGCTCACTGCAAAAATACGCCCAGGACAGATACTTTCAGGCGTGCAGACAAATGATGCGTGGAGCGACAATCTTTCCCGCTCGGCCAACAGGCGATCGCCTCGCGCAATGACCGTGCTGATTGACCCGGATCCCGGCGCACATCGGCGAACATGGAGTTCATTGCGACGGCCCAATACTCTCAACAACTTCGTAACGCTGAACAAATGAACCTAAGCCCTTATTCAATAACGCAAGTATACTCTCTGAGTTGACGGGGACTGTTACTACTTTTTCTATGTTCATAACCGGCCACTCCATCTCGGGGTCGGCTACTATATCTGCGCGCATTTCTTTCAAGGCGCGCTGAGCTTCTTCATGACTGTCAAAGAAAACATCTGGAATGCCGGTTGGCTTCCAACGCTCCTCGGCGGTTACACCGGCATTTGAATATGTGTAAAAGGTGAAGGCAATGTCCTGTGCCAATGGTTTCTCCTAAAGCAATTTCGGCGGTGCGCCCCCGCCGTTCAATGCTCATTGACCCCTGGTGATCGGGGGATTCGAAACCGCATACCACGGCCCCATGGCCTTTAGTTCCGGAGAACCTATTGCATACGCCACAGGTCCCCCGACCGCAAAGGTCAAGGAGTCTGGTGCCTTACGGGTGGCACCAACCGGGTATGAGGGGTTTCGACGCCCCGAAGCGGCGCGTACCGCTTCGCTGCGGACGATATGTGATCTTGTTGAATTTGTCCTGAAATTTCTTCGATTATCTTCGATCACGGCTCCCTCGACATTGCGAATATCGGCATATCCGCAGAATGGCGTGGAAGGGGCCTGTGGCAGTCAAAATGGGCGCTAGGTGAAAGCCTGGAGTGTTTCGCCAGCCAACTTTCCAACGGTCCGGATGGAGGTTGCCGCTCTTTAGTGACATTTCGTTCGCTAGCAGCGGCTTGATCGAGCCGAGCCTGATGAAGCCGGCTCAAGACGCCGCCGGCTTGCCCTCTCGGGTGCCGCTTGCGAGCCGGCGGCGGCAAGGGAAGCTTCGCCGCGGCGGGCAGGTGGCGCTTGTGGTTCCGGACCTGCCGGCAACTCCCGCCGCGCCCTTGCCTCCGCATGCTCTTCGCGGCTGTCAGATGGGGTCCCGCAAAATGTGTGGGAAGGCAACCCAAGTGGAAAAGAGGGCGGCAAGAAATGCCGAAAAGAGAATGGAAAAGAAAGAAATCCAGGAACTGCGCATTCGTGTGCCATGCTCTGCGGTGCTGGAAAAAGCGGGCTTCGTCATCGATCTGAAAGAGAGCACCCTGCGGGCGGTAAAATATCGCCGTGACAGCGAAATCATCATCATGATTCATGACGGTCACGGCTGGTTTGACCCGCTTTCCGAAGCCAAGGGTGATGTATTCTCGCTCGTCGCCCATCTGGATGGCGGAGGCTTTAGGGCAGCACGCGATCGCGTCGCCGAGTTGATCGGCTATGTCCCGCAAGGAACCGCCAGACGCACGGTTAATCGTGTCCGAGGGCCAAACCTTGCAATTGCCGAACGATGGAACCGCCAACGCCGGCCATGGCCTGGTTCTCAGACCTGGCACTATCTCTCCGAAATAAGGTTGTTGCCATCGCATACACTCCATGCTGCCATTTCCCAGAACGCTGTTCGCGAAGGACCTTACGGCAGCATGTGGGCCGCCCATACGAACGATCTTGGCGCCATTACGGGCTGGGAGGAGCGAGGCCCGGAATGGAGGGGCTTTTCGACCGGGGGAACAAAGGTTCTGTTTCGCCTCGGCCGGTCTGTGGCGTCCCGGCTCTGTGTCACTGAAGCGGCGATCGATGCCATGAGCCTTGCTGCCTTCGAGGGTCTGCGTGATGGCACCCTCTATCTCAGTACCGGCGGGGGCTGGTCTCCGGCAACAGATGCGGCGCTGCGCATGCTTGCCGCCCCTTCCGGTGTCCAATTGGTCGCGGCAACGGACAATAACGCGCAGGGCGACACGTTCGCCGATCGGCTTCGAACCCTTGCGGAAGAGGCGGGCTGTGGCTGGCAGCGATTGCGGCCTCCTGCAGATGACTGGAACGAGGCTCTGCAGGAGAGGGAGGCGGAAAGAAGAAAAAGAAGGGGGGAAAGGGAAGGCGTGCCGCATTCGCGCCAGCCGCATCAAGGGAAGCTTCGCCCGGCCTGAAGCCGGCCCTTGACCCGGCCGGTCACGATGCCGGCGGCTGAGAAGGGGTAATGAAGGACTGAAGTGGATGGTGAGGTCGAGAGGGCAGCGCCGCGCATCGGTCCGGAACAACTCCCAGGGAGCCGAAGATGAATACCTCACCCGCAATCCGCAAGGTCTATCAGGGGGTCGCCGATCGCCACCAGATGTTCCGCATGTTCGACCGCCACGCCCAGCGACCTGATCGTTGGAACGATGATGCGACAGCGCTCTACAGCGGGGAATGGTTTGAGATCCGCGAGAGCGAACACGATTACATGTTCGAGATCCTGCCACCCCTATGGATCCGGGGGTCGTTGTTCGCCATGCGCGAGTTTCTGACCGGATCGATCACCAGCGTCTTCTTCGCGCTGCGCATCGACGGAACCATCCGCCACTTCCACGGCTATTGCGATCTTTCAGACACGTCTTCTGTCGAAAACATGCGGCTCGCCATCACCGAGCGCGAAACCCGGCCGGTGCGTGCCATGACCCGGGATGAGCGTCTGGACCACATCTGGAGCAGCACGGCCGATGATTATCGGGGCTATGCCACTGATCGCTGGCCACACGCCTCACGCGGCAAGAAAACGATCATCCTCTATGGTGGCGCGGCCGGCACCACGCTCAAGCTGCTCGAAGACCTGACCGACGACGAGATCGCTGCGAAACTGCCCGTGCATCTGCGCCACCTTCCCGTTTCCATCGCAGCGTGAGGGGGCGTGACATGGCCGACTATCATTCTCCCACCGTGGTAACCCCGAACGTCCCGTTTCACGACGTCACCCCTCTCGAAGCTCTCCTCTTGCCGCTCGTGTTCGATGAAAGTGCCGAAGAGGACGGGTTCTATTTTCATTCCTGGTGTGGGCCTTCCCACGTCATTACCGTAGGTATCGGCGAGCTTCGCGAGGCTCTTCATGCGTCCCAAAGCACCGAATCTAGGATCACCGTCTACGTGACCAAGCTGCTGGAGGAGCACGAAGCCACCCCCGAGGAAGATCTTCCGGATGATCTTGATATCGATCTGACGGCTGGGCCGGGCTGGGACGAGATCCTTCAGGATATCGCCCGTCGTTCATCCATATTGGACGAGATCGTCGTCACCGCGGCCTTCACCTGCACGAAAATGCGCGCAGACGGCTTCGGCGGCAGTGTCATGCGCATCACGAAGACGGCGATCCAGTATTCCTCGACGACCGACATGCTGGAGCGCATGTGGAACGAGCACCCAACGCAGCCGGCGCCAGACACCGGCTCGAATGAAACCGGTGGCCATGACACCCGGAGCCGTCTGGAGGGCATCGCCGCCGCCGCGGGTTGGGACAGTTTCACGTTGTCGCTGCAAATCTCCCGCTGGCTTGACCAGAACCGGCACACCGAAGCGCTGGCCGGCTATCTCGACGGCCTCGCATCCGACGAGACGGACTGACGTCAGTCCGACCACAGAACCCCGTCATCGAAGGAGCGATCCGGATGCCCACCACATCTCTCTTCTCGCCGTTCCGTCGCATCAACACGGGGACGGCGTCTGCTGCTGAAGTTCGAGCGCTCCTCTCGAGGCACGATACAGCACCCATGTCCCTGCGACGCTTCACCGGTATCCTGCATGCAGGTGAGTGGTTCGAGCTCGACGAGCCCGCGGCGCGCGCGATGGCTGGTCTGTTTCTCGGCCGTCTACGGCCCGGTGGTCTTATCGTGCTCCCAGGGCGGCGCCCCGAGCAGATCCGGTCCGTCTCTTCAGCCTTGTGACCAGTTATGGCGAACGCTGGTTCCACGGTTTCGTCAGCGTCACCGATCCCGCCGTGACGCCTGAGGCCATGCGGGCGGCGATTGTCGCGCGGGAGACCGGCGAACCTGTCCCGTACATCCGCGAGGAAGAGCTCGAACGCATCTGGAACGGCGCGGGTAGCGATGGCGGCTATGCCGACGACGTCTGGCCGCCGGGCAATAAGGGGTTCAGGACCATTATCGTCCGCAAGCCGGGCTTCAGGCCCGTTCTCAAACTTCTCGTCCACCTGTCTCCCGACGAGGTGCAGCAGCTTTTGTCGGTACCCTGACCGCCATCCGCAACGCCGCAGTCAATCAACATTCATTCCGACCAACTGGCCCGGAGCATCGTTTCGGGCCTTTCCATTTTCAAAAAGGACAACCCCATGGACGACCTCGAAACCACCATCGTGATCAACCCGGCGATCCCACTCGTCGACATCACCGAACTCGAACGGCTGGTTCTCTCCAGCGTGTTCGACGCAGGCGAGGTCGACAACGCGCTATTGCTCTATACCGACCGCGGCGCCGCCCTGACGTTCAGCCTGGCGGCGGGCGATCTCTCGGCAGCCTATGAAACGTCTCGCCGTGCGCCCAAGAGCGAACTGAATCGGATCGTTGCCGAATGCTGGCGTGACCAGATCGATGGTCGGGACAGAATAGAAATCGATCTGCGACCGAGCTCCTGGGAGTTCATTCTGCAGGACATTGTCGCGCGCTCCGAAACGCTTTCGGAAGTGCGCGTGCTCGAATGGTCCCGGCATTCATCGCAGAGACCTGACAGTTTCAGCGCCAGCATCATGCTGATCACCGCAACGGAATGCGCCGGCCGTTCCAGCGACAATCTCTTTGAGGATCTGCGCGCTGCGACCGAGACACAAAGGCCCGCCGAGGGCCTGCGATACCCGCCCGGTGCGCCTGATCTCTCAAATGCCGATCCGGTTCTTGCGCGTATGCGCCGCACGATCGACCGCCAGATCACAGGGCGTTTCCCGCACGACCAGTTCATGCTCGATCGGGGCGGTCGCAACTCGCTGACCACCATCCGCCGGTTCATCGAGTCCTTCGCCACGTCGGCGCCAGTGATCGCCGACATTGATAGCCGGCAGTTGGACGCGGCCCTGTGCTGCTGGGAGGCCATGCAGGACTACCGCATCCTGTTCGAACACGACAAGCCGCTGGTGCGGAACATTCATGCTCTGATGTTGCACTGGACCCAGCTCGGTTCGATCGAACTGCGGCGCTGGGCGCGGCCGGCTGCCATCTATGCGCTTCAGATCCATGACCATCTTGGACGGGAGCTGATCGATCGTCATGCCCCGTTCGACTACGGATTTATCCCGGCAGTCCTCGAAGTGCTCGAATGGACGGAAAATGGCCCGGACTTCGCAACAACGCTCGAGGACGCCGCCGTCCGCGTGCTGAAGAAGCTCGACGTGCAGCAGGGAGCAAACCGATGAGCGAGCAAGCCCCATCTCCCGCAATGTCGGCAGCTGGAAAGGATCCTGGCGATCCTGCGCGCAGAAAGCATTTCGTCCATGTCTACGCCGTGGTCCGGGTGAAGGTTGAAGTCGATGCCGAAAACCACCGGGCGACCATGGCCGCGGCTGACGAACGTCTGTTCGGCAACGGATTTGCCGTCAGCCTCAATCCCCGTGGCAACGGCGTGATCGAGGCCGATTATGCCGGGGAAGTGGTCGGTTATCTCGTCGATGAGGTGGACGACCCGGTCTATGAGAGAACCCGGAACTATGGTGCGGACCACCAACTGCAAACATTGGATGAGGGACGCCGGCGTCTGCCTGTCACTTTATCGGAGGACCTGCGCGTGACGCTGACGTTCGTACCCCAGATCTGGCGCGACGATCAGGCGATTGAGGACGATGTCTCCGAGCCGACAGACCGGACCGTGTCGCGGTCGCTGCTTCTCGAACGGTTTCCGACAGAGGCGGACTGGTATGCCAAGGCTGAGATCAGGGATGACCTGCGTTACGAAGGTGATGCTCCGCAATGGATCCGGGACTGGCCCGGCCCCTTTGAAGTACGGCTGGACGATGACGTTGCGGACGTCTGGGATGGCGCCGATGAATAATGAGCGTCTTCTGCGGTGCCTCCGAGCTCACCCTGATCTGTTTGGCGATGACGATGAACGGTCCCGCCGCGAGACACGCCTGATCCTGCGTTGCAAGGCGCGGCTGATGTCCGAATGGAACGCCCGCTCCGAGCATGTACGGCTGGAGGCCGACCGTCGTTTCTGGTTCCGGACCCTGTGAAGGGAAGGGAAGGGGAGGGAAGGAGAAGAAAAGAAGACCTCTGCCGCATGTGGCTCCGGCCCGTCAAGGGCGGGCTTTGCCGCTAAAGCGGCCCTTGACCGGCCATCGCCAATGCGGCGGTGAAAAGCTGGATTGGAAGGTCCGAAAAGACGCGAAAAGCGTCGGGGAGCTTCCGCTCCATCCCCGAAAAACAGCGATCACAAAGCCACGACATGCCCCGGCGGATTTTATTCCGGCCGCGCGATCGGTCGCTCAACAGAATGGAGAAGAGCATGCCCAGCAAGTCCTTCACGTCAACTTCAATTCCATCGTTTGCCGGTCGGCCTGGTGGATCGGAAAGCCGGTTCATCCCGGCGGCTGCCAATGACGACGATCCGGATCCGACGCCGCCGTCACCTGCGGCCGCCGCAAGGCCAGCATCGGTGGCGAATGAGATCCCGCCACTTCCCATCGCGGTTTGAGGGAGGATCGAACATGTTGACTTTCCCGGTCCAATCCATCCTCGACGTCATCGCACGTGGTCGAGCCGATGCAGAAGTCAATGGCGGCTTCCGTGACCCCTATTATGGGCTCGAACCCGGCAAGGGCGAGAAGCCCGGCCTTTGGCTCGTCGGGGACCACGGGGTTTACGTCATGTCCAACGGAAAATTGCCTGACAACGGCAAGCCGCTGGTCATCTATGCCGAACAATGCCACCCCGAGCGAAATGACGACTGGTTCGAGGTCAAACGCCAGACCTTCGGCGGCGACGACGGTGTCGATTTCATCGATGCCGAGAGCCTCGAAGCAATGATCGCCGCCAGCCCCGGCGGTACGCATCTCTCTTTCGCCTTCGATGACGACGCGATGCAGATCTCGGTCATTCAACGCGGCTGACGCATCGGCGTCCGCTACAACCACAACCTTTCCCCCTTCCACGCGAGCGTCATGCCGGTTCACCCGGTCGATGACGCTCGTCTTTTTTCAGGAGCATTCACCAGATGTCCAACGATTCCTTTTCCCTCGATATGTTCGGCAATACCGCGCTCTCCTCCGGGCTTGGTTTTGGCCTTGGCATGAACGAAGAATTTGCCCCCGAACCGGCCACGCCTGAAAACACAAGCGCCGCGCCTGAAGCGCCTATCGTCCCGTTACCGGTTGTCGCGGCGAAACTACCGTCGCCTCGCAAGATGGGCGATCGTGCCAATTTCTATCTCGATGACGATGATCGCGACCTTCCGAAAAGCTGGAAGGAGCGCGCCAGGATCAATGTCGCCGCCATCCTCTCCGCCAACGAGATCGAGAAGCTCGATATTCCGGTGACGCGCGAACACCAGAAGCGGCTGATCCGCTTCACCGGTTTCGGAGCCTCCGAACTGGCGAACGGCATGTTCCGTCGCCCCGGCGAGGTCGAATTCAGGGACGGTTGGGACGATCTTGGCGGTTCGCTGGAAAGTGTGGTTTCAGAGACGGATTACGCCTCGCTGGCACGTTGCACGCAATATGCTCATTTCACGCCCGAGTTCATCATTCGCGCCATATGGGCAGGTCTTCAACGTCTGGGATGGCGCGGCGGCCGCGTTCTTGAACCGGGAATCGGTACAGGCCTATTCCCGGCCCTGATGCCGGAGGCATTCCGCGCCTCCAGCTATGTCACCGGCATCGAACTCGATCCGGTCACCGCCCGGATCGTCCGCCTCCTTCAGCCGAAGGCGCGGATCGTCAATGGCGATTTCGCCCGCACCGATCTTGGGGTGATCTACGATCTTACCATCGGCAACCCGCCGTTTTCTGATCGAACGGTGCGCTCCGACCGCAACTATCGCAGCCTGGGTCTCAGACTGCATGATTACTTCATTGCAAGGTCGATCGATCTGCTGAAGCCAGGCGCTCTCGCCGCTTTCGTCACCTCCCACGGTACGATGGACAAGGCCGATACGACGGCCCGTGAGCATATCGCGAAATCGGCCAACCTTGTCGCCGCCATTCGCCTGCCGGAAGGCGCGTTTCGCGCAGATGCCGGGACCGATGTCGTGGTCGACATCCTGTTCTTCCGCAAACGCAAGGCCGGAGAGCCCGAAGGCGATGTCACCTGGCTTGACGTCGACGAGATCCGGCCCGCCACCGCCGATGAGGGCGCGATCCGCGTCAATCGCTGGTTTGCCAGACATCCCGTCTTCGTGCTCGGCGACCATGCCCTGACCTCCGGGCCCTTTGGCGAGACCTATACCTGCCAGCCGCGTCCCGGCGAGAACCTTGAGGGTCTGCTGAAGGACGCCATCTCGCTGCTTCCCGAACATCTCTATGATGGCGAGCCGAGTATCATTGATCTCGATCTGGAAGAAGAACTCGCCGAGATCGTCGACCTGAAGCCCGATAATGCCAAAGTCCGCGAAGGCAGCTTTTTCCTCGACAGCCAAAATTCCCTCATGCAACTGATCGACGGCTCCCCCGTGCCTATCGGCATACGCAAGGGTCGCGGCGGCGACGGCATTCCGGAAAAGCATGCCCGCATTATCCGCAAATTGCTCCCGATCCGCGATGCCGTTCGCGAGGTGCTGAAAGCCCAGGAACAGGATCGTCCCTGGCGGGATCTTCAGGTCCGGCTGCGCATCGCCTGGGGGGCCTTTGTTCGGGAATTCGGCCCGATCAATCATACTACCGTCTCGATCAGCGAGGACGAACAGACCGGTGAGGTCCGTGAGACCCACCGCCAACCGAACCTGGCGCCGTTCAGGGACGATCCCGATTGCTGGTTGGTCGCGTCCATCGAGGACTACGACCTCGATACCGACACGGCAAAGCCCGGTCCGATCTTCTCCGAACGGGTAATCGCGCCACCGGTTGCGCCTGTCATCACCAGCGCCGGGGATGCGCTTGCGGTCGTGCTCAACGAACGTGGCCGTGTCGATCTCGAACACATCGCCGAACTGCTGCACATGTCCGCCGAGGAGGTGATCGAAGAACTCGGCGAAGCAATCTTCCAGAATCCCACCGACGGCTCCTGGCAGACCTCCGATGCCTATCTCTCGGGTCCGGTTCGGACCAGGATGACAGAAGCGGAAGCAGCGGCCAAACTCGATCCAGCTTTTGAGCGCAATGTCCGTGCCCTGCAGGCGGTCCAGCCGGCCGATCTTCGGCCTTCCGATATTACCGCCCGCCTCGGTGCTCCCTGGATCCCCGCATCCGACGTCGTGGATTTCGTCAAGGAGTTGATGGGCGCCGAGATCCGTATCCACCACATGCCGGAACTCGGCAGCTGGACGGTCGAGGCGCGCCAGCTTGGATACAGTGCAGCAGGTACGTCCGAATGGGGCACCAGCCGGCGCGATGCCGGCGAACTGCTCGCCGATGCACTGAACTCCCGCGTGCCGCAGATCTTCGATACGATCAAGGACGTCGGCGGCGAGCGGCGCATCTTCAATGTGATCGACACCGAAGCAGCGCGCGACAAGCTTCAGAAGATCAAGGAGGCGTTCCAGAAGTGGGTCTGGACCGATCCGGATCGCACCGATCGATTGGCCAGAATCTACAACGACCGGTTCAACAACATCGCGCCTCGGGCTTTTGACGGTTCGCATCTGAAACTGCCGGGCGCCAGCGCCGCCTTCCGCCTCTATTCTCACCAGAAGCGTGGCATCTGGCGCATCATCTCCGCTGGTTCCACCTACCTCGCGCATGCTGTCGGGGCGGGAAAAACCATGACGATGGCCGCCGCGATCATGGAGCAGAAGCGTCTGGGCCTGATCGCCAAAGCCATGCAGGTCGTGCCAGGACATTGCCTTGCACAGGCCGCCCGAGAGTTCCTGGCGCTCTATCCATCCGCCAACATCCTTGTTGCGGACGAGACCAACTTCACCAAGGACAAGCGGGCGAGGTTCCTCTCCCGCGCCGCGACCGCGACCTGGGATGCGATCATCATCACCCATTCGGCTTTCAAGTTCATCGGTGTTCCCTCCGCCTTTGAACAACAGATGATCCACGACGAACTGGAGCTTTATGAGGAATTGCTGACCCGGGTCGACAGCGAGGATCGTGTCTCACGCAAGCGGCTGGAACGATTGAAGGAGGGATTGCAGGAACGGCTTGAAGCGCTTTCGACGCGCAAGGACGATCTTCTGACCATCTCCGAGATCGGTGTCGACCAGATCGTCGTTGATGAGGCCCAGGAATTTCGCAAATTGTCGTTCGCGACAAATATGTCGACGCTCAAGGGCATCGATCCGAACGGTTCGCAGCGCGCCTGGGATCTCTATGTGAAATCCCGCTACATCGAAACTCGCAATCCCGGCCGCGCGCTGGTGCTCGCCTCGGGGACCCCGATCACGAACACGCTCGGCGAGATGTTCTCGATCCAGCGGCTGCTCGGACATGACGCGCTTGCCGAACGTGGCCTGCACGAGTTCGACGCCTGGGCAAGCTGCTTCGGCGATACGTCAACCGAGCTGGAGATCCAGCCGTCCGGCAAGTACCGACCCGTCAGCCGCTTTGCGAGCTTCGTGAATGTCCCGGAGCTGATCGCCATGTTCCGGGCCTTCGCCGACGTGGTGATGCCCGACGATCTTCGCGAATATGTCAGGGTGCCGGCGATTTCGACCGGCCGCCGCCAGATCGTCACCGCCAAGCCGACGCCTGCCTTCAAGATGTATCAGCAGATCCTCGAAGCGCGCATCAAGGCAATCGAGATGCGTGAGGGACCGGCGCAGCCCGGTGACGACATTCTCCTGTCGGTGATCACCGACGGCCGCCACGCGGCGATCGATCTTCGTCTGGTCACGCCGGCGAATGATAACGAGGACGAAAACAAGCTGAACATGCTTGTGCGCAACGCTTTCCGGATCTGGCAGGAGACAGGTGAAAGCATTTTCCGCCGCCCGGATGGCAAGGATTACGATGTGCCGGGTGCTGCCCAGATGATTTTTTCCGATCTCGGAACCATGAATGTCGAGAAGACACGTGGCTTCTCCGCCTATCGTTGGATACGCGATGAACTGATCCGGCTCGGCGTGCCCGCTTCCGAAATTGCCTATATGCAGGACTACAAGAAGACCGAGGCCAAGCAACGGTTGTTCGGCGATGTGCGTGCCGGCAGGGTGCGGTTCCTCCTCGGATCCTCCGAGACAATGGGAACAGGTGTTAATGCGCAGTTGCGCCTCAAAGCCTTGCATCACCTCGACGTGCCGTGGCTGCCTTCCCAGATCGAACAACGCGAAGGACGCATCGTCCGTCAGGGCAATCAGCATGACGAGGTCGATATTTTCGCCTACGCGACGGAGGGCAGTCTCGATGCATCCATGTGGCAGAACAATGAGCGCAAGGCGAGGTTCATCGCTGCGGCGTTGAGCGGCGATACCTCGATCCGCAGGCTTGAAGATCTCGGCGAGGGCCAGGCCAACCAGTTCGCAATGGCGAAAGCGATCGCCAGTGGTGACGAGAGGCTGATGCAAAAGGCAGGTCTGGAGGCCGATATCGCCCGGCTCGAACGGTTGCGTGCTGCCCACGACGACGATCAATATGCCGTTCGACGCCAGATCCGTGACGCCAAGCGTGACATCGAAACGGCGACCCGCCGGATCGCTGAGATCGGTGAGGACTTGATACGGCTGATTCCGACCGCGGCGGATTCCTTCACCATGACCGTTCTGGGTGAGGTCCACGATGAACGCAAGGAGGCTGGCCGGGCACTGATGCGGGAAATCCTGACGCTCGTACAGCTTCGCCAGCATGGGGAGGTTCATCTCGCATCGATCGGCGGGTTCGATCTCATCTATGAGGGCGAACGGTTTGGCAAGGCGGACGGTTATCGTTATGCGACGCTGCTGCAGCGCACCGGTGCGGACTACGAGATCGACCTAGCCGTCACGGTAACGCCGCTCGGGGCGATCTCCCGCCTCGAACATGCGCTCGACGGGTTCGGGGAGGAGCGTGATCGTTATCGCCATCGTCTCGAAGACGCCCGCCGACGGCTCGCCTCATATCGCACCCGTGAGGGCGGCAGCTTCGCCTTCGCTGAGGAACTTGCTTTAAAGCGTCGCCAGTTGAGCGATGTCGATGAGGCATTGGCCGCCTCGATGCGTGAGGAGAGCCACGGTGTTGAGCAGGCAGCCTGATCGCTTCCATCGCTTGTCCCCGCTGATCGGGGGGGACAAGTTGTATTTCTACGCTGCCTTCGGCTGTTCACATACGCAGAACCGCCGGAATTGCAAAATAGTCAAATAATTTGTATATTCCGATTAAATTGAATGGAGCGTGACCATGAAAAAGTTTTCGACTGTCGAACTGCTGCGTGACATCAAGACCGTGACGATGGCAGCTGATCGTCAGCCTGTTGCGATCACGCAGCATCGCAAGCCAAGATATGTGCTGATGACCTATGACGAGTTTGAGGCGTTGAAAGGCAGGAGCGATCCCCGCCGGGTCTACGGCCCCAATGAAGCACCAGCTGACCTCGCGGCGATGGTCCTGCCTGAACTGGACAGGCTGATCGAGGAAGGGCGTGACCCCAATGGTTGACGTACCGTCGAATGGCTCTGTCATTTCCTACCCCTATCTTTGGGCATGGCAACGCGACAAAGGGGAGACGGAGGGTCGAAAAGAACGGCCCGTCTGCATGGTTCTTGCAATCGCCAAAGGTAGCCAGACAAATCTCATTCTGCTGGCAATCTCGGGAACACCACCACGTTCAGATCAGACAGCGCTCGAGATCCCGCAGCTCGAATGCCGCCGTGCCGGTATCCGAGATTGGAAAGATGCCTGGATTACTGTGTCGGAATTCAATCACGACGTGGCAGAGACCTCCTTCCACTATGACCCGAACATGGAAGTGCTGGGATCGTTCAGCAAAGGCTTTCTTTCCAAGATTGCCGCAGCCTTCAAGCCGTATCTCGCAACCTTGAGCGCAAAAATCAGCCGTATCGACTAAATCTCATACGCGGCACACAGGGTCTATCCGTTCTTTTTTCCAGATTTTTGCTTGACCCGGATACGCAGCGGGCGGCCCTCTGCATGCTCAAGATCGAAGGCGTTTGTTTTCCTCACGAGATCGCTCAGCTTGCGAAACCCATAAGTTCGCGGGTCAAAATCCGAAGCGAGATTTGCAAGTTAATTGCCGACGGCGCCAAGCGGCACCCATCCATCCTCGCTTTCCATCTGGGCGATGACCTTCCTGATGATGGGCGTGGCGGCTGTCGGAGGCTGGAGAGAGGCTGTCGCCTGTGCCGTATCTGTCCCGTTCGCGGCAGCCACGGGCAACAGATTTTCGGTATAGATGAAACGCCGGCAGGCCTGCCTGAAACTTTCAGGCGTCTTCTGCTCTCCAAAACCGAAGACGTCGATGCCTTGTTCACGGATGCGAGAGGCGAGGCGGGTGAAATCGCTGTCGGAAGATACCAGGCAAAAACCGTCGAAGCGACCACTATGCAGCAGGTCCATCGCGTCGATGACAAGCGTGATATCGGAAGCATTCTTGCCGGCCGTGTAGGCGAACTGCTGCTGGGGAATGATTGCGTGCCTTGCGAGAACGTCGATCCACGCCTTTGAACGAGGATTGGCGAAGTCGCCATAGATGCGTCGAACACTCGCTTCGCCGATCTTGGCAATTTCTTCAAAAAGGCCATCAACGATTTTCGCGGACGCATTGTCAGCGTCGATAAGCACCGCGAGGCGCGGGGAACGGGGTTCTGCCATGCCAAAGGATCCTGCCTATCACAATTGACTGTAATCCAGCATCAACGAGCGGGTGGCGTGTGGCAACAACCTTGTTTCCCTACGCTCGCGATAGCTGGTCTATAAATTGATGAGCGCTCCGCATCCCCAAGAAAACAGGGAGCGCAACGAGTGCGGCCAGTCGGTCCCGCCGTCTCAGTGCATTTTCTGGAATTGCTCGCCCCAGTCGCGCATCGTTATCAGTATGGGGGCGAGTGAGACACCGAGCGAGGTGAGTTCATATTCTACCTTGGGCGGCACCTCGGGATAAACGATGCGCCGAATGATCCCATCCACCTCCAGCTCTCGCAATTGCAGTGTCATCATGCGGGGTGTGGCTGCCGGGACGAGGCGACACAGTGCGTTGAAACGCAGCTTGCCGTCCAGCAGGTGAAACAGAATGACTGGCTTCCATATGCCGCCGATAACCGACAGCGTAGCTTCGACTGCGCATCCGGTGCGATCGGCGCGGCGCCGCCCCCGTTTCATGCGGGTACTATCGTTCATGATACTACATGCTCAATTTGTATGTACTTCATCAAATTGACTTGTAGGCTTATCTGGAGGCTCTGAAAAGGAGATGCCTCGATGCAACGATACATATTGACCGGAAACGAAAACCCGCGCCTCAAGCTCGCCTCGGCCGATGTGCGCCAGCCGGAGAAAGGCGAAGTTGCCGTAGATCTGCGCGCTGCCTCCCTTAACTTCCGCGACGTGATCATCGCCAGAAACTTCAAAGACGTGGTGCCGCTCTCCGATGGCGCAGGCATCGTGTCGGTCGTGGGCGAACAGGTAGACGGCTGGGAGGTTGGCGATCGCGTGGTAATCGGATTTATGCCGGGATGGGTAGATGGCCCGATCACTGCCGCCAAGAAGGCAACAAGCCTCGGGGGTCAGACCATGGACGGCGTTCTGACAGAGCGCATTGTCGTGCCCGCCGACAGCATCGTGCGCCTTCCGGACGCGATGACGTTCGAGGAAGCCGCGACGCTGCCTTGCGCTGGCGTGACGGCGTTCGCCGCCCTGTTTGAGTGTCGGCCGGTGCAGCCAGGTGAATCCGTTTTGTTGCTCGGCACGGGCGGCGTATCGATCTTCGCTCTTCAGCTCGCTAAAAAGGCAGGCGCCCGTGTCATCATCACCTCCAGCTCGGACGAAAAGCTCTAGCGTGCCCGTAAGCTGGGCGCGGATGAAGTCATCAACTATCGCCGTACTCCGGCCTGGCAGGATGAGGTTCTGAAACTCACAGATGGCATCGGCGCTGACCTGGCGGTTGACGTCGCTGGCCCGGCCACGCTCAGCCAGACACTTGCCGCTACCCGTTTTGATGGTCGTATCTCCCTGATGGGAGTGCTAACCGGGTTTGACGGTCACATTGATACGGGAGCGATTCTCGAAAAGCGGATCACCCTGCAGGGGATCTATGTCGGCCCCGTGGCAACGCTCGCGTCCCTCGTGAAGACCGGAATCACCCCCCAAGTTGACCAGGTGTTCCCTTTCGAGGAAGCAGAAGCCGGCTATAACGCGCTGCGGGATGCAGGCCATTTCGGCAAACTGGTCATCAAAATAGGATAAAACCAGTGCGCGACGATTCCGTTCCCGCACACTATGTGCCAGCTGAGGCGGCTTATCTTGCAATTTAAGGTGATGCGCGCTAAATGTAGTTACGTAACCACGATATTTGGAGGCTTGTCATGACGGTCACCACGCTTTCAGGCCGGGAACTCAATCAGGATCTTGGCCGCGCAAAACGCGCGGCCAACGAGGGGCCAGTCATCATCACCGACAGAGGACGGCCAGCGCATGTCCTCTTGTCGTTCGACGAGTATAAACGGCTGACCGGAAAAATGCGGACGCTCGGCGACATGCTGGCTGCACCGGGTGCGGGAGAAATAGATTTGCCGCTTTCGCCGCGGACGGAACGTGCGCAGGCAGTTGACCTGTCCTGATGCTGTTACTCGATACGAATGTTGTCTCCGAACTGCGCAAGATTGTGAGCGGCAAGGCGCATCCCAATGTCGTGGTCTGGAACGAAACCGTTGATCCGGCCGAAACGTTCATCTCTTCTGTTGTTCTGCATGAGCTTGAGATCGGTGTGCGGTTGGTGGAACACAATGACAGCGCTGCCGGGAGAGTATTGCGCAACTGGCTGGACAACACGGTTATTACGGCGTTCTCGGGTCGAATCCTTCCCCTTGACGACGCGGCGGCCTTACAGGCAGCCAAATGGCATGTGCCTGACCCCAAGCCGATCAACGACGCCTATATCGCGGCAACGGCGCTCACCCGTCGCATGACACTCGTCACGCGCAACATCAAGGATTTTGCGGGGATGGGCGTGAAACTCGTCAATCCTTGGGATCCTGCCATGTAGCAGCGGTGTGATAAACTTCGTTCGCGCCAAAACATAGCGACGAAACCGCGATAGCGCTCAATCTTTGCGCAAACCCGCATCCGGACCCAGAAATATTCCAACCCCGTTTGCGGGCATGTGGTCAGCGGAACTGTGCTCGGCAATTGGGGCCATTCACAAACGCAGTGCAGCATCTGCATGGCTGCATTGCACAATAAATAGTTTCCATCTGGGCAGAAATTAGTCATACAGCACATAGCTGATGCATTTTGACGGTCACCTCCCAGTTCCGTCGCATCAGCTGTTCCCCTCTGGAGGTTCAAGATCTCCACACTTCATGGGCCGCGGTTTCCGACGGCCCATTTTTTTATCTTTCGCTCAACTCTGATGTCGCGCGCCTCGCAAGAGGTGGCATCGGCCTGTCCCTCGTGCGTGGTGGGCGGAAAAAGAATGGGAAGGAAGAAAAGGGGGAAGAAGAAACCGGTCGCAGATCGGTCCTCCCGCCGACGCTCACGCTCAACCGCCGCCTGCCGCATCCCGGCAACTCGTCCTTCGCAGGGCCCATAGCCCCGCTTGTCCTTCGCCGCAGGGACGCTCGGCCGCAGTTGCGCCGGTCCGGCCGTCCCGCGGTCCGGAAGATGTCTTCGGAAAAAAGAAGACACGAACAGGAGTGGCAACGGGCCGCTCCGTATCCGGTGAAGGAGAAACCCATGTATCTTGTCACGCTCGATCCACGCGCGCTGAAAGACAACCCCGACAAGACACGCCAGTCAAAGTCATCGCCACAGGGTGATGCGCTACTTCTGGCCACCATCAAGGCCGTCGGTATTATCCAGCCGCCAGTGGTCGAACCCGAAAAGGATGGCGGTAACGGCTACATCATCGATGCCGGCCATCGCCGCGTGCGCCAGGCCATCGCCGCTGGCCTTGAGGAAATTCAGGTTCTCGTCGATGAGGCGGCGAACGACAATGGTGCGATGCGCTCCATGGTGGAAAACACGGCACGCGAACCCCTCAACCCGGTCGACCAATGGCGTGGCATCGAACGGCTCGTGGCTCTCGGCTGGACCGAGGAAGCGATCGCGCTGGCGCTGACACTTCAGGTACGGCAGGTCCGCAAGCTCAGGCTTCTCGCTAACGTATTGCCTGCGATGCTCGACCAGATGGCGCTCGGCGACATGCCGTCCGAGCAGCAGCTTCGCACCATCGCCTCCGCCAGTGTCGAAGAACAGAAGCAGGTCTGGAAAGCCAACAAGCCGAAGAAGGGCGAGCGGGCATCCTGGCACCAGATTTCCAGTGCACTTGCCAAGAAGCGTATGTACGCCAAGGACGCGAGCTTCGGCGACGATCTCGCGGCAGCCTATGGTGTCGAATGGGTCGAGGATCTCTTCGCTCCGGCCGACGAGGATACGCGCTACACAACCAACGTCGAGGGCTTCCTCGGTGCTCAGCACGAGTGGATGACGGCCAATCTCCCGAAACGTGGTGCCATCGTCGAGGTCAATTCCTGGGGACAGCCGGAACTGCCCAGGAAAGCCGAGCGCGTCTACAGCAAGCCGCAGAAATCGGACCATGCCGGCATCTATCTCGATCGTGATGGTAAAGTGCAGACGGTCTATTATCGTCTTCCCGAGGTGAAGAAGCCGAAGGGCGCCGGTGGTGCGACGACGGGCGGTGTCGGAGAGGCCGAGGACGACACGATCATTGGCGCAAAACCACGCCCCGATGTCACTCAGAAGGGCCTCGACATGGTCGGGGATTTTCGGACCGATGCCTTGCATGAGGCGCTCGGCCGCGCGCCGATCGAGGACGATACATTGCTGGCTCTGCTGGTACTCGCCTTTGCAGGTACCAACGTACGCGTCGATTCCGGAGCCGGGGACACGGTTTACGGGCAGAAGCGTTTTGCCCGGCATGTCGTCCGACTGATCGATGAGAATGGCAAGCTGTCCTTCGATCTCGACACATTGCGGGTCGTTGCCCGCTCGACGCTGGTCGAGGTGCTGTCATGCCGCCGTGGTATGTCGAACAGTGGCGTTATCTCCAGGATTGCCGGCGATGCCATCGGGGCGGATGGCTATCTGCCGAATATGGGCAGCGAAGACTTCCTGCTTTGCTTGTCGCGCCAGGCGCTGGAGGCGTCCTGCAAGGACGCTTCCGTTCTGCCGCGCCAGAAGGTGCGCGAAACCCGCGCTGCGCTGGTCGACCATTATCAGGACGGCCATTTCGTGCACCCCTCGGCTCTCTTCGCACCGGAGGCTGGCGACGTGGCAGATCTGATAAAGCGTGGCGAGGTCATCGACGCCGATGACGACGGCCCGGGTAGTGACGAGGAGGAGATTGCCGCCTCCGAGGATGTCGAGGCTGGAACCGAGGCGGCTCACAGCGACCCGTCCGAAGCCGGTGATGGTGAATCGGGTGAGGATCCTGCCGATACAGACGGTGGATCCGACACGCCGGCAACCGACGAAGACGACAGCGCCTACGGTATCGCCGCCGAATAGCGGTGCAGCTCTCATCCAGATCGTCACCCGCCGCCGGCTCATCACCGGCGGCGGTTTTGTTTCCAGCCCCTCAAATCCACAGGAGAAATCTCATGTCCGCCTCTCTCGTTTTCACGCTCGTTCCGATCGGATCCATCGTGTCCTGGTCTGATGGAACGCCCAAGCCGCCGGAGCGCCATAAGAAAAAACTCGCTGCCTGGAGGACCAGAAACAGCTCCGGCCGCCTGATCCGCAAGCAGCCCAGCCAGACCCGTGGCAGCTACACCGCGCCTGACTGCTTCACCATCCATGAAGGCGACCATGGCAGCAAGGGCACCATCGTGCTGCGTGTCTATCGCACCTTCGATGTTGGCGCCTGCTCCCTGAGTTTCACCGTGGTGGAGCGTCCGGCGATCGGTTCGGTCCGCATCTTCGATCGCGCCGGCGAGGGCGCGGAGCTCGTTCATGTCGCTGCCGATCATCCCGCGGCGGAAGAATGGCTCGCCCGCCACCGGCATCCGCACGCCGTGCTGGAAGAGGTAACGCGCAGCCAGGAAAGCCCGTCCGAGGACAAGGCCGCCGCATAAGCCGCCATTCCCTTTGTACATCGAAATCATCTACCGCCGCCGGCCTGTCCGGCGGCGCTTTCGTGTTCAATTCCCTTATCGAGAAGGAGGACATAGATGTCCGCACTCATGATCTTCGACCTTGCGCCGATCGGCGCCGTCATTTCCTGGTCGGACGGCAATCCTCGCCCGTCCGAGGACAGAATTCACACGCTTGCCGGATGGAAACGCGACAATGCGGTTGGACGGCTGGTGCGTAAACGCAGCCGTACTGTCATGGCACAGTCTCGCATTCCCGCAAGTTTCAAGGTTGCCACGGACGGTATCGACGATCTCGGTGCCATCATCGGCGCCGACTTCAGGATGTTTTCCGTCGGCAGCGTGCTCACTTTCGCCGTGCTTGAACGGCCTCAGGTCGGCTCCATCCGTATTCTTGACGGTGATGCCGAGGATGCTGAACTCCTGCATCTTGCGGCCGATCAAGCCCATGCCGAGATCTGGGTACGGAGCTGTGGCTTCAGCAATACGATGTTGCGCGAGGTCACCGCGGATGAGGTTGCCGCTGACCGGATCGAGGGGAGGGTGGCATGAACAGGCAAGCCAACGCCCATGATGCAATGACCCCCCAAAATTCAGGGGTCGAGTTCGCGCGCAGTGCTGATGATTTCCCGGTCGCCCGGATCGGCGATATCACGCTCGCGATGCTGCCGTTGGTTGATGGCGGCGTTTTCCTTGCCAGTGCCTGGCGTGTGTACCGGCCACTCGCGGAGATGACACGAGCCGATTTTTACGGTCACGAACGCCGGCTGGACGACGAGGCGGCATTCCGCGATCGCGTGTTCGAGACGGCCGAACACCGTCGCGAGCTTGCAGGTCTTGACCGTGTCGAGAGGCGGATCGCCTGCAGCACCCCATGGGGCGCCTCGCAAATGGCGACGGTCTATGCCGAGGGTGTGACGTCACACATGACGGCCGGTCACGGCGGATTTCACCTGTCGATGGAACGCAATCTGCGAATCCATCCTTCGCTTCGCAAGGAGACCCCGTGGTACGAAGAAGATGCCGAATGGGCGATCGTCGCCGTGACTTTCCCGGAGCTATTCACCAGCTACGAGCGCCGGATCGCCGGAAATACGATCCGCAATAGCTGGCCGGATGCGTGGGAAACAATCAACGGCTGCGTGCTGGATCCTGCCGAATCCTGGGAAAAGGCCCGCAGGCTTTTCGACACCGCGCATGCAGACGATTGGGTGGTCATTTCCGCCATCCTTTCCGACCAGCATCAAGGCATGACCGAAGTGATCGCCACGCTCGGCGGGAAACGCGACCTTTCTGCCGGGGAGCGGCGCTATCTTGTGCCAAGTCCCGAATATGGCACCCGGAACCCGCTCGGTTTCGTCATCGATCCGGGCCGTCATCAACTCTACGACGGTTCGTCGAGCTTCGTGGGCTGGAAGGCGCGGAGGACGGCCGGATGAAACCCGTCAATCCTCGCGTGCTGTTGAAGCGAATGGAGGCAGCCCATCGGGACACCCGCCGGCACCTCGATCTCGTTCATCGGCAGATCGCATGCCGCGCCGAACGCATTACGATCACACAGAAGGCAAAGGCGAGACACTCATCCCGCAAGCGGTCGGGTACGCGGTGGTGCCGAAACGACCAGATGCTGCTTCAGGCACATCTCGATCGGCTTCAATTCGAGCGGCGTCTTGAACTCGATGGGCTCGCCGGCAAACTGGCTCGTCAGGAGCAGGCGATCGACACGCTGCGTCGAAAACTCGGCGAAGAGGCCGGCCGCAGGGTTGCGTGAGCACCTCGCAGGGACGGTCTTGCGAAGGGGACCCGGGGTGCTGACACGGTGATCGCCAATTGTGGTGAGGGCGCGTCATTGTCGGGCGGGTATCCCACCACGCGTTTCCAATGATGCCTTAAACCCCTTGCCGCTCCGCCCCTCGGTTGTGTTGCGGTCTAAACCGGCGGCCGTCTGCTTCAAGGCCGCTATCGCGCCGCGCGGCGGCCGGAACAGCCTGTCTCACATCACCATCCCGCGTCCCGCGCAGGGCTGCACCCCGCTTGGCCGCAGGCCGATGACGCTCGTCATGGCCGCCCCGGACCCTGAAGCAACCGTCATTCCGCCGGCTTTTCCAGACCGCACCCGAGGGACGGAGCGGCAAGGGGCCGCTTCGGGTCCCCGGAGGAAAACCCGAAGAGGAAACCCTCATGGCAAAGCCCGCTACCCCCTCCCGTCAGTCGCCCCGTCCGTCGGCACGCGTCGTCCAGCTCCGCAAGGGAGCCACCCTCGAAATGGTTCGGCTCACTTGCCCCGATACCGCACAGGCACTGCTGATCGCGGAGAGTTTCGGGACCGCCGTGGTCGATAGCGGCGGCATCCGCGATCTGCATGAGCGGCTGATTATCGAAACCGCAGACAGCCTTTCCGAGGGCCTGGGCGAGCGGGCGATGCAGATCCATCTCCAGCGTGTCGTTGGCGCCTATGTCGGGTCCGCTCATGGTGCGGGACAGTTTTACAGCCGCGCCGTCACCGAGGCTCGCGATGCAACGGCCAAGGCGGCCAACGACGCCCGCGACGAGGACCTCGATGGACCGGTCGGCTACGATAGCGCCGCCCAGCGCAAACGCGAGTTTGCCGCGGACATGGCGATACAGTCCCACGCCCTGCGGATGGCAGCCGAAGGGGCCGTCGCGGCCTATGAACAGGTGGTTGGTGAAAGCTGGAAGCCGTTCGACCGCCCGGTCGAAAATCCCGGCCAAAATCTCGACCGCAAGGCTGCCGCGGCACAGATGGCGGCATTCGACTGATCCGCAAGATGGCGGGGCTTCGGCCCCGCTTTTTTTGTGCCTATAGCGGTGCCCGCTTTCGGCCAGCTTCGCCGGCAGCCGTTTAACCGTCGCAGTTTGTCACTATATCCCCATGGACGGCGTTATCGAAGGGGATCACATGAACAACGAACAAACGTCCAAGATGAAGCCCTGGGTCACCTCGCAAGGCCCGGTTCCTGCCAGTGCCAATGATCTCAAAAAAGCCGCTGCCATCAACGAGTTGCTGACCGAACCCGCGGCAATCCTTCCGCAGCAGGAAACCGATCCGATCTTACCATTCGAGATCGGCATCTTCGAGCAATTCAGCGGCAGACTTCAGCCTGGAATTGCCAGGATCCGTCTTCGGCGTGCTGTCGCCGCCTATGCGGCTGCAAAAAACTACCTGCTGGCCTGCGCCCAGCCGGATGCCATGCGCCATGATATTGCCGGACGTCCGACATCGCCGGTCAGTGCCGACGACAGAATGGCAGCGCAACTGCGCGTGACCGAAATTCGCCGCCAAAGAAAATTGCAGGCCGATATGGCCGGCGGCACACCCGATATCGATATCGGCGGTACCCAACAGGATTGACCCTATCCATCTCCGTCCAGCGCGCCACCCCTTTGTCGTCTTCGGGTGAGGACCAGTGTGGGTCTGCCCCTGCCGTGAGCGCATCGATGGCCAAGAGGCTTTGAACGGTCGCTGCAATGCGGCCCCGTCCTTGCTGTCGGTCCTGCAGGAGCCGGCGGCAAGCCGCAACGGCTGCGCCGTCCTCCACTGCGTTCCGGCCGTTCCGGTGCAGCTCACCGCCTGACAGCTCCTGCCCTAGTCCCTCCGCGACGAGGCCGCAATGGCGCGGCCTCCTGATTGGAGGGCAAAGGAAAATGAGCAGGAAAGAGCACAGCGATCGAAGCGATATCTATTCACGGATCACCGACCGGATCATCGCCGATCTGGAAAAAGGCGTCCGGCCGTGGATGAAACCCTGGAGTTCCGCCAACGCCGCTGGTCGGGTTACCCGGCCGCTGCGCCACAACGGACAGCCCTATTCCGGCATGAACGTCCTCCTGTTGTGGTCGGAGGGTATCGCGCGAGGCTTTGCCTCACAGACCTGGATGACGTTCAAACAGGCCTTGCAGCTGGATGCTGCCGTGCGCAAGGGCGAGACCGGTTCCACCGTCGTCTTCGCCAGCCGCTTCACAAAGTCCGAGGACGATGGAAAGGGCGGCGAGGTCGATCGGGAGATCCCGTTCCTGAAGGCCTACAGCGTATTCAATGTCGAACAGATCGACGGTCTGCCCGACCATTATTACCATCATCCGGTCGTGCAGATCGATCCCGTCGAGCGCCTCGAACAGGTTGACCGGTTCTTTCGCCGCACCGGGGCCCTTATCCGGCATGGCGGTAGCCAGGCCTATTATTCGCCGGTCATGGACTACATCCAGATGCCCCCCTTCGAGACGTTCAAGGATGCGGCCAGCTACTATGCAACCTTGAGTCACGAGGCAACCCATTGGACGGCAAGTCCGGAGCGGGTCGGACGCGACCTCAGCCGCTATGCCAAGGACAGATCGGAGCGTAGCCGCGAAGAGCTAATTGCCGAGCTGGGCAGCGTTTTTTTAGCCGCGGACGTGGGAATTTCGCCCGAGCTCGAACCACGGCCCGACCATGCAAGCTACCTCCACTCATGGTTGAAGGTATTGGGTGAAGATAAGCGCGCAATCTTCCAGGCAGCGGCCCATGCGCAACGCGCCACCGCCTATCTGCATGGCTTGCAGCCGAACGGTGCTGAACACAGGGAGGCTGCGTGATGGCCCTCCCGTGCACGAGATTGCTCATCCTGGCGTGCTCGGCGACCAAACGCAACGATCCCCGATACATGCCGGCCATCGACCGCTACGATGGCCCGCTCTGGCGGACGCTGCGCACGGTCGATCCGCGAAGGGAGAAGGCGCAAGTCGCCTTTCTCTCCGCCCATCTCGGCTTCCGCGCTGCAGACATGCCGATCGAAATCTACGATGCCCGTATGACGGAAACTATGGTCGCTGCGATGAAGAGGGGCGATCTCGGAACACGCTGGCCGCGACCGACGTCTCATGCCCGCGTCATGCCGTCTGGCGAACATCCGGGAATGCACATCGCTTCGCTCACCGAGCATCGGAAATTTGCCTTTTGCGACGTCGCGCTCGCCGGCGGGCATCTCTATCTCGACGTCATGCGGCACCTTGTCGATCTGTTTTGTAAAGGCGGCTATGTCGCCGGTGACGCCCGGATCACGGAGATCAATGAATCCATCGGTTTCATGCGACGCGCCCTGCGCCGGTGGCTCGTCGACCAGAACGGGGAGGCGGGCTGATGGCGTATTCTCCGCTTGTCCCGAACCAGGTCACCGGATCCTCTGAAATCCGGCTGCGGGCGCTCAGCCTCGGTGCTGGCGTGCAATCGACCACTATGGCCCTGATGGCGGCCCATGGAGAGATCGGTCCGATGCCCGATTGCGCCATCTTCGCAGACACCGGATGGGAACCGAAGGCCGTCTATGATCATCTCGCATGGCTGATGTCATCCAATGTCCTGCCATTCCCGGTCCATATCGTCTCGAACGGAAACATCCGCAACCAGCTCATGGAGGCAGGCGCTGGCAACCGCTGGGCCTCCATTCCCGCCTTCACCCGCACGGTAACGCCAGTCGGTTCCCGTGTGCCGATCCTCGATGAAGATGAGGAGGGCGAAATTGTCACCGTCGGCACACGCCAGACCAGAACCGAGACAATCTCGATTGGCATGATCCGACGCCAATGCACCTCCGACTACAAGATCGTTCCGATCCGCAGGAAGGTCCGCGAGCTTGCCGGGCTCACCCGCCGGCGGTCTCCCGACGCACCGGTTGTGGAACAATGGATCGGCATCAGCCTTGATGAAGTCGTCAGAATGAAACCAAGTCGGGAGGCATGGCAAATCAACCGATGGCCGCTCATCGAACAGCGCATGAGCCGACGCGATTGCCTTGCGTGGCTGCGCCGCCATGACTATCCCGAGCCCCCGAAATCCGCCTGCATCGGGTGCCCCTTCCATGATGATGCACGCTGGCGCTTCATGCGCGATCACGACACCGATGCCTGGATCGATGCGGTCGAGGTCGACCGCGCCATTCGCAGCGGATTGCGCGGCATTCGCGGGCAGGTCTTTCTCCATCGCTCGGGCGTGCCGCTCGATCGGGCGGACCTGTCGACGGCCGCCGACCACGGTCAGCTCGATCTGTGGCCGAATGAATGCGAGGGGATGTGCGGTGTCTGATCGATCCTCCAGCGCCGAAGTGCGCAACCCTCTTCTGCAACTGCCCGCGGCGCAAAAAATGCGATCTCTGCCACCGGAAGCGCGTGCGGTTCTGGCAGAGCTTCTGCGGGAACTGTCGTTTGACGCGCGGGAACGCGCCGAACGGAGCTGGCGACAGAACAAGGCGCCGATGGCGGTCTACTGGAAAGCCGTTGCCGTCTATGCCGGGCATCTCTATCGGATCGCGCGTCTGACAGGAGCCCGGCGCGATCGGGCGAGCGCAACCCGTGCCTCAGAGGCGGAAGTCGGCAATGGCGCCCCTGGACATGACACCCGGCGTTCTGATCGGCGGTGAACCGGACAAGGCGGTCTTCATCCCTTTCGGCAGGGTTGCCGACGGCAGATATCAGGTGCCGCCGCTGACGCATCACAGGGATGAGATGAGCTGTGCCGTGCGTCGGTGAAGTCCATCCGTGCGCTGCCTCAAACGCAACGGGAGGGGCAGGCGGAAAACCCACCGTCCCGGAAAAAGTCGTCGCCGGACGAAAGCGCCAGCATGCGGCCGATCACGAACGTCCGTGCCACCGAAAGGGTTCGTTTGAAGCAGGGGACCGCCGAGACCCCGCGCCCTGCCAGGTTCCTCCGCCCTGGACACCGGTGCACCCACGCAGACCTCGATGGAACTGGTGTGACCGCAAGACGCCTGCGGCTCGATCGGCCGACCGCAACGACCGGCCCGGACTATTTTCCGCCGCCCGGCAGGCCGGGCTTTGCATCGCGAAACAAAATAGCCCGCTCCAGCCGCCCTCCACTGCGTTCCGGCCCCTGAAGGGGTGCAGTACCGATCGCTCCCGGTCCTTACACCGTCATCGAGGCAGCGATGGGCGCAGCCCGATCACACGAAAGGAACCAAGTCATGGCAGTCATCGGCGAATTCACCACCAACGGCAACACCATCGTCGGCAACGTTCGCACTCTAACCGTCGCAATGAAGGCCCGCCTCAATCCCATCGAGCGCGTCTCCCGCGACGCCCCGGACTTCCGCGTCACCTCTGGCGCCGCCGAAGTGGGAGCCGGCTGGAACTCGGTCTCGGCGAACGGCGAGCCCTACATCTCCCTCAAGCTCGACGATCCGAGCTTCAACGCCCCGATCAACGCCGCCCTGTGGCCGGCCGAAAAAGAAGGCGACTACGTCCTCGTCTGGTCCCGCCCGAACCGCGAGGCCGCATGACCGGGATCCACGAATGGCCCCGCCGCGAGGCGGGGTCGTTCGCAAAAAGCAACAAAGCCGGAGCCGGGCAGCGAGCCAGGATCCGGCTTTGTCATTGTCATGGGATGCCTCAGGCGTTGAGTGCGTCCTTTACGGCCTTGCCCGGCGTAAACGCCAGCTTCTTCGCGGCCGCGATCTTGATCGTCGCCCCGGTTGCCGGGTTGCGCCCCTCGCGCTCCGGTGTTTCCTTCAGCTTGAATTTGCCAAAGCTCGGAATGGACGTCTCCGCACCGGCCAGCGCCGCCTCGGTAATCTGCCGGAAGACTCTCTCCACAATCGCCTTGGCCTGCACCTTGCTAAGGTTCTGCTCGGACGCGATCTTGTCAGCAATTTCATTGGTCGTGGTCATGATATAACAGCTCCTCGTGTTTCACACCTTCCGGTATGATCTTGAAGATGCCGCAACGATAAGTGCGAAACATCCGCATTCGACCGAAAAGGCGCGAAAACCACAGGAATTATGCGTCTTCGGGTGTCCCTGAGGCCCGGCGGGCCATCTACCCCCGTCCAATGGACAAGGCCGACGAACAGGTCAGGTCTCTCCCGATACGATGAAGAAGCAGGCGGGTATCGAACCCGCCTGCTTCTTTCCGGTGCCATACGGAGAGGTGGGGTCTGCTCAGATCGTCCCATTGTGCCGTTCGGAAATGACGGCCTCAAGGACGCATGGTTCCCCCAATTTGCTCCGCCCGCCCTGCCGGGCAGGTTCCGCAAATCGGCTCCCCCATACGCCGGCTTCGCCGGTCGCGTGCCGCGATCCTTGACCCCGCCATCCCCTCACGCCGCTGGTCCCCGTCTTTCACAGACGTCAAGGAGACGACGATGACCTATGCCCTCGAAATCCAGGTTGAAGAGTTGCGCGCCGAGATGCGGGCCGTAGTCGATGCCGCAGAGCGCCGCCAGATCAAGGCCGAGCTCGAACTCGCCCAGGCTGAGCTGGCCGCCGCGCTTGCCGAACAGGACGGCAGCCATTCCTCGGAGCCTCCGTTCTGACGGAGGCTTCTGCCGCAGTTGCCGGCCCAGCCCGCCGGATCGACCGGCGGCCAGGGCCCGACGCTTCGCTTCGCCACCGACCACACCAATACCGCAGCCTGCATCCCACCGGAAGAGATCGGGAAGGTTGCCGCGTCGTTCCTTTAGATCCCCTGTCATCGGCATCGGGGATGTTGCAGCCCGGTCGTTGCACTGCAACCTGCCGGCAACGGAGTTTTCCCCGCCTTCGGCTCCTCGCGCTTCAAAATTCCGTCGCCGGCAGGTCCTCCGCATACGCTGCGGCCCTTTCGGGTGCAGCACGCCTTTCCGGGCCGCGGCCTATCCCCGCAATGACACGTTATCGAAAGGAGTAAACATCATGCGCCAACTCGCCCAATTCCTCACCGCCACCGGTCGCCGGCTGCGCGCACTCGGCAAAGTCGCCGGCCATTTCTTCCGCAAAGGCAAACTCGGCCTCAAGCTCGCAATCAAGATCCCGTTCTTCGTCGAGATCGAGATCGCCTTCGAGACGGACTGGGACCGGCGCCGATAAGGCACCAGTCGAGGCCTGCTCGCGCGGGCCTCGTTCCACCTGACGTCCCGCCGGGCGATAGCCGCGTGTCCGCTTCTGGCGAACGAGATCGAGAAACAGCAGCACCGCCTCCTCTTCACGCTGGAAGATATGCGCCTTCGACTGGCCGCGCGCGCCGATGCGTCCCCAGCGGCGCGTCAGCCGGGTCTCTCCAAACAGGGTCTCCGAGATATCCATGGCATAATAACGAGCCATGTTCATCGAGACGTCCCTGCGTTCGATATAAAGCTGATAGGGCTGGGCAATCATGACGACAGAATCGTCGATTGCCGATTCTGCGTCCAACCAGAGATTTGAATCGGTCAGGCCCGACCGATTCATCTCGGTGATGGATCAATCGCACCAGGGATGCCGTGCGCCGTCCCAGCGCCGCGCCAGACCTTCAGCAACCAGAATGTCGCCGATGGACTGCCCGTCGCGGACAACCCTGCGCAACTTCCGGCCATACCTGTCCTCGTCCCGATCACCCGCCACAAGCGAGAATGCCCCGTCATTGAGGAGGTCGAGCAAACGTGTCTTCGCCGCCTCGCCCTTGATCCTCTCCGCCTCACACCGCGGCGGGCTGAGTTCCGGCGTGTCGATATCCGCAATCCTGATCTTCTGATCACCAAGCCAGAACGTGTCGCCGTCGACCACGCAGTCGCGATGCGGTCCATTCGGACAGATATCGAAGCGAACCGAAACCGGAGCGTTTGCCCGTGCAGACATCGGCGGCCCGAGATCAACGATGATGTCCTGCGTTGCGACAAGATAACCGCCAAACACCACCAAAGCGATGATGGTCGCCAATACGATGCTGCTGGGTCGGATACGGCTGCGTTTCCACCTCGGCCGTTTCGGCGGTCTTCGTTCAGCCGTGGCGGCTGGTTTCCGCTTGTCGGTTCGTTTGCTTCGCTCGTCATCGAGCTTGACGATCTTCTTCAATGCCTGCCGTTCCTCGCAATCTGTTTCGTTTCCCGCCTTATCCGAATATTTGCGGAGTGAAAGGGGATTGAGGGCGAGCCGCTACGCGGACGGCTCTATTCGCTGCGCGAACGGAGCCCGCAAGCGGTCTCCGCCGATGCCGGTGACGATCCTCTCCCTCGGCTGCGCCGACGGAAATCGCCTTTGGCGATCCATTCCGGTCTGATCGGGAAAAGAGGGCGCCGCCCTCTCTCCCCAGCAAGGTCCAGTCGCCGGTCTCCCCGTCCTTCCGCGCCGGCTTGTGCAGGACGGGTGATCCCCCTCCGGCGCCTGCGCCTTGCCCCCCTCTCACCCGCCGCTCCGCGCGCGCTCGGGAAGCAGGAGCGGGGCCTGCTTCCTGACGAAAGGCCCTTCGCTTCGCGAACCGAAGGAGCTTCAAAATGACCCTCAACGCCTATCTTGTCGAAGTCGAAACCCGCAGCATCCGTATGGTGACGATCGATCCGGCAAACAGCCTTGCCGACATTCGCCGTCATATCGGATGCAACCTCATCGACATGGTGAGGATCGACCGGAACCATTGCATCATCGTTGACGACAACGGGCTGATGGACGAGATCCCATGCTTCACCGAGGTGGCGGATTATGCAAGTCCGCTGGCCGGCAATCTCCTGATCGTCGGTACCGACCAGTTTGGCGAAACCGTTTCACCGCAGCGGCCCATCGAGGATTTTGCCGCCATCCTGACGATCCGGTTCCCGGTCCTGTCACCGACTTTCGAGGCAATCAGCGGACCGCATGTATTCGGCAGCCGCGTCAGCGGTTTTACCGCCACGCTGAAGGCCGCCAATCCGGCCGTCATCGCCACGGTGTGAGGGCGACAGAAGGGGGCGGCAATCCCGTCCCCGCTCACCCGATACGACGCGCTAAGGACCCGACGGATGGGTCTGTCATCGCACCTTCGCCGGGTGGTCCGGATCGACCGGCCCGCCCGGCGGCAAGAGGGCCTAGCCCTCTCACACTCTCCCTCAACACGGACACGGCGCCCCTGGCGCCGTGGGCTCTTCTTCTCTGACTTCCCATTTTGCACCCGCCACTCCGGCGTCAAGGACTGCGCGGTTCCCCCAATTTTCAGGCGCCGCCTTTGGGCGTCGTCAGAAAATCGGCTCCCCCGCTTGCCGCCTCCGGCGGCCGCGTTCCGCGATCCCTGACCCCTCGCGGCTATCGTGCGGACTCCTTCCGTCAGAAAACGAAAGGAGACTTCCTATGACACAGCGCAAGATCAAATACATCGATGGTGGAAGCCCGGAATACTGGCGGCAGCGCACCGAGGGGTTCCGTCTCATCCGCGAGGCAGAACGGGCACTGATCCGTGTCAAAAACGCGCCGCAATACATTGCCGGCAGCTGGGACGAAGACTATGGCGACTATGAGCCGGTCGAAAATCTCGGCCCCTATGACGATATGGATGAGGCAATCCGAGCCATCGAAGCCAATGAGACGGCCGTCGACATCCTCGTTGCCCAGCGCCGGACCCATTTCGGCGACTGGCCTGTCGCCGCCGTGATCCGCGAACTGGGGACCGACTGATATGAAGACGAGAGGCGGCACGGTCGCCTCTCGTCTTTTCCGCGTGGTCCTGACCGCTTGCCGGCATCGAGCCTGCGCGCGGTCTTGAGGGGCGAGACTTGCCGCCTCTCCCCTCAAACTCCCCTCTCCCTGCGGTGCGGGGCAGGCCCCGCCCGGCCTCCCGGGCCGGTAAACGGACGCTGCCGCGACTTCCCCAAACAATACGGAGAGGAGGATCGTCCTGCGCTGCGCCCTCATGCTTCGGGCATCCGCTCCAGACGATCCTCCTCTCCTGCGGTGCGTTCGCCGCCCAGTCGTTCGCATGTCATCGATGTCCGCTCCCTGCGGTCACGGGCATCCCGACTGCTCCCGACGGCGGCTCACTTCAGCATCTCTCACCACCATGTCCGGCCCACGCGCTATTCCTCCTCCGCGGATCACAGGCGATACACCTGTGATCGCTGTTGCATCGTCTGACGACTCGCAACAGCATTGGCGGGTCGGGCACGTGGGCTGGACATGGTGGTGAGAGATGGCAGGATAGGCTATTGGTATACCAATAGCCGTTTCGCCCCAGGGGCGATGGTCGCCTGGGCGACCGGGCATCTCCGTGATCTGCAATTTTTGCCAGAGTTGGGCAAAAACGACGGGCGCGAGCGATCGATGTACGGCCGGAAGTGAGGAGGGCGGTTCCGCCTGTTTTGAGGGGTTCCCGGAGCCTTCATCCGGCTGAAGATATCCCGTAATTCCGGTGATCGGCGATTGTGCGGTTAAGTGAATAAGCGAATAAGTGGGCGGGTGGTTCAGCGAATCCGCGGCTGAGCGATGGTGTTAATGAGTGCTTCGCCGAGTGAGTGCATCGGCAAATAAGCGAATGAGTGGCTCGGTGCTTGGCTGAATAGGTACATCGGCAGATCGGCAAAGAAGCGTATCGGCGAAATGACACAATGCATATTCACCGAATAGGTAACGCGGTGAACCGGCGGATGCGCGACCAGGCGAATCCGTGATTGGGCAAGTCGGTGAATGAGCGAATCGGTGTTCAGGCCAACCGGAGAATCGGTGAATCAGCGAAGACGCGAAGCGGTGAAACGGTGAAACGGTGAAGCGGTGAAGCGGTGAAACACCGGTTGGGCGAAGAGGTGAGTCCGCCAACTGGTTGTTCTGTCATTGTGCAAACCGGCGAATGCTCCAATCGGCAAATAGGTCAATGAGCGAACCGTCGTTTTGATACGACAGGCCCAAACATCCCCGTGGGCACGATCGACAACAACAGATCACAAAATGGGGCTTGCGACCTTGAACGTAGCCGTTGAGCGCGGAACCAATAACGCGGAAAGCGGGCCTGGCGAAACGGTTACCTGGAGCGGCCTCTCCACCTCAGCTCTTCTCGGGGATCTGATCTAAGACTCTGCCCGGTCGTAAGTGCTCCGGCGCGCCTTGATGGTGTCCAGATTGTCGTGGACCCAGAAGTTAAATCCGTCGAGGGCGCGCAAAGCTCCATGGGCGATCTCTGTCAGTTCGTATTCGACACGCGGCGGCACTTCGGGAAAATAGTGACGTACAACAAATCCGTCGCGCTCGAGATTTCGCAGCGTGAGCGTCAGCATGCGCTGGGTGATCTCACCGACCTCTTTTCTCAATGTCGAAAAGCGGAGCCGATGATCTTCCGCGACAGAAAGACGCCAAAGAACTGGCAGAGTCCATTTGTCACTCAGCAGGCTGCAGACCCCGTTTGACGGTATGGGTCTGAAGTGTCTGTCGTTTTCTGATCCGCGCGATGGACCGGCATCGATCTGTATATCCAAGGGTATCGTCCTTGTGCCTGATGCTGAAAAATGTGCCGTCTTCCGGCAGAATTACATTCGTATATATAGATGGCCCTTGTTTTAACGCGAGGGTTTCAAGTGACCAATAGCAAGCACCCCATTCTGGTTTTCGGCGCTACCGGAAGGCAAGGCGGATCTGTCGCCAAAGCCTTGTTGAAGGCGGGATGGCCTGTTCGCGCACTCGTTCCGGACTCCACCAAAGCTGCATCGCTGCAATTGCGGAATTCAGGTGTCGAGCTTGTGCAGGGTTCATTTGAAGAGACCAAAGTAGTCCGCACAGCGATGAAAGACGCTTACGGTGTCTTTAGCGTACTGCCAGCCAGCCTGGCTGCCGAAGACGAAGTCCGTCATGGTATATCGATTGCGGATATCGCTGCTGAAACCGGCGTCAACCATTTTGTTTATTCCTCAGGCGCCAGCGTGGGGAATGAACTGACAGGCGTTCCGCGTTTCGACGCCAAGCCTCGTATCGAAGCCCATATTCGACAGCTCGACATGACTACGACCATCATCCGGCCGATGATTTTCATGGAAATGCTGGTGCGACCTGGCTTCGGTCTGGATGAGGGCCGGCTGGTGTCCCTGATCCGATCCGACCATTCCATTCAGCTTACCGCCGTGGAAGACATCGGCAGGTTTGTCGCTGCCGTGCTTGCCGACAAGTCCCGCTTTGGCGGCGCAACACTTAAGATCGCCAGCGACCGCCTGACCGAGCGCGAGCTTGCGGTCATACTCCGCGAAGCAATTGGTCGTCCGATAGCCTACGAACGGTTTCCGGAAGATGTTCTGGCTGCAAACGCTGATCTCGCCCATATGGCGGAGAGTCTGGAAGACGGGCCGCTCGCCGAGCAGGTCGATCTGGAACTCATGCGCGAAATCAACCCCGACCTGCTGACTTTCAGGTCCTGGCTTGCGCGCAGTGGGCGCAGGTCGCTCGATGCAGCTTTGTCGGTATCAGCCTCGTGAAACTGCGCAAGCCTCAAGAATCGCAATCAAGCATCAACGGGGACAGGCTTGTCAGGTAGCTTGCGACCCTATTGCTGCCATTTTAGGTCGGGTGACCCGTTAGCAACACCGGCCTAGCAGGGCGGCTGTCGATGGGGTCTGCGTTTCCGGTCAATGTTCCAGTCTTCATCGGCGAAACCGCCCTTAGGCTTCGCGGACTTTCTGCGCAAAGCGTTCTACAACGGTGAAGGCCTCCGCGAAACTTGGCCGCGCGCCGTATACCATGTCGCCCATGAGCTTTTCGTAGTGCGCAGCGAATTCAGCATGCGTCGCCATTATCTCGAACGTCTTGAGCGTCTCAGCGCGAGGATCTGACTTGTAGTCCGGATATTTGTCCGCCCGGTCACTTTTTGACTCGGTCACCATGGTATCCAATGCAATCGCAACTGCTGTATCAAGGTCGTACGTACCATCCATGCGTGAAATGTCATAGACATGACGGACCAGCGTATGGTCTAGCGGCTCGTGCCCGGCAAAAGCAAAACCTGCCCGGCGCCCGAGCGCGACGAACTTGTCGGCAGCCGTTTCCACCAGACGAACGCATTTAACATCGTTGGCCTCGGCCGGCCGACCGGTGGCTTCTCCGACGAATGAGGTGACCGAACACAACTCCGGGGCCGTGCAGATCGGAAATGCCGCGATTTCGATCTTGATCTCCGGGCGTAGGACACCCTCGCCCTTGGCGATCGGCTCGTAGGGCAGGTCGTATCGCACATAAGAGCCGTTCTGGAGTACCCGCACGTGGCCCTCGACCGTGAAGCCGGCGTCTTGCAGACGTTTGCTTACCGCACGTCTCATACGCTTGAGGGACCCGCGCTCACCTGCATTTTCCCCTACGATGCGCAAGTCTATGTCTTCTGACATGCGTTCGAGCAGACGATATGCCCGGCCGAGCGCCGTCCCGCCACCGAAAGCCAACGTCAGTCCGTCGACCTCTACGTCGTGGATCGCCGCGAGGGCACGCACGACGAACCAGTCCTTTTCGACGAGGGCCGTCGAGGGCAGGGCGAAGTAGTCCTGCACCTCGAGCAGCGTCTGCAGGTCCGGCTTATCGCTCAACGCGAAGCTCCGTACGGCCGTCGGATAGCCGGCGGCTGAAACGTTTCCCGACCTTGACGGTAAGATTAACCGGGACTTGGGTGGACTGCCCCCTATTATAGGCCTGGGTGCTGTCACCTTGCTCCCAAGGGACCCCGAGTTTGTTCAGGGCCTGGAGGGCAGCACCGTGAAACCCGTTTGAACTGGAGACCATAACCCGCCCCGACAGCCGTGACCGTACGGCCCGGGCATAGACACCATAGCCCAGGCGTATGAGTGCGCCATCCTTTACCAATGCTCTCAGGGCCCGAAGAACCTGATCGTCGCCGCTCAGGTCAGCAAAATCGCGCGGAATGAAGACGTCGGTCTTCTTCGTCCGGCTAACTCTTGTCCTGATCCGTTGCTTCAATGTCTGATCCATGATCGGCTTCCCGTTACAAAAACCCGACACTGAATATATGCAAAAACCCGACACATGGCAACCTTGTCCCATTACGTGATACTCGCTTCTGGAAAAGATGTGCCGAAGAAAACAAACAGGCAAAAGCCAGGGTACTGGCTTCGGACAAGCTTGTCGGCGAGCAACGGGACGTCTGCGATTTTCGATGCGCATCCACGGCTGTTGCAGGCTGAACCACCATAGCATCGGTTGCGATACAACACCGTTCAAAGAACAAAAGTTTCAAGCGGTCACGCTGGCGATTGCTGAACGCTCGAATGATGGGCAAGCGGTCCATTTCCATCACGTCTTGCATCGGGACCACGAGACTGTTGATCCCCGCGCGAAACTCGACCGGCTCCTGATGGAGGTTGGCCTTGAGATCAGTGCCCGGTCCGAAAATGAGCTAACACTTCTCAAATGCACCATACGCTCAGGCGTTCGCCATATCCCAGCTGTCCTCGAGGCTCACCCTTACGTTCGTTCCGGAAATCTCGCAGCGCCTTCATCCGTCTGAATCACATGGGCAACATTTACCCCGGCAACAGGCATCTCGATTCCCCACGGGTATCGCCGTTCCTGGGAACGTTCAAACTGATAGACAGCGACCCTCGGTAGATTTCGCTTGTCATATCGACGAGCGAGATTGAACACGACACTGTTCTGGGCTGCCAGAACCAGATGGACTTGCTCCACGCCTTTTGCATCGAGCTGTTTCAAGACGCCGAGGAACTGATCGGCCAGCGCTGACTGCCTCGCCTGAGACCAATGAGATGATTGCAGGTCAGGCAATGTCATCCTGACAATCGGGCAGTTAAACGTCGTTGCGAGATCCTCGGTTTTCACCATATACGAAGCCGAGATCGCGAGAACGACTTCCCGCTGTGCCCCGACCTGTTCCAAACCGGTAATTTCAAAACGCGATGCATCGTCTTGACCGTCAAGCAGGCGCCAACGGCTTGCAACCCGATCCCAATCCATGACGACAATATCGCCTTCGTCGTCCAGAAGCAGACCGGTCAAAAAGGTCAATGGGACGGCCGTCAGGCCGCCATAGACTGTTGTCAGGTCGCTACGTTCGTTGCCCTTCTGCGCCTGATGGACCCAGGTTTTCATTGCGGCAACAGGTGGAAGGAGATCTTCCGGCTCGACGATCATACCATCCTTGCGCTGCCGCAGATCGAGCATGTAGTCGATACGCGTGCCCGTGATGCTTTCGGGTACGGCGGATTTGAGCGATGATCCATCATCATCGCGCAAACCTCTCCCCTCGATGACAAAGACTTTTTTTCGCGCAAGACGCTGTTGCTCCTTCGCATAACGTATCCAGGCCCACACGGCCGATCCCAGCATAAGGGTGATGCAGACGACCGTGATGATCCAGAGAATACTATCGGGCACAGCACCTGCCGTCCCGAACTCTATCGATCCGGGCTCACCTCCGATGGTACCGGAATATTTGAAGACCCAGTTTACCCCGTGGATTGCAACCAAGACCGCAACGGCTCCGCGGAAAATCCAGCTTTCAGCATGACGGGCTCGCACGAACCACGAGACCAAAGATCGAACAACAAAATCTAGTGTATTCCAGTTCATCGCGATGCCCCTCAATTTGCGCGCAGGTCGATCATTTCAGGCGGGAGTGCACGCCGGTGCAGGCTCGCTGATGCATTGAAACGGCCCCAGAACCCAAGCTTCACAATCAGGAGCACGGCAAAACCGATATCTCTTTCACCATCAACCAGTTCCTGCATGGAGCGCACGTCAGTGAGGCTTGGCCGAACCGAGAAACTTGGATGGGAATGCCATTCGCCCAAGTAGTTGAATGCTTGATAATTGTGACCTGTTCGGTCGAAAAACGCATCCAGCGCATGGCGGTGATGATCAGCATCACGCACAAAGTGGGCATTGGCTCCTGACGCTTCGTCCACCGAGAAGTCTAGAACGGAGAAATGGCCGCTTGCAATCTCCTGTCCCATGAGAATGCCGCCGATTTCACGCAATCCGGCTCGTCTCAACGGTAACTTCATGCGATCACGGATCTGCCTGGAGAGTGTGATCCTGATCACGCATTCACCTTCGGAAACAGCGATGCAAGGAGCTCTTTGAGCTCTTCGGATGAAGCCAGTTCCTGGGTACCACCCCAGTCACCTTCCTGCCGAAGATCGATTGGCCAGGTATCAAAGGGCGCACGGAAAATCCATTCGGCCACCAGTCCGATCGCGTAGGCAGAGCAAGGAAAGACACTTTGCTCGCGCGTGAGAATATCCAGAATGAACCTGGACGCATGGTTGGCAATCACGCTGACATCAGCGTCATCGGCGATCAACGGTGGGGCGTTATCTCGCTCGATCCCATAGTCCGTTTCGGTTGCGGCGATCCAGGGCACGTTATGATTATCGCACTGTAATCTTCTGAAGGGCGATGAGACATCCTGGTGTTGATTATAGGCGTTCGCGTAGGATTTCGTAAGGTGCCTTGCCATTGAAAGCGCCATGCGGCCTTGCAAGGTTGTAGAACCTCTCCCATTCGCTAAGCTTTTGAACGAGGTCGGTGTCATCTTTGTATGACATAAGCTGATAAAATTCTTGATCATCGGTACGGTGTGACCGTTCGACTTTCCCGTTTAGTTGGGGCGACGCTGGCTTGATATAGGCGTGCCGAATGCCCTGGTCTTCGACGTGCCAGTGGAATTTGGCCTGGAACTCGTGCCCATTATCGGTGCGCACTTCGCGAATGCGGAACGGGAATTTGGCGATTACGGTGTCGATGAAGTCTATCGCGTTGGCCTGGGTGTGGCGATCATAGACCTTCAAGGCTCTGATGCGGGTTGCATCGTCGATTGCCGTGTATTGGAAACGCTTGACGATCTTGCCGTCAACGCCTTCAAATTTCAGGAATTTTACATCGACCTGTATCTGATGCCCCGGCACACGCTGCTCGTATCTCTGAGTATGGATTTTCCTGACACGTGTACCGCCGGGAAGCCGACTGAGCCCGTTCCGCTTCAGAATTCGATAGATGCAGGCGTCGGAGATGGTGATGGCATGGTACCTGCTCATATACCAGGAAATGCGCATCGGGCCGAGATGATATCTGGTGCGCAGATGCAAGACTTTCTCGATGATTTCTGCAGGCTTCTGGTTAGCGGGATTTTTTGGTGCGCAGGATCGGTTCTCAAGCCCGGCCTCGCCAAAGCGCTCGAAAGCCGATTTCCATCGATAAAAGCTGGCTCTGCCAATACCGAAATAGCGGCAGGTTTGCGAAACGTCACCGTGACGGTCGGCATGTTGAAGAACGCGCAGCTTATGTGAAACTTCCCGTCGGAATGTCATCATCGCGATTATCCTTGTGATCGAAAGTCAAAAACAGGATGTCTCGAAGGTCCCTACTTTTCTACAGGTTGCTTTGAAGAAACGTTTCGGTGTGAGCGTCCAGGCGCTTGCATACCGTTGTCAGGATCTCGGCATCATCAGTCAGGCTGCTTGCACACGACTCTTCAAGATCTTTTCAGAAAGAGGATGGCGCGATGCGCCCTATGAGGAGCCGGAAAGCTTGGCTCCTGAAGTAGAAGAGCCCAGGCGCTTCGAGCGCCTGTGCTTCCGCGCCCTAGCTGAGGGCGTTATCGGCGAAACGCGGGCTGCTGAACTGCTTGGTATTTCCGTTCGCGAACTCGACCGGAGGCTGGACCAGGTGGCGGCTTGAACGGTGTCCGTTTTGGTTTCCGATGCGTTAGTTCTGTTCGACCTGAAACGACCCAGTGTTCTGGAAGGAATGTTTCTGCTGCCGTTTGAATTTGCTGTACAGCTTGGGCTTAAGGTCGAGACATTGACGTCCGGCGAACTCCGTCGGGCGAGCCTCGTTAGCCGGAAAGCGCAACTGTCGAGGATGTGTCCGAACGGTAATTCTCCAGCCCCAAGGCGGTCGGCGCAACACCCGCGAATCTCAGTGGAACACGACCGGATTGCTTTGGGCCGGTTCCACCACCAAACCTGACTTCCCCATCTTGAGCGTTTCGATTATGACTGCTACAAACTTGTATTGAAGTGCAAGTTTTGTCGCTGTATTCTCAGCATGTTCGATGACATTTCTTTCTTGCAGCAAGGCGACGAGCGTCGGCTATGCACTGATCTCTGCGAGTTCTTCCAGTAAAATAGCAAGGCGGGTTTCCCACTGACAAGCCACCGATCGCTTCTGACGAAGGAATGGTACAGGGTGCCAGTCAGCATTGATTGCCCGCATTGCGGTGTGGAGACGCGGACCGCGGGAATCGTGGCCGGTCCATCCAGCCTGGTAAGCATCGCAGGGCTATCGGCTGAGAGTGATGTCAAGCAAGCCTGGACGCGGTTTGGTGCGTTCGCATTCGTCGAGTCGCTCGGCGGTCGCACCGACAATATCGAGCGCTTCCTTCTCGGTCGTTTCCACAACACGTTTTCTTTCAGGAACGATCAGTTGGTGCAGGTCTGCGAGCACTGCGAGGAAAGTCTCGCGCCAAAAGTTATTCGTTCGGGCGTCATGAACGGCTTTGTGCGCCTCGGACAACGGCGGCTTCTGGTCAACGAACGTTTGCTACTGTTCTCATCTGCGGTGTCGCTCACGGAGTTTAGTGGTGGAACCTCGATCGAGGAATGCGACCTTCGTCTTCCAGACTACGCGATGATGCTCATCTGCGACACCGAAACCCAGAGCGGCGAAACCGGCACGCTTGAACTTTGGCACAGTGTTGCGCGAAACGACTATGCGTTTGTGGTCAAAGGCCAAGAGGGCCACGAATTGCTTCGCGATGGCCTCAATGATGATCTCATGGAGGTGACAGCCACCATTGGAACGCTCGGGTTGGTGTTAACCCAACTGCACCTGGCGCAGCCTTCGTCGCCCTATTGTGGTCTTGCCCGGGACCTCTTTCTCGAAGCCCTCGAACATGCCGGATATCAGCAGCAGATTTAGGAGCTACGCCGTGCGAATCATCAAAACGCTGTTTTGGCCGTTGGCCATAACAATTCCATTGGCCGCATGCGGGCAGCACGCCCAGTCTTCACGCCCGCTGCCGCCAGCACCGTATGCCTATCTTAGTTTGACCGCTTGCCGGCACTATCCCAGCAATATCGTCGAGTGCCAACTTGACTACGGTACACAGTTCGGGCGCCATCGTCTCGGCCCGGTACAGCAGGTCTCACGTGACCTCGCGACGAACCTCGATGGTTCTCGCTATCAGATCACTGCCTGCTGGCCGGTTTCGAGAGTTCAACGGGAACTACCCAATTTCACATGCCGAATCTCTCACGGGCAGTCAGGTGCCGATGCCGGTTCGGTGCTGGTCAAGGGTGGAACCGCTGTTCGTTTGGCGCGCATCCTGGGCGATCGAGACCAGATCGAGTATCGATGGAAGCCGGATCGTTGGTCGCGCTTACACGATTGATTTTGTGGAATATTTTTCAAGACGATATCGACCTTCGGGATAAAACTTGTACTCCAGTTATATTTTTCAGTTGATTTCCGGCGCGGATTGCAGTCCATAACTTGTATTGAAGTACAAGTTATGGACTGGTTCGGAATGGATGACAGCCCGCTTTCTTCTGTGATGAGACCGCGACCCAGAGTGTTACAAATAGCAGTCTGGCCTGCGGTAACGTCTGTGCTCCTGGCGACATGTCTTGCCGCAACGTCCGCCGAGAGCGACCCGTTCAAGATCGGCGAGAACCATGACCATGCCGATTGGTCCTTCCGGTTCGCGGGCGGAATCTCAAGTGAGCCCGGTGCGCTGTCAGCACTCGCCGTTGACGCTGACCCACAACCACCGCCAAGCATCGACCTCACCAGTTTCAATGAGCGTTTTTGGGGAGAGGCCAATACCAACGCAGTTCCCGCAAATCTGTCATTTGTTGCAGATCCAGCGACTGAACTTGACGACAGTACGCCAAAGCTACCGGGAGAAGCGGCCGGCAGCATGAGAGCACGGCGCGACCGCGCCGTGCTCTCTCCCATCAGTGTCTTCTCGTCTGACGCAAACGCCGTTCATCCGTCTGCCAATCCGGCCATCGAACCCCAAACGCCTTCCGATCGCACAAGGACGCAAGCCCGTCCCGACCTGCTTTCCGGCGTACCTGAAGATTACGCGGCCCTTGCGGTGGAAATTGCGGTTGAGGAGGAGGTCGATCCGAACTGGGTACTCTCGATCATGCGCGCGGAAAACGCGCAGTTCAATCCCGCATTTGTCAGTCCGGCCGGCGCCATCGGTCTGATGCAGGTCATGCCTGACATCGGCGAGGCCTTTGGCGTCCATGACCTCACCGATCCCGGACCGAACATTCGTGCAGGCACGCGTTTCCTGCGGGTGCTCATCGACAAGTATAGCAACCCTGTGCTGATCGCCTCCGCATACAATGCCGGAGAACCCCGCGTTGATGCGCATCAATCCCTGCCGCTGATCCGCGAAACCGCGGACTATGTGACGCGTGTTGTCGGCTACTACACCGGCAAGCCGGCAAGCTCCCAGCCCCCTACACGTGCTCCGACACCTGACTCTCAATCCAATAAGCACCGCCGATCAGGCCCGGCCGACCGGGCAAGGTCCCCGATGCTTGTTTTCTCAGCTGCAAGCCCGCTCGCGTCCGACAGCCGCCTCCCACAGCCGTTGAACGCGGCGCAACTCGGCGGTCCGGTCAAAATAGTCAAGGAAGAGGTACTTCAATGAACATAGTGGTCATGGCAATTCTTGTTGGCAGCGTCACCTGCCGCTCCCTGGTCAAGCGCAAGTGGGCCGGCCATGCCGCGATGGTGCTGCTTGCCGCCTCGGTGCTGTTCGTCAGTCAATACGAGCCGGCGGCAGCGCAGAGCCTCGATGCCCTGGAGAATGCTGCCGACAGACTGGTACAGTTCTTCACTGGCGCATTCGGCCGCTCCGTCGGGGCGATCGCGTTCATCGGAATGTTCCTTGCAGCGGCATTTGGCTTCTGGTCCTGGGGCGCGCTTCTGCGGGTTGGTGGAAGCCTCGCCGGCATGTTCGCTGCCGCTGAGCTTGTAGATTTCTTAGCTGGGGCGGGATCGTAATCATGTCGAACTCCGGCAACAAGAATTCAGGCGGGGACGACTATATCGAATCCTATCCCGTCATCCTTGCCCTCACGCGACCGCCGACCGTGATGGGGATCCCATACACCTACTTCCTGGCGGAATGCTTCGTCTCGCTGATGGTATTCATGGTGCTCGGCTCCATCCTGTGGTTTCCCGTTTCCTTCGTCATCCTGCACGGCATTCTTTATGTGCTGACGGTCAAACTCGATCTCTGGTTCTTCGACATCCTCGGCCGCCTCAGCATGTGCGGCGTCAATCCCCTCGGCCGCAAACTCGGCGGGGGTATCCGGACCTACGGAGCCTGACCGATGATCACGATGGCTAGATCGCTGAAGGGAAGTTTATCGAAGGGCTGGGAGATCTTCGCCGATCGCGGTATCTCGACCCACGTTCCCTTCTACGTTCCGATCGAAAACGGCATTATCCGGCTGAAGAGCGATTGCCTGGTGTCGACCCTGCGCCTCACAGGATTCTCGTTTGAAACGGCCGACATCGAGACGATCAACATGCTGCAGCGGCAGCGAAATTCGGCTTTCCGCGCCATTTCCTCGATCGGCAATTTTGCGCTCTATACCCATGTTGTCAGGCGCAAGGTAGCACCGTCCTTGCCGGCAACATTCACCGACCCCTTCATCCAGCGTCTCGATGATGTCTATCAGGCAAGCATCTCGAGGAATGAGATGTTCGTGAACGACACCTACATCTCGCTCGTCGTGCGACCACTGTTCAAACAAGGATCCGCGCTTTCCCGCATCATGGGCATTGGCGGCGATATCGTTCGCAAGGAGCAGTTTCGCTCGATGCGAGACAAACTGGTCGAGGCGACGAAAGCGCTCGAAAAATCGCTCGCCGCCTATGGTCCCAAAGTTCTGCGCGACATGCAGCGTGTCCAGGTGGACCTGGGCAACGGCAAGACGATCCATCGCGACTTTTCCGAAAGCATGGAGGTCGAGGAGGGGGCCCAAAAAATCTGGTTTTCGGAACAATGCGAGTTCTTCTACACGCTGCTGAATGGCGGGCGTGTCCGACCGATCCGCCTCGGCAACCTTCCCATAGACGCGATGCTGCCTGCGCGTCGCACATCGATCGGCAACCGGACCATTCATCTTCAGGGAGATACGCCTGGCGATGACCGCTATGCCGCGATGGTTTCCTTGAAGGAATATCCGCCCGAGACCGGCGCCGGGATGCTCGACTATATCCTTAAACTCCCATTTGAGATGGTGCTCACCCAATCCATGTCTTTCATTGACGACATGGCCGCGAGAAGCAGGATCGAACGCCTCGACAGGCAGCTGTCGAAGGCAGACGAGGGTGGTTCCAGCGTTCAAGCCAGTCTCGATATTGCGCGCGATGAACTGGCGAGGAAACGCGTTGCCTTCGCCGAGCATCATCTCACCGTCATGCCGGTGGCGAGATCGGCGGCCCAACTCGACGATGGCGTCGCCCTGATTGGCAACGAACTTGGTGCGTTGGGTGCCTCCTATGTCCGCGAGGATCTGAACGCTGAGCCGGCCTATTGGGCGCAACTTCCTGGCAATCAGGCCTATATTGCCCGTCGCGCCGTGATCTCGACGCTCAATTGCGCGGGCCTGAGCAGCTTCCACGCCTATCCCTATGGCAAGCCGGACGGCAATCATTGGGGTCCGGCGATCACCATATTCGAGACGACGTCAGGGACGCCGTTCTTCTTCAACTTTCACCAGGGCGATGTCGGGCACACGACGGTGTTCGGACCGACCGGCTCAGGCAAGACCGTCATCATGGCCTTCCTGATCCTTCAGGCCTACCGTGTCAGCCCACGGCTGAAAACGATCGTCTTCGACAAGGACCGCGGTCTCGACATCATGGTGCGGGCGGCCGGCGGAACCTATATGACGCTCGAACCCGGCGAGCCTTCCGGTTGGAACCCACTGCTCCTCGACGATACCGAGGAGAACCGCGTTTTCCTCTATCGTCTCTTAAGCTTCATGCTGAAGCCGGCGAAGGAAGGCGAAAGCCTGACTCCACAGGAAGAGACCATCATCCGCAGCGCGATCAAGTCGGTCCTCAAGACGAAGGACCGCTCCTATCGCCGCCTGTCATCACTCCGCGCCCTTCTGGCGGGCAGTGAGCGGACCGAGGGAAGCCTGATCGCGCGGCTCGACAAGTGGGTCGATCACGGCCCCTATGCCTGGCTCTTTGACAATGCCGACGACAATCTCGATATCTCCCGGCCGATGATCGGCTTCGACATGACGTCGATCCTCGACGATCCCCCCGTGCGTACGGCAGCACTCCTCTACATGTTCCATCGGCTTGATGAGGTCTATGACGGCAAGGCGCCGATCATCAACCTCATGGACGAAGCCTGGAAGCTGCTCGACGACGACGAATTCAAGCGCACCATGAAGGATTACTTCAAGACCATCCGGAAACGGAACGGTCTCGTTATCTTCGGCACCCAGTCGGCCGACGACGTGGTGCAGTCGAGCGTCAGCCGGACGATCATCGAGCAGACGTCGACCAATATCTTCTTCGCCAATCCGAAGGCTGACGAGAATTCCTACATGGAGCATTTCGGCCTTTCCAGGGCTGAATTCGATTGGGTCAAGAATGGCGACCCGGCCTCCCGCTTCATGCTGATCAAACAGGCGAAGAGCAGCGTGATCGCGCGTGTCGATATGTCCCATATGCCGGAGTTCATCAAGGTGCTGTCCGGCCGCGAGGAGACCGTGCGCGAGGTCGAGATGCTGCTCGACGAATATGGCAACGATCCGAAGAACTGGCTGTCGAAATTCTGCGACTGGGAGGGGGATGCGTCCGATGACCAACGCAAGATTTCCTGAACTGGCGACCGTCGGTGCCGTGGTACTGGCCAGCATGTTTACACCGGTAGCTAGCTTCGCGCAGGTCCCGGTAATCGACAATGCTCGTCGCAATATCCAGCAGGCGACGGAGAACTGGTACAAGACCTATCAGGCGGATACCCGAGCCTTGAAGGGCGCGTCGGGCGGAACGACCGACAGCGTTGCGCCCGGGCAGGGATCCGGTGCGCCGGCGGATTGCTCGGCCGAGGGCATGGCCGGTGAGACCATGCCTGCCAGCCCGTCGAAGCGCACGCATAGCCAGCAGGAAGTCGCCCGTATGGTCGTCGACGAGGCGATCCGCCAAGGGGTCGATCCCAATTTTGCGCTGGCGATCGCCGAGCAGGAATCACGCTTCCGCCAATCGGCGCGCTCGCCGGTTGGCGCGACCGGCGTCATGCAACTCATGCCGGGGACTGCGGCGGGTCTCGGCGTCAACCCTTATGATCTGCGGGACAACATCCGCGGTGGCGTCAAATACATCAAGCAACTGCAGGGCATGTTCGGCAATCGCTACGACCTAATCGCCGCCGGGTACAATGCAGGGCCTTATCGCCAGTCGCTGCAGAACGGCCGCATCCCCAATATTCCCGAAACCCAGGATTACGTCAAAAAGGTCTCAGCCTATTACAGCCGGAACAAGGCCGAGAACGGTGACCGGACCCCGTCGGGCGACGATGTCGAAACGGAAACCGTCAGTGATGCGCGCGGATGCGGGGAGCAGCTGAAAAAGGCGGTCGACCGCAATACTGAGGCGCAGGTCGAACGCGGTTCAGTCTGGAACGAGCTGCTCGGAAAATCGCTAGCGGCAAACCAGCAATATTTGCAGCGTCTGCAGGCTGGGCTTCAGTCTTCGTCTGCGGCCTTGCGCGGCTCGGGAGGCGGCAACGCCAGGGACCACGATGGTTCCCCCGTCATGGCTGAAGTCCAGTGCCCCTCGACAATCATCGATACCGGCAGCACCCGATGCTTTGCGGTGCCAACGACCGCCACCACAGATCAGATTCAGCGTTGGCTCGAGGACCTTCAGGAGCAGGCACGCGCCAGTGGCGATGTCGCGACCTTCTCGGTGTTGGAGGATCCCGCACTTGGGCTCGTGACGGTCGTTGACGCCACGCCAACGGCAAATTGAACAGAAAGAGAGAGAGGACAGGCAGATGAGAAAAATCATTATCGCCGCGGCGCTCAGCATCACCACTTTGTCGCACGCCTTTGCGCAGGTCCCGGTCAAGGACGCGGCCAATATCGCGATAAGCGAGAGCATCAAAGAGCTTTCGAAGCAGATCCAGGGCGACACGTCCATCGTCAAGGACAACACAATCAAGACGCTTCAGGCGATCACCGGCGACCGGTCACAGGATGCGAGCCAATTTGCCAAGCTTGCGACCGGCAATGGGTTCAGTATGGGCCAGGCGCCTGATTTCAACAGCATCCTGTCGGGCAATGAAGCGTTGTTCGGCGGCATCAGCGGTGAATTCCAGAACACGGCCGCCAAGCTCATCAATGGGCTCAATCTGGTGAAAATGGTCGTCGATACCGTCAAGGGCGGCGAGCTGTCGGGCGCCAATAAGGCCTATTCGCAAGGGATCAACGCGCTGACGACGCTGACTGCCCTTACCGATGCAATGAACAGCGCCACCAAGGACCGGCAGAACGCCTTCATGCAGGCGACGGAGCAGATCGGCACGGCGCAGGATCTGAAGGGCGCGTTGGAACAGAACACGCAGATGGTGCTCCAGGGTAACCAGACCGCCAACGAGGCCGTCGGCTCGCTGAATAACCAGGTGATGCTGCTGAACCAGCAGTATAAGGCGGCACTCGCGACCTCATCGCAGAACCTCAAGACCTTCGCAACGCTTCCCGACAGCGTGATGCGCGACGGCGGAGGCGGCGCAGACGCAGCTTCGGTTCGCGACCAGTTGCGGGCATTCGAGGAACAGAACCAGTGAGATTTCTCCCTGTGCCGATCCTCGCTCTTATTATCTTGTCCGGATGCGCAGGCAAGTACGAACAGCTGGCCAAATGCGCCGCCAACGAGAACCCAGTGCCGGCGCTTGGCTACGAGGCACAGCAGAAACCGACGGCGCCGCAACAGGCGCTCGCGGAAATCGTCAGCAGTGATTGCGGTCCGATGCGACCCGTCAATTCCTTCCAGGGGGGATGATGGATCCGGTCAGCTACGCCGTCAATTTTTATGGCGATGCACTCGCATACTTCGACAAGATCAACGAGGCGTCGCTGGAGAAAGCATGGGGGCTGTTCGCCGAGAACAGCAATCTGGTCTCATCGATCCTGGCACTGTTCCTCATTCTCTATTTCCTTTGGGGGGCACTCGGTCTTTCGAGCGTATCTCTTCAGGACATGGCGATCACAGCCTCGAAGCTTGCGTTTGCCTATGCCCTGATCATGTCCTGGGCGACTTTCTACGACAACATCGGCCAGTTCATTCTGACCTCCCCCCAGGATCTAGGTGCTGCCATTTCCTCGGCGATGGGCGGGGAAACCGCCGGCTCCGATCTTGCGAGCCAGGTCGCCAGCATGTCCCGCAAGGTCTACGACTTTGCCATGCAGCTCTTCAATTCCTACGAGTCCGGATGGCTGCCGAACGTCACCGGTGCGGTGGTGGTGTTCATCGTTCTCGTTTTCGGCCTCCTGCCGATGTTGCTGATCCTGACCGGCGTGACACTGTTCGCCAAGATGATCACCGCCGTCATGCTGGCCATCGGCCCGATCGCCATCCTTTCCTATTTCTTCGGCATGACGCGCTTCGTTTTCGATGCGTGGGTGAGGGGCATCGCCTACGGGATGTTCATGCTGCTCTTCACCTATGTCATGGCAGGACTGTCGTTCGGCTTCCTGATCGGCATGATGGACACGATCAGTGGTGACATGGCGACCAAGGAAAACGCACTGGCGATCGTGCTGGCGATGGTGCTCTATCTGGCGCTGATCTCCTATTTCATTTTCCAGGTTCCTGATTTTGCACGAACATTTGCCTACGGCACGATGACGTCGGGTACGCCCGGCGGAGGCGGCGCCAGTACGTTATATGGCGCTGCGCGCGCGCGACTCGGTTCGAGCACGTCCAGAGGCGGGCAGGCTGCCGCAGTGGCCCTTGGCATGCTGGCGGGGCCAAAAGGCGCATTGACGGCCGCAGCGCTTGCCGGCCGCGGCGGAATGGCTGGCGCTGGTGCGCTCGGCCGAATGCTGACCATGCGCCGGCGGAACGGCGAATGAGGCGAAATATGCGCTGGTCAAGCCTGGGTTTTGCATACGGAAACCGGATTTGCCGACAACACAATTGGCAAACATCCATGACGATCATGATTTTGGGGATAGAACGTGGCATTGTTCAGAAGGCAATTGCGAGCCGCACCAACCGACCAGGTTGCCGGGCCGCAGGACATCTACGACCAGCACCTTTCCTGGGGTGAGAAGAACCGTTCGCTTCGCACCCTGATCGGCATCATCCTGCTGGGGTTTGCCCTGGCCGGCTGGGCTGTTGCAGGCGTGTTGTCGTTTTCGGTGGCGCAGCTCTTTCCGCTCGTTCGCACCGAGGTCGTTCCGCTGATCGTCGACCGGAACACAGGTTACATGGAGACGGTGACCACGCTCAATAAAGACCGTGCGACGGTTTCGGAAAACCAGGCCGTGCGCGCCGCCTTCGCCGGCAACTACGTCATCCGCCGCGAAACCTACGATCCCCGCTATCTGTCGGATAATTTCGACATGATTGCGCTGTGGTCAGAACCCGGCTCGCAGGCTTTCAAGGACTACGAGGCCTGGATGAACCCCTCCAATCCGAGGGGGCCGGTCAAGACGCTCGGTGCAACCGGCGAAATTCGTCCGGAAATCCTCTCGGTCAATCCTCTCAATCCCTCGACCATGGCCGTTCGCTTCGAGACACGCGAACGTCGCCGTGGCGGCGAGGTCGTCACGCGCTGGTCGGCGACCATACGCTACCGGCAGATCAACCTGCCCGCCAGCAACCGGGTCCGTCTCTATAATCCTCTCGGTTTTGTCGTGACCGAATATGCGAGGGTTCCCGAAACCATGCCGTCGGGGATCACGCCATGATGAGGCGGATGGCAGCAATTTCCCTTCTGGTAGTGCTCGGGCCGCTGGCTGCACATGCTGAACTGGTTGCCAGGCCGGGTCGCCTCGACCCCAGAATCCGCTCACTTCCCTATTCGGCCGAGCAGGTCTTCCTCGTAACGGGCACCTACGGGCTGGTGACAACGATCCTCTTCGGAGCCGACGAGGACATAACCCAGGTTGTCGCCGGCGATACCGTCTCCTGGCAGATCCTCACCTCGGCCGACCGGCGCTCACTCACCCTGAAACCGATGGAGAAGGACGCGGCCACCAATCTGTCGGTGGTCACAACGAAGCGAACCTACTCCTTCGACCTGCGTGTCAACGACACCAAGGCGATGCAGAACCAGACCTTCAAGTTGCGCTTCACCTATCCGGAAGACGCGGGTCTCAAAGGCACGGCAGAACTCTGGAAACAGGCGCAGGATGCGCAGCGCAATCCCAACATCAAGAACATTCGCCGCGACAAGGTCAATTACGACTACGGGTTCAAGGGCAGCGACGGAGCCAAACCGCTCTGGGTCTTCGACGATGGATTGAAGACCTTCATGAAATTCACCGGCGACATCCCGGCAATCTTCATTGTTGACGCCAAACGTCGTGAAAGCCTCGTGAACTACCGCCGCGAGGCCGATTACATCGTGATCGACAAGGTGTCGCGGCAGTGGACGCTTCGGTTTGGCACCGAGAGCGAGACCTGCCTCTTCAATCTCCGGACCGCCCCTGCCGATGTGCCCGCACCGATCGAGGGTGCGGTCGCGCCGAAGCGAATTGGCAGCGGAACATCCAACCAGCAATCGCAGTCAAGATAGGAGGCACGCCATGTCCGATCCCAATTACCATTCGATCGACACCGATACCTCCATCGGTGGAGAGGTGAGGCGCGGTGGCATAGGTCTCATGCGCCCGTTTGCCGTCGTCGCGGGCATTGCGGGCGTTGGCGCTGTCCTTTATTTCCTTCTGGCTGGCGGGGAGGCGGAGCCGCCGATCGATACGACGCCTCGCGAGGAATTCCGGCCGGTCCAGACACCGCGAAACGAGGGGTTCCGGGCGCCGTCACCGCCGCCGCTGCCCACGGTCGAAATTCCGGAAGCACCACCCCCACCTCCGCCGCCACCGGCGCCGCGTGTGCCGGCCGCGGCCCCTGTCGCACCGCCCGCCGAGATCGATTGCTCCCGGGGCAAAAATCCCGACGACCCGAAATGTATCGAGCTGGAGCGGAAGGCCAAATTGCTTGAACGCGTCCGCTCATCCGCGATGGTCTTCGATCAATCCGACCAGACCAGGGGCGCGTCGGCGACGTCGTCCGATACATCGGGATCGGGTCTGTTCGGGGCAAACGGCACGCCGGGTGCATCCACGGCCGTGAATGGAGAAGCCGGCGCTGCTGTCGATGGTGATCGTGCCTTCTTGAAGGCGATGGGCGGACAGGGTGTGGAGGTGTCGGTCGCAACCGAGAACCGTCGCATCGATGCCTGGATACCGCAGGGCACGATGATCCGCGGAACGCTCGAAACAGCCATCAACTCCGATCTCGCCGGCATGGTGAAAGGGATTGTGCGCGAGGATGTCTATTCCTTCGACGGTCGGCGTATTCTCATTCCGGCCGGATCCTCGCTGATCGGCGAGTGCAAGTCCGGCGTCCAAAGGGGGCAGGAGCGCATCCTGATTGTCTGGACGCGGATGATCCGCGGCGACGGCGTTTCCGTGCAGCTTGGCTCCTATGGCACCGATCGCCTCGGCCGCTCGGGCATGACAGGCATCGTCGACCGCAAGAACTGGGAGAGGTTCGGACCGCCGGCGCTGATGACGCTGATCGGCGGCGCGACACAATACATCGCGCAGCTTGGACAGAGGCAAGATCGCTACATCACCATCGTCAACGACAACGGCAGCGTCACCCGCATTCCGCAGGACAATGGCGAGACGCCTCAAGATCGCGCCCGCGCGATTGCCGCCGAGACCATCGCATCGGGCATCCAGCAAATGGCAGCAACGGCATTTGAGGATTCCCGCAACATCCGTCCGACCATCCATATTCCGCAAGGGTCCGATATCAACGTCTTCGTGACGCGTGATCTCGATTTTGCCGGCCTCTATCCCGACCCGGTCCGCCAAGAGTTCGAGCGACTGCGCAAGGTGAGATACGGCAAATGAACGCACGCCCCCAGATTTCAGCTGAACAGCACTTTCTGACCGAGGCGCTGGAACCGATCCGGTCATTCCTCGACGATCCCGCTGTCGTCGAAATCTCTTGCCAGCGCAGCAACGAGGTCTGGCTGGAGAAGATCGGGCAGCTCCGGATGGTGCGCCATGAGATCGAGGGACTGGACCAGGATGTCATCCGCCACATGGCGGCTCGTGCCGCCTCATTCACAAAGCAGACGATCAATGCGGAGAATCCGCTTCTGTCGGCGACACTGACGGGCGGCGAGCGCGTCCAGTTTGTCTTGAGCCCGACCTCGGCAACCGGTCACGCCTTCTCGATCCGCAAGCAGTTTATCCGACGGTTCGACCTCAACGACTATGAGGAGGCGGGCGCCTTTCGCTTCACCAAGGTCACCGGTGACGATTATCTCGATGATGTCGATATCGAGCTCTCGCGATTGTTGCGGATCGGGAAGGCGCGGGCATTCCTGGAACTGGCCGCCGCCAACCATCGGAGCATCCTGATCTCGGGCGGAACATCCACCGGGAAGACGACCTTTCTCAACACGATGCTCACCGCCATCCCGAACCACGAGCGCTTCATCCTGATGCAGGACACGGCCGAGCTCGAGCCGTTGCAGGAGAATGTTGTTTCGTTGCTCGTGTCGAAGGGCGGACAAGGGGAGGCGAGGGTGACGATGGGCGACCTCCTTGCCACGGCGCTTCGCCTCCGGCCCGACCGCATCTTCATGGGCGAGCTGCGCGGCGACGAGGCCTTCGATTTTCTGAACGCCATCAACACCGGTCACCCTGGCTCGATGTCAACCATCCACGCCAACTCGCCGCACCATGCCTTCAACCGCCTCTCGACGCTGGTGCTCAACAGCAATGTCCGCATGGAGCGCGACGATATCATCCGCTACATCCGCTCGATCATCCCGATCGTAGTCCAGTTGAAGAAGAGCGATGCCGCCGGCGGGCGCGGTGTCAGCGAGATCTATTTTGCCGACGAGGTTGATGAACATGGCCAGCGTATTCACAGACGGAGAGATTGATCGCCCGAAATGGACGGGCCTCCAGAAACTGTCTTTTCTCACCCTGCCTGTCGCGCTGGTTGGCGTGGTCTGCATATGGCTTGCCTTCTTCACCTTGATCTACGACGCCTATGTCGTTTCTTTCGGTTCACTGTCGTATTTCGACTATGTGGGCCACGCGCGGTTCGCTGATGCCGCCCGCTACACCTGGTCGATCATCCATACGCGCAACACGGTTGGTTTGTCGCTTCTGGCATTCGCGCTTGCATCACCCTTCCTGTTCTTTCTGATGTGCATCTGGATGCTCAAGGGCGGAAGGGCGCTGTCGCGCAAGATCCTTTATCTCCTGCATGTCCGTTCGATGTTCAGCCTGATTGCGATGACCGCGCTGATATTTGCCGCGGCCTGGGCTGGTGCTTTCATCTACGGCTTCGCCTTTTATCTCGTCGCCTCGAAGGCTGGCGAACATGCCGATATCGCCAGCTATTATGGTAGCCATCTCGCCGCCATGTATCAGGCGCCGTTCGGGACGACCGATGCAGCCGGTGGCTACCAGCGGCCATCCCGGCAGACGGTCCAGGCTACACTCGTGGGGCTTGCCGCCGCCTGCGCGCTGGTGGGGTTTCCGATCGGTGCGGCAATCCAGAAGCGTCAGCAGATGATCATGGGCAAGGCCCGCCTTGCCACCCTCAAGGATGCGGCTGACTTTCGCCTGCGCGACAAGCACGGGATCGTGCTCGGGCTCAAGCAAGGGCTTCTTCTGCGCAATGACGGCGACCAGCATGTGATGCTGATCGGCTCGCCGGGGCAGGGGAAATCACGCGGCTTTGTCATTCCCTCGATGATGAGTTTTGAGGGATCGCAGGTTGTGCTCGACATGAGCGGTGAGCTGTTCGAGCAAACCTCCGGTTTTCTGAGGGACAAGGGCTTTGAGACCTTCCTGCTGGCGCCGGGATCGAAATTCACCGACGGTTACAATCCGCTCGACCTGATCAGCACCGATCCGCACCAGCGGATCACCGATCTCCAGAAGCTGACACAGATGCTGCTGCCGGAACGATTGCGCTCGGATTCCTCCGACTTCTGGGAGGAAAGCGCCCGGATCCTGCTCACCGCCATGCTTGGCTTTGTTCTCGAATGCCCGGACACCCGCAAATCGCTCAGCGAACTGTATCGTATCCTCAACTCGATGTCCGACGAGCGCACAGCGATTGTCCAGCTGCTGGAGAACTACGAGAAAGTCCTGTCCGACCAGACCCGCATGCAGCTTACCAAGTTTGCCGGACGCCATGAGAAGCTGGGCGAGGGGATCGCAGCGGAGATCGTCGCGAAGCTGAACTTCCTCCAAAATCCCCTGGTCGAGGCACTGACGTCGATCACCACCATCCCGATCGACCGTATTCGTCGGCGCAAGATGGTGATCTACATCCAGGCCGACTGGAACGCCATTCAGATCTACGAGCGCCTGATCTCGATGTTCATCCAGCAAATGGCCGACAAGCTGGTCCAGATGGGTCCGCTGCCCAATGGCGAGCACGAAGTCATGATGATGCTTGACGAGTTCGGCAATGGCGGCCGCATCGACACGGTGCTGACGCTCGCGCCACTGATACGAAAGAACGGTGTGCGTTTCGTCTTCATTCTTCAGGACGGCGCCCAGTTGGAGCGATTGTACCAGCGATCGGGCCAGATGATCCTGATGGGGGCGTCGACGATCAAGGTCTTCATGAACTTCCAGAACCAGGACGACGCGATGGCGGTCTCGTTGGCGGCCGGGAAGACGACGGAATGGGTCGAGCAATCGTCTTACTCCCATCGCCACGGTCGCCGTCAGCGCTCGATCTCGAAAGTGCCGGTCTCCGTCGATCTTCTTCCGGTCAACACGCTGATGATGATGAAGCCGGAAGAGGCGATCCTGCAGGTCACCGGCATGCCGGTGATGCGGATCATGAAACTGGACGCGGGCGGCGAACGGATGTTTGCGAAGGTGCGCAAGTTCAAAATGGTGCCGAAGCCCTGTATCAAGCCCGTTGAGTGGACGATCGCTGACAGTGACCGTTTCGAGTCCACCGCGCCGCCCTCTTCAGATGCGGCCTCGCCGGGCGATCGGTCAGGTGCCGAACCAGGAGCTGATATCGACCTTGTTGCGATCGAGCGTGTCCGCAAGCCCCAGGACCTGCGCTTCATCGTCAAGGAAGGCGTTCGTCACGTTTATATCTCCTCCCTCGATGAATTGCGTCGCCGGCTGGACCTGGATGAGACGCGGGCGGCAGGTGTCGCCGAAGAAGACCTTGGCGACGGGCAGCAGCCGTCGGGACGGAAGCCCGCGCAGGACGCGGTCGGCCGGAAAGCAAAGCGGGGCGAGGTGAAAGACGCGCACGCCAAGCTTTCTAGCGACATCGATCTCGATATCGATGAAGAAAAGCTTGGCCAGAACATCTATACGGGATCTCCGAAGAGACGGCGCAATCCTCAGGATGGCTCATCCGTTTCCGCAGGTGCTTTCCCCGACCAAACAACCGGTTCGCCCATTCTCAAACGCCAGGAAGTGAGAGAAGCATTCGGGGGCGATCTTCAAGCTTTGAATGATGCCGTCTTCCGGCAAGCCGGGAAAAGCGTCATTGAGCCGGAAGAGTTGAATGCGGACGTCGAACTCCTGATAGACACGCTTTCGGGTAGATTGGCGGAGGACAGTTCGAGAGTCTGGCTACGCGAGTTCGCTGGCGCGGCGCGGGATCCGTTGGGCGAAGATAACGCAAAGCCCGACACTGAGCCGAGCCGCGCATAGTCCAAGGCCAACCGTCAGGCGGAGCGTCATGCTGCATCATCCCACCTCCAAAACGTCTAAACCTTCGCGCTTTCACCCGGTCGCATAAATACAGTTTCTAATATGCGAATTAGGCGTTCTGGATTTCTTGATGCGCTTGCTCCTCTGGCTGTGAGACCCGCTCTGAAAGGCGCATCCGGCAACGATCATTGAGAAGCGTCTTAATTCCTGATTCACGGCCTGGGTGTAATGGTTACGAAATCGATCTGTAGTCGGCACTTTGAAAGTCCGGCAGTGCATGAAGCGTTGGAAGGAAGATCGAAATGTGTGGAATTGCTGGCTACCTGAACTCGCTGGAGACGCCGGCGGAGTCTGCGCTGCTTTCCCGCATGGCCGCAACGCTTGCGCATCGCGGCCCCGATGCGACGGGGATGTTCACCGCACCCGGCCTCGGCCTCGCCCATGCGCGGCTTTCCATCGTCGATATAGCGGGTGGCGCCCAGCCCATGAGCCTACCCGACGGCGGTCCCGTCATTTCTTTCAACGGCGAAATATTCAACCACATCGAATTGCGCGAAGACCTCATGCAGCGGGGACGATGTGTTCGCACCCATTCCGATACGGAAGTTATACTGCATCTCTACGAGCTTTATGGAGCTGATTGCGTCCAGCATCTCAACGGCGACTTCGCTTTCGCGCTGTGGGATCGGCGGCTAAAACGGCTGATGCTAGCCCGTGACCGGATCGGCGTGCGTCCGCTCTATTATGCAAGACGTAGCAATGGCCTGTTCTTCGGCTCGGAAATCAAGGCGCTGGTCGCGGTGCCGGGCATCGTGCCGGAGCCGGACCCGTTGGCGCTCGACCAGATTTTCACCCTCTGGTTTCCGCTCGCCCCCCGAACGTCCTTCAAGGACATTCTCGAACTACCGCCCGGCCATGTGCTGCTGGCGCAGGCGGGCCGTGAGGCGCACGTCTCGCGCTATTGGCAGCCCTCCTTTCCGGACGCCGACGAGGCGCGTGCGCCCTGCGACGAAGCCGCGGTAAAGGACGAACTCGCCGCGCTCCTGACCGACGCCGTGCGCATCCGCCTGCGCGCCGACCGGCCCTGCGGCGCCTATCTCAGCGGCGGCCTCGATTCCTCGCTGATAGCGGCGCTCGCGGCCAGGCAATCACCGGAGCCGTTGAGCACCTTCTCCGTCACCTTCGAGGCGGCGGATTTTGACGAGAGTGCAGCCCAACAAACAATGGCGGTGGCGCTCGGAACGCAACACAGCGCGCTGTGCTGCCCGTTCGATGCGATCGCCGCCCTGCTGCCGGAGGTGATCCGCCATGCTGAGCAGCCGCTGCCGCGCACTGGGCCTGTGCCGCTTTACATGCTGGCCGCCCATGTCCGAAAAAGCGGTGTGAAGGCCGTGCTGACCGGTGAGGGGGCCGACGAGGTCTTTGCGGGCTACGACATCTTCAAGGAAGCCAAGCTCCGGCGCTTCGCGCACCGTCAGCCCGGATCGCGCCGACGACCGCTTCTCTTCCAGCGGCTCTATCCCTATCTGCCGCGCCTCAGCCGCCAGTCGCCCGCCTATCTCTCGGCCTTTTTCTCGGCGACGTCCGACATGGCCGATCCGCTCTATTCGCACCAACCGCGTTTCCGCCTTGCGGCGGGAACGAAGGTGTTCTTCTCCCGCGCGCTTGGCGATGCGTTGAAGGGCTACGATGTGCTGGACGACCTGCGCAGCCGCCTGCCGGAAGCGTTCCATCGCTGGCACGCGCTGCACCAGGCACAATATCTGGAAATGACCGGCCTGCTGCCGGGCTATATCCTTTCCTCCCAGGGCGACCGGATGAGCATGGCGCACGGCGTCGAGGGGCGCTATCCGTTCCTCGATCCGCGTCTTGTCGATTTCGCCGCCCGCATTCCGCCGCGTCTCAAGCTGAAGGGGCTGACCGAAAAGCACAACCTGCGCGATATCGCCGCCGATCTTCTGCCCCCCGAAATCCGAAATCGCCCGAAGCAGCCCTATCGCGCGCCGGACGCGGCTCTGCTGCGGCCGTCCGGCCCGGTTCCGCAGGCGCTTTCGGAGGCGGCGATCCGGCGTGAGGGACTTTTCGATCCGGCTGCCACGGCTAGGCTTGTGCGCAAGCTCCAGTCCCAATCGTCGCCCGGCACCCGCGACGCTATGGCGCTGACCGGCATCTTGTCGACACAGCTTTGGCGTGAACAATTTCCGCATCCTTCCGGGGAGAAGGAAGCGCCGCTCAGGGAAATGGCAGGTCAATGATGAATCCCGTACTCTTGTCGTCCATTCGCGGCTTTATTGCCGACAACTTCCTCTTTCGCAGCGCTGACGAGGCGCCCGGCGATGACGAATCCCTGCTTGACAGCGGCATCGTCGATTCCACCGGCGTGCTGGAGATCATCGCCTTCCTTGAGCAAACGCACGGGGTAACGGTGGCCGACAGCGACATCGTGCCGGACAATCTCGACACCATCCGCCGTATCGCCGCCTATGTCGAGCGCAAGCAGGCGGCCTGAGAGTGAGGCCGGAAGATGCGGCTTGAGGATCATCTGCGCGTCTATGCCCGGCGGCTGCCGCAAAAGACGGCGCTGACGGCGAACGGCACAAAGCTTTCCGCCGCCGCTCTCGATGCGGCCAGTCACCGGCTTGCCGGCGCATTGCGCGATGCGGGCGTTCGGCCTGGTGATCGCGTCGTTCTTTTCCTCGACAACGGCGCAGAATATGTCGCTGGGCTGTTCGCCATCTGGAAGGCCGGGGCTGTCGCTTGTCCGCTGCATCCATCTACACGGGTAGCGAAACTCGGTGCGATCCTGGAAAACCTCGGTGCCGTGGCGTTGCTGACGCAGGCGAGGCTTTTGCCGGTGGCGCATGCCTCTATCGCCGCGTGCGGCCTGTCCGTCTCTCTTTTCGCCGCGGACCAGCAGGGAGATTCCCCTGGCGAGCCGCTCTTCCGCCTTGAGGCGGTGGCCGCGTGCGGGCCGCCGTCAGCACCGGCGGAGGTTCCGGCGGGGCTGGCGCTGATCCTCCACACGTCCGGCTCCACCGGCGCGCCGAAGGGCGTGATGCACACCCATGCGAGCCTCGGTGCGGCCTGCGTCGCGATCTGTGCCTATCTCGGTCTGACAGAGGACGATGGCGTCTTCAATGTGCTGCCGCTTTCCTTCGGCTACGGTCTGACGCAGGTGCTGATGGTGATGATGACGGGCACCACGCTGCATCTGGAGAAATCCTTTGCCTTTCCGGCTTTTGCGCTGCAACGGCTCGCGGAAAGCCGGGCGAGCGTTTTTCCGCTGGTTCCTTCTATCGCCTCGACGATTGTCGCGATGGATGGTCCTGTTCCCGGCTTCCTGCCGGACGTGCGCACCATCACCAGCGCCGCTGCCGCCATGCCGCCCACGGTCACGGACAAGCTGCAACGGCTCTTTCCCGCTGCGCGCCTGCATCTGATGTACGGCCAGACGGAATGCATCCGCGCCGTGACCTTGCCGCCGGAGGCTACCGCCACGCATCCGGTCTCCGTGGGCTTCGCCATTCCCGGCACGCAGGCCTTCGTGCTGGACGAGAGCGGCGAGGTCGCTCCGCCGGGCGCGGTGGGAGAACTGACGGTGCGCGGCCCGCATGTCATGGCCGGCTACTGGAACGACCCCGCGGCGAGCAACGCTAAGCTCAGAGATGTGGGGGGTGACGGCGTGCGCACGTTGCTGACCGGCGATCTCTTCACCGCCAGCGCCGACGGGTTCCTGACCTTCGTCTCGCGTTCCGACGATATCATCAAGTCGCGCGGCGAGAAGGTCAGCCCGCAGGAGGTGGAGCGGGCGCTCTATGCGATCGAGGGCGTACGAGACGCCGCCGTGGCCGGCGTGTCGGATGACTTTCTGGGTGAGGCGGTGAAGGCTTTCGTTGTGCTCGCTCCGGGCTCGGAACTGGGTCGGCGCGACATCCTGCTGCGGCTTTCGGAAACGCTTGAAGACTACATGCTGCCCAGGATCGTCGAATTCTGTGACGTCCTGCCAAAGACGGCGAGCGGAAAAGTGCGGGTAGAGCGGATGCCGTCGCCCAAAATGCAGGGAGAAATAGACGATGAGCTTTAGCGCGGAGGATCTGCGGCTGGATGCCGAGGTGGAAATTGCCCGCATCGGCGACTGGATGATGGAAACCTTGCGTACGCCGTTGCGCCGGCGCGGCGTCGTGGTCGGACTTTCGGGCGGCATCGACAGTTCGGTGACGGCGGCGCTGGCGGTCAGGGCGCTCGGGGCGGACCGGGTGTTCGGCCTGTTCATGCCGGAAGACGAATCCGATCCGCAGAGCCTGGCGCTGGGGCGGGAGCTGGCGCAAACGCTCGGTGTCGCCACTGTCGTCGAGACGATCGGCCCCATCCTTGCTGCCGCGGGTTGCTACGAGCGCCGGGACGCATTCATCCGCGAAATCCTGCCCGACTATGGCGAGGGCTGGCGCTGCAAGGTGGTTCTCGAATCGCCCTTTTCCGGGCGCGGGCTGGCGCTTTCGTGGCTGGTGGCCGCCGACCCCGCCGGGCGCGAGGTCAAGAAGCGCATGCCTGCTTCCGTCTATCTCGGCATGATCGCCGCCGCCAACATGAAGCAGCGCACCCGCAAGCAGCTCGAATACTACCACGCCGACCGGTTGAACTACGCCGTGGCGGGCACGCCGAACCGGCTGGAATATGATCAGGGCTTCTATGTCAAGAACGGCGACGGCGCCGCTGACCTGAAGCCGATCGCCCATCTTTACAAGACGCAGGTCTATCAATTGGCCGAGGCGCTCGGGGTTCCGGAGGCGATCCGTCGCCGCCCGCCGACGACCGATACGTGGTCGCTGCCGCAGACGCAGGACGAATATTATTTCTCGTTGCCGCATGGCCTGATGGATATTTGTCTCTATGCCCTGAACCACGGCAGGAGCGCGGCAGAAACCGCCGCCGCCACAGGCATGCAGACTGACGAGGTGGAGGCGGCGTGGCAGGCGATTGCGGCCAAGCGCCGGGTAGCTGTTTCGCTCGGCGCGCCGCCGCTGACCCTGCTTCCGGTCAGTTAAAACGGTTTCCGATCAGCGGCGACCAGGTTTCTCCCGCAAGGCCGGAAATCAGCGCCGCGCCACCGTCGAGCGCCCGGCGTATCTCCGCATCCTGGGTGTGGGCGACGGTGAAGCTGCGCCCGAGAAACAGCGCTTTGCGGCTGAGTAACGGCGCTGTCAGCCAGGGCTGGCCGCTGCCGCGGATGGCCGCGCAACCGGCATCATGGGCATGATGAAGCATATCGTCGAGGGTGGCATCCACGCGCTCCGGCCGGGCGAGCAGCTGGAGTGTCCAGGCGATTCCGCCGGGCCGTCCGTAATAGACATAGGCGCCGAGAGGGGAGCCATCCTTTTCATAGGCGACGCGCCGGACGATTTTCCCATAGAGCGGCTTTTCCGACGCCTGTCGGAGCAGCCAGCGGAGCGTTACTTCATTCCAGTCCGGCTGCAACGTGTGGGCGGTCGCAAGGGTCAACAGCGCCTCAGCCAGTTCCGGTGCGTCCGCGTCGCGGAAGACGGGCGCTCTCGGATTCGCGGTCTGCAAGCGGAAAGGTTCGATCCGGGCAAGACGCGCGACCCCGTCCGCCAGCTTTCCGAAGGGCTTTAACAGCCTACCGGCTGGATGCACGTTCGCCGTGATTGCACCGACCGCCGCGCCGGGCCGCAGAAGCCGCAGCCAATTCAGGCTGTAGGCAGTCAGGGGGCCGTGGCCGAGGCCACGCCACATTCGCAGCGCGGTGGCGTTCGCCGTCTCGCTGATCGACACATCTTGCGGGCCGGAAAGGAAGGAGCGCAGCAGCCGCACACCTGCCAGCGGATTCTCACTCGGATGCTCCACCATCATTGAACCGGCGCAAGCCGCCCGAACGGGGCGGCCCTCAATGACCATCTTTACTGGAATGATGCCGATAAAGCCGCCAACCTTGCCGGTTTCATCCGCCAGCACTTGAGAAGTCAGTTCGTCGTCAGCGTGAGGATGGTTCAGAAACGTATCCGAAAGCGCAGCCTTGACCGCCGGCGAGGCCGCGGCGCTGCTGCGGAACGTCTTCTGGAAGAGACGGGCAACGTCGTCCAGGTCATCCTTGTGAAGAGCACGAATGATTTGCGGTTTAGATTTCAAGGGCCTGCCCAGATCGACGCATAACGACTTTGTATCGGTGAGAGCCTCCCAACCCATCGATTTTGAACTGCTCTTGTCCTGACCCCTACTACATCATACTGGATGCGCCAGCCGTGGTCGCATAACTTAAACCGAATGGTCTCCGGTAAACTCGGCACGGTCAGGGCGGCCTCATCCAGATCACCATAGCAAAAGGGACGAATGGATGGTTGTGATGTTTTCAATGTTGTACCTGGCCTAACTACGAACTTGCTCATGAAAATTTCAAGTAAATGTAGGGCCGTTATTGACCCTTCCGAAAGGTAAGACGTTCTGCGGCCCAGCCCTTTGCCAGCCTCCGATCTTCCTCCGGTATCGCGGAGAGGCAGATGAGCGCAACAATATAGGTCGTCGCACCCACCGGTATGGACAGTGTAAGGCCGATAAGATCGTTTTTCCACATGAGCAAGGCCCAAGCTGCGCTCGCGCAGAGCGCGGCGGAGAGAACGATCTTGAGCAGGGGCCATATCCGAACCGGGGTGTCGAGCGCAACGCGGCAATAGGCCAAATATATTATAGCGGTTACGGTTGAGGTCACACCCTTGACGAAGGCCGCGCCCATCGCTCCCCAGAGCGGAGTCACGACCAGAAGGGCGGCCATGCTCGCAACGCCTTCCCAGACGGACAGGTGCAGAACGACGCCGGTGCGCTCTCTGGCAAGCATCAACCGATAGGGAACCGTTGTCAGCACCTGGGCAAAGGCGAAGGCGACAAGAACGGCGCCTATTTCGCCAGCCGGGCGGAACGCCTCGCCGAACATGGCTGGCACCAGAACGGGCGCTATCGCGGCCCCCCCAAAGCATATCGGCGCGAGGAGAAGGGAGAGCCCCAAAAGGCTGCGCTGATAGGCGCAGATGAGGCCGGCAGAATCCTCTCTGTCCTGATAGGATGAAAAAAGCGGAACGAGAACGGCAGCAAGTGAGAAGGTCAGTTGCACGATCATGCTGGCCATCGTCGCGCCGGCGGCATATTGTCCAATCTCGGTGACGCCGAGATATGCGCCGATGACCGCCAGTTCAACACGGGAACTCAAGAGTGCCGCCAGTCCGCCGGACATCCAGTTGTTGCGCGCATAGGTATTGACGGCTGAGGGAACGCTGTAATCCGCCGGAGCGGCTTCGAATGCGAAGTAGCGTCGCAACCCCAGCGCCTGTGGCAGGTGGCGGACCATTTGGCCGAGGATCGCGCCCGCGGGGCCGAGGAAAACCGCGCCTACTGCGACGGAAACGGGCTGAATGAGGCAACCTGCGACGGTGTTCACGCTGGTCTGGCGGAAGTGACCCAGCCCTTGGGCGACACCAAGGGAAAGTGTTGAGTAGGCGTAGCACAGGAACAGCCCGGCCGTCGCCATCCAGACCCAGGCTGTTGCCGGACTTCCGGTTGAATATCGCCACATGGCGAAGCCGGCCATTACAGTTGCCAGTAGGCCGGTCGAGAGCGCGAACCGCCTTGTGAGCGCTCGTAGTAGCGCAATGCGTTCGCTATCACTCCCCTTCGCGGCAAAGCGGAGTAATGCCTGTGGAAGGCCGAGGTCGGAAACCAGGGTCGCGGCAGTCATGATCCACAGCGCGTAGGCAACGATCCCTGAGCCATTCACGCCAAGGACGCGGGCAACGATAATGCTACTGCCGAACCCGGCGATCAACGATGCCAACCCGGCGGCCGTGTTCATCATTGATGCGCCAAACATGATGCATGTTCCTGACCGGTACTGAATCCAAGACCTACTGCCAACTGTTTTGCCGTGAGCCGGCGCCCGTCAACCCGAGACGCCCGGAACAGGCATCCTGATCCGGAAAGATCGATTAAGGTCGGCCATGCGCAATGGCAGGATCATATTCCATGAATACCGATACAGACAGGAGTTTAAGATTGCGTATGCATCCTACGCCTTTGGGTTGCTTTTCGGCGCTCGGTTAAGATGTTGGTAAGTGCCATCCGCTACGTTTTGCCGGTCGGAAATGTAAGTCCGGTTAGTATGGTCATGTCCAATATCACGCTTCCATCAAATCAGAAAAACTGGCTCAGAGAAAAGGCGCTACACTTATTTTGGCGCTTGATATCTGGCTTGCCAGATAAAGCGTATATCATGCTAAAATACTGGTCTATGTCGGGACGATTCCCACGGCTCAATGCGCCTGAACTTTTTTCCGAAAAAATTCAGGCCCGCAAGCTTTATGACCGCAATCCGCTGTACCCAATTATGGTTGACAAGCACGCTGCCAAGGAATTGATCCGCGAGCGCGCCGGTTCGCAATATGTCATCCCGACGCAATGGGTAGGTCGCAACCTTTCCACCGTTGACTGGTCTAAGATCGAACTTCCCGTAGTCGTGAAGCCGACCCACGCATCAGGGTGCGGCGCCTTTCTTCGCGGCGCCGATGACATCAGGACGCTGATGGATGACGATCCCAGCGCCGAATGGATGGCTCTGGAGCACCACCGTTTCAACCGCGAATGGGCCTATGGCGAGTTCGTGCCACAAATCATTATTGAGACGATGCTGATCGATGATCACGAAGTCCCGGACGATTATCGCCTTTTTGTCTTCGATGGCAGGGTTGTCCTGATCGAGCTGCGGATTCGCCGGAATGGAATCGGGTATGAAGCTTATTTCGATCCCGACTGGAAACGTCTCGACATCGTGAGCAGTTACTATGTCAGCTTTCCCGGCGAGTTGTCGAAGCCGGAAAAACTGGAGGAAATGTGCAGCGTGGCAAAAAAAATCGCGAGCAATTGCGACTTCATGCGGGTGGACCTTTATCTGGCCGAAGGGCAGATTCACGTTGGCGAATTGACGCTTTATCCAGGCGGCGGGTTCAATGGGTGTGTGCCCGACGCGTTGGACAAACCGCTCGGCGCGCGATGGAAGCAGGATCTGTCGAAGGAGCACTGATACCGTTCTTTCGGACAGTGCATTGCTAGGGTTGGGCAGCAGTGTGAATTTTCTCTTCCTTTCCACGCATGCGTTTCTACCGACGACACGCAAGACAAGTGTGCACTTTGTCAGCCAGGCGCTTGCGGACCGCGGCCACGAAGTCGAGACGATCAGTGTTGGTTTCAGCCATCTGTCGTACTTCAAGAAACGGGCGATCTATAGCCAACTAGCCGCACAGCAGCGTAACCGTTTCGTGCAGACAGATCCGCGCTACCGTTCAGCCTGCTACCTGCCGCTCATTCACCCCTTCAGTTCTGGAAATACGCTACTCAATACGCTGACCGCGCCGTTCTTCAAGCTATATGGCACCCTTCTGCCACGGTTCATGCGGGAGGCCATCGTGAAGGCCGATGTGATCGCCATCGAATCCGGGACGGCCATCGTGTTCTTAGACGCGATCCGCAGAGCCAATCCAGGTGCGCGGATGGTCTACTTCGCCCGCGACCGGCTCGACACAGTGGGGGCGTCAGAATATCTGCAGCGGCTGGAACGACGAATTGTGCCGCTGTTTGACCGGATCGTCGTTCCCTCGTCCCACATGGCCGAGGGTTTCCGGGAAGCTGGCAAGGTCGTGATCATTCCGCAAGGCATCGACAAAAAGGGTTTCGATTCTTGTAAGGACTCGCCCTATCCGGTCGGGACCCGCAACGGCGTTGCCGTTGGCAACATGCTGTTCGACAGGAATGCCGTGATGGCCATGGCGACCCATGCACCTGATGTGAGTTTTCATCTTTTCGGCGAAGGGATTCCAGTCGATTTTCCACCGAATGTCCGGGTCTACGGCGAACGCGCCTTCAACGAGATCATTCCCTACATCAAGTTCGCTGATTTCGGGCTGGCCCCCTATAGACTGAAGGAGCGTGAGCTTTATCTCGTAGAATCGAGCCTGAAGCTTCAGCAATATTCCTATTGTGAGCTCCCGATCCTCGCTCCCGACCTGATGACGAATTCGCGTCCGAACATCGTGGGTTACGAACAGCGGCACGAAACGGACTGGGCTGGCAAGCTGAACAGAGCCGTAACAATGCTCCACCTTGCCGCTTGGAAGGAGGACATATTGTCGTGGGATGAGGTTGCCGCACGGTTCGAAACGGAAGTCAAAGGCTGAAATCGCGGCGTTAGGGGACAGATCGTGCTCATCCCATTCCGGATCCTGCTTGTCTTGTCGGGCCGAAATGCTATATGTAGGTAAATACCTACATGGAGGTGTCTATGAGCATCACGACACTGACCAGCCGCGAGCTGAACCATGACGTCAGCAACGCCAAGAAGGCCGCCAGAAATGGTCCCGTCATTATCACGGACCGTGGCAGACCGTCCCATGTCCTGATGACCTATGATGAGTTCGCCCGCCTTACCGGCAAGCGTCGGAGCCTTGTCGATGCGCTGGCCATGCCCGGCCTGTCGGATATCGACTTCGATCCGCCCCGCACCGAGATTGCGGCTCGCGGAGTGGATCTTTCTTGACATTTATCCTGGATACGAACGTCGTTTCCGAACTGCGCAAGATCGGTGACGGCAAGGCTGACTCCAATGTGGTGACGTGGATCACGGCGGAGGATGCGGCCAGCTTCTATATTTCCGCAATCACCATCCTTGAACTTGAGCGCGGCATTCTCGGCGTTCAACGCCGGGACGCGGTACAGGGTGGCCGTTTGCGGTCGTGGCTCGACGATCATGTCCGCAAGGAATTCGCCGGTCGCATTCTATCGATTGATGACGCCATCGCGACACGTTGTGCACATCTTCACATACCGGATCGGCGAAACGAGGCCGACGCCCTGATTGCCGCGACCGGTCTGGTTCATAACATGGCAGTGGTGACGCGAAACCTCAGAGACTTCGAAGGAACTGGTGTCGTCGTGATCGACCCCTGGCAAGGCCGATACGCTTGATATGAATGTGAGGTTTCACTGATTGACAAACGGAATTGGGGTCAGAACAAGAGCTGCTCGAAATCGTACGCTAAGCTTGAACGGAGCGGGAACGCTTGATTGACCGCATTTCAAAAAGGGCATCTATGACCGGACATTCTGGAACCTGATCGCCGGTGCATTGCGCCGCCATATTCGACATGGCCCGCTCCAGACGCCGCAGATCGGCGATTTTCTGACGGATATCTTTCAAATGTTCGATGGTGAGCGCATGGACCTCCCGGCAGGTGTAGGTATGCCCATCGACCAGGCGAAGCAGGCCGCGCAACTCGTCCAGGCTGAAGCCGAGTTCACGGCCGCGCCGCACGAAATGCAGCCGCCTTGCGTGTTCAGTTGTGTAGATACGATAACCCGCTGCGCTGCGGGCGGGCTTCGGCATGACGCCGATTTTCTCGTAATAGCGGATCGTCTCTATGTTGACGCCGCTGCGCTCGGACAGCACGCCGATCGAAAATTCATCATTCTGTGTCATCACATAGCTCGCACAAATCCGTGAAAATTTCTCGCTTGACCCTGTAGTCGCTACAGGCACTAGGGTCACGATAGATCAATTGCGGGAGCATGTGAACGATGATGCAGGATGAAACACGGACGCTGGCAAATACAGTCACAGAGCCAGCCGAAAAGGGTTTTGATCGGGCAGCATTGCTGTCGGTCGGCGGCATCGTTGCGGCACTGGGCGCAGCAACCTGTTGCGTGCTGCCCTTTGCCTTGTTCTTCGCTGGCATCAGCGGCGCGTGGATCGGCAATTTGACCGCGTTCGAACCCTACCAGCCTGTGTTTATCACGATCGCGCTCGCCTGCCTCGGCTACGGTTTCTATCTCGTCTATCGCAGGCCGAAGGCGGCTGAATGCGCCGAGGGTTCCTACTGCGCGCGTCCATCATCCCCTCGGAACGCCAAGATCGGCCTTTGGGTCGCAACTGTCTTGATCATTATCGCCGTGGGCTTTCCCTACGCCGCCCGCCTTGTCCTCGATGCTTAATCCCAAGGAGAATCTCATGAAAATCCTGCCCCTCATTGCCCTTACTGCGTCCCTGCTGACGGGTGGTCACGCTTTTGCCGCCGAGCAGACCGTAACCTTGAATGTTGCCAATGCCACCTGCGAACTCTGCGGCCCGATTGTGAAGCGGGCGCTCAGCAACGTTCCAGGCGTGCTCGATGTTGATGTATCGGAGGCGACCGGCGCGGCGATCGCGAAGGTGCGCTTTGACGACAGCCAGACGAATGTCGCCGCGCTGATCACCGCAACCACCAATGCTGGCTATCCGTCCGGCGTTTCGCAGTAAGGAGGTTCAGCATGACAGATGGAAAGTTCATCGGCCTTGGCGAAGTCGGGTTTCTCGCCGTCATCTGTTGCGCCGCGCCATTTCTTTTGGTCGCCGCTGGCTCTTTTGGCTTTTCCGCATGGTTCGCAGCGGCCGGCTATGTGCTGATCCCGATCGCTCTCGCCGCGATTGGGGCGTCCGCACTTTATCTTTACCGGCGTCGGCGTTCCGCCTCATCAGCGGATGCCAATTGCTGCTCGATGAATAACAAGACAACAAAGGTGAATTGAATGTGTGAAGCTTGCGACGTTCCAACTTCCAACAAAGGCAACGGCCGTTATGATCTTGTGGTCGTCGGAGCTGGCTCGGCCGGTTTCTCCGCCGCGATCACGGCCGCCGAACTAGGCGCCCAAGTGGCTCTTGTCGGGCATGGCACGATCGGCGGTACATGCGTCAACATCGGCTGCGTGCCCTCGAAAGCCCTGATCCGGGCCACGGAGGCTGTACGTCACGCCAACGATGCGGCTGCCCGGTTTGATGGGATCGAAAGCGGCGCGCGCGTGGTTGATTGGGCCGCTCAGATCGCCCAGAAAGACGCTTTGGTTGCCGGTCTGCGACAGGCGAAATACGCTGATCTGCTGCCGGAGTACAACAATGTGGTCTACCACGAAGGTCCGGCCCGCCTCGTTGACGGCGGTGTCCAGGTCGCGGGCCAGCACATCGGCTCCGAGCGAATTATCATCACCACCGGTGCGCGTCCGGCGTTGCCGGGGATTCCGGGGATCGCTGACGTATCGCCGCTCGACAGCACGACAGCGCTCGCCCTGACCGAGCTGCCACGCTCGATGATAGTGCTTGGCGGCGGCTACATCGGCGTGGAGCTTGCCCAGACTTTCGCACGGGCCGGTGTCGAAGTGACACTCGTGTTCCGCAGCCGGCTTCTGCCGGAGGCTGAACCCGAAATCGGCGCTGCGCTTGCCACCTATCTGGCCGATGAGGGGATTAAAATCGTCAGCGGCATTACCTACGAGTCCGCCCGCAAGACCGATGATGGTGGTGTTGCCCTCGCCATCGCGCGGGACGGACGTCCGGAAATCTTGACTGCCGAGCGGATTCTTGTGGCGACGGGACGCCGCTCGAACACTGAAGCCCTTGGGCTTGCTGAAACCGGTATAGACCTGACACCGGCCGGGGCCATCATCGTTGATGATCGCATGCGCACCTCGAAGGCGGGCGTCTATGCCGCCGGCGATGTAACCGGAAAAGATCAGTTCGTCTACATGGCCGCCTATGGCGCAAAGCTCGCCGCCAAGAACGCATTGAACGGCAACAGCCTGAGTTACGACAACACCGCAATGCCCGCCGTGGTCTTTACCGATCCGCAGGTGGCGAGCGTCGGCATGACCGAAGCGCAGGCGCGGGCTGCCGGACATTCGGTTCGCACCTCCGTCCTTTCCCTCGACAATGTGCCGCGGGCGCTGGCGGCGCGCGACACGCGCGGCCTGATCAAGCTGGTCGCCGACGGGTCAACCCGGAAACTCCTTGGCGCTCACATCCTTGCACCAGAGGGTGCTGACAGCATTCAGACGGCAGCCTTGGCCATCCGCTGCGGCCTGACGATCGATGATCTCTCGGAGACGATCTTTCCATATCTGACGACTGTCGAAGGTTTGAAGCTTGCGGCTCAGACCTTCGACAGGGATGTGAAAAAACTGTCCTGCTGCGCGGGGTGAGGCGAAAGGGAAACGGGTGCCTACTCAAGTCACGGCTTAAACGGAGCGGTCGCCCTCGATCCTGACACGCATGATGGTCTGGCGGCTGGTGTCAAATTTTCTGGCGAGTGCGGAAACGCTCATCCCGCCCGCCAAATCCGAGAGAACATCCAATTTCTGCTTCTCATTGAGCCGAGCGGGACGGCCGAGGGTCTTGCCTTCCGACTTGGCTCGTTTGAGGCCCGACTGCGTGCGTTCGATCAGCAGATCACGCTCGAACTGAGCGACGGCATTGATGACGCTCATCGTCATCTTCCCGGCGGAACTCGCCAGATCGACGCCGCCGAGGGCCAGACAATGGACAAAATTCAGGATCAACAGGAGCTGTTCGGCGTACCGACCGATGAGGATAGTCTGATCCGTCACTACACTCTATCTCCATCGGACCGGCTGGAGATCGAAGTCCGCAGGCGAAAACATAACCAGCTCGGCTTTGCTGTCCAGCTTTGCATGATGCGGCATCCGGGCCGGGCTCTCATGGTGCACGAAATTCCGCCGAGGGCGATGCTCAATTATATAGCCGAACAATTGGATGCTGATCCGGAGAGTTTCCGTTCCTATGCCAGGCGGGAGGAAACTCGCCGCGAGCATATCGCGCATTTGCTTTCCTATTTTGGAAAACGAACAGCAACAGCACAGGACCGGCGCGCCGCCTTACTATCCGCCGTCGAAACGGCGACCGCAACGGACAAGGGCCATTCTATTGCCCAAGCTATTGTCACCACGCTGCGGGAGCGGAAGGTGTTACTTCCCGCACCTGACACAATAGAGCGGATCGGCTTTGCCGGCCGCGTAATAGCCCGCCGTCGCGCCGAGGCTGCCCTGATATCGGGCCTTTCAGCCGAAAAGCTCCAATCCCTCGATGATCTTTTGACGGTTGATCCCGAGATACGACAGACGCGATTCCATTGGCTGCGATCTGCGCCAGATGCTCCGGGAGCAACCAACCTGGTCACGCTGACCGACAGGATCGCTTTCATCCGCGCGCTCGATATCGATCCCCGACTACAAGCCCGCATCCACTCCGGTCGCTGGGAGCAGATGGTCCGGGAGGGCGATGTGACACCGGCATGGCTTGCCGCCGACTTCAACGCCAGTCGGCGGCGCGCGACGATCATCGCGCAGATCATCAAGCTTGGGCAAAAGCTCACCGACGCCGCAGTCACCATGTTCATCAAGCTGATCGGCAGGCTGTTTTCGCAGGCGAATAACCGCAAGAAGCAGCGCCATGTGAACACCCGGATGGAGACGGCTAAGGCACTACGGCTGTTTCTCGACACGATATCGGCTCTTCAGTGCGCCAATGACAATGATGAAGATGCAATTGAAACGCTCGACCGCCACGTCGGCTGGCATCGCTTGGTGCAGGCAAAGCCGACGCTTGCGGCGATGGTGGAAGACAATGACGCCTCACCCTTGCTTATTGCAGCTGAGCAATATGCCAATGTTCGCAATTATGCAGGCCGGTTCCTCCTGACCTTCACATTCCATTCAAGTCGTCGGTATGATCCTTTGCTGGCAGCGATCGAAACACTCAGATCCCTTTACGCGGAAGGAAGGCGCGTGCTTCCCGAACGTGTCCCGATCGCTCATCTCGGCGCGGCGGAGCGTAAACTGATCTTCGGGCAGGCAAAGGCCGATCGCCGTCTCTATGAGATTGCAACACTGGCAGCGTTGCGCGAGCGGCTTCGTTCGGCCGACATCTGGGTCGAAGGCAGCAGGGCGTTCCGGCCGATAAATGAAAATTTCATGCCCCGCCCTACTTTTACCAAGCTGAAGGAAACTGACCAGCTTGGGCTCGGTGTGCAGCGCGACGGGGTGGCTTGGCTCACCGAAATGCAACAATTGCTGGACTTCAATCTGAAACGTCTCGCCCATCGCGCCCGCAACGGCAAACTTGAAGGCGTCCGTCTCGATGCCGGAACCCTGATTGTAACACCGCTGGCGAGCGAAGTGCCCGCTGCAGCCGATGAACTAAATATCGAACTCAGCGAAATGTATCCGCTTGTCGAAGTGCCGGATCTCTTAAGAGACGTGCATGAGTGGACCGGCTTTGCCGACCAGTTCACCCATGTTCGAACGGGCGATTCACCGCAAAACATTCCGGCCATGCTCGCCGGCACGCTCGCGGACGCCACCAATCTTGGCCCGAAACGTATGGCCGGAGCCTCCAAGGGGATCAGCGCCCATCAGATCGGATGGATGCGCATGTTCCATGCCCGCACGGAAACCTATCGCGCAGCGCAGGCATGTGTGACCGACGCCCATGCGCGTCATCCCCACGCCCAGCTCTGGGGAACAGGGACGACCGCATCATCTGATGGTCAGTTCTTCCGGGCCAGTGATCGTGCCGCCAAACGCGGTGATATCAACCTGCATTATGGCAGCGAGCCAGGCTCGAAATTTTACAGCCACCTTTCCGATCAGTACGGCTATTTCAGCATTCTGCCGATCAGCCCGACCGAGAGCGAGGCAGCCTATGTTCTCGACGGCCTGTTCGACCACGACACCATCCTGGAGATCGAGGAGCACTTTACCGATACCGGAGGTGCGAGCGATCATGTATTTGCCCTCTTCACTCTGATCGGAAAGCGTTTTGCGCCTCGGCTGCGCAATCTCAAGGACCGGAAGTTCCATACTTTCGAAAAGGCCGACTCATATCCAGCACTGGCCAACCATATCGGCGCGCCGATCAATACCGCCCTCATTCTGGAACACTGGGATGACCTTCTCCATCTGGCGGCATCAATCACGACACGCTCTGTTGCGCCCTCAATGATCCTCAAAAAGCTGGCGGCATCCTCGAAACCGAGCCAGTTGGCGAAAGCCCTGCGTGAGCTCGGGCGCATCGAGCGATCCCTGTTTATGATCGAATGGTATTCCAACCCGGCACTTCGCCGGCGATGTCAAGCCGGTCTTAACAAAGGAGAATCCGCCCACAAGCTCAAGCGGGCCGTTTTCTTCCATGAGCGCGGCGAAATCCGCGACCGATCGTTCGAAAGTCAGGCATTCCGTGCCTCGGGCCTCAACCTTGTCGTCAGCGCCATCGTCCACTGGAATACCGTTTATCTCAGCCGTGCCGTAGCCCATCTGCGTCAAAGTGGTCGAACTATCCCCGACATATTGCTCAAGCATGTCTCGCCACTCAGCTGGGAGCACATAAATCTCACCGGCATCTATTCCTGGGACACCGAGCAGCAGATGCCCGAAGGCTTCAGGCCATTGCGACTTCCTGGAAGAATCCTCCGCTGCATAGCGGCAATCAAGGTGAGATTCGTATTGCCTCATCGAAGAATGCTCCCGAACGGATAGCATATTGCCTCACCAGAATGCTCCCTATGCCCTGCTGAGCTCTGGTTGTTGTTCATCTTCGCCAGGCTCGTTTCCGAATATCATTCTATGCGCGCGATCGCGACGCCAACCTTTCACCCGTCGTTGCACCGTACGGATTAGTCCATTAGGATACTCGCCGGGATAGATGCTTTGAAGTCGCTCTAGTAGCTCGCGGCCGGTTCTCCATGGCTCTGCTTCAAACCAACTGTAAAGATCATTCGTGACGTTAACCAGCGGGTCAGGCCGCCGTCGCTCGCGTTTTAGTTTTGGCTTTGCTTTCGCGGTCGGACGAACTTCGCCCTCCGTCCACGCGATACGCAGGCTTCGTAAAAAGCTCTCGATATCAGGAACTTCGCTTAAGGGTGTTCCCTGATGCACAATGTCGGCAAGCCGCTGTTGTCCTGCACGAATGTTTCGGAGAAGCGTTACAGGATCGAGTTGTTCGCTCATGCGCACCAAGCGGTCGCGTACCTCCAGTCCCGTCCTTGCATCCGACAAAATCCGTTGATGTGGCGTCGCGGGAGAAGAGTAGAGCTTCTTGACCATCGCTCCGTTTCGCTGCTTTTCGAGCAACTTAAACGACGGCTGAAAGAAGTTCACGAACAAGCGCACCGAACGATAAAGCTCTGCAAGTGTTGCCGCAGCTTCAACTCCCTCATACCGATGATAGCCAACAATGCGGCGGACGACCGATCCGTTTTTCTGCTCCACATAAGCCTGATCATTTTTACGATATGGCCTACAGCGAGTGAATTCTATATCTGAATCAATACAGTAGTCCCTGATTGTCTCGTTGATGAATACGCTATCATTGTCCGTATCAAAGCCAAGCAACGGGAAGGGCATTACGCGGCGAAGCTCGGTCAAAACTTCCGTCAAAAGCTTCTGTTCGCGAACAAGCAGAGGGGCGCATTCGGTCCAACCGGTCGCAATATCTGTAAGGACAAGAGTTTGAATAAAGCTGCCGCGTGCGTTGGGACCGGAGTGCGACACCAGATCGGCCTCGATGAAGCCAGGTGGGGGATCACCCCAGTCGGAGAATTTTCGAATTGGGATACTCCGCTTCAATGCTGATGAAGCAACGGAACGTCGGCGTCGACGGCCGCCTGCTGTTTCTCGCACGCTTTTCAATGCACGGTCGATGGTAGCCGCACTCATCTGTAGCAGAAGTGTGCGGACCTGATCGTCTAACCTCAAATGGCTATGTTGTTCCATCGATGAGATCAAAATTGGCAGCAAGGGCTTCAATCGCTTGCCACAGATGCGGTCGGAGGCTTCCCACAAAACAATAAGAGCCTGTCGGGTCGCCTCGTCATAAATCTGCGCCCGCGTTCGCGATTGCGGTTGCTTATCCGCCCCCCGCAATAAACGCATCGCGTGTTTGCGATGCATCCCACTAATCGAAACGAACTGATCGAGGATCCGCGATTTTTCCTCCCGCTTTCCGGCCGCATAGCGCTTTGCCAGAGCAGCAACCAATTCCTTCTTCGTCGTCACGCTGATCAGCCTCATCTGATTTGCTCCGCACCCACAAATGCTGGGAGCAAATCAGATGAGGCAACGGCCAACAATCAGGGAACATTTCTAGTGAGGCAATGCGGATTCAGCGTCAATCAGGATGAGACTTGCGCCGGGGTGTGACGAAGTGAGGGCGTAGCCCGATCGTAGTCATACCCCGGCGTGGCGCAGATTTTCGGCGTCTCAAGATCGCGGTCGGTCCGGTACATTTGCGGTTTTCTGGATTGGAGAACCAGTTTGTGCCGGGTCGCCATTTAACCGATCATCAGATGAGACTCTTTATGAAGTACCGACAAACGCATTCCGTACAGATCGCCGCGGCAAAAGCGTCGATCAGCCGAGCCACGGCATACCGCCTCGACAAGAAGGTACACCTACCATCTCAGAGCAAAGCGCCGCGTGGACGTCGCCGCCCTGATCCCCTCGAGCCGATTTTCGAGACTGAAGTCGTCCCGCTGCTGAAGGCCGCCCCTGGCATCCGTGCCGTCGCCGTCTACAACGAGATGCTGCGCCGACATCCAGAACTATCTGAAGGTATCCGCCGTACGCTTGAACGACGCATCCGGTCGTGGCGTGCTGTCAATGGCGAAGCGCAGGAGGTCATCTTCCGCCAGACGCACGAGCCAGGCCGACTGGGCCTTTCGGATTTTACCGACGCCAGCGGCCTTGGTGTAACGATCGCCGGCCAGCCGCTTGATCATCTGTTCTATCACTTTCGGCTCGTCTGGTCGGGCTTCGAACACGCCCATGTCATTCTCGGCGGGGAAAGCTTCGTCGCGCTGGCCGAAGGACTTCAAAATGCCCTGTGGTCCGTGGGTGGTACGCCGCTTTATCATCGCAGCGACAGCCTGTCGGCGGCATTCCGCAACCTCGATGCCGACGCCAGGGTCGATCTCACACACCGTTACGATCAGCTTTGCTCCCATTATCGGATGACCCCGACGCGCAACAACAAAGGTGTCGCGCATGAGAACGGCTCGATCGAAAGCTCGCATGGTCATCTCAAAAACGCTGTTCACGATGCCCTGCTGATGCGGGGCACCAAGGAATTCGACGATCTCGGTTCTTACCGCGCTTTTGTCGACGAGATCGTCAGCCGTCGCAACGCTGCCCATGGCAGGCGTATCGATGCAGAGCGGTCCCATCTGCAGTCGCTGCCTGAGCGCCGGACCACGGACTTCGAGGAGATTGTTGTCACTGTGTCCCGGACGGGCGGCTTCACCCTGCGCAAGGTCTTCTACACCGTGCCGTCCCGCCTGATCGGCCACAGGTTACGAGTTCGCCTGTTCGACGATCGGCTGGATGTCTTCGTTGGCGGTACGCATCTGATGACGTTGCGCCGGGGACGTGGCCACGCTGACGGGCGACACGACCAGGTCGTCAACTACCACCACGTCATCCATTCTCTGCGTAAAAAGCCGATGGCGCTCCGTGGCCTCGTTTATCGCGACAAGCTCTTCCCGCGAGAAGAATATCGCAAGGCCTTCGAGGCCCTGACCGAACATCTTCCCGATAAGCAGGCTTGCAAGATCACCGTTGAGCTTCTGGCACTGGCGCATGACCGCGGCTGCGAACGCGAACTTGCCGAAGAATTGGCCAGGACACTCGATGCTGGTGAGTTACCCAACCTGGCTGCCATGCGAGCGCTCTTCGGTCCGGACCCGGCCAAGCTGCCGACCGTTCATGTGCAACTCGCATCGCTTAACGGTTATGAGGCCCTGATCGGGACGGGAGAAGCCGCATGAAGAACGCACACGCCATCGATGAAGCACGGCTCGGTATCATGCTCAACGAACTTCGGTTGCCGACAATTAAAACGCTTTGGCCGCAATTTGCCGAGCAGGCGGACCGGGAAGGATGGCCAGCAGCTCGATTCCTGTCGGCTATTGCCGAGCACGAGCTGGCAGAACGTGCAAATCGCAGGATTGAACGGCATCTCGCCGAAGCGCACCTGCCGCCTGGAAAGACCTTAGACAGCTTCGCCTTTGACGCTGTACCTATGATCTCGAAGGCGCAGGTCATGGCAATTACCGCCGGCGACAGTTGGCTCGCCAAGGGAGCGAACATCCTCATGTTCGGTCCGCCCGGCGGAGGAAAGAGCCATCTTGCTGCTGCCATCGGTCTCGCGCTGATTGAGAACGGATGGCGGGTCCTGTTCACCCGAACCACCGATCTTGTGCAGAAGCTTCAGGTTGCCCGTCGAGAACTCCAGCTTGAATCAGCCATCGACAAACTCAACAAATACGACCTGCTCATCCTCGATGACCTCGCCTACGTCACCAAGGACCAGGCGGAAACAAGTGTGCTCTTCGAACTGATCTCGGCCCGATACGAGCACAGGTCGATCCTGATCACCGCCAATCAGCCGTTCGGAGAGTGGAACAGGGTCTTTCCCGATCCTGCCATGACACTCGCCGCAGTCGACCGGCTCGTGCACCATGCCACGATCTTCGAGATGAATGTCGAAAGCTATCGCCGCAGAGCAGCACTTGAGGAAAAGCGCCAGCGAGGCCGACCCGCTTCGTTTGCGACAATCAGGACCTCAACGCTGTCTGTCGCGGAGCGGCAATCAGAAAATGACGAAGAACTTGTCAGCGACAATCAGCATGATAATCTGACCCCGACCGCGACCTAAGAATCTCATCCAGATTGTCGCCCGCGTCTCATCCTAATCGCCGCGCTATACTCCGCGCTGCATGACGTTCCCGCTCCGTTCGGTCTTAGTGTACGATTTCGAGCAGCTCTTGTTCTGACCCCGAATTGAGCACCGGTGCGACCTGACCGATGGCACCGCACAGCGAACGCTCTCAGACAGGCTCTGCGACGACGAAGGGCTCGACGCACAGTTTCCTCCCGCCGGAAGTGGGACGCGATACTGAAGCCAGGAAGTTGCCATCCACCCCGTTGACTTCACGCATGCCGCACCTTGTCGAGTACCCAGTCCTGGAGGCGCTTGGCCGTATGCTGTGCATTCGCTTCAGCAAGATCGTCGGGGACGATCCCGAATATCGGCCCAAGATGCTTCATGCGAGGCACGGTCTTGTTCTTGGCTTCGCGATACTCTTCGGTTTCCATACCAAAGGCCTCGATGATCAGCGTCGTGGGTCGGTGGTCCTTATAGCTCGCCTCCAGGACGAAATCTGGCCGGCAAGGTCCAAGCGGTGTTTCGGACGCAAAGAGCGGTTTGGTGATCTTGATGCGAAGTTCAGGAACGCCTTCGAACAGGGATTCCTGAAGCCAGAACAGGAGATGGGAGACGTCCCTTTCGAAACCGGATTCCACCGGAAACAACGTGTCGCCATTATAGACCGGCTGGGCATAGGCTTGTACGGCGCGCACCGGCCCCTCGTCATCGTCGCCAAAGTCCACGTTCAGCAGGCTGACGAATGGGCCACGTTGTTTTGGATCGCCTCGCAACGGTTGTCTTACCTTTCCGAGCACGTCAATCGATCGTGAGGACGATGCCGGCATGATCTCTTGAGCCGATACGGACTTCGCAAACAGCAGCATGAAGCCCGTCCGGCGGAGCGTTCCGGGCCAATCCGGACGTGAGGTTTCGAGCAGACGTTGCCAGCGACTGTCGGTCTCCCAGTAATCGGCCGCCCAGGTCGATAGCAGTGCGTTGAGGGACCATGTTCTCAAGACCCGAAGGTCCCTGGCGGCTGCGCGCAGTCTCGAAAGCTGGTTTCGAAGCGTTAGATCGGGATTATCCTGTAGCGGTTGGACGACGTTCGTCCCGGCGTCGTCGAGCAGCCTCCACAGGATGCCACCGAGTCTGGACGGTCGGTCGTTCCGTTCCGTCGAACGGGAGATGTCGTCGTCTGCGGCGTCGGCCAAACGGTCGGGAATGGCCGGCAATGCATCGATGTAGCTCCGATCGGATTTTCGAACCGGTCGAATGTGGTAGCTGCGATCGACAAGTGCCGGCGAGGTGTCCTTGTCAACGTGAAACGGACAGGTGCTCGCATGGTTCGGCCGCTCTTCGTGCCGGAGGGGATCCTCGTCCTTCGACGTCAATCGTCGCAGCGTATAGGTGTGCTCCTGCCGGATCGGGGCGAGCAGTGGCTGCGGCCGACCGGCGAGGCAATCGCACTCGATCCAGCCGTTCATCACCTTGGCTTGCCTGATGACTGCGAGAGCCATCGCCTTCTCCGCGTTGGAAGCAGCATTGCCATACCAGGCTCGTAGCGCGGCGGCGTCTTCCCAGGTAAGCTCTGCCAGACTGTGAGTGGGGCTATTCCGGACGACTATACGCATGCGGTATGCGAGCATTTGGGGTCTCGGCTTTGCCCCTGTCCGATGGCCCGATCAACTCCCCTTGCATGGGTGGATCGTGCCGGTGTAGGAAGCGTAACAAGCTTGTGAACTGCCCGGTTTAGAACATGAGCGACGATTGGTTTACGCTTGGGCGTGTGGGCTCGCGGTCGATGTCGGGTGACGGATGAGCAAAATGGTTTCAGGGATTTTTTTAACTCGCCCAGATCGCGCGCTTGGCTGTTGCCTTGCCAGCATGTCCGTCTGTCGCTGCGTAGGCCTGATCGGGTCTGGGGATGGCGGTCGATGCCTCGTGTAAAACGCCAGCCCCCGGTCGAGGCCGTTGACATTTCGACACTCGATTCCCTGACGTTCCAGGAGAGGCTTGCCATCGGCCTCGGACGGTTGAAGTCCGAGCGCAAATTGACGAACCGGGATCTGGCCGAGCAGCTCGGCGTGCATGAGGCATATATATCGCAGGTGATGCGGGCCATGCGGGACGTCAAGTTGTCGACCCTCGACAAGATGCAGCGTGAGTGGAATGTCCTCATTGAGGATTTGCTCAAGATCACCGAAGCCGACCTCCCTCGGGTAGCGGTCTGGAAAGCCCGCCGCAAGAAACAGAAATCTGCCGAGACAGACCAGTAGCGCTAGTGGTTCAGGTTGAACCAGAACCTCTCTTTCCCCCCGTCCTCGTTTGGAATATCGAAATAGTAGGGATCCGCGCGCCGCGGGCGCGGAGTTGCGACCTGCTGGATGCAGCTTTCGCCATCCCGATTGCTGTTGAAGTAGTGGCCGGAGGTTCCGCAGACATTGACCGTTTTGACGCACTGGTCGGGTTCGCCTCGCCAATTATTGTCGCCGCCTGACGATGAGTAGCCGACAGTCGTTCCCACGGGGCAATCCTCGTAGGTTTCGTGGCCCGGCTTTCCGGATTTTGCTTCATGGCAAACCGGCCAGGAGAAGCCGGGTTTGGACATGGCGGTGATGAGTTTCCGCATGGGCGGAACGCAATAGGGGACGCCATGCCAGGATGGGTTTTTCGATGCTGCACACAGCAGAACCCGACATCCCCATTCGGCGTCCTGTGCCTTTGCTGGCACCCCCGCAAACGTGCCTATCAAGCCTGCGGCCAAGAACATGATCGCTTTCACCGTCCGTCTCCTTTAGGGGGCTATTGGATCTGCACCCAGGTGCCGTCGATTTTCGCAAAGGACAGGGTGCCGGGCTGCGTCGTCCCCGCGAAGGAACCGCTTGTTGTTGTGATGATGCCGGTACAGGTGACACCGGGTGCGTTCTGACGGGGTTTGCACTCCGAGATGCGGATTGTGCGGCCCGATTTGGCGATCGCGGCACTCGCTTGACTGTCGTCGGGAAAGTCAAACGCCGGCTGCCGTTGAAGCTCACTCTCAAGCCGCGCGACCTCCTGTTCAAGCTCCGCTATCCTGTCGGCCCGTTCAAACGCGTTGATCGTGTACCCGCCGGCAGATCCCACGACGAAAGCAATGCCGGCGGCGACAAGCGATCCGTAGTCGAGCTTCTTCATCGGCAACCTCAATATCCTTCGATCCCGAGGCGCTTCAGGATAGCGATCGGATTGGTTTCGCACTCCGATTTCCATTCGCGATGCTTGGCGCAGGCGTAGGCGTATTGGCTAAGGTCGGCCGAAGACAGGTCTGTAAGCCTGTTGCCAACCGCCTTCCATTGCTGCACGTCTGCCGGATCACAACCAGCACCGCCCGCACCGCAAAAGTCCGGATCGCGTTGCTCGATCTGGGTTTGGGTGGCCCCGTCCTGCGCGCCGGCGGCAACCGGAGAAACAGCCAGTAGAATGGCAGTAATGGTCGAAGTTTCGAAAGGGCGTTTCATTTAACCTCCGTGCACCTGCGTGAACGACAGTGCTTTGTCGGGAGTGACGGGCAGGGGCAGAGGAAGCCCCTCTTCGGTGGCTGGCGCGCCACCATCGGACTGCTCACCAGGCTCTGGCGATGCTTTGTAGAGCCAGGGAGGAGACAGGTCCGGCGACGACCAGATGCCGAAACCAAGCCCTCTCGCCCTCCTCTCAATATCGAAATAGGCAGGGACTTGGGGTTCATTACGATAGTTGAAGGCGTAGCCGATCCCTTCCGCGATTGCCGTCGCTGCCAGATTTGTCTCACCAACAAAACAATGCGCGATCAGGTTCTTGTTGGTGTCACGACCGATAGGCGCGCAGTTGACGTCCTGACCGAGCGTTTGAAGGATCATCCAGGCACGCGAGACCTGACCGACAGGCCATGTCACACTTTCGGTCGTTGCGTTCTGCGCCAGCCTGGGGGCTTCATATCCAGCCAGACGGATGAGCTGACGCGTTTTGACGAACTTGAATGTGGTGCCATCGATGACCTGAACCTTGCCATATATCTGACGCGGAACGTCTGTGGGGCGGGCTTGCGCCAGCGTCCCCGTCGGGATGAGGGCGAGGACAATTAACGTGATGGTGGCAAGCTTCATCGCGACACTCCGGCCTGTTGCATCAGCACAGAGACGGGGTGCGGCATATCGGAATAGTCCCAGAGACCCGCGCGCGCGGTGCGGGCGCTTTCCTCAGCGACCCTATATCCGGGAACAATCACCTGGCCGGTGCTGTCGACGGCCGCAAATCCCCATCCTTGCGCGATAACGTAGGTCGCAAGATCATACCGGTGCTCGCCTGCCGTCGTCTGGCATGCGACCACCACATTGTTCTGGTCAACCATCTGAATGGTGGCGCAGACCGGCTTTGTGTCCCTGACCAACGCCTGCATCATGATTACGTTGAGTTCACCGCAGTCGCGCGAGGTCCCCGGAGATACGGCAACGGTGGTCCCGCGCAGGCATGCCTGTAGACCATAGAGCCGATGCCGTCGCCCGTTTGAGACCCAGCTATCGCCAGTCTCGAACTGCGCATGCGTTGGGAATGGTGTGAATGCGGAAGATGGCGGAAGCGCCGCGTCTTCCGTGGGAGGAGCGTCAGCTTGCGATGCCTGAACGGGAACGACCGGCAGCCTGGAAGGCTGCATTTGCGTTAACTCTCCACCGGTGAGCATCGGCATTATGACGAAGCCTGCGTAGAAGCCGGAGACTGCGATCGTGGAAATAAGCATCAAAGTTCCGATCCGCATCAGTGCATTGTCGGATTGGCGCGGTAACGCTCACCGTAGGGATGGAGGAAATGGGCGCTGGCCCAGATACCGGCTTTCGTTCCTCGCGCGCCTTGTTCCGCCCGAGCATATTCCGGGAAGATGGGCTGGCCAGTTCGATCACGGAAAGCAAACGCCACTCCTTTGCTGATCAGCACTTCAGAGAGCGATCGCACCGTGTCTCCGTCCATGAAAAAGCATTCCGCATACCGAACCGTCGGCTGGCCTGGGGTCCGCCCGAGCTCATGACAAGGAATTGCAGGTCCGTCGACATCCTGTATCTCGCCGATGGTCGCCGTCATCGCGGCCAGCGAGATCATGGCACAAGTCGCCATGACACCCGAGAATTCGAGTGGCTCGGTCGAAAGGCAGCCTTGCACGCCGGCGAGTTTGATGATCGTTCCATCCGCTGCGAGAAATGCGCTGCCGCTCAAGGCTGCTTCCGGGCTGACACTCTGGAGATCAAGCCGTGAGGCGATCGAAGCTGTATCAAGTGGTTTCGGTGATGCCGGGACCAGGTCTCGCCCCTGAACATAGGCCTGCTGGTAGTAGCTGACGAACCCGGCATCAGTATCCGCCCACGCCGTCTCGGGTAACGAGATCAAAGCACCCAAAAGGCCATAAATGAGGTGGCGAGAAGATCGCCATGCGCCATTTTTCATGTTCGCATCCGTCGCCTGTTGACTTTTTTGAACATGCACGAAATTGTACTGGAGTGCAAGTATGGAAACGCTGCGAAGATTGAGATAAGGTTGGTCCGGTCCTCAATTTGCATGTGGAGACAAGATGATGGCGATGTATCGGAAGGCGCTGATAGCCTTCACTGTTCCATTCCGTGCCCTGTTGCTCCTGCTTCAGATTGCGTGCTTTTTGCTGCTGTCAGCGGCGTGCATCCTGGTCGCGGCCTTCGTCGGCTACTTGATCGTACTGACGTTTTCCTATGCGTTTCTGCCGCTGGAAACGACGGAGAACCTTTGGCAATGGGCAGCCGATCTCTACGCTCAATCCCCATGGTTCAAGGCCGCGACAATCACCTCATTCCTGCTGCTCGTCCTGCCGATCCTTCGCTTCTGGCCGGCAAGGGATCCGATTGCCGAGGCGGCTCATGAGCGGGAGATGGTACGCTTCAATGACGAGCTCATCGCAGCCAGACGCCGTGGGCTGCGGTGAGTGCGCCATCCTGTTCTGCGCCGGGGCGAGAAGCTTCAAATAGAGATGGAGATTGAGGAGCCTCATGACAGTCAAACCTCTTTCGCTCGCAATTTCGACCTTCAAGGGCGGGGCCGGCAAATCGACCCTTAATGTCAATCTCGCTGCGGAATTCGCGCAACAGGGGCACAGGACCCTTCTGATCGATTGCGACGAGCAGGAATCGTCAACGCGCTGGTACAATGTCTCTATGAAGCGGGGACTGTTGCCGACTGACGGGACATTGTTGCATCTACGCGTAGCGCCCGGAGACAGGTTTCGTGAGCGCCTCGACAATGCCCCCGACGCCGACATCCGAATCTACGATGTCGGTGGTTACGTGCATCAGCGCGCGATCGAGGTCTACCACGAGTGCGATGCGATCCTCATTCCAGTCATCCCCGAGCCGACGGCTGCCACATCAGCCATCAAGGTGGCCACGATCCTGACGGAAATCGGCCGGAAGCGGGACAGGGGACCTATCCCTTATGCCGCGATCTGGAACTACGTGGACATGATTGCCCTCAAACACAATCGATCCCTTCCCGAGGTCCACGCCATCCTGACGAGCGGCCGGATTCCGATGGTCGAGACAGTCATCCGCAAGAGCAACCATTTCAGCGATGTCGGGGGGGGCTATGGTTCGCTCTACTCCAAGCTTGCTGGTATTGCAGACAATCCTTCGTTGACGCCGTCGGCCAAGCGGCGGGCCTCGGAAAGCGTGCTCGATGCGATTGATCTGGTGAAAAGGATCAACAACGAGTTCATCGCACTTCTGCAGGCGGAGGCCGCCTAAACGATGTCGAGGGAAAGAACGCCTGCCGGAAACATTCTCGCCCTTGCCCGATCTCGTGAAGAGCAGGCCAAGGACGTGGAGGACGCCGCGACATCGTATATGCCGACGACTATCGATCTCGACACGCTCATGCCCGATCGTGATGGACAAGGAGCGGAAACAGCGTCTTCTGAGGCCGATGTGCCTGAGGCCCCCACGCCAGCCAGGCAAGAACGCAAGGAGCGACCTGTGGCGCCGGCGTCCGTCAAGGCGGATGGCGTGCCCAGCAAACGAAAACGGATATCGCTCTATCTCGAAGACGACGTGCTGACGAAGATTTTCCGGGTTTCGTTGGAGAGCCATGAGCAACTGTCGTCGGCAACGCACAGGCTCATCCTGGAGGCGCTGAAGGCGAGGGGGCTGTAGATCGCATGCGACAGCCGCCCATCATGTTTCGCCTACCAGATCACGTCCTGAGGAATGTCGACGCTCTCGCCGGGCGGCTCGACGTCTCCGTCAACATCGTCGCCAAGCTGATCGTCACCAGGGAGATCATGCACGTTCCCGCAATGATCGAGGAACATGATCGGCAAATGGCGAACATGCATCAGTTTCTCCGCGAACTTGCCTGGCGCAATGAGGCATTTTTAGCGCAAGAGGTCGGACACGCCGAGGGCACCAGATTGATTGCACAGAAGCTGGACGAGGTGATGGGGGCCATCGACGCCGTCCGCGATGCCGCCTTTGTTCGGCCGTCGTCTTACATTGTCGAGCTCATCAGGAAACACGATGAACGAGGTCTCCAGAAATCCCTCGAAGTCTAGACCCGAGGGTCGGCGACTGCCGGGTTACCTTGATCTGATCGAAGACGATCTGCGCCGACGTGGCGGCGGCGGCGGTGGCGGCAGCGGAAAACGACCGCCGGCTGGCCAGAGCAAGCGACCGTCGATCAAGCATCCCGGCGCGGCCTCGGCGATCAGCCGGGCCGCGGGCAACAATGCTGTGGTGGTCAAGGTCCTGTCCTATGGTGCCGGTGCTGTTTCCGCCCGTAACGTGCTTGCCTACCAGAGCAAGGAAGAAAAGGCTCAGGATCAGGACGGTCGCGAAGTATCGGATTTGAACGAAGCGGTGCGATCATGGGAAAGGGATTTCCGCAACCGAAAGGGGAGCAGCGACGTGCTGCGTCTGACCTATGAGCTTGAGAAAACCGATCGGGAAGGCGTAGCCCGCGCGCTTGCTTCGCTCGCCGCCGAAGGTTTCCATGAAGCCGGCGACACCAGCCGGACCTACGCTTTCAGTGTGAGCGACGGTGTGAACGGCCAGACAAGAGTGCATTTCGCACTTGTTATTGCCCATGAGAAGAAGGACAGGTCGGATCGAAGCACCGGCAATCGCATTCCAGGAGAGCTCGATGTGGCGCATGTGATCGATGCACGCCTGGATCAAGCTTTCCGGAAAGAGGGGCTCACACCGATCTCGCGATACCCGGCCGAGTTCTCGTCAGGCCCGAAAGGGCTAACGGCGACGCTGCACGCCATGCAGCGCAGGGGCGCGGAGGTAACGCTTTCGACGACGACGCATGTCGAGGAGCGTCCAGGCCGGAGCGGACGTTACCTCCACGGCGCTGAGCGGCGCGAAATCACTACTGCGGATCACAAGCAGCTGACGGCGGAGGGGAAGATCGTCGGTGCCCTCATGCAAACCCGTCAGCCGCGGGATTTCATGCACCTGTTGCTGTCAGGACCGGCAAATGTCGATCGCGAAAAGCTTATTGATGCCGGCCGTGATTTCCTGAGAGAGCAATTTTCAGGGCACCGCTATGCCTATGCAGTCCACAATCGCAACGATCTCGACAAGCATCCACACATGCATGTGATCGTCGCGCTGCGGAATTCGACTGGCAAGATGCTCAATCCCAATATTCGAGACTTTACCGAATGGCGGCTCCGTTTCGCCGACAAGGCGCGTGAACGTGGTATCCTGATCGATCGTCAAAAGCGCCTCGAGCGGGCCGGTCCGCCTCCCGTGAAGCGCTGGGAATGGGAGATGTTCCGGCGGATGGGAGCCATGGCCCCGAGCAACGTCGTCGACAAAGTCCTGGCGAAGGTTCGAGATACACCGACTGCTCCCAGATTGCGGGATGCTCAAAAGCGGCTCCATCAGAGCCGGCGCTCAGTCGGACTTGTTCTGAAGATGTTGGACGGGATAGCGAAGGACCGGTCTGCTCCCAGTACGGCGCGCGAGCTTAGCCAGGACCTGTCGATAGGGCTCCAACGTGAATACCGCCGGCTTGAGACGGCAGTCCGTGCCGGTCGTGACCCAACAAACGAAAAAGGAGAAGAGCATATGCTGAGATCGACACCTATCAGCGCGTCCCAAGCAAAGGCAGCGAAGGAGACGCTGGCGAACACCGCCGTGAATTTGGCCACAAAGATTGCCAACCCATCCGATCGGCTGATCTTCGAGCAGGCGACGAAGATCATTGGGAAGGTCGTTGGGCTCCAACTCGACTCACGTGTGGCCAAAAACCGCGATCGCGGTGAAGTCGGCAAAGACAAAAACAGCCTGGACAGTTTGGCGACGAAGTCGGCGGCCGGTCGAGATCACGTTGCAGAGCGGGATGTCATCAACAAGAGCTCGAACAACCGTACGTTCGATCAAACGCGCATTGCCCGGTCCAATGCCGAGCACGACAGGCCGGAAGCCGATCGCGACAGTGACAAGACCCAACAACGCACGCGAGAGGCGCAAAAATCGGTCAAGCTTCGCCCGCCTCAGGAAAAAGATCGGGACCGCAGTCGCTGAGCCTCCGATCGTCATTCCCACCCGATCCTGACTTTAGGCTGATCGACGGCGGCCCAGCCCCAAAATCCGTTGGATCTCGGCCCGAAGCCGTTGGGTGTCCGTAATTCCAGACGGGGAGGGATACTGGATACTCGTGACACCTGCGACGTTTGCAGCAAACAGACCCGCCGCAGTGCTACTAACGAACATGGCCTCCTTCTTGTCCACGCCGTACCACTCAATCGCTTGGTGGATCGGTCCGGCACCATCTCTCCGGCGGCGATCACCTGGATCCTGTCGTGGTGATCCGCTTGTCTGCGGGAAACCGTTCCATGCCATCCAGAAATCCGGCATTGCACCTCGGACCCGCAGCAACTTGTCGAGTAGCTGCGTCAGGGCTGCGAATTCTGATCTGCCGTGGGAGCCAGCGTCCATTCCTCTTGCGTCCGAGATGAAACCAAAGCGAACGTTCATCTCTCGCAACTGCTGCAGCATTTGGACGAATTCGTTGCTGATGTCTCCAAGCATGAAATCCCTGGGCGGATTATTCCGTCTCAACAGGGTGCCATCTCTCTCGAAAATGACGAGGCCTGCGGAGCCGATGCTCCGGAATTTGCTGTCATCGTTGTTCATTGGCTGGCGCTCAAGGCTGGAAGCGAGCCTTGCCTTCTCGAAACCTCGATACTCAGTCCGGGTTGTCTCCTCGGTCGTGTTGGTTGCCGCTCTCTTCGGCTTAAGCGGTCATGAGCACCGGCAATTCGATCTCGCGCTTGAAAAATGAACGGCCCGCATACAACGGATCGGCAACCCGCAGATTCTGCTGCATTTGGGTCCGGACGCGCTGCGAGACCTCAAAGGCTCCGCAGCACACCGGGTATTTGCCATAGCCATCGGCTCGACCGAGCTCATCGAATTTTGCCCCAGCGCGCTTGTAGATCCTCTTCATATGCGGCTCATAGTTCGAGATCAGAGTATCGATGCCGTTGTCGATGGCCACTTCGCATAGCGCCAGAAGCAGCAAGCAGAAGGCACCATCAGGACGTATGTCGGGGAAGTCGCGCGCGATGGTCTCCTCATCAATACACATGCGGGTTCCCTCCCATATTCCAGGCGCGATAAGGTCGCAGGCATCGGGGAATGTTTCGCGAAAGACGTCGTAGAGAAGTGTGGGACCTGTGGTCGGCATGAGCCGGACCGATCCGTAGAGCTCCTTCCTGTCGTCATCGCACCAGACGAGATAGGCAGGATGAAGATCATCATATCGATCCCGCTCGTGGGCGCCAGACACTGAAACATCCCAGCCGAGCTGGTCAGCGAAGACCCTTTTCCTCAGCCGGAACGATTGCTCAAGCAGGGAAGAGTGCTTGCGATATTCGTGAGCCTGAACAAGAAGATACATGAATGCCTCCATCGTTTGATGGAGAACAGAATGACGATCGAGTGGGGAACGATAAACTCCCCAGAATGGCACGCCTAGTAGGGGGTATTGCCAAACGGATTGATCAATCGCAGCTGCATGGCCCGCGCGATCGTATATGTAATTGAGCCGCCCCCGAGTTTGTGTCGCGCCGATTTGATGTAGGCTCTTGTCGTGTGTTCGGAGAGCTTTAGCATAACCGCAATGTCGATGCTGTCTTTGCCCAGAGCCGTCCAGTGCAGGCATTCGATTTCGCGTGCTGAGAGCTGAGGAACCGGATCATGTTCACCGTGTAGCTCGAATATCGCTTTGTGATGTATGAGGAAGGCGAGCTCTCGCCACTCATTTCGATGATGCGCGACGATTCCGCTCCATTCCTCTGGCAGCCTGTGGGAGTTCAATGACAGGAGGGCGCGGCGCGATTTGTCGATGATCGGAATGGAGTAACCGTTTGCGCCAACGCCGTGTTCCGCAGCATCAGCCAGAAACTCATGGGCTGTTCCTGGGATGTCGACCTCGCGCCAGTCGAACGGCATTTGCCGCATGATCCCGTCGCGAAGGATGGGATCAATTTTGGCGTAACCCCTCAGAAGATAGCGCGAAACCCAGGGAACTGGATATGTGGTCCTTACAAAAGGTATATCGATGACATCGGCGATCGTTTGAGCAAGATGATAGGTGGAAAAATCGATCCGATACACCTTATTGAACATGTGGAGAGCGCTCTCGACGTCCGGCGCTGCGTTGATCTCGTGAAAAGCGGCTTGGAAAGGCGCTGACTGGGTTTCCGAATCCATTCTAAACTCCTTCAGAACGATGCAGGTATTCGACGCGCCGCTTGGTCAAAGTTGCTCAGATCGAGCGCGGCGGTCGAGTGTTCCGACGACAGAGGTGCCGCGGCGTGGATAGGGATACTACAACGTTGCTGGTTCCAGCTTGAATGCAACGCTGGTCGGAAATCTACACGCATCACCGTTCGAGAGCCAATAGATGCTGGCTGAACATCTCCTTCGGCGTCTGAAACCCCAGGCACTTGCGCGGCGTGTCATTCAGTCGGTCGCAGAGGGATCGGATCTCCTGATTGCTGACCTCAAGCACAATCGTTTCCGGCGGCAGGTAACGGCGGACGCGCTTGTTGGTGTTCTCCACCGTCCCTTTCTGCCAAGGTGCCTGCGGATCGCAAAACCAGGCTGCCGTTCCCATGCCGTGCTCCAACTCACGCCATGAGACGAACTCCAGCCCTCGATCGAATGTCAGGCTCTGCCGGGCCAGCGCGGGCAGGGGCGCCAGATGGCGGATCAACTGGCTCATGATTGGCTTCGATCGCCTGTCATTGTTGCGAAACAGCAGGGTATAGCGGCTCTTGCGCTCGACAACGGTCGCAATGTTGGCGGCACCATGCTCCTTCCTGAAGATCATCAGATCCGCTTCCCAGTGACCGAACTCGCTTCGCGAATTGATCGCTTCCGGCCTGTTGCGAATGGCGCATTCCATTGGAAAGACGAGGCTTCTGGGTTTGCGTGCATATCGCGGTCGGCGCTTGCGGCGGCGCTCAGATAAATGCCGGCCCAGCTGCTGATCCTGACCTTCCCGGGAATAGACGTACTGGTAGATTGTCTCGTGGCTCAACCGGGCGGCTGCGCCACTGGCGAGCCGCAACCGACCGGAAATCTGTTCTGGCGACCATCCGTCCTTGAGACGATCGATAACGGCAGCACATAGGCTGGGATCACGCAGTAGCTTGCGGTATTTGCGCCGCCGGTCAGATGCCATTCCATGCGCTGTGACGTGCCAGTATCCTTCGGCGATCGGAACCTCCCGGTCATGCCAGAAATTCCGCCGCAGCTCCCGGCAGATCGTCGACCGGTCGCGTCGAAGGGTGCGTGCGATCTCGGCCTGACTGATCTTCTTCTCATGCATCCGCGAAATGATGCGGCGCTCGTCCAAACTCAATTGCGCAAAAGAGCGGGCCATTCCATCCTCCTTACATGAGGGTTCATGTGTCAACGTCATCGTGCCATATTTTATCTCCTTCAATTTCAGAACATCATTGCGAGTTTGGGGCGGCGCTGTGCGGCAGCCTTGGCTGCGTAACCTTACATGCGGTCGGGTTCAGCGTGGAACCCATGACCATAATGCCTCATGCACGAGGCAAGCCCCAATGAGCACGACCAACCTGAAACGCGGTTTTTAGACCATTGAGGAAGACGGCCGTGTTCCTCGCACGTCCAGCAAATACTGGCTGCGATTTTTATGCTGATCGGAAAACGGCTCCTGCCGGGATTTCGCCGCTTTCGGTATAGCGCCAGAGCGCGATCAAAAGCTTGCGTGCCATTGCGACGATCGCGATACGTCGGGCTCGCCCTTTCAAATCACCAACCCTCTTATGGAACCAGGCAGCGAGCTCACTCTTTGGCTGATATCGCAACCAAAGCCATGCCGCTTGGACCAACGTTTTGCGGGCTCGAGCATTGCCTGCCCGACCGATACGTCGGTCCTTATCAACATTGCCACTTTGATGCGGCATCGGCGCAAGGCCGACATAACTTGCCAACTGTTTTCGATTTCCAAAACGACGGTAAAAGACCTCCCGCGTCAGCACCGCCGCGAAGTTGTCACCAACGCCATAAATCTCGCTGAGAGCGGTGACCTTCGTGGTGATCGCGTCACCTGATGTGGCAATCAGATGTTCATCGCGCTCGGTATCCAGCTCGCTGATTAGTTCTCGGACAAGGACCAGGCGGCGGCGCAATCGGTTCAACTCCGATGCAAGATGTTGGGGAAGCTTGCGTCCATCGCCGGTCTCAAGGAGCGCCATGTCTCGCTCCCAGCTACGCAGTGATGGCCGCGAACGGATACCTTGGGTGACAAGGAGAGCAGATATGCGATTTTCGATCCGCGTTCGCTCCTGCACAAGATATTCTCGCTCCCTGTGCACCCTTTTGCCATCCTCCTCATCGGGAGTGGGCACCTGCACCATGCTGCATATCTGGGTGTCTCCGGCGATATAGGCGGCGAGAACACGCAACATTCCTTCAGCATCGAGACGATCGGTCTTTGCCCGTTTCGCCCTTCGGTTCACCAGAATGCTTGTCGGTTCCACCACATACGCTGTAATACCTTGGGCTGTCAGCAGACGGTGCAGCCAGAACCCATCGCGTCCCGCCTCGAAGCAAACAGCAATGGGCGACGGGGTACCTTGGCCTCGCCCGCTTGCCTGCAGTTCATCCAGTAAGCGCATCAGCATAGCTGTATCGCCGGCACTAACACGGTGCATTTGGCTGACCCGGGCACCCGCCTGTCGGGTTCCGACAAGCCACAGAGAATTACTGAGTTCGAGCGCAACAAGGATAGTATCACTAGTAAATGACATGATCGGCTCCCTAATTGAGGACGCCGCATTATGACTCGAGGGTCGGCCGGTGTCCGCCCTCATAGCATCTGAAACCATAGCCAATATTGTCTTCGTTGCATTTGAAAATGGAATCTGCCCGTTATGATATAACTGTCAAAGCTGGTTAGAGCTGCGACGCCGCTGGCCCGTTAGAAATGCGACACTGGCTCCGACAATCAGCCCCCGACCGGACCGGCTGGGCCGGGTTGCAAGGGTAGGGAGGGGGCGGGTAATGAAACTCCCTCTTCGGCTTTAGCTTCCTCAGTAGCAATTATCTTGTTGTCAGCTGATAATCGTTTTGCACCTGCATCGGGCGGGTAGGGATCAAAGCGACATGATGCTTCCGGAAATCAAGCTGCATGGTGACGTCGATGTCGCCGCGCTGTCACCGCTTCTTCGCGGCATGCTTCTTTCGGTTGCCTATGCTGACGGTGAGGGGGGCATAGGATTGACGGCAACCGGCGCCATGAACCGCAAGTTCGTGCATTGGGCCGCTGTTAACTTCCTCTGGCCCGACTTTACAGCCGAAGATCTCTACAGCATGCACAAGGTGCTCAATGAACGCGACATGCCGCCACTCTGGGTCGTGCGGGACATGACCCGTCATCTGAAGCTGTTGCGTCGGAAAAAGGATGTGCTGCTGCCAACCAAACGCGGCCGGGAGTTTCTGCTGGACCCTAACGCCTTCTTCGATCTGGTCGCCACGGATTATCTCTATTCCTACATCCACGCCGCCGAACGGGAAGAGGAGGTCCAAGCACGGTTACGCTGGTGGCGCATGTTCCTCAATCTTCTCAATATCAAGGCCAGAGAAGGGTGCACGCCATTGCAGATTGTAAAAATCCTCAAGCCACACTTCGCCCCCTTGTCTGAGACCGAAATGACACTGGAAGCCTGGAAACTGAAATCCGATGTCCAATATGGCGTGCTGAGGCGCCTGTGCTGGCTGGGCCTGCTCTACGAGGCACGAGAAGGGCTCACGCTCCTTCAGGATGGATCCTTCCACAAGACGCCACTTTGGTCCGCCTGCCTGCAGCTGGAATCGGATACACAAAGCGACATCGGGGTGCATTGAAACGTCTTACTCCGCCGCCGGCTGCTTCGATAATGCTTTCTCGCGCTTCGCAATCACCGCTGGATCGTTCATGAAATCCGTCCGCCGACCCGGCTTGCGGCCACGCTTCTGATACCCGTTCGCCGTGCTGCCGTCGCGAATGCCGAACATATGATCCGTCTGACCGGTGCGGCGAGGGCCGCCCTTGCTGCGTTGCTGTTCGCGACCAGCCTGCATCTCGGCAACCAGCGACAGCATGTCATCCAGTCGCTTGTTGTCTACGACTTCGGCGCGATGTACCGAGCGTAACGTGTCGAAGGTTCTATAAGGCAGGGCAAAGCTCTCGTGCATGATCTCGAGCCGGCCGTCGGGATAATCGCATACGATCACCTTCTGGCCCGCCAATGGCCTGGAAATCTCGGTCGGATCGAGAATGAACAGCACCTTGTCGTAACGCAGTGTCAGAGATTGCGACAGGGTGCGGACTTCCTTGCGGCACATGGCGCCATCGAGGTTCTCATGATCGGCCAACGGTCTGTGCATGTTCTTCGGATTGCGCGGTTGCTTGCCGAAACGTATGTTGAAATCCGCAATGAACTCAGGTGCAAAGGCATTGGCTTCTTCAATCGTGTCGATGCCGCGAAGCCGCATCTCTTTCACTAACCGATCCTGCAGCGTCTGATTGGCACGCTCCACCCGGCCTTTAGCCTGCGGGGTGTTGGCACAAATGATGTCGATGTTCAGCTCATAAAGCGCCCGGCCAAACTGCGTTAGGCCACTCGTTCGGTCTTTCTTCGACGCATGCAGCGAGCGGAAAACGCCGTGCTTGTCGCTGTAAAAAGCCAGCGGCTTGCCCCATTGCTGCAGATAGGCCTTCGTCGCATGCAGATAGTCGAATGTATTCTCCGAGCCAGCAAAGCGTAGATGCAGCAGCTTGCCAGTCGCGTCATCGATATAGACGAGCAGGGCGCATTTGGGCCCACGGTTCTCGAACCACCAGTGATGTGAGCCATCGATCTGCACCAGTTCGCCAAAGCAGTCACGTCGGCCGCGTGGCTGGAAAACCCGTTTTGTGATTAGGCATGGAATAAGGACCCCGCACATGGGGTGATCGGCGTCCAAACGGGACCCCCATTTGCAATGGGGTTACAACAGCCTCCGGTTTCATCGGAGGCTTTTTGTTCGGATGCTTATTGTGGAAACAATTCTGAAGATACGGCGGCTAGCCCATGTTCAGGGCAAGTCGATCAAGGCGATCTGCCGGGAGTTGGGCATATCGCGGAAAGTGGTGCGGAAGGTTTTGCGCACCGATGAGACGGAGTTCAAATACGAACGGACCCGTCAACCTCAGCCGAAGCTCGGCCCCTGGCGCGGTCAGCTCGATGGAATGCTCCTCGCCAATGAGGCCAAATCTTCTCGCGAACGGCTGACACTGATCCGGATATTCGAGGACTTGCGCGACCTCGGCTACGAGGGCGGTTACGACACAGTCCGGCGTTACGCCCGAACATGGGCGAAGGAGCGCGGGTCCGTGACGGCGCAAGCCTATGTGCCGCTCTATTACGCGCCGGGCGAGGCCTACCAGTTCGACTGGAGCCACGAGATTGTCGTGCTGAACGGCGTGACGACGACGGTGAAGGTTGCGCATATCCGGCTCTGCCACAGCCGGATGATGTATGTGAGAGCCTATCCGCGCGAGACGCAAGAGATGGTCTTCGACGCCCATGACAGGGCGTTCGCTTTCTTCGGCGGGGCCTGCACGCGCGGCATCTATGATAATATGAAGACCGCGGTGGAGACGGTCTTCGTCGGCAAGGAACGGCAATACAATCGCCGCTTCCTACAGATGTGCAGCCATTACCTGATCGAACCGGTGGCCTGCACGCCGGCGTCGGGGTGGGAGAAAGGCCAGGTCGAGAACCAGGTCAATCTGGTGCGCGAACGCTTCTTCACGCCGCGACTGCGCTTCAAATCCTACGATGAACTGAATGGCTGGTTGCTGGACAAGTGCATCAGTTACGCCCGCGCTCATAAGCACGTCGATCAGACGGAGCGCACGATCTGGGAGGTGTTCGATGCGGAGCGGCCGCACCTGGTCGGCTATCCCGGCAAATTCGACGGCTTCCACGCTGTGCAGGCCTCGATCGGCAAGACCTGCCTCGTGCGTTTCGACAACAACAAATACTCGGTACTGTCTACGGCAGTCGGCCGCCCTGCCGAGATACATGCCTATGCAGATCGCATCGTCATCCGGCAGGATGGCGTGGAAATCGGCCAACACGATCGCTGCTTCGGCCGTGGCGAGACGATCTATAATCCCTGGCATTACGTGCCGGTCCTGACCCGCAAACCGGGAGCACTGCGCAACGGTGCGCCGTTCCACGACTGGGTTTTGCCCGCCGCCATGGAGAAGGTGCGCCGCCGGCTGAAGGCAATGCATGACGGCGACCGGCAGATGGTGTCGATCCTCGAATGCGTGGGCCTGGACGGGCTCCCCGCCGTCGAAGCGGCCTGCCAGGAGGCGATCGATCAGGGCGTGTTCTCGGCCGCCGTCATCATCAACATTCTGGCCCGCAAGCGTGATCCGCAGCCGGCCGCCATCCTTTCCATCCCCGATGCGCTTCGCCTGACCCATGAGCCTCTGGCCGACTGCGCCCGTTACGACAGCCTGAGGAGGGCAAGCTGATATGGAACGATCCCAAATCCTCGACATGATGGGCACGCTGAAGCTGTTCGGCATGCGTAGCGCCTATGACGAGATCATGGCCTCCGGCATCAAGCGACAGCACGAACCGCCGCGCATCGTCGGTGACCTGCTTCAGTCGGAGATCGCCGAGAAGCAAGCGCGCTCCATCAAATACCAGATCACCGTCGCCAAGCTGCCGCTGGCCAAGGACATCGACGACTTCGACTTCACCGACACGCCGGTCAACGAAGGCCTGGTGCGCCAACTCGCAACCGGGGCCTTCCTCGCCGAGCAGCACAATATCGTTCTGGTCGGCGGAACCGGCACGGGAAAGTCTCACCTGTCCATCGCCCTTGCTCGTGCTCTGATCCGCAATGGCGCACGCGGCCGCTTCTTCAACGTCGTCGACCTCGTCAATCGGCTCGAGACGGAGGCACGTAGCGGCAAACAGGGACGGCTGGCCGACTTCATCACCAGGCTCGACTTCGTCATCATGGACGAACTGGGCTATCTCCCATTTGCCCAGGCGGGCGGCCAGCTCCTCTTCCACCTCATCAGCAGGCTCTACGAGCGGACGTCCATCATCGTCACGACGAACCTGGCCTTCGGCGAGTGGCCGGCCGTATTCGGCGACGCCAAGATGACCGCCGCTCTGCTCGACAGGCTCACCCACCATTGCGAGATCGTGGAAACCGGGAACGAATCCTGGCGCTTTAAAAACCGCTCTCAAAGCTAAAGCCGAAAAGACAAACAACCCGCGCCCGCAGGCCCTTGCGCTAAATGGAGAGCCCCGGGCCTACGCGCGCTGACCCGATGCAACTAGAGGCAGGGGTCCCTTTTGGGAGCCGATAAGGGGTCCCGTTACGACGCCGATTGACACCCGTTTCTTGCGTTCCTGGCGCGAGATCCAGATCCCGGCCTCGGTCATCCATTGCCGCAGCGTCTCTTTGGCGACCGAGATCCGGTGCAGCTCGATCAGCTTCTCACGCGCCAGCGTTGGGCCGAAATCCAGATAGCGTTCGCGGATCAAATCCAGCGCCGCATTGCGAAATTCCTCGCTGTGGCGCCGATTGCTCGGCCGTGATCGCTTCTTCGAAACGAGCCCGGCCGGGCCATCCCGGTCATAGGCCTGCAGCAGCCGATGGACCTGACTTCGACTGAGGTCGAGCCGGTCCGCCGCCTGGACGACGCTCAGGCGTTCGTCACGGATCTTCTGGATAAGTTCGAGGCGATGCAATTCTTTCTGCGACATGGTGATCAAAAAGGACATGACGACTCCGACCGCTCATGGTCTCGACCAGGCTGAAGATCGTCATCCTTGCTCCCAACGTTGGCTTTGACCAGTGCGTCGAGAGGCGAGACTGTCGCATCTCTAACTGGCCCAACTGTCGCATTACTAAATAGCCCTGTGAGTTCATGCTGAAGCGCGACTTGCGGGCAGGGCGAAGCTATCCGGTATGCCTTAGTTGTGCGAGCAGCTTCTTGCGGAAGACCTCTGCTGGTGTCCGATAGCCGAGGCATTTACGAGGCGTCTCGTTGAGCTGATTGCAGATCGCGATCAGATCCGCGTCGGTTACGGATAAGGGATCGACCTCTCTCGAAAGCCATTTCCGTACCCGCCTGTTGGTATTTTCGACGGTTCCTTTTTGCCACGGCGATTGAGGGTCGCAGAACCAGGTCTGGATGCCAATGCTCGCCTGTAGGTAAGGCCAGTCGGTGAACTCCGTGCCACGGTCGAACGTGATGGAACGACGGGCGAGGTGGGGCAGGGTCTGAAGTGCTTGCACGAGGCCGTTCATGACCGGTCGAGACTGCCGATCATTGTTGCGCAGAAAGATTGCAAAGCGGCTGACCCGTTCAACGAGTGATGTGACGTTGGCCTTTCCAAACTTCTTTCGGAACTGGATCAGGTCACACTCCCAATGCCCGAACTGCTTGCGATCGGCGACCACATCCGGGCGGCGCAGGATGTTGAGTTCCGGACTAAACCGTTGGCCATGCTTGCGTCTGGCATGTCGCGGTCGCCGCCGAGCTCGATGCTCCGGCAGGTGCCGCCACAGCTTGATCGCTTGGCCGTCAGATGAGTATGCAAACTTGTAGATGGTTTCGTGGCTAACCGATACTGGATGCCGCTCAAGGCGCATCCGGCCAGCGATCTGCTGTGGCGACCAGCCGTGCATGATCCGGTCGATGACAGATTGCCGGACATGCGAGAAGCGCATCAGCTTGCGCAGTTTGGTCCGCCGTTCGCAAGCCATGTCATGCGCCGTGACACAATAATAGCCGTTCAGATTGGAGATCGCGTCATCGATGAACATATTGCGCCGGATCTCGCGGAAAATTGTCGAGCGATGGCGTCCAAGCTTCTCGGCGATGATGTCAACAGTCAGGCCAGCCGTACGCCAGCGGGCGATCTTGCGTCTTTCATCCATGTCGATATGGGAGTAGGTGCGTTTCATTGCAGGTTCCTTGCGAGTGACAACCCATTGGTATCATTCGCAAGTCGCACTTCATCCTTGAACCCACCCCCTTACAATAACTGTCAAAGCTGAATAGAGGTGCGACGTCGCCAGCCAGTTAGAAATGCGACACTCGGCATCTCGTCTGGCTCTGACGATCAGCCCCCGATCCGACCGGCTGGTCCGGGTTGCAAGGAAGGAGCGGGGGCGGGTGAGGGACACCTTCCTGCTTTAGCTTTCTCAGTAGCAATTGTTCCGTCGCCGCCTGATACTCTTTTGCACCTGCGTGGGGCAGGTAGGGGTCAAAGCCACACGATGCTTCCGGAAATCAAATTGCAGCGTGAAGTCGATGTCGCCGCGCTGTCACCACTTCTTCGAGGTATGCTTCTTTCCGTTGCCTATGCTGACGGTGAGGGTGGCATCGGATTAACAGCCACCGGCGCCATGAACCGCAAGTTCGTGCATTGGGCCGCTGTGCACTTTCTCTGGCCAGGGTTCACAGCTGAGGATCTCTACAGCATGAACAAGGTGCTCAATGAGCGCGACATGCCACCGCTCTGGGTCGTGCGCGACATGACCCGTCATCTGAAGCTTCTTCGCCGGAAAAAGGATGTGCTGCTGCCAACCAGACGCGGCCGGGAGTTCCTGGTGAACCCGCAAGGCTTCTTCGATCTCGTCGCCACGGATTATCTCTATTCCTATGTCCACGCCACGGAGCGCAAAGAGGAGGTCCAAGCGCGGTTACGCTGGTGGCGCATGTTCCTCAACCTTCTCAATATCAAGGCCAGAGAAGGGTGCACGCCATTGGAGCTTGTGAAGATCCTCCACCCAGACTTCGAGCCCCTATCTGAGACCGAAATGACACTGGAAGCCTGGGAGCTAAAATCCGATCTCCAATATGGTGTCCTGCGGCGCCTGTGCTGGCTGGGCCTGCTTTATGAGGCACGAGAAGGGCTCACGCTTCTTCAAGACGGAGCCTTCCACAAGACGCCGCTTTGGTCCGCCTGCCTGCAGCTGGAATCAGATACACAAAGCGACATCGGCGTGCACTGACAATCTTATTCCGCCGCTGGTTGCCTCAATAACGCTTTCTCTCGCCGTGCAATCACCGCCGGATCGTTCATGTAATCTGTCCTCGGCTTACGGCCACGCTTCTGATAGCCGTTCCCCGTGCTGCCGTCGCGAATGCCGAACATATGATCCGTCTGCCCGGTGCGGCGAGGGCCGCTTTTGCTCCGTTGCTGTTCTCGTCCAGCCTGCATCTCGGCGACGATCGACAGCATGTCGTCCAGACGCTTGTTCTCGACGACTTCCGGGCGATGGACCGACCGCAGCTTGTCAAAGGTTCTGTAGGGTAGGGCAAAACTCTCGTGCATGATCTCGAGGCGACCGTCCGGATAATCGCAAACAATCACCTTTTGGCCGGCCAGAGGCCTGGAAACGTCGGTCGGATCGAGAATGAACAGCACCTTGTCGTAGCGCAGCGTCAAAGCCTGCGACAGCGTGCGAACTTCCTTGCGGCACATGACGCCATCAAGGTTCTCGTGACCGGCCAACTGCCGGTGCATGTCCTTCGGATTGCGCGGTTCCTTGCCGAAACGCGCGTTGAAATCTAAAATGAACTCAGGCGCATACGCGTTGGCTTCCTCGATCGTGTCGATGCCGCGAAGCCGCATCTCCTTGACCAGCCGATCCTGCAATGTCTGGTTGGCACGTTCCACACGGCCCTTGGCCTGCGGGGTGTTGGCACAGATGATGTCGATGTTCAGCTCATAAAGCGCCCGGCCGAATTGTGTCAGGCCGCTCGTCCGGTCCTTCTGCGACGCATGGGTCGAACGAAAGACGCCGTGCTTGTCGCTGTAGAAGGCCAGTGGTTTGCCCCATTGCTGCAGATATGCCTTGGTCGCGCGCAGATAGTCGAATGTGTTCTCCGATCCGGCAAACCGTAGATGCAGCAGCTTGCCGGTCGCGTCATCGATATAGACGAGTAGGGCGCATTTGGGCCCACGGTTCTCGAACCACCAGTGATGCGAGCCATCGATCTGCACCAGTTCGCCAAAGCAATCACGTCGGCCGCGTGGCTGGAAAACCCGTTTCTTGCGTTCTCTACGTGAGACCCAGATACCAGCCTCGGTCATCCATTGCCGCAGCGTCTCCTTAGCCACAGAGATCCGGTGCAGCTCGATCAGCTTCTCACGCGCCAGCGTCGGACCGAAATCCAGATAGCGTTCGCGGATCAGATCCAGCGCCGCATTGCGAAACTCCTCGCTGTGGCGCCGATTGCTCGGCCGTGATCGCTTCTTGGAAACAAGGCCAGCCGGACCATCCCGGTCATAGGCCTGTAGCAGCCGATGGACCTGGCTTCGACTTAGGCCGAGCCGTTCGGCAGCCTCGACGACGCTCAGGCGTTCGTCACGGATCTTCTGGATGATGTCGAGGCGATGCAACTCTTTCTGCGACATGGTGATCATAAAGGACATGACGACTCCGACCGCTCATGGTCTCAACCAGGCTGAAGATCGTCATCCTTGCTCCCAACGTTAGCTTTGACCAGTGCGTCGAGAGGCGAGACTGTCGCATCTCTAACTGGCCCAACTGTCGCATTACTAAATAGCCCTTACAATAACATATCGCATAATATAACTTATGGAACTGTCGACCTGTCCGCAAAAGCTCGCGTTGTCGCTGGTAGTACCGAATAACTCGCACTGCATCCGTCGCACTCCGTCAGTTCGCTAGCAAACCACCGGCATGATGCGAGAAAAGTGCTGATGAAAAGCGATCATGGATGACTGATCGCCGATAAAGACGGGCCTGCACACAAGACAACGCACCCGTTCTTGTGGAATCTCGACAAGCCACGTCTCTTCAGACGGATCAACTACCAGGTAGGGGTGGCGCAGCCGCTACCCCGTAACAGTCACTCCCCGTTCTCTGACCGCACGGTCTGGACCAATGGTCAGAAGGTAGTTGCTGGCAGCCGGAAAGAGCTACCGCCGCAACGAACAGGGCTAGCACAGACACCTTACGCCAAGGCTCCGCGTTACTATCTGCAAAGACGGTCGATGCCTTCTGCGCTTTCATGGTTCGTATTCCTATATATATAGTCGAAGTTTGTTTACGGCTTGCCGCCCATTTTCTAGCCATTTTCCTCAAGCTTAACCCCGCTATCCTTAACCTAGATTAAAGATTGTTGCCTTGGGTTCGCATCGCAGAGCGCATATGTGCCAGCAACCAACGCGAAGTGCCATTGCTGGAGCGTCGGGCCAAAAGACCGGCTCTTGATGGGAGGCGGATAGCCGCAGATTTTCCTGATGAGGCCCGGCTCCTATGCCGTACAGCAAGCCATCGCCAGTCTACGGTTTGGCGTAAGCTTGCACCTTGCCCGGCGGCCACTGTGGCATCGGTATTGCGACCAAACAACGTGAAGCGGTTCGCAAAACACACCTAGCCTAGAGCCGGAACCCAGGCAATGCCAGTTCATGTCTAGCTGAGATTGTCGTACGCAAGGTAAGACATCATGCCTATCGCCGTGTGATAGAGGTGATGGCAGCGCAACGGCCATTTGCCTAGGTTGTTGGGATCGAAAACGATTGTCACGGTGTTGACTGGCAGCACGAGAACCGTGTCGCGAAGCGCTCCGGAAAACTCGCGTTTTGGGAGCATTCTGCGGCACGGCTGTTACGTCCTCGACAATGGACGCTTTCGGATTTCAGGGAGGGACCGGGTGCTGCTGCATCGATGGCGATGCGGACCTAGTCCGGCAGATGTTGGCAAACCTAGTGGCCAACGCCATGCAACATACTTCCCTGGCTCGGTCACTCTAAGGGTCGGCGCCGACACCGTGCCCGCCAGATCATCCGGATGGTCGAGGCCGCGCAAGGGTCCAAGCTGCCTATCCAGGCTCTGGTGGACAGGGTGACAGGCTGGTTCGTCCCCGCCGCCATCCTCGCCGCGCGTCTGACATTCTGTGCCTGGATGATTCTCCGCCCCTCCCCGGCGCTGAGCTTCGCGTTGGTCAACACCGTCGCCGTGCCGTCTCTCGTCGCGGTAGCGAGTGGCTCCACTGTGGTCGAATTCGGAGAGCGTGATGACCGCGTCTAAATCGAAGGTTGGATCGCGGGAAGGTCTTCCTTCCGCCAGGCTGAGGCTGACGGACCCGCTGTCGCCGAACGAGGCCGTGTAAAAGATGGCATGGCCGGAGGCGAAGGATATCGACGCTGACAATGCACACAGGAGCAGGGACGAAAAAATTCGGCGCATTCCGCCTTCCACGATCAATGCAACGGAATGATCCTAGCACATCCCTGCGCGCACCGCGATCATCCCGACGCCGGGATCGCCAGCGTGCGAGGGCGCGTGGTCAGGTGAAGAATCCTCGAATAGAATCCGTACTGCGCATCGTTGCTCGATATGCTGACGACGGCGGTCTTCGACAATTCGCTGCCGAAGATCGAAAACAGCATCTTGCGATCGTCGTCGTTCAGATGGCAGAGGGCCTCGTCGCTGACGACCCATGCGGGCCTGTGGAGCAGGAGCCGGGCGAAGGCCAGATGCTGCTGCTCGTCCACCGTCAGTTCCTTGTCCCAGCGGGCCACGCGGTCGAGCGACGAGATCAGGTGGCGGAGGTCGGTGCGTTCCAGCGCACGGGAGAAGGTCGTCTCTTCGAAGGTGGAAGGTTCGCACGGATAGGACAGCACCTCGCGCAGCGAACCATTCGGGACATACAGCCGTTGCGGGAGGAAGATGGTGTCCGCCTTCGGCGGCAGGCGCAGCCGTCCGCTTCCCCATGGCCAAAGTCCTGCCAGAGCGCGGAACAGCATGCTCTTGCCCGTACCGGGCTTGCCGATGACGAGGACACGCTCGCCCGGCAGGATGGAGATGTTCGGCTCGTCGACGGAAACAACCCGGTCCGCCACATGCACGGTCATGTCGTCGAGAGCCAGCGCCGGATCGCCCTCTGTGACAGTGATACGGCTTTCCGACGGCGATGCTAGGTCGAGGGCCAGAAGCGCCTGGCGCAGGTCCATCACGCGCTCCAGCGTGGCCTGCCAATCGGCGATGTTCCCGGCGTTGTCGACATACCAGCGCAGGGCCTGCTGGACCTGATTGAAGGCGCCGACGACCACCATCAGCTCCCCGAAGGTGAGCTGCCCGCCGAAATATCCCGGAGCCGCGGCAACGATCGGAGCCACGGTCGCGAACCATCCGTATCCCGCCGTGACGCCCGTCAGCCTCGTGGCGACGTTGGCGATCTTCCGCGCGATAGCGATCACACCGTCGAATTCGCGTTCGAGCCTGACCCGCTCGCCCTCCTCGCCTCCGGAGAGTGCGATGCCGTCGCTCGCTTCGTTCGCCTGCATGAGTCCGAAGCGGAATTCGGCCTCTCGGGCATAGCGCGCGGCATTGAACTCGATGAGAGGACGGCCCAGACGCCAGCTCAGCCACGAGCCGGATGCCGCGTAGATCAACGCGGCCCAGACCATGAATCCCGGGATCTGGAAGCTGCGACCGTCGAATTCGAATACGAAGCCGCGGGAGAGCAGCCACAGCACGCCGACAAAGCTGAAGAGCAGCAGCGTCGACTGGAAAAATCCGATCGCCAGTGACACGGTAAGCTCGGTCAGCCGTCGCGTGTCCTCCTGGACACGCTGGTCGGGATTGCTGCCGACCGGTCCTGCGCCGGCAAGAAGAAAGGCTCTGCGAGGTGCGAACCACTGGATCAGGAGATCGCGCGTGACGCAGTCGCGCAGGGCGATTTTCGTCCATTGGTCGAGCCATGTCTGTGCGATGTTCAGGAAGATGAGGACGCTGGCGACGACGGCGAATACAACGAGCTGCCGGAGGAACGAAGGTAGGTCCTTGTTCTTGACGGCGTCGAAGAACGGTTCGTACCAGGCATTCAGCCGGAGCTGGCCGATCGTCGTCACGCCGATGACGACGGCAAGGCCGACAACAAGGACGAGAAGCTTGTGGCGGCCGGCCGAGCCACGGACGGCATCGCCATAGGTGCGGAGCTGTCGAGCGGTTCCGGCTGTGTTCACAGCCGAAGGGAATAAGGATTGGTCCTGTGAAATGGCGCCTCGATTTAGGATCCGGGAAATGCTGGCATCGATGCCTGGCAGGCGAGAAAAAAGGGAAACCTTCTGAGAGGGACGCCTCTCACGAGTGGCGTCCCTCTTCGGCCTCTCCGGCGGATGCAGGAGCGGCCGGCCCTCCTCGCTCGGGTCGCTTCAAAAGGCGAGGGACGCCGATGCTGGCGGCGAGCCCGGCGAGAACGACCACCGCGGTGAGCGTGAACGATGCGTTCGGCATGAAAACGACGCCGAAGAGAAGTCCTCCGGCCGCCGACCCGGCGGCCTGGCCGAGACTGCCAGCCGAGGTCGGCGCCCTGTCGTTCGCCGGCGCTCAACGAGATCCAGTGGGTGACGACCGGGGAGAGAATTCCGGCGCTGGCCGCAATCATGGCCACGACGACGGCGGTGCTGGCGCCAGAAGCAAGGCGACCAACGACCAGGGTTGCAGTGGCCGAAGAGAGTTGTTGTCGACCCTTGTCATCGTCCGGAGCCTATTGTCGCATAAACGCTTGCATCTCGTCGGGTGTGACCTTGCCGTCCTTGTTCGCGTCCACTGCGTCGAAGATGCGCTTGTGGACGGTCGTCACCTCCTCGAAGGAGAGCGCATCGTCCCCGTCGGTGTCGGCGATCGCGAACATGATCTTCATCATATGTCCGCGCATTCCCATCATCGGCGTGCCGCCCATCATGCCCCGCTCCATCATCCCGCCCTGCATCATGCCGGAACCCGTCATGCCTTCAGCGGAGGGCTCGGCGGCCTGCGACGCATCTGCGGGATGATGCGGATCGGTTCCGCTTGTTTGTGCGAGGGCAAAACCTGTTCCACCGAGCATGATCAGTGCAGCCAGCAAGGCTGAATGTGGCAATCTTATCGTTGTCATGTCCGTTTCTCCTTTAGCCTGGTTTCTTCACCCTCCTGCGTCCTGAATTCGACGCAGGAGGGCAATTGGAATGTCGTGTTCGGCGGCCACGCCTCCGGGCCACCTAGTCGAACGACGCGCGCCGAAGCCGCAGCGAGTTGCCGATGACGCTAAACCGAGGACAGCGCCATGGCGGCGGCGATGATCGGCGAAAATGTCGCGATCCAGCGGACAGCATCAACCAATCCCGTCATAGGTGACGTAGGCCATCATGCCCGTCGCCATGTGATAGAGGTGATGGCAGTGAAGCGGCCAGCGACCGGGATTGTCCGCGTGCCCAGGCGTCGAACTCGTGCAGACCGCGCTCATGCAGCGCCTCGTATCCAAGCAGGCGCTGGATCGAGAACATTTCTCCGAGTGTGTTGGTAATCGGGGTCCCAGAGGCGAGCACCAGCGCGCGGCCGGGATTCTTCGTCTCGATATAGCGGGACTTCACATAGAGATCCCACGCCTTCTGGGAACCGTTCGGATCGATGCCCTTCAGCGTGCTCATGTTGGTGGCGAAGCTGAGTTTGCGAAACTCCTGTGCCTCATCGACGACGATCTGGTCAACACCGATCTCCGAGATGGTCAGGAGATCGTCTTTGCGGGTGGACAGCGATTCCAGCCGTTCCTGCAAACCCTCCTTCAGTCGCTCGAGCCGCTTGCGTGAAACACGGTCGTCGTCCTCGACCCTGATGAGCATATCCTCATAGAGTTGCAGCTCGTCATGAATCATCTGTTGTTCGAAGGCCGAGGGCACGCCGATGAACCGGAATGCGCTGTGGGTGATGATGATCGCGTCCCAGACCGCGGTCGCGGCCCGGCTCAAAAACCGGGCGCGCTTGTCTTTGGTGAAATTGGTCTCATCGGCGACAAGAATGTTCGCCGACGGATAGAGCGCCAGAAACTCCCTTGCTGCCTGCGCCAGGCAATGGCCGGGAACGACGAGCATGGCCTTGGCGATCAGGCCAAGCCGTTTCTGCTCCATGATGGCGGCCGCCATGGTCATGGTTTTGCCAGCGCCGACGGCATGGGCCAGATAGGTGGAGCCGGAGGAAATAATCCTCCAGATACCACGTTTCTGATGCCCATAAAGCGTAAAGGCGCCAGAGGCGCCCGGTAGCTGCAAATGCGAGCCATCGAATTTACGCGGCGCGATATTGTTGAAGCGGTCATTATAGACCCGCGCCAGCCGGTCGGTGCGATCCGGATCGGTCCAGACCCAGTTCTGGAACGCTTCCTTCAGCCGCTGCAGCTTGTCGCGAGCGGCTTCCGTATCGACGACATTCAGCACCCGGCGCTCGCCGCCCACATCCTTGATCGTGTCGAATATCTGCGGCACGCGCGAGTTCAGCGCGTCGGCCAGCAATTCGCCGGCATGGCGGCGGCTGGTGCCCCATTCCGATGTGCCGACGGCCGAATATCCGAGCTGCCGGGCTTCGACCGTCCAGGAACCGAGTTCAGGCATATGATGGATGCGGATCTCCGTGTTCATCGTCTCACGCACGAAGGCGACGACATCGGCGGCCGGGATCCACGGTGCGCCGAGACGTGCGGTAATATCCGACGGGCGCAGATCGGCGGGCTGGACCTCCTGCAGCGCCACAACATTCCGCCGGTAGGTCAGGTCGAGGTCTGCAGCCGCTTCCGCTGCGGCAAGCTTCGTGCGAACCGGGCCGGAGAGATAGGCGTCAGAAGTCTGCCATGACCCATCGGCCGGATCGCGAAAGATGGCGTCACCCAGATCGGCGATCACCGCGTCCGGATCACGATGCAGCAGTTCGGCGATATGATCGATATCGACGCGGCCGCGCTCGTTGAGCACGACGGCCAGGCCATCGGCGGCTGATGTCACCACCGGCGGCGCGGGCGGCGAAACCACCTGTTCGGAAAAGACCGGGCCGGGGCGAGCGGTATCGGTTTCGAGATTATAGTCCTCGATGGAGGCCACCAGCCAGCAATCAGGATCGTCGCGGAAGGGCTGAAGGTTTGGCTGACGATGGGTTTCCTTCACCTCACCCGTCTCGGCGTCTTCGGTGATCGAGACCGTCGTGTGGTTGATCGGGCCGAAATCGCGGACAAAGCTCGACCAGGCGATGCGCAGGCGGACCTGAAGATCACGCCACGGACGATCCTGCTCCTGCGCTTTCAGCACTTCGCGTACCGCATCGCGGACCGGGATCAGCTTGCTGATGATCCGGACATGCTTCTCCGGCAGGCATTCGCCTGATCCACCTTCACCACCACGGCCATTGCGGACCTTGATCTCGACGGGAGCGCCGTCAACCATCTGCATCAGGCCGCGTTTGGTATCCACGAAAAAGCTGCCCTCCCGCACCTTCGAACTGCCGGGGCGCAGATCGACGATCTCGCCGAGTTCGTCTTCCAGATCGATGTCGATCTCAGTCGGCTCGCCGTCATAGAAATCTTCCGGGAGGAGGGAGATGGCCGCCTTCAACGCGGTTTCGAGATCGACACCAGCGCGGGGACGGCATGTATAGGTTTCGCCGAAGGGACCAGATGTCAGAGCATGATCGCCGAGCACGAAACCCGGATGGCGGGCGAACCAGCGATTGATCCGGATGGCGCCCTCGTCTTCCGCCACCGCACGAACCTCATCGACATCGAGCCAGGTCTGGTCACCTTCCGCCTCTCCGGCCTTGCGCTTGCGGAAGAACAGGAGATCGACCACGACGTCCGTGCCGGCGTCACGGCGGAAGCTGCCCTCCGGCAACCTGATGGCGGCAATCAGGTCGGCCGCCTTCGCGATATGCTCGCGGGCGGTGACATCCGCCTTGTCCATCGTTCCGGAACTGGTGACGAAGGCGGCAAGGGCGCCGGGCTTCAGCAGATCGATCGACCGGGCAATGAAGTAATCGTGCAGGCGCAGGCCAAGCGACCGATAGTTTCGGTCGGAGCGCACGGTTCGATCCGAGAACGGCGGGTTCCCGATCACCAGATCGTAAATCGGCGCCAGATCGGTGCGGGCGAAGTCGCCCTCGATGATCCTCGCCTTCGGCTGAAGAAGCCTGACGATGCGGGCGGTGACAGGATCGAGTTCGACACCGGTTACGTAGGCGGCGTCGCGGAAAGCGTCCGGCATCAACGCCGGAAACAGGCCCGTGCCGATCCCCGGCTCCAGCACCCGGCCGCCGCGCCAGCCCAAACGCTGCAATCCGGCCCAGATCGCGCGGATAATGAACTCCGGCGTGAAATGCGCATATTGGGTGCAACGAGACAGGCTGGCGTAATCGCTCTGGGACACGGCCGTTTCGAGAGATGAGCCTAGGCCGGAGTATCTTCTGAGCCAACTCCTCGAATGCGAGGAGTGCGGCGGCCCCTACGCGATTTCCGGCAAGGATCGCTATAGCTGCACCAACCGCAAGAAACGCCTGCCGATCGACGAGCTTGGCGGCGCATGCTGCAGCAACAGCAAGACCATCATTCGTCAGGAACTGGAGTGCCGCGTGTTGGACTGCCTGCCCGCAGCCTTCTTTGCCGGAGGCATCTTCGACACGCTATCCGAACAGATCATCGCCCACGAGACGGCAAAACTCAAACGTCCGCTGGCCGACCGCGATCAGATGAAGCGCAAGCTCTTGGAGCTCGAGGGCAAGCAGCAGAACATCATCCAGCAGATCAGTGACCGTGCGGCCGAGGGCCGTCCTCGCCTGCCGGCACTCGACGACACGCTCGACCGGCTCGAAGTCGAGCGACAGACGCTGGAGAAGGAGATCGCCAGTTTCACGGAAACCGGCCCGGACATGACTGCCAAGATCGAGCAATTGGGTCGGCGCCATAATCCGCAGGAAACAGAGATGGCGATGCGGCAGTTCATGCGGATGGCGCGCAAGGGCACGGATGAAGATGCAAAGCGCGCGCTGATGCCGATCGTCCGCCAGCTCGTTCAGAAGGTTGTCATCGGTAAGACACCAGGCCATCAGCCGGCGAGCCTGCAGGTTCATGGCTTGATCGCCGCAATCCTCACCCAGATGGATGTGTTCGACTACATGAGTAGCCGCTTTATGTCGGAGGTCCACGAGGATTTCATGGAACGCGTGGAAGCCGGCGATATCGACAGTGAAGAGAAGAAGGAGATGATGCTCGACATTTACCGCGAGGAATTTCTCGAGCGGCTTCCCGAATGGGAGAATTTACAAATGTCGGTGGTTGCGGGGGCAGCTGCCATATTATCCCGAAAGTCTCTTGTTTTTCAATCCACTAGAAATCCACCGTCGTCCATAATACCCACAAGAATACCCGCATCACATTGTCGTTATTTTGGTGAAAGCCACCGCGTTCTGCCAAACTCCAGACTATTCCGCCGGCGGGGTCCCATTCTCCTTCACCACCCACTTTCCTTTTCCAACACTCCGAATGTGCATCGCTCCCGAAGCTGCCGACCTGGCTGGGGTGCCGACCTTTCTCGTAGATTTCGAATTAACCGCACTCTGCTACACATCGGCCGTCCGCGTTTTTCCTCCCGAGCCCGAGCCGCTTCGCCGCTTGCCGGCGTTGTTCGGAATATCCTGGGCTACCATCGGACAATCGCCCGGCCGCTTGAACCGGAAGCGGTACTCCTCTGATGTAAGCCCGTATCGCCAGATGCCGTTTCAGGCTCTTGCAGGGCCTGCCTTGGAGAAGGCCAATGTGATCACGCGACTCCAGACTTGTCTTAACGGAGACGGTTGGCACGTACTCGGGTTCCGGCGGCGCCTCAGGCTTTGCATCCTCCGACGGAGCCGCCTTCGTCGTCCGAATCATATTGGCAAGCTCGCTGCCTGGCACGGCATTGTTTCTAACATAGGCGCTCAAAGCTGAACCGTTAGGACCGCAAGATCGGGCTTCACAGCCTCGCTCATGTCGATGCCCTTGTTTACGCCCTGCGACAACTGAACTTCATCAGGCACTTCCCAGTCTGAAATAGAAAGACGAGGTGCGGAATCTGGGAAAATTTCCAACGAATGTCAAAGGCATTTCACCAGCGAGACCTTCGGGCTTTTTTAGACAGTGCCGGAACTTGGCTTCCGCATTGATATCGACTACAGCAACTCTGGCAGGATCGCCGCAGTAAAGGCATATTCCCAAATTGCGGCCTATGCCTCCCTCGCGGGCCCGGCACACTCAGGCGGGTGCTGTATCCTCGCTCTCGCCACTGTCCGATTTAAGAGCTCCCGCTCTCCGACGGTGAACTCACTTTCCAGCTTTGGCGGAAAAATTTCGAATATCACATGAAACCTGAAATCGATCCGTGCGTTTACGCCACGAAGACGCAAAGCGCGCGAGAAAGCCTTCGGACATGTCCGGCTTTCTCCTGCATGTTGCAAGAACGCGGGACACAAGATTTGTTCATACCCTATACGGAAACGACCGAGACGCTCCAGCCGGATGAAGAACGCATCGTCCGTGACATCGTCTCCCATATGGCGGCGGCGCAGGCTCGCAACGCCGAGCGTCATCGGCACGCCCATCGCGACGCGCACGCCAAGAGCCATGCGGTCCTCAAGGGGCGGATGGCGGTGCATGACGGGCTGGTACCTGAACTGGCACAGGGGATTTTCGCCGCCCCGCGCGAATACGAGGTGGTGGCACGGCTGTCCTCGGCGCCCGGCGATATCCATAGTGACTCCATTCCCGAACCGCGCGGCTTCGCGATCAAGATCATCGGTGTTGAGGGCGAACGTCTCGTGCCCGAGCTTGGCGGCGCCAATCAGGATTTTCTGATGGTGAACTTTCCCATCCTCGCCTTCGGAACCGTGCAGAAATACAAAAAGATGCTCACGCTTCTCGAACGCAGGGCGCAAGCGCCCGAGGCGGTGCAGAAAGCCACGGCCGCCACCGCACGCGGAGTGCGGGGTCTCGTCAAGGCCGTGGGCGCGACGCCCGGCGCAACGCTCCAGGGCCTCGCCCGCGACCGGGCGCATGTGCTGGGCGAGACCTTCCACACCCAGGCCGCGATCCGCTACGGCGACTACATCGCCAAGCTGTCGCTAGCGCCGCAGGGCGAGGTCGCGGTGCTGACCGGGCAAGAGGTCGGCGACGGCTTCTCGGCGATGGCCGATGCGGTGGCGGCGCATTTCGCACGCGCCGGCGCGAGCTACGAACTGCGCGCCCAGCTTTGCACCGATGCCGAAAACATGCCGGTCGAGGACGCCGCCATCCTGTGGGATCCCGACGCCTCGCCGCATGTACCGATCGCGACCCTGCAGTTCGAGCCGCAGGACGTGCTGTCGCCGGCCCGGCGAGTCCACGGCGACGACCATCTGGCCTTCAATCCCTGGAACGGCGTGGCTGCGCATCGTCCGCTGGGCTCGATCATGCGCGTGCGCAAGGCGGCCTATGAATCCTCTTCCGCGCAGCGACACCGGCTGAATGCCGTGCCGCGCGCCGAGCCATCGGCACTGGCCGATATTCCCGACTGACCGACACATTCGACCAAGCAGGAGACCCCACTCATGTCGAACGATACCAAAGACCCGCGTCTGGGCGACGAGTCCCGGCTCGCCGAGTTCCGCCGCATCGCCAGGGAGATCGCGGCGGACGCGCCGACGCTGGCCCAGATCAAGATCAACAGTCTGATCCGCGACCACAATCCGCTGTTCGAAGGTAGCTCGAAATCCGCAGGGCGCGCCGGGCGGCAGTCGGGCAATGTTTCGGAACTGACGGCGATCGCCGATCTCAAGCCCGGCGGAGCCGATCGCCTGCGCCGTCTCTTCAACCTGACGAACGGAAATTTCGATGGTGCACAAAGGGTCTCGACCCTGCACAACATGCGCTTCGTCTTTTTCGACAACGATACGCGTATCATCTTTGCCACCGCCTATGACGGCGACTGGGACACCTATATCAACGATTTCGCGACCAAGATCCCGGAACTGATGGACCTGCTCTTCGCCAATGTCGAAGGCTGGCCCGGCATCACCTCACCCAAGGTGAAGGATTTCATCGCCGGACACCAGATCGACGCGGCGGGCTGGTTCGTTGCCAATCCGCAGGTGAGCGTCGTGGATGTGCGCCGCTACCAGCGGATGGACAAGGCAGTAGAGGAATTCCTCGACGCCATGTCGGCCAATGCCGAAATGGACGCGACGACGCACAAGGCGCTCGCGAAGCTGTCCGAAGCCATCGCCGTTCCGCAGGGGGTCGATTACTGATGAGCTTCTTCAAACACCTGAAAGACCGTTTCCGTCGCGACCGGGTCACGCTCCAGCTCGACGATATCCAGGCCCTGATCCTGCGCTCGCGACCCGAGCCCTATGTGGGCATCCATGCGATGCTGCATGTGGACGAGGCGGAGGGCGGGCGCGACCTGATCGCCCGGCTGGCTGAATATATTCCCTCGGCCAGCGACTGGGCCGACGATCTCAGCGCCTGGACCGGCGTCGCGATCAGCCATGCCGGGCTTAAGGCGCTCGGCCTGCCCGAGGACTCTTTGGCCTCCTTCCCGCTAGCCTTCCGGCAGGGCATGGCGGGGCGCGCGACCCAGCTTCATGATTTCGGCGAAAACGCGCCCGAGACCTGGGAGGACGCCTACAGGAACGACACCTGCCACATCGCGCTGACGATCTATGCCGCAGACAAGCCCGCGCTGGATGTTGCCGTGGAAAAGGCGATGGCCGAGTTCGACGCCTCGACCGGCGTCACGCTCGTGGGCACGCATGAGTTCGGCGCCGACGAGGATGCCGAAAACCCGTTCGGCTTTCGCGATTCCATCTCGCAGCCGACGGTGGCGGGCGCCGGTGTCGATCCGCAGCCGGGGCAGGAGCGCGCCATCGCCGCCGGGGAATTCGTTCTGGGCGAAAACAGCGAGACCGGCGAGCCCATCTCGATGCCTTCGCCCGATCCTCTGGGGCGAAACGGCTCCTTCGTCGTGCTGCGCAAATATGACAGCCGCGTCGGCGCCTTCAACGAGTTTCTGCGTGCACAGACGGGGGACGCAGAGGCGCAGCATGCCTTGGCCGCCAAGATGTTCGGCCGCTGGCGTTCGGGCGCGCCGCTGCCACTATCACCGGCCAGGGACGATCCGGACCTTGGCGCGGACCGGCAGCGCAACAACGATTTCGATTTCAAGGGTGACGTAAGGGGGTTCGTTTGTCCGCATTCCAGTCATATGCGCCGCATGAACCCGCGCGGCGGCGACTTGACCATCCTGACAGACGAGAACATCCACCGCATCATCCGGCGATCCTCGACCTTCGGTCCGAAATGGACACCGGACGTGACGGCGGCGGAAGACAGGCCGGACGAACGCGGCCTGTTCTTCATCTTCATCAGCGCGCGGGCCTATGACACGGTGGAGTTCCTGCAACAGGAGTGGATCAACCGCGGCAACTTCATCGACCTCGGCACCGAGCCAGATCCGATTGTCGGTCTGCATGAGGAGCCGGGCAGGTTCACCATTCCGGCCGATCCGGTGCGCCGCCGCATCGACGGGGTGACAACCTTCAACCGTCTGCGAGGAGGCGAATACATGTTCATGCCCTCCCTGACGGCCCTGCGCTGGATCGGAAGCGAGGGCTGGGCCGGTTGAATACGGATGCAGGAGCGGGGGGGCCTTGCTCCGGCATCCCGTTCCGGCAGGTTATTTCCCGTAGACGTAGAACCCCTCTCCAGAGGCGACGCCCATCTTTCCCTTGTCGATATAGTTTTCCTTCAGATAGCGGGCGAAGGCCTGCGCTTTCGGATCGCCGTTCGAGGAGATATACCAGGCGGTACCGAGACCGACGATGTCGTAGATCTCGAACGGCCCTTTCGGCGCGCCGGTGGCGATCTTCCATGTCCTGTCGATGGCCTGCGGATCGGCGATGCCGTCGACCAGAAGCCCGGAAGCGGCGGACAGAAACGGCACCAGCAGCGAGTTCAGCACATAGCCCGCTTTCTCCTTGCGGATCTCGATCGGAACCATGCCGATGGCGCGGGCGAAGGCGACCACCTGTTCGTAGACGGCGGGATCGGTCCCGGCATGGCCCATGACCTCGGCCACGTTGTGCTTCCATATCTCGTTGGCGAAATGCAGCGCGAGGAAGCGCTCGGGGCGGCCGGTCGATCCCGCCATGGCGCTGGGCAGGAGCGTCGAGGAATTGGTGACGAAGATCGTGCGCGGCGGAGCGGCGGCTCCGAGACGGGCGTAGACCTGCCGCTTCAGCTCCAGCTTCTCGGGAATCGCTTCGATCACCAGATCGGCGGCCCCGGCGGCGGCCTCAAGATCGTCCGTCCAGGCGATGCGCGCCTTCGCGGCCTCGGCCGAGGCCCCGTCCGCGCCAGGAATATCTTCCAGCAAGCGCAGGGCGAAGGCGTCAACCAGCCCCCTCCCCTTTGCCAGCGCGGCCTCATCGATGTCGTAGGCGATGACGGAAAATCCGTGCCAGGCGGCCTGAAGCGCGATCTGCGCCCCGAGGATACCGGTTCCGAGCACGGTGACAGTGGCTATGGTCATGGACGTTTCTCCTGCGGATGATGCGGCCGGCAGACGGCGCGCGGATATCGGCGGCAGCCGCCCGTCAGGCCGGGCAGCCGGTGATGGCGCGGAAGAAGGCGAGCAGGATGCGGTCGCGCGGCAGGGAATCCGGCACGCTGCCCTGCACGATCAGCCCCGCCCACAATGCGTAGAGCCCGATGGCGATCTGCCGCGGCTCCATCGCCGGTTTCAACCGGTGAAGGCGGATCAGATCCTCCAAAAGCAGGGTGAATTCGCCGTGGCAGGCGGCCTTGTATTCGTTGTAGCGGCTGGCGAAGGCGGCATCGCGCTGCGCATGAAGCTGCAACTCGATCGAAAGAAGCGACCATTGCGGCTCGGCCGCCAGTTCGGCCAGCCTCGCCGCCAGCCGCGTCATCGCGGCATCGAGATCGCCCCGGTCGGTCCCGGCAAGAATGTCGCGCAGAAAGGCCACCTCGCTCTGGACATGCATCTGCATGATTTCCAGAAGCAGATCCTCCTTCGTGCTGAAGTTGGAATAGAATGCGCCCTGGGTATGGCCCGCGGCCTCGCAGATATGCCGGATCGAGGCGGCGGCCAGCCCTTCCGAGGCGATCGAGGCGTTCGCGGCGGCGATCAGGCGCCGGCGTGTCTGTTCCTGAGCTTCCTTGCGTGTCAAGCGCATGATGGCACCCTTGCCTTTTTCTGATTGCGGCACGCCGCCCCTGCGGGGACGGCGTGCCGTTGCCGTTCAGTCGCGTTTTCCGCGCACCGTCTCGCGGAACCGCTCAAGCCAGCCGAACACCGTCGCCACGGCCTGCCCGCCCTTGCCGAGAAGATTGGACAACTCGCTTTCGGCATGCTCCAGCGTCGTCTCCTCCTTCTCCGGCAACGGCGGCAGGATATGGGCGTAATAGGTCTTGTCGAGCAGCCGGTGCAAGAGCCGCTCGCCGGGGAAGGGTTCGTTGCTGTTGAGCGCCCGCGCTCCTTTCAGGATATTGCGGATGTCGTATTGCGTCGGGCTGATGTCGGCCACCTGCTTGGGCAGACCTAGCAGGGTATAGACGCCTATGCGCGCGGTGCGGACCGAACTTTCCATCGTGAAGATGATGTCGTTCGAGGTTTCGACGAACTGGCCGAGCAAAGCCAGGTTGGTGCAGCCTTCCGGCACGACATGCGGCCTGTCTCCCGCCGCGCGCGGCATGAACTGCGCTGTGATATAGGGCATCAGCGCCAGCCGCACCTTGGTGTTGGCCGCGATCTCGTCGATCTGCCCGACGATGCCGAGGTGATAGCAGAGCTCCGTCAGAACCTCGCGCCCGTTGCAGGCAGGCATCGGTTTCTTGACGTAATTGCCGTCCTTGTCCATCAAAAGCGCATAGACCCACAGCACCAGCACGTCACCCGGCTGGTCCGGAAAATGCGGCTGGCGGTTGCAGGTGACGCTCAGCACCCAGTTGGAATCGGTGAAGGTGATGATGCCGCCGGTGACCGTTTTGCCCGAATAGGGATCGTTGACCGAAAGCTCCTTGAGCTTGTCGACGAGCGGCGACGGTTTGCAGGTGAGCGTCGCCGATTCCCACATCGAGCCGTCGACATTGCCGTAGAATTTTTCAGGCTTGCCGAAGACCGGCGATTTCCTCGCCAGGTTCTTCCACAGCGTCCAGTCGCTGTCCTCGCCCGGCTCCGCCTTGCCGCGTTCAAGCACGGGCGCGGTGTCCATGTCGCCATAAGCGGTGCCCTCGGTCATCGAGCCGGTCAGCGCGAAGACCACGTCATCGGGGCCGAGATCGATCACCTCGTCCCGGCCATCGACCTTGCAGCGGATGGCGGTCACCGTCCGCTTGCCCTCCGCTTCGGTCATGTCGAGATCGTAGGCGCGGGTGTCGAACTGCACCTTCACGTCCTTTTCCTTCAAAAGGCGGATGAGCGGCACGACGAAACTGTCATACTGGTTGTATTTCGGGAAGACCAGCGCCGACATGTCCGTCAGGCCGTCGATGGCGTCGAGGAAACGGTGCATGTAGAGCTTCACCTCGAGCAGGCTCTGCCAGTTCTCGAAGGCGAACATCGACCGCCACAGATACCAGAAATTGGTCTGCAGGAAGCTTTCGCTGAAATAGTCCTCGATGGTGATGTCGTCGAGGTCCTCCTTGCGCTTCAGGAGCAGCTTGACGATCTCCCACTGATGCGCCCTGCTGAGCCCGAGGGTCGAGAAGTCGCGGATCTCGCCCTGTTTGTGCATCAGGCGCGCTTTCGACCAGTTCGGGTCGTTGTCGTTCACCAGCCGGTATTCGTCGAGCACGCTGTAGGGCTCGGGCAGTTCCAATGCCGGCACGTCCTGGAAGACGTCCCAGAAATTGTCGTAGTTCCAGTTCATCTCGCGGCCGCCGCGAATGATATAGCCGTCCTCGGCGTTGCCCGCGCCGTCCAGCGAGCCGCCCTCGATATTCATCGTGTCGAGGATGGTGATGTCCTCGCCCTTCATGCGGCCGTCGCGCAGCATGTAGAAGGCCGCCGCGAGCCCGGCGACGCCGCTGCCGACGATCCAGGCCTTGCGCCCTTCGACCGGCGTGACCGGCAGCGGGCGGTTGCGCATGTAGGGACCCATCGTGTCGGGCGGCGGCAGCGTGTCCTGCGGGCCTTTCCGCCAGAAGGCTTCGCCCACATTGGCTTCGATCTTTATCCCCGGCTTCTGCCCGTTCGGCAGGGAGGTGGTCTTGTCGTTCATGATCGTCCTTTCCGTTTCCGCGCGCCGCAGCGCCGTTTCAGGGTACGACGTTATAAATATCACTCGAAATTCAAATATCAAATGATACTTGAATTATCTGCGCGCCCATCGGATTGTTACGGCCAGCAGCGCATATCCGATGGCCAGAACGATCTGGACCGCGACATCGTTCGCGACCGAGCGGAAATTCGCACCCATCTGGTTGACGCGGACGATAGCGGTGATCGCCGTGGTCGACGGGATCAGCAGGGAAAGCTCGCGCAAGACGGAGGGAATCTGTTCTACAGGCCAGGAAACGCCGGACAGGAAGAACAGTGGCATGCCCAGCACGACGAGGAAGAAGACGACGCCCTCCTTCCACGGGATCGACCAGGCGATGGCGAAGCCCATGGCGGTGACGGCGAAAAGGAAGGGGACGGCCACGAGGTAGAGCGTAACGATACCGCCGATGCGCGGAATACCAAGGACATAGGGCAGGAAGACGAGCGTCACCGCGATCCAGAAACAATAGAGAAGGATATAGGCCAGCGCCGCCGCAACCGCGGCCGGAGCGCGCGACGGCTGCCGGCCCGAATGTAGAATGCCGATGCCCATCAGCAGGGTCTGTTGCAGGATCAGAACGAAGGCGGCGGGGACGACGAAACTCGCATATCCGCCCTGCGGATTGAACAGCGGTGTGCTGGCAATGGTCATCGGGGCGACAAGCGCGGCCGCTTCTTCACCCGGAAGCCCGGCTGCGTTCAGGCGCTGGAACTGGATATCGGCCCCCAGACTGCGCGCGGCATCGCCCATGGCGCCCATCGCGGCATTGTAGAGCAGAAAGTAGCTTGCATCGCCGTAGCCTGCGATGGCAGAGCGCCGATCAGATAGCAGGTCTTCCTCGAAACGCGGCGGCACCACGACGATCCCGTAAGCCTGACGGGCATAAAACAGTTGCTTGGCGGCCGGCAGGTCGGCCACGATCGATACAATTTCGGCGGAATCGCTGCTGGCAACACGGCGCAGCAATTCCCGGCTGGCGGTCGACCCGTCCTGATCGACGGCGACGACGGGCACCTCGCGCACCACTTCTCCGAGATAAGGCTGAGGATAGAGGACGCAATAGATGACGATGGCGGCGATCATCGTGGACTTGGCGCCTGGATCGGCGGCGACTTGGCGCAATGCGGCGAGAATACCTGCGAACAAGGATCTCATGGCGTCTCTCCCACCGGCGGTTCCGCTTTCACCCGCACGGCGGGCCGGGCCGTTCTGCGGAACTGGAGAAGCGTCAAAAGGCCATAGACCGCCAGCAGCGCCAGCAGCCAGCCGAGGGTGGGCAGCGATATCTCCACCGGCGTCCCCCTGAGAGCCTGGTCGGTCCGCAGTTGCAGATAGGGCGTGAGCGGCAGGATCGCCCCCCATGCCACGGAAAATCCGTTCATGACGATGCGGGGAAAACTGACGCCGGCGAAGCCGAAAGCCGGACCGGTCAAAAGACCGCATAGGCCGAGCGCCGCGACCGTGTCGGCCAGCGACAGGGCCAGAAGGACGCCGAGCAGCTGGCTGGCAAGGATGAAGGCGAAGCCCGAGACGACATGCAGCAGCATGCTGCCATGAAAAGGCGCGCCGAAGAAGCCGAAGATGATGGCGTCGGCGGCAATCAGCGTCAGGCCGTAGGTGAAGGTGTAGGGCAAAAGCTTGCCCGCCGTCGCCCGCAGCGGCGTTTTTCCCAGTCGCAGGACCCGGGCAATTCCGGCCTTCGTATGCCGGTCGCGGGAAAAGGAGAGGACGGCGCCGGCGCATATGAAGATTTGCAGCACCGTCGGCATGATCGCCGCGAGCAGGAATTGCACGTAGTCGAGGGTGGGATTGAAAAGCGGGCTCTGCCGGAGCGGCACCGGAGCGGCGGCCTCGATGGCGGCTTCCCGCGTGGCGCCCCTGGCGATGCGCATTTCCACGGCCAGACCGGCGGAGAAGGTATTCAGCGCCCCGTTTATGGCGCGTGCGGCGATGCCTCCGGGCGTCATCAACTGGTTGTTGTAGAAAACCACGACTTCCGGGCGGCGGCCCAGGAGCAGATCCCGCTCCAGACCGGAGGGGATCAGGACGGCTGCATAGATCCTGCCGTCAAGAACGGCCTCTCTGCCTTCGGTCAGGTTGACCAGGCGTCCCGCAACCTCGACTTCGGGGGTCGCGTCGATCATCCGCACGATCTGCCTCGACATGCCGGTGCCGTCCTCGTCGATCACCGCCACCGGCAGGGCCGTCGGCAGCCCGGCATGGAATATAGCCGCGAGGATGAGAAACAGCAGAAGCGGAAACGGCCCGAGCATGAAGAACAGCGCCGGCCGTTCGGCGATCTGGCGCAGCTCGCGGCGGAATATGCGCCGGAAGCCGGGCGGGAGATGAGCGGCGGACACGGTCACCGCTCCAGCCGGTGGGATGCGCTCCATTCGACCAGCGCGCTCATGCCCGGACGCAGGTTCCGTTCCGCCGCCACCGGTTCGGCGCGCAGTTCGAAGGTCCGCAGGTCGAAATCGCCGGTCGCTTTCGTCGCCCGCCAGTTGGCGAAGCTTCCAAGCGCGTTGATCGCGGTGATCTTCGCCTCCACCAGCCGGTTCCCGAGGGCGGGAACGCGGACCTGAAGGGTCCGCCCGATCTCAAGCCCGTCGAGCAGGTCTTCGCGCACATTGAAGGTGAACCAGGCCCGGTCGACGTCGACAATGGATATCACCGGCGCACCGGCGCTGAAGAGCTTGCCCGGCTCGGCCATACGCGCCGTCACCTGTCCGTCGATGGGGGAACGGATCGTCAGTTCGGCGATATCGGCCGTGGTCTGGGCGACGGACGCCTCCGCCTGCCTGACCTGCGCCTCCGCGACCGCCTTCTGCTCCACGCTGTTGCCGTTTTCCGCCAGATGCAGGTTCGCTTCCGCCGCCTCGCGTGCGCGCAACGCCGCGTCCAGGCTATTGGAGGCCTGGTCGACCGCCTGCTGCGACGTGACCGACCGGTCGAGCAGGCCGGACAGGCGGTCGTAGGTGCGTTGGGCCAGAACGACATCCGCCTCGGCCTTGGAAAGCTCCGCCCTGCGCGCGGCGATGGTTTCGGGACGCGTCGAGAAGGTCAGCTCGCGGTTGGAGCGGGCGACGGCGAGGCTGGCTTCGGCCGTGTCGAGACCGGCCTTCAACTGCGGGCTGTCGAGTTCGACAAGCAGTTGCCCGGCCGTCACGCGATCGCCGAAACTGACCGGCGCGGAGGAAACCCGCCCCGCGACCTTGGTCGCCAGGTCGATCCGCGTCGCCTCCACCTCCCCCTGCACGAGCAGCGTGCGCGGCCGCTCCACCGACCAGGCGACATAAGCTCCCACCCCTGCCGCCACAATGGCGGCGACTGCTACGGCCTTGCGTGCGGACATGCTCCGGTTCCCGATCTTGACTCGAATCCTGCTTGCGATAATTTGGAAAATAGAAAATTTCCGAATAGAGCAGATGACGCAAAAACTGACGGGAGTCAAGATCGTGGACGACAACAAGGCGAAACGCCGTGGGCGGGGTCGGCCGCCGGCTCGCAGCGCCGAGGAGACGGCCGGCGTGATCGTCGAAGCGGCGATCACCGAATTCCTGACGTCCGGATACGCCCAGACGAGCGTGGAGGCGGTGGCGCGCAGGGTGGGCATTTCCACGCGCACGCTTTACAGGCTGGTCGAAAACAAGGCGGCGCTGTTTCGCATGGCGGCCGAAAGGCGGATCGAGGCGAGCCTCGGCTCGCCGGATACGGCCGGGACGGCGCAATCGGGCGTGGAGGAGCAGCTCGCGCAGATCGTTCTGGGTTATGCGCGGCTGTTTCTTAGCGAGGAAGCGGCCAGGACAGCCCGGCTGGTCATGGCCGAAATGGATCAATTCCCGGAAGTCGGGGCCAGCTATCGGGAAATGGCCCTTAAGGTGTCCGATACGCTCGAAGCGCACATAAGGCGGCTTGCCGCCGCCGGAAAGATCGCCTGCCCCGAGCCGGCGCTGGCCGCCGATCTGCTCAGGGGCATGATCATCGGTCCGCAAAGGCAGATGCTGCTGGGGTTGAGGCCGCCCATGGGAGCCGTGGAACTGGAGGCATGGGCCGCCTCCTGCGTCCGCATGTTCCTTTACGGGTGCACGAGACTTTGAGGAGGCTGCCGCTACCCGCCCGAAATGGTCGGCGTCGATGCGCTGCCAAAACGGCAGGCCCGGCCGGGTGCAACGGTCGCCTTGTGAGATCGCCCCTGAATTCACGCAACGAACATTGAGATAATCAGCGCGTTGGCGATATCGATGAAAAAGCCGCAGACCAGCGGCACGATGATGAAAGCCCTGTGAGCAGGACCGTGGCGTTGGGCCACGGCGGCCATGTTTGCCATCGCCGTGGCAGTCGAACCCAACGCGATGCCGCCAAAGCCGGCGGACATGACGACCGCCTCGTAATCGCGCCCCATAGCCCTGAAAACGACGAAGAGCGCGTAGACGACAGCCAGGGCGATCTGGACGGCGAGCGTGCAGGCGATGAAGCCGAGCATACCCTTGAGGTCCCACAGTTGCAGCCCCATGAGCGCCATGGTGAGGAACAGCCCGAGCGAAAGATCGGAAAGCAGGGAAAAACCGTCGTCGAGGCTCGGCCAGATGCGGCGGATGCCCGCGCCGATGGCGCCGGGCAGCAGGTTTCGCATTGCGATCCCCGCCAGAATGCAGCTCACGAAGGCTGGCAGGGTAAGACTGCCTCTGTTCAGCACCTCGTTGATGCCCATGCCCAGCATGACCGTGACATTGAGGATGAGAATGGCCCAGAGCACCGCGAAATAGTCCAGTTTGGACGCTGGTTGACGGTCATAGGCGACGCCGACGTCGAGATGCCCTTCCCCGGCCGGCGCAATGCGGTGCTTGCGCATGAGAAACGCCGCCATCGGCCCGCCGATCACACATGCGGAGACGAGGCCGACGGTGTTCGCGGCGACGCCAAGCTCCAGGGCGTTTGCGATGCCGAGCCTCTCCACGAATGTCGGCGCCCAGGCGAGCGTCGTCCCCACGCCGCCGGTCAGCGAGATGGACCCGGCCATCAGCCCCGCTTTCGCCTCCATGCCGAAAAGAACGGCCATGCCGATCGCGGCGAAATTCTGGATGAAGATGAAAACGATCGCAAGGGCGAGAAGAACGAACAGCGGGCGCCCGCCTTTGAGCAGTGTGACGATGTCGGCCTTCAGCCCGATCCCGGCGAAAAAAAGCAGAAGCAGGAAGTCCTTCACCTCCAGGTCGAATGAAATCCTGACGCCGGAAAGCGGATAGATCAGAGCGACGATCGCCGCACAAAGAATGCCGCCGACGACAGGCTGGGGTCAGAACAAGAGCAGTCCGAAATCGTACGCTAGGGCCGAACGAAACCGGAACGATGTTGTAGATCGGATGTGCAGCATCCGGATCTCTGTGGATTGCCGTCGACATGCGCCAGTTTTGATTTTTCTGTCCGGTCCGACTCGACAACGCTTCACACAGGTTGGTCGTTAATGGAGTCGGGCGATGGCAAAGCGCAAACTTCTCAAAGATCAAGATCGCCGAAAACTTGTCGACATACCAGTCGACGAGGATAACCTAATCCGACACTATTCGTTGTCATTGGCGGATCGCCTGGAGATTGAACTGCGGAGACGTAATCACAATCGGCTCGGCTTCGCCATCCAGCTATGTCTAATGCGATACCCGGGTCGAGTGCTTGGAGCAGAAGAAACTCCGCCTCGCGCCATGCTGAAGTATGTTGCTGATCAGATCGGCGCCGCTCCAGACGAATTTGCCCTCTATGCACGCCGCGAAGAAACCCGTCGGGATCATATGGCGCGGCTAATGGTGTATCTGGATACGAGAAGCGCGACGCTGCAAGATCGCCGCGCCGCGCTATTGGCGGCAATTCAAGCGGCGACCATGTCCGACGACGGTGCTGCGATAGCCAGTTCGACTGTCGCCGCGTTTCGCGAACGCGGCGCTCTTCTGCCGGCGATCGACACGATCGAACGCATCGGCCTTGCCGGCCGTGCCATAGCCCGGCGGCGAGCAGAAAGAACCCTGATTGAAGACATCCCACTCGATAGGCTTCAATCACTGGATAGGCTGTTAGAGGTTGACCCGTCGATCGGCCAGACCCGCTTTCATTGGCTGCGTTCGGCACCAGAAGCGCCGGCCGCGTCGAACCTCGTCGGGCTGACCGAGCGGATAGCCTTTCTGCGGCGGCTGGAGATCGATCCGGAACTGCAGGCGCGCGTGTCATCCGGACGGTGGGACCAGATGATCCGGGAGGGCAACGCAACGCCGGCCTGGCTTGCCAACGACTTCAACGCCAGCCGTCGCCACGCTCTGATCGTGGCCCAAGTCATCAAGCTTTGCCAGAAGCTCACGGACGATGCGGTGACGATGTTCATCAAGCTGATGGGTAAATTGTTCTCGCAAGCCAACAATCGAAAGAAGCAGCGACAGATGGACTGCAGGGCGAATACCGCCAAAGCGCTGCGCATGTTTCTGGATACGATCACCGCACTGCAGTCCGCCAACGACCATGGTCGGAATGCATTGGATGTTCTCGACCAAAAAGTCGGTTGGGACCGGTTGCTTCGGATGAAGCCTGAGCTTGAGTCGATGGTCGACGACAACGAGGCACCGCCGTTGACCGTGGCAGCCGAACAATACGCGACCGTCCACAAATACATTGGTGCATTTCTTCAGGCCTTCACGTTTCGCTCGGCGCATCGCCACGACCCGCTTCTGGCGGCAATTGCGCTGCTGAAACGGCTTTATGCCGAGAAGCGGCGGACACTCCCTGATCGCGTGCCGCTCACCCATCTCAGCCAAACTGATCGACGGCTTATCTTCGAACAAGGGAAACCTGATCGCCGTCTCTACGAGATCGCCACGCTAGCGGCTTTGCGAGACCGGCTTAGATCTGCGGAGATCTGGGTCGCTGGCAGCCGATCTTTCCGGCCGATTGACGAGCATCTGATGCCGCGGTCGACATTCATCACGATGAAGGAAGAAGATCGTCTCGGTTTGGGGGTCCAAGGCGACGGCGCGCAGTGGCTTGCTGAAGCGTGCCAGATGCTCGAGTTCAACCTGCAGCGCCTGGCGTATAGAGCACGATCCGGAAGTCTCGAAGGAGTTCGTCTTGAGGCTGGAACGTTGATCGTCACACCAACCGTCGGCGACGTCCCGGCGGCAGCCGAGGAATTGAATGCCAAGGTCAGCGATATGTATCCATTGGTCGAGGTTCCTGACCTCTTAAGAGAAGTGCATGAATGGACCGGCTTTGCGGATCACTTCACGCATGTTCGCACCGGCGACGTCCCAAAAAATGTTTCTGCCATGCTCGCTGGTGTACTGGCCGATGCGACAAATCTCGGCCCGAAGCGGATGGCAGGCGCGTCCAAAGGGATCAGCGCTCACCAGATTGGGTGGATGCGTACATTCCATGCTCGATCGGAGACCTACCGCGCGGCGCAAGCGTGCATCACCGATGTCCACACCCAGCATCCGCATTCCCGCCTTTGGGGCAATGGCACAACGTCATCGTCAGATGGCCAATTTTTTCGTGCGAGTGACCGAGCCGCAAAGCGCGGCGACATCAATTTGCACTACGGCAGCGAACCCGGGACGAAATTCTATAGCCATCTATCAGATCAGTACGGCTACTTCGGCATTTTGCCCATCAGTCCGACCGAAAGCGAGGCGGCCTATGTGCTCGATGGGCTCTTCGACCAGGACACGGTGCTCGACATTCAGGAACACTTTACCGACACGGGCGGTGCCAGTGATCATATCTTCGGGCTGTTCGCCTTGATCGGAAAGCGGTTCTCACCGCGACTGCGCAATCTCAAAGACCGGAAGTTCCACACGTTCGAGAGGAGCGATGCATATCCAACCCTGTCGAACCATATCGGGGCGCCGATCAACACCGCCCTGATCCTCGATCATTGGGACGACCTGCTCCATCTCGCGGCGTCGATCACGACGCGGTCTGTGGTACCGTCTACGATCCTGAAGAAGCTGTCCGCATCTCCGAAGCAAAGCCATCTCGCGAGGGCGCTCCGCGAACTCGGCCGTATCGAAAGGTCGCTCTTCATGATCGAATGGTACTCAAGTCCGGCATTGCGGCGGAGATGCCAAGCCGGTCTCAACAGGGGAGAGGCCGCCCATAAGCTGAAACGCGCTGTGTTCTTCCACGAGCGAGGCGAGATCCGTGACCGGTCGTTCGAAAGCCAAGCTTTCCGCGCCTCGGGGCTCAATCTCGTCGTCAGTGCGATCGTGCACTGGAATACGGTTTATCTTGATCGCGCGGTCACACAGCTGAAACGAGCGGGGCGAGACATTCCTGATACTCTATTGAAACACATATCGCCGCTCAGTTGGGAACATATCAACCTTACCGGCATCTACACATGGGATGCCGAACATCAGATGCCGAACGGATTTCGATCGCTGCGTCTGCCAGCCGGGCTACGGCGGGTCGCATAAGTTCTCTTTCCGTTCGCCCTTAGCGTACGATTTCGGACTGCTCTTGTTCTGACCCCTATGTATATCGGTTGACTATGTGACTCCATCAGGTCTCCCTAAGTTGAATTAAGGCGAGTGGTTGCAGGAAAGAGTAAACCGCGAAGGGTCTACGGTCGCGATGAGAACCTGCGCGTTTTGGGACCGGTGTTTCCTGATCAGCGGAAATGAGGCCTGCCGCCTCCATTTTCCTGTTGCTCCAGAGAGTAAAAAACGTCTGCGACATTTTATATGCCGACCTCTCGCGGCGAGCATTTTCTCACAGATCAAGCACCCCACAGCGTGTCAGCGCTATCCGGCAAAGATATATATCAGAGCTTCGAAACCTGCTGCTCGGATGGAATGGTCCCATCTGGCGTCAGTTCATCGACAGCTTGCGGTAGATCCTTGCTAAGACGCGCCAATATCTCTTCCCGCGACAGACGTGTCTTCGCGGCCAATTCATCGAGAACCTCCGGCCCGATCGCCTCCGAGAGTTCGTCGGCGTTGATGGCGTCATTTGCCCCCGGCTTGATCCAGGACTCCGCCTTCTGCCCGAAGCCGTTTTGTTGGAACGTCTTGAGAAGGTCGCTCAGACCACCGCTTAAAGTTCCTCCTGAGGTGAGCCCGTCAAAAATAGATCCGATGCCTCCCGACTCCCTGCCGCCACCGAGCTTGCCGGGCAGGTCGCCACCGCTTGTCTGGTTGGAGGACGCTTCTTCATCCCGGTTAGCTCCGGAGGTCTGCTGCGTGTTCAACCCCCGCAGAAAATCCGCGATTTTCTCCCTGTTCTGATAGCCTGCTACCGCAAGTACACCCAGCAATGCTTTCAGTTGGCCGCTCACCATGATTTTTCTCCTTGTTTTCCTGGGCCCCGAGAAAACATGGCGACGTGGCCCCCTCGCGAGAACAAAACGATTGGTCGGCAATGAGGTTCCATGAGGTCAATGGATGGAGACTGGCTGCCGCTTCTTCTGATAAACGCGCTAATGAACGGGGTGAGAGAGAGAGAGAGAGAGAGAGAGAGAGAGAGAGAACGGATGTCCGATAGCGGCACCATGCAGGTGGCGTCCCTAAGAGCAAGCTACCTTCCGCTCATGTCGTTCACTTCGTTCGGCGAGGTCGGGACGCCGTAAGATTGTCACCCAACTTGGATCATCCGGCAATGACGGCAGTCCTGCACCATGCCCGGGTTGACCGGAGCTCTGGGAATCTTAAATGCAGGCGCGGGGAAATTTTTCATTATCGACAGGAGAGCGGCAGCGCGAAAATTAGTGGCGTTTTAGGCCGCGGCTGGCCTGGTGCGGTTTTGAGGATGTACCCGCATTCGGCGCGTCATGATGAACCCATTTGAAGAACGCGTAGACGGGATAAAAATGACAATCAGGGTGAGGATTGAGTCGAGCATCTGCATTCGACCCTCGCGAGACGGCAATGTCGCGATCGCAGTTAGAGCTTATAAGCTGTGCCAGGGGCGAGCGTTATTTTGCTGTCCCAACTCGCGATCCAATTTGTCTCTGCTGCAATCACTGCGATCAGCATGGCCGCGAATATTGTAGACAAGGTGACGATCAGGAAAAGTAAAATCTTTCGGAAAATGCGAGTGTCTCCGACTGAAACGCGCGGACGCTATACAAGCCGCGCCATATTATAATTGACGGCAATGGTTAAAACTTGGTTTGCGATATTCCCTGCGTGGCGGACGGTGCGGAAACGGGGCCCGCGCGGAGTTGCAAGGTTTTGCATGCCGATAGATTTCAGGCTTCAAACGGCTGACGAAGGGGCGAGGGGCTCTTACGGCCGGCTGGTTGTCCCGCTTACGAATTCTGCATACTAATTTGAGCGGGTGGAATGAAATCTATGTCGCAGACCGTTAAATTAATCGCGGCAATTGTCTTACAAACGAGATCTTTATCAAAGGCGGTATCGGGCGTCACTGAAGGGGCGCCACCGTGGCGCCCCTCCTATCGGGGCGCCGATCAACACCGCCCTGATTCTCGACCATTGGGACGATCTGCTCCATCTCGCGGCGTCGATCACGACGCGGTCCGTGGTACCGTCTACGATCCTGAAGAAGCTGTCCGCATCTCCGAAGCAAAGCCATCTCGCGAGGGCGCTCCGCGAACTCGGCCGTATCGAAAGGTCGCTCTTCATGATCGAATGGTACTCAAGTCCGGCATTGCGGCGGAGATGCCAAGCCGGTCTCAACAAGGGAGAGGCCGCCCATAAGCTGAAGCGCGCTGTGTTCTTCCACGAGCGAGGCGAGATCCGTGACCGGTCGTTCGAAAGCCAAGCTTTCCGCGCCTCGGGGCTCAATCTCGTCGTCAGTGCGATCGTGCACTGGAATACGGTTTATCTTGATCGCGCAGTCACACAGCTGAAACGAGCGGGGCGAGACATTCCTGATACTCTATTGAAACACATATCGCCGCTCAGTTGGGAACATATCAACCTTACCGGCATCTACACATGGGATGCCGAACATCAGATGCCGAACGGATTTCGATCGCTCCGCCTATCAAGGCCGCGCAAAGAGGTTCCATGCCAAACTTCCGTCATAATCGCGCCAACGTCGAGATCTTTATCTGGATCGGTGCATTCGTTTTGCTCTACGGCCTTGCCTCGTATTTTAATGCCCATGAGGTTCTGGACCATTATTTCCGCGATCATGAGAGTTACAATCTCGATGAGGTGTTTACCGCTCTTAACATCGGTGGTTTCCTGGGACTGGCCTACTCTGTCCTCCGTATCAAGGATATGTCTCACGAAATCTCTCGCCGCATTCTCGCCGAGCGTGACGTCGACTGGATTGCTTTCCATGACCCACTGACAAAGCTGCCAAATCGCCGTCTTCTTGATGCTGTGGCCGCCCGGGAAGATTTCCTTTCCGGTGACCGCTATGGGGTGTTCAGCATCGATCTGGATGGGTTTAAAAAGGTCAACGATCTGCTTGGGCATGATAGCGGCGATGCTGCTCTCAAAATTACGTCCGAACGGCTGGCGGAGGTTTTCCCAGACGAGCATATCTATCGGCTAGGGGGTGACGAGTTTGTCGTGCTGGCGAAGCTTAGGGGGCAGGTCGATCTCAAAGCGCTGTCGGCCCGAATCGTACGTGCGATATCCAAGCCAATGACAATCAAAGGCGCGACGGTCGATCTTGGCGCAAGCGTTGGATATACCGTTGCAGGCATTAACGGCGTAACGCTCGCAGATGCAATCCATCAATCGGACTGCGCCATGTATGCTTCGAAAAAAATGGGCCGCAACAATGCCTCGGCCTTTACTCCGGCAATGCTTGATGAGCTCAACAATCGCATACAACTTGAGGCTCGTTTGCGCCAAGCCATGAGAGAGGGTGTAGTCGAGCCCTATTACCAGCCTTTTGTAGAACTCAGCACCCGGAAGCTGGCGGGGTTTGAAGCACTTGCCCGGTGGAAAACAGCTGATGGCACCTTTATTCCCCCGTCTGATTTCATCCCGATCGCCGAAGATGCCGGGCTCATTGTCGAGCTAACAGAACAATTGTTCAGGCGAGCCTGCAAGGATGCAATGTCCTGGCCGGCCGACACCATTTTGTCTTTCAATGTCTCACCGACGCAATTGTGCGATCGGCTGCTCGGGCTGCGACTGCTGAAAATCATGGGCGAAAGCGGCCTGCCGGTTCAGCGCCTGGAAATCGAGATCACGGAAAGTGCGCTGATCAAGGACGCAGTTGCGGCCAAGGAAGTTCTGGAGGATCTTACCAAGGCGGGTATCCGGATTGCTCTGGACGACTTTGGGACCGGCTATTCGAGCCTTTCGCAGCTGTCGAATTACCAGTTCCAGAAGATCAAGATTGACAGGAGTTTCGTTCAGACATTCGAGGCAAGCGAAAGGCAGGATAAGGTCGTCCGCGCCATGATCGCGCTTGGTCATGGTTTGGGCGTTGAGGTCACCGCCGAAGGAATCGAGGAGCAAAGCCAACTGCAATACCTTCAGCAGCTTGGCTGTGATCTCGGTCAGGGCTACCTTTTCGGCCGGCCACAGCCGATTGAAGATGCCATCAGGACGTCGTTGGCGGCTGCAGGGACTGGCGAGGATTTGATGTCAGACGATGAGGGACGCCTAAAGCGAGATGTTTTGGGCAGATGACCCTTATTTGGCGAGGCGGAGACGATTTCCGCTCCCGCGAGACAATAGAGAGCGGTGCGATTTCGAGGGGCCGCGTCCCAGAAGTTCACGTGGGTTGGAGTGCCTTAGGACGATGAATCGGATCATTCACTGGTATAACCGCAGAAGGCCTGAAACACCTGTGATGCCAGCAGATCTAGTCGCGCTGCTTGCGGCGCTTCCCAACAATAGACCGAATTGCATCAGGGTCGGCATGACATATTTCGTGTTAACAGCGAGCACGGTCGCTATCGACGAGCAAGAGGGGTTGCTATTGGAGCCGCCAGTTTTAGGCGCGTAGGCGGAGTTCCAACGTTTCAATTCGGGCAAGCTATACACTCCATGCCGGTGTAGGGTGGCGCCCAAGCGGTTGATCGTCAGGCGAAAACCTTATCGCCCGAGGACCTCTCCAGGTTTCATGCCTGGCCAATTCTGTGCCTTCAACCTGGGACACCGGCGTCTGCCGCCATTGCCATGCAGTCGGTAAAAGCCGTTTCACTTTGTTCTTTCCCGCCCCGCAGGGGGGGTATATGGCCACACTTTGACACAGTGCTCGACCTGGGGCACATCTTGACAATGGCCAATCGATTGACCCGAAACGTATCGCTGACACCTGAACTTGAGGCATTCATCGCTGATTGTCTCGAATCGGGTGATGGAGTGCACCCCGTTTGACCGGACAAGTCGGCTAGGTTGATTTAGCCCTGATGAACTGCCGAGGGCAAGCCATCTTGAGGGCAGAATGGGGATGGATTTCATTATAATCCGCGATCCATCCGTCGATGAGCCGGAGCGCTGTTTCTGTCAATCGGCGTCGTAACGGGGCTCTGACGCAGTTTTGGTGGTGATGGATTTTATCCCGCGCCGATGACGCGGGCTTGGAGGAGATCAATTTTTCCGCGGCCGTACATCTGGCGTTTCACAAGTTTGAGCGTGGTGATCTGCCCCTCCGTCTGGCCGTTGGACCATGGTGAAGAGATCGCTGCGCTGACGGCTGCTCGGTCTCTAACGACACCGTTGGCGAAGGAGGCGACCAAGCCCGATCGAGCGCGTTCCAACCATGTATCGAGATCAGCGAGAGATTTCTTGCGGATCATGGCCTGGAAGGCGGCGATGACTTCCCGGGCCTCAACCAGCAGCGGCACGCCACCCTCAATCGCCGCAACCGTCACGGTCTCAGATTTGGAAAGGTCGTCGCGGCCGATGGTCATGAGACGCGCAATGGTCCTGGCCGAAGGCGCTCGGCTCAACGCGCCCGCATCGACCTTCTCTGCTTTTCGACGGCGTGTGGCCCACTCGGTGACAACTCGAAGACAGCCGCGGAACCCTTGGCTCTTGAGTTGCCGCCATAGCTCCGTTCCATTCCGGTTTCCGGCCGTCCATTGAGCGTCAAGCCAGGGCAGGTAGAGTTCAAGCGAGTTCTCACGGACGCGGAAGACATCCGAACGTTGACCACGCAGTACGCGTCGGACAAGGCCGCGACTGTATCCGGTCCGGCGCACGATCTCCTTGATTGTTGCTCCGGACTTGGCCATGTCGAGAATTGCGGCGTTGGTGTCTTCCCGGCGAAGATATCCCTCGTACTGGATCCTCTCGGCGGCCGTCAGCAGTTCGGGGTTGATCGTGGCCGGTCCGATCGCAGTTCGGATCTGGCGCATCGATTTGCGCACCGCATCGAGGAATGCCCGGCTGGCGTTCTCCATTAAGTGCCAGCGGTCAGCGACCTGGGTGGCGTGTGGCAACGCCTTGGCTGCAGCCGTCGCGTAACCACCGCCGCGGTCGCGAGCGACGATGCTGATCTGAGGTTGGTCCGAGAGCCAGGCCTGGGCCGTCGACGGCTCCCGATCCGGCAGGAGAGCAATGGTTTTGCGCCGTTCCAGATCGCAGATGATGGTCCCATAGCGTTGATTTCGTCGCCACGCCCTGTCGTCGATACCGATCACGGTGGGTGGGACAAAGCGCGGACTGCCGCGTCGCCGCACGACGCGCAGCAGCGTATCGTTGCTGACCGGCAACATCAGCCTTTTGGCAAAGGTGGCCGCTGGCCTGCCACCCAGTGCAAGTCCGAGATGATGGACGATGTGGTCAAGCCTGGCGGTTCGCCGCGCCGAAGGCGCGAGAATGTCTCCGTCGAAGCGCTCGGCGAAGATTCGCCGACCGCATAGCAGTGCATCGCAGTGGAACCGGCGCGCTTCAATGACAAGCCGAACGGGCTTTCCCACCAAGGGCAGGTCAGCCAGGCGTCGTTGATATCGACTGTGGATTCGTTCCGACCTTGTTCCACAGATTGGGCAAAAGCTTGCTTTGCTCGTCGGCCGGACTGCGATCAACATGACGTCGTCATCAATGGCTGTATTGTCGACTATAAAGCCGCGAGGGACGAGCGTCGACGATCTGAGCGAATGGCCCATGGTATTGATTCCTTGCGTGAAACCAACATCAGCCAGCACTTGATTTCATCAAAAGTGAGTCAGAGCCCTTATTCCATGCCTAATCACAGTCAACAAGAGCGAATCCCGGAACACCTTGGCCCGTGCGCTGTTCTTCAACCGGCTCGGAGAACTGCGAGACAGGACCTTCGAGAGTCAGTTCTACCGGGCGTCCGGGCTGAACCTGCTGTTCAATGCCATCGTCTACTGGAACACTCTCTATCTCCAACCGGCCTTCGCCCAACTCAACCGGGAGGGTATCGCCCGACCTAGTCAAACAGATCACCCCGCTCGGGTGGCGACACATCAGGCTCAGTGGCGATTACATTTGGACCTCGACGGAAAGCCTCGATCTCAGGCCGCTACGGCGCGAAACATCCATCCTCGCAGCGTGATCACCATACGTTCTCAAAAGTCGGACAGATTCAACACTTTCGTGTCGTGACGCCGCTTTGGCCTGGTGGTTCAAGCGGCCTTGTCTGATGGTGTCTTTGCATGAGACCTGCTCCGGCGGATTTCTTTTTGGCCGTTAACCCATCATTAACCGCAGTGCCACACTATGAGCGTGCGCGGGACCAGAAGACCGCGCTCCAACGTATGGTAGTGCATCGTGAGGGAACCCGCCGAGAATGGTGGGTTCCTTTGCTTGAAGCGAAGTAAAGTGGCAAGACCATGGCCCCCGAAGAGTTTCGCCGTTGCCTGTGCAATCTCCAGTGGTCACTTCCAGACTTGGCAGAAGTCCTCCAATGCGATCTGTCAGTCGTGGAGGCAATGAGCCGAGGTAAAGCAAATGTCCCGCCGCTGCTGGCTATCTGGCTCAGGCTACTCTCAAAAAACACACTGGGGCTCGTGCAGACATACACTTACAACTAGGCCTTGGTGAAGAACCAGTGAGCTACCGGAACAATCCAGCTTCGCTCACGTTCGCGCCCTTACAACGACGAACGTAACAAAAGGTTGACTGACCAATGCCACGCTCAGTGCTTACTTGAATCAAAATAAATAAACAGGGATATGTGGAGAGCCGTATGACGGTGCACACCAGCCAAACGTTCATAGTATGTAATCTTCTGAAGGGCGATGAGACATCCTTGTTTGGATTATAGGCGTTCGCGGAGGATTTCGTAAGGTGCCTTTCCATTGAAAGCGCCATGCGGCCTTGCAAGGTTGTAGAACCTCTCCCATTCGCTGAGCTTTTGAACGAGGTCGGTGTCGTCTGTATATGACAAAAGCTGGTAGAACTCTTGATCATCAGTGCGGTGTGACCGTTCGACTTTTCCATTTAGTTGGGGCGACGCTGGCTTGATATAGGCGTGCCGGATGCCCTGGTCTTCGACGTGCCAGTGGAATTTGGCCTGGAACTCGTGCCCATTATCGGTGCGCACTTCGCGAATGCGGAACGGGAATTTGGCGATTACGGTGTCGATGAAGTCTATGGCGTTGGCCTGGGTGTGGCGATCATAGACCTTCAAGGCCCGGATGCGGGTGGCATCGTCGATTGCCGTGTATTGGAAGCGCTTGACGACCTTGCCGTCAACGCCTTCAAATTTCAGGAATTTTACGTCGACCTGTATCTGATGCCCCGGCACGCGCTGCTCGTATCTCTGGGTATGGATTTTCCTAACACGCGTACCGCCGGGAAGCCGACTAAGCCCGTTCCGCTTCAGAATTCTATAGATGCAGGCGTCAGAGATGGTGATGGCATGGTACCGGCTCATATACCAGGAAATGCGCATCGGGCCGAGATGATATCTGGTGCGCAGATGCAAGACTTTCTCGATGATTTCTGCAGGCTTCTGGTTAGCGGGATTTTTTGGTGCGGAGGATCGGTTCTCAAGCCCGGCCTCGCCATAGCGCTCGAAAGCCGATTTCCATCGATAGAAACTGGCTCTGCCAATACCGAAATAGCGGCAGGTTTGCGATACGTCACCGTGACGCTCGGCATGTTGAAGAACGCGCAGCTTATGTGAAACTTCCCGTCGGAATGTCATCATCGCGATTATCCTTGTGATCGAAAGTTAAAAACAAGGATGTCTCGAAGGTCCCTACTTTTCTACATTGTTTGACATCTGCGCCCATGAGACAGAACTGGCATCGTAAGGTTAACTGAACTTGGAGTTTGATAGGCGATGAAGGGGTGATCTGAACCCTTCAAACTGGACCGTTTTTGGTTAGAGTTTTCCGGTGCATTTTCCTGGCTGGGAAAGGAACGGAAGACGATGAAAGCATCACAGTTTTCGGACGCACAGAAGGCGTTCATTCTGAAGCAGGGTGATGAAGGAGTGTCGGTTGCGGAGATCTGCCGGAAGGCGGGGATCAGCCAGGCGACCTATTTCAACTGGAAGAAAAAATACGCGGGCATGCTGCCGCCGGAGATGAAGAAGCTGAAGCAGCTCGAGGACGAGAATGCGCGGTTGAAGAAGATCGTCGCGGACCTGACGCTGGACCGTGAGATGTTGCAGGATGTCATTCGGCGAAAGCTCTAAGGCCTGCTCGGAAACGCGAGATGGTGAAAGGCATGTGCCGGGATTGGATGATCTCGATCCGGCGTGCCTGTGGGGCACTGAACTTCGATCGGTCGACCTACCATTACACCTCTCGCCGTGCCGATCAGGCCGGTCTGGAACGTCGTATTCGTGAGATCTGCGAGATACGTGTTCGCTACGGCTATCGTCGCGTGCATGTATTGTTGGAGCGCGAGGGTTGGGGGACCAACATCAAGCGAACCTATCGCATTTACAGAGACTTGGGCCTGCAACTGCGTAACAAGACGCCGAAGCGACGGGTCAAAGCCAAGCTGCGGGAAGATCGGCAAATGGCCGTTGGACCGAACGATGTCTGGGCGATGGACTTCGTTCACGACCAACTCGCGACCGGCAAGAAACTGCGGGTGCTCACGGTGGTCGACACCTTCTCGCGCTATGTGCCGGTGCTTGATCCACGTCACAGCTATCGAGGTGAAGATGTCGTGCAAACCTTGGAACGGGTATGCCGGAAAGTTGGCTACCCGAAGACGATCCGTGTCGATCAGGGGACTGAGTTCGTGTCTCGCGATCTTGACCTTTGGGCCTACGCCAAAGGCGTCACCTTGGACTTCTCACGCCCGGGCAAGCCGACCGACAATGCGTTCATTGAAGCGTTCAATGGCCGCTTCCGCGCCGAATGTCTGAATCAGCACTGGTTCCTGACCCTTGCGGATGCCCGCGAAAAGATGGAGGATTGGCGTATAGACTATAATGAGTTTCGGCCGCATGGTGCGATCGGCAATAAGGTACCGATCTCGCTGATGAAATCAGGAGGCTCAACCAGCCCGCCTCCCTGAATGAAGCCGGAAAACTCTAGCCTCAGATGGTCCAGAAACCTGGGGCGGTTCACCGTCCGCCGGGGCTCTAATCGCCACTGGATGAAAGTTCAGTGGCAGGTCATTCGAGATCTATCGCGCTGTTTCCCAACAGATCCGCGATATCTTTGCCGAATACACGCCGCTGATCAGCCATTGTCACTCGATGAAGCCTATCTCGAAGTAACGGAAAATCTGAAGGACATGCCGATCGCCACCGAGATCACGCTGGAGATCCGTGCGAAAAATCAAGTCAGTCGCTGGTCTCAATGCATCAGCCGGCATTCCGTACAACAAGTTTTTGGCCAAGATGGCGTCGGATCTCAACAAGCCGAACGGCCAGACCGTCATCAGCCCGAAGAACGGCCCAGCTTTCGTCGACGGACTAGCGGTCAAGAAATTTCGCGGTGTGGGCCAACGCCGAGAAGATGCACCGCCTCGGCATCAAAACCGGAGCCAACTTGAAATCAAAATCGCTGCAGTTCCTGACTGAGAACTTCGGTAAATCCGGTCCCTACTTTTACGGTATCGCGCGCGGCATCGATGAGCCCCCTGTTCGGCCCGACCGGGTGACAAAACCAATCGGTGCCGAGGATACGTTAGTCGACGACACCGACGATCTAGCCCTCGCCACCACCGGATGGAACCTTCAGCGGCAAAAGGCTGGTCGCATTGTCAGGCAAAGTCGATCAGCGGCAAGATGGTAACCGTTAAGATCAAATATTCGGACTTCACGCAGGCAACACGAAGCAGAACAGGCACTCTCCCGGCCACGGGCGTTGCCGAGATCACGGAGGCCGCATCTGCCCTGCTTTCCACCGTCTATCCGTTCAAGCGTCCGATCCGTCTGCTGGGCGTCACGCTCTCTTCGCTTACCAACGATCAGTCGGAAGATGACGGGGAACAACCGCAACTCTATCTGGCGTTATGATTGGATAACTAGAGGATAGACGAGGATTTCCGACAATTCTCTCTCTAGAGTTCGCGTCATCGATCTGGAGACCGGCGGCAATGGTCTGAGCGACGTTTGCGAGATCGGCTGGCAGGACGTCACTATGGCTGATGATGACCAGTGGTGAGTGACCGAGGAGCGCGGAGCTCTGTGGTCAATCCCGAGCCGCCGACGACACCGGATTCAATCGCCGTGCATCATATTCTTGACGCCGACGTCGCCGACCCGGCCTTCTGGAAGGAGTTTGCCGCAGACGTGCTCCGGCCGTCTGGTGCCTGGATGCGCTCGCCGCCCAGCGCACTGGTTTCGACAGCGCTAATGCACGCCCAGCTGTACCGGCGGCGCACCATGGGTCTGTTTTTGGAAGTCGGCGCTGGGGGTCTTGGTCGGAGCTTCCCCGCTTCCAACCAGATGCTGCGCTACCAGCGCATGCCGGAAGGGCTCGTTCACGAGATCGGCCTGCCTGCCCACCGTGCCATGCTGGACGCTTATCTCATCGAGCACCACCTCCGCGACAGCGTCATCCTTGGACCAACTTCTGGCCTGGAGCGCAGAACCCGGGCTGCTGCCCCGCGTTCCCGCCGGCCGGGACCGAGGAAAAACCTGGGAGCGGATCTCTAACGCAGCGCTGAAGAACTTCGCGCGGGGTCGGGCTACCGGCGTTCGCTTCAGTGCTCAGGCGGAAATGGCGCGGCGCGGCGGACTGGTTTGCAGGCCATTAGCGCAGATTGGCATTAAAGCCCCAAAGGGTAGAACCGCGGTCCTTCCCGACCATTCCATTCCGGGTTACCGATGTGGTCCCTGAGTCCGTTGATCACCCGAGGGTTTTCGATACGCGACATCCTTCACGGACCTCCCTCACCTTGTGTTGAGCAGGATCTAATGTCCTCTACAAAAGCTATCGCGGTGTTTTTTCTCAGCGCAGAAGAGTCAAGCTTGCTTCGAAAGGCCACTTAATGACGCCAACGCGGCGGGACCCGAATTGCTCATGGATCCACGCATTCTATTAGGCATCACACCGATACAAAGGTTGCTTATCCCGGAAAAAGAATCCGTGAAAGAACAAGCGGACCACCGCGCACTAAGCAGCGCACCGCGGCTGCCCACCTCGCCCTTCGAACCGGGCCGCCTCGCGCTGGGCGACCAACGCGAAAGAATATTTGCTCCCAAGCCTGGGGCACAAGGAACTGCGATTTGTTCGCTGCGTTAATCGGCGGGGCGACAGCACATCAACTTTTCGCGACGGCCGGGTACATATGCGTGCTGCAGCTTACGAGTGGATCGAGCGCCCTGACCAGCTCATAGCTGTAGCGGCTTGCCAACATAAGCGCCTCTGCTCGCAAACATCGGCATTTTCTGCTCGAATTATCTGACAATGGAGCGGGCGTCGTGCTCACGCTCTTTGCCAATGTGCTCGCAAACATCCGGGTCTGCTTGCAAACATCCCCCACGTGCTCAGATTAATTGCCAGCGACGGCATGGTCAAACCGGGACGCCTGCCTGTCGTAGTTGCTCGGTCAGCTGACGGGAATATTCGGGATCAAGGGTGCCCGCCAGGAAGGCGCGGATATCCGACGGCCGAGCATTGAGGTGCGTGACCAGAGCCGTCGCATCGTAACCATTTCGGGTCAACGTCGGTTCGAGATCGTCGATGGCGCGGGACAGGACCTGCTCGACGATTTCGGCGGTAACCGGCTTGGTGCCGAGGCGAAAGCCCTGCTCGAATGCGAGGGTGAGATGCATCTCGATCTGAAGCGGCGTGCGCAAACGTTCGGCGATGAGGTCGATGGCTTCTTCCTCGAGGAGTTCGCCAACCTTTACGCCTTCGGCCGCACAGGCGCCAAGCAGCCAGGCAACATAGTCGCGGCGCGCGGAGCCGATCCCCTCGTAGTCAAAAATGGTCGTGCGGTAGCCAATCTCCTCCATTTGCGGCCGGCGCAGATCATTGCGCAACCGGGGATGCCCGACAAGAAGTACGGAAAGGAGCACGCCGGCGTCGGCGACCACCTCCATCAGTCGCTTCAGGCCGGTTAAGGTCTTGTGGTGCAGGTCATGGGCCTCGTCGACCACGAGGACGATCGGCCGTTTGCCTTTTTTCATGATGTCGCGCAGGTCGCGCTCCCGGCGCTCGGCCTGCTTGGGGATCTTGACCTGCGCACGATCGCCGGGAGACAAGTCGTAGAACAGGGCTTCAATGAGCGATGGCAGCGAAGTGCGCCGCTTGTCGACCGCCAGCGATTTGGCGAGTGCGACCTTGCCGGCTTTGGTGAGTTCGGCCTCGATGCGGCGCAAAAGGTGGGTTTTCCCCGAACCGACCAGGCCGGAGACCACGACAAGCCGACCGGTCTGGACGGCCGCACACACCTCGCGGATGATCGTGCGCTGATGCTCGGTCTCAAAGTTGCCGGCCCCTTGGAAAGGCCGGTCGAGGCCGTAACTGGATTGAACGTCAGCGAGCATCATTCTTCCTTTCTTCGCGCCTGGAAGCGTTCGCGGATACGGGCCGCGATCATCTTTTTGTCGAGTGTTTCTCCAAGCAGTTCATTGATGAAGGCGCGGTCACCGGCATTCATCGCGCCGATCGGCCGGCCGAGCTGGTCGGCGATGGCCCCACGGGCTGCGAGGCCATTTGGATAAGCGGTCTCTATTGCGGGTTCCGGAAACGGTGTCCGCCGTACACTCAGCCCAGCCGTGGTCGGGGGCAGCGAAGGCAATGGACGATCCCCGCCGGTGACCGCGGCGCGGGGGAGCCCAAGTTGGTCTGCCAGGCGCACCACCTTGTCGAGCCGCTCTTCGAGCTTGCTCTTCTGGTATTTGCGATAGCGAAAGAGGGGAACCGCCCCGCGCGAAGGTTGGAATGGACCGAAGCGCTTGCCCTCATGCTCGACGAACAGTTCCTGATCGAACAGGCCCCAGAGCAAGGTCACCGTTTCGCCGGCAAGTTCGGGCTCGACCTCATAGGATGCGCCTTCGACCGATACGGTCGCGTCTCCAGCAACCGTCCGTCGTTCCGGTTCGCGCGCAAAGGCGCAGAACCGCTCCCAGGAGCACATCGCCCGCACCCCGTCAGGAGGAAGATGCCGCAGCCAATCCTCGATGCGTGCATGAGACTCTGTGCGATGGTCGCCGTTATTGTAGGTGACCAAGGCGCGCCTGAGCCAAAGGTTGGCTTCCTCTTCGTCCTTCGGCTTGTGGAAATGATAGAGGGTCTCGTGCACTTCCTTGATCGTGCGAAACGGCCGCTCGACCTTGCCTTTCGCTCGCGCCGGCGTGCGCCGCTCGCTGTCCGACGGGGGCATATGCGTGAGAACCCGGACACCAAGGCTACCCATGACGGACTGGAAAACGCGCGAGCGGCTCACCGGCCCGTTATCCATATGGATGGTCGTTGGAATCCCCTGAAGCGGCAGTTCCGGTTCAGGCTTGGCGGCGAAGGCATTGTAGAGAAAGCGCAAGGCGGACTCCGCGTCCTCGCCGTAGACGGAGCGGTATTCCTGATAGCTCGCGCCGGAGCGATCATCGACCACGGAGAACAGCATCAGCGTCGGCCGGCCGCGCCCTTCCTCGACCCAAAGCGGCGCTTCCACCTGCTTCAGGTCGGACGGGCTCATGTCGAAGTGCCAGAGTTCGTTGGAACGCCGCGCCTGGAATCGGACGGCAGCCACCGGGCGGGTGACGCGCGCATAATCCAGGCCGGAAACACGCAGCAGCCGATCGACCGTTGCGCGTTTCAAGATGCCGGGCGGTGCACGGACCAGGCCATCGGGCGTCACCACGCCGTCTTCCTCAAGCAGCTTGATGGCGCGCGCCGTGGAGATATGCCGCCCCTTCCGGTTCGCCGTTCTGATCTTCAGGGCCGCGATGATTTCGGCATAGGTTTCCATCTCCGGCTGCGGGGCGATCCGGGAGGTTCCGTGATCGGCGCGCCGTACGGATTTCGGGCGGTTCAACTCCCGCAGCGCCCGATACAGGGTCCAGATCGAGATGCCGTAGGCATCGGCGGCACGAGCAACAATCTCGGTACGGCCTGGATCACGGGGAGAAAGCAGCGACAATCGGCGTCGAAGATCGACAAGAGCCTCTCCGGGCGGCCGCTTTCTCCGCTCAGCCATGGACGTCCTCGGATTCCACTGTTTTGGGAGAGCCACCCTTCTTGCCGATATGACGATAGAGGGTTGCAACAGAAACCCCCATGCGCTGCGCAATATTGCGTACCGGTATGCTGCCTTCCTTCATCAGGGCGCGCGCCGCGGCAATATCGCCCGGGCGCATCGCGGGCGGGCGGCCACCCTTGCGGCCACGTTGCCGCGCCTCGACCAGTCCAGCCGTCGTGCGTTCGCGGATCAGAGCACGTTCGAACTGGGCGATCGCACCGAAGACATGGAAGGTCAGCATGCCGCCCGGCGTCGTCGTATCAATGCTCTCGGTCAAGGACACGAGCCCGATCTTCGCGCGCTCCAACTCTTCCGCCGTCGCGATGAGCTTCTTTAGCGATCGCGCCAACCGATCGAGTTTCCAGACAACGAGCGTGTCACCAGTGCGAAGCACGTCGGAGAGAATTCGGCCCAATTCCGGGCGGTCATCGCGAGCGCCTGACCCGCGCTCGGTAAACACCTTCTCGCAACCGGCGCGTCTCAGCGCCTCAAGCTGAAGCTCCGGATTTTGATCGATCGTGCTGACCCTGGCGTACCCGACCCGCATAGCCATCCAAATGTTCTTGAAAGTCGTTGGACACATAGCATTTTGCGACAACCGTTTCTATAACAGTTTTGAGAAGATTCCATCGCGCCATTCAAGGGGCGTGACGGCATGCGCTATGGCATGCTCAAAAACCCTCGTTTATGACAAACGATCCATGGAAACCAACTATGTGTCTGACGGCCGAATATTCGCGACATGGAGCAGGGAACCTTACGCATCGAAAATCGGGCGGTCCCCGATCTTGTCCCCCTTGTATGGGATACTCCGGGAATTGAGGCGGCGATACCAAAGGATGCGGTCGGCCAGGCCGTTACCATGTTCGAGCCGCAGGAATGCGCCAACTACTTCAAATCTTGCGGATATGACCCCGAGTAATGTGGACGTGCTCTAGGTCACCCAGAGGGGCGCTCGCATCGAGTATAACCTTAAGCGCGATTGCTTCCGGTGAACCATCCTCCATATGTACGGGATGTACAGCCCACACAGACTTTTCGAGAACCACATTCTCAACAGAAACCTCATAAAGCCTACCCGACGCGAGCTCATCGAGGACAGTGCTCCTCATCACGATCGAAATGCCGAGACCAGCTCGAACTGCATGCTTCACAGCCTCAGTGCTCCCGACATTGAATGAGATTGGGAATTGCTCTGCCGCTTGGCCGAAGGCCTCGCGGAGCACGGATCCGGTACCGGTTCCACGTTCTCCGCCAATGAGGGACTCTTGAAATAACTCTGCCGCTTCAATTGTTTTTCGCGTCCTCCAATTATGCTGTGGGGATACGATTATTACCAGCTTTTCCTTCCGCCAAAGGCGGGCTTGATATCCTTTTCGATCGTCCCACCATTCGGTAAAGGCTAGATCAATCTCCTTCCTCAAGAGCTTTTCGATGATTTCAGGATTTGAGGCAACGGCCACCTCAGGTGGCCGGCCTTGAGCATCCTGTAAACGCTTCAAGTGGACTGGCAAAATATAGGTACCGATGTTAGTACTGGCACCCAACGTAATCCGGCCGCTGTGCAGGCGGTCCAGAGATCTCTTCGTGACGGTCAAAAGGCTGCGTGCGAATGGCAAGAATACGAGCCCTTGCCGAGTCGGCACACACTTGTCCTTCCTCCTCTCGACCAGCCGCACCCCTAGTATATCCTCCAATCGTTTCACATTATGTGAGACAGTCGGTTGGGATATCTGAAGCCGTCGCGACGCCTCGTGAAAGCTGCCAGTTTCGATTACCTCTATGAATGCTGCGACATGCGAAAGGCTAAACATTACTTTCTCTAATCAAGGAATTAGTTGAACCTCGTTAATTGCCGCACGAGGTCTTCGGCCTTGGACAAAATCTATAATGTTGTCAGCAGCCTCGTGCTCGATAGCCAAACGCGACTTCGCCACTGCTGAGCCTATGTGGGGTGTCAAGATCGAATCATGTTCGCGATTGAGGAGACCCCCGTGGACCTTGTCAGGCCGGTCGGGTCTGGCCCAGTCCTCCATCTCATAAACATCAGCGGCGTAGCCTCCCAAGCGCCCCGCCTGCAATGCAGCGACAACAGCCTCTTCATCAACCACGCTTCCGCGTGCAGGATTAATAAGAAGTGCTCCTTTGGGCATTTTGGCGAGTTGTTCAGCGCCGAGGAGATGCTTCGTTTCGGCCGAAAGCGGGAGTGCACACACAAGAAAGGTAGACGACGAGATCAACTGGTCAAATTCAAGAGGCTTTACGTTCAGTCTGATCTCATCGGCTTTGTCCAGGGATTGACGATCCCAGTACGACACAATGGCGCCGAAGGTACTTAGGCGCTGTGCTATAGCTTTTCCGATCGCTCCCATCCCTAAAATGCCGATTGCTGTGCCCTGCAGCCCAAGGCCGTAAAACCGAGGGCGCCAACCTTTGTAATCCCTCCTGACGCTCTTGTCGCCTGGCAGAATGTGCCGCCCAAGAGCAATCATCAGACCGATTGTAAGTTCGGCTGTCGGGTCAGTGAGAAGATCGGACACTATCGTGACGTGGACTCCACGCTGCGTGCAGGCTTCGATGTCGAAGTTATCGAAGCCTTTCAGCGCACATGCCACAAGTTGAAGATCGGGAGCGTGCGCGAGTACAGACGCGTCGATCATGTCCGGCATGAACGCCATCATCGCCTTGGCGTCGCTCAATTCTGCGAGCAGTTTCTCGCGGGGCCATGTATCATCAGTATCGTTGCAAACTAAACGAGCGTGGGGAGATAGCTTTGAGATAATCTCCTCGTGGACGCGATGGGTGATTACTACCTTTGGGAGCATTTAATTTATCCTTCTATTGCAGCTGGCGGCGGAGGAGAGCGCCGACCTGGTCAACGATGGTGACCATCAGAAGGACAACGAGCATGATCGCAAGAACCTCCTGATAATTCATGATCCGGAGGGATGTCATCAACTCGAAACCGATACCACCAGCTCCCACAGTGCCCAGGATTGTCGAGGCGCGGAAGTTGTACTCCCACCGATAGATGGTCACATCGGCCAATTGCGGTAGAACTTGTGGCAAGATCGCCCGCGTCACGATCTGGAACGGCGACGCACCAGCTGCGCGTGCGGCTTCTATAGGCGCATTATCGCAATGCTCGATCGCCTCCGCAAAGAACTTGCCCACCATGCCAACCGAGTGAAGACCAAGAGCCAGCACGCCTGGGAGCGCTCCAAATCCCACTGCCGCCACGAAGACGATGCCCATAATCAGCTCCGGGATCGACCGTAGACCATTCAACAATCCACGCGAGATCATATAGATGACAGCGTTGGGTGCTGTTTTCCCTGAGGCGAAAAAGCCAACTGGAAGTGATATCAGTACCGCGATCGCAGTCCCAGCTATACTCATCGCCAGAGTGTCGATGAGAGGGCTGATCCACTCCAAGCCTCGGTTGAAATCCGGGGGAAACATTTCCGTACCGAGCTGCCAGAGCGCAGGAAACCCAGATCCCAGACGCTCCAGATCAAGAAGACCGGAGTGATAACTGCTAACAATGATCACACACGCAATTGCCAACGCGATCACGCCAGCTCTGGTCCAAGCTTTGTTTTGATGTTGAAGGATAGAGTCGTAGTCGGCCGACGGCTGTGTCATCACATATCCTGGAAGAAAGGACGCAGGCCAGCGCCTGCGTCGAAAGGTGAGAAACTGTCTCGAACGCGCCTTACTGACTCAGGTCCAAGTTCAGCACTTTACCGAGCTCACGGACGACGTCGTAGGCTTTGTCATCGATCGGAGCGAACCCATCGGCTTTGAAGGATGCCAATACCTTTTCGTCTTTAAGGTCGATGAAGGCTTTGGTGATCGCCTCTTTCAACGAAGTGTCAAGATCCGACCGCATGGTCCAGGGGTACTGCGGGAACGGATCGGACTCGGCGAGGGCGATAACTTTCTTAGGATCAATGGTGCCACGAGCGACCATTGAATTGTAGATGGGCAACGAAAGTCCGCCAATCTGAGCATTGCCATTCTGCACTGCAATAGCCACGGCATCATGCGACCCTACGAAGTTCTCGCTATAGTCTTTTCCAGCCTCAACTCCGGCCTTAAGCAGCATAGATTTCGGGATAAGGTGGCTTGAGGTGGAAGCCACGTCCCCAAACGCGACCTTTTTCCCTTTTGCATCTTCAAGGCTTTCGATGCCAGCCTCTGCATTGGCGACAACTACAGCGCGATAGGTAGTTTCGCCATCCTTCATAAGTGCTGCGAAAGGCTCGATATCAGCCTTGGTTTTCGCGAGCGTGTAAGAGAGCGGCCCGAAATAAGCCAACTCAAGCCGGCCGAAACGCATCGCTTCGATCATTGACGAGTAGTCGGTCGTTACGATCAGTTCAATCTCCCGACCGAGTGTCTTCTCAAGATACTCCTCGAGAGGACGATTGTTTTTGATGACAGTGGCGGCGTTCTCGTCCGGTAGCAACGCGACGCGCAATGTCTCTGGATTTGAGCCAGCATGCGCCAACGAACTCCAGCCAAGAACGGCGAGGAATGCGAGGGACAGAAGCTTCTTCATAATGCGGCCTCCATGGCAGCTAAAGGTTGATCATACTCGTAGTTGGACAAATCTTGTGTTGTGGTCGGATTTCTTGGGGCGCTGCGGTAGATCGACGCACACATTTGATCGGTCAGTTCGTCGACAGCGGCGTCCGCAACCACTTCCCCGTCGCGCATAGCAATGACCCGGTCGCCGAACCGGCGAGCTAGATCGATCTGATGAAGGCTGATCACAGCAGTGATGCCGTCGGCTGTGCATATTTCGCGAAGCTGCGACAGGACCTCGACAGCCGTTTCAGGGTCCAGACTTGCAACGGGCTCATCTGCAAGGACCAGTTGGGGCTTCTGGACCAGCGCGCGCGCAATGCCCACCCGTTGCTGCTGACCGCCGGATAGTTGATCCGCCCTGACGAGAGCCTTATCAAGAAGGCCTACGCGTTCAAGGCATTCCAACCCCAGCCTTCGATCCGAACGCGGCATAGGGAACAACGTACGCCAGCCAGAGTGGTAGCCCAGGCGGCCCGTCATGACGTTGTCGAGCGCGCTCAAGCGCCCTATGAGTTGGTGCTGCTGGAATATCATCCCAGTTCGCCTTCGGTGAATGCGAAGCTTAGTTTCCGCATCCAGAGCACCAATATCGTTAGAAGTGATCGAACCAGACGTCGGCGCAACCAAGCCGTTGAGTGTCCGGATGAGGGTAGATTTGCCTGCGCCGGATCTACCGAGGAGCACGACGAACTGACCCTGGTTGAACGTCAATGTCGTTGTCTTCAAAGCTTGGGTGCCGTTGGCATAGGTCACGGCAACTCCGTTCAGAGCCAGCATCACAATAATCCTGATCGTTAGTGGTGCATCGATTGAATATTTGCATCACTATGGGCGACATATGACGTCCGTTTATCAGGCTCGTGAAACTTCAATGACAGCACTTAAACTCAGCTCTACCTCCTCGCGTAGCTGCGATGGAGAAATTTCACCCAGAGCCGCCTGATCATGACGGCCCGGTCCCAATTCTACACCACCTTGACGGATGCTATCCCATATTCGGCCAGATAAACCGGCCCTTCTCCAGCCGCCGGGTAAAAAGGCAGGCGCCCAGACCATCATGCCAGATGATCTTCAAAATATCCGATCTGCGGCCCCTGAAGACGAAGAGATGCCCTGACAACGGATCATGCTGCAGAACCTCCTGCACCCGAAGCGCCAAGGAGGGAAAGCCACAGCGCATGTCCGTATATCCGCGCCTTCCTGGCGGGCACCCTTGATCCCGAATATTCCCGTCAGCTGACCGAGCAACTACGACAGGCAGGCGTCCCGGTTTGACCATGCCGTCGCTGGCAATTAATCTGAGCACGTGGCGGATGTTTGCAAGCAGACCCGGATGTTTGCGAGCACATTGGCAAAGAGCGTGAGCACGACGCCCGCTCCATTGTCAGATAATTCGAGCAGAAAATGCCGATGTTTGCGAGCAGAGGCGCTTATGTTGGCAAGCCGCTACACATAGCAGGAGGAATGAATGAGCATCTTCGACCGCATCAAGGACGCAATTTTTGGCGAAGCAAATGCCGCGCCCGCCCCGCAAGCGTCAAGCACGGCCTCTTTGGCACCGTCATCTTCAGCCGCGCCTACCACTCAACCACCCGCACTGTCAGAGACTGCGGCCAACCCGGCTATAAGCCAGCCCGCCCCGCCCGCAGCACAGACTGCGAACCCTGCGCCGCAATTAGACGGAGGCGTTTCTTCCGGCTCAAATTCTCGGGCTCCAATCGACGTCGAATCCATACTCAACGAAGCGGCGAAGAAGTCTGGCCAAAAGCTCGACTGGCGGCGCTCAATTGTTGACCTGATGAAGGCTCTCGGCATGGACGCCAGCCTTGAGGAGCGCAAGGAGTTGGCGCAGGAACTAGGCTACACCGGCGACGCCGATGGCAGCGCGAAAATGAACACGTTTCTTCACAAGGCTCTCATGAAGAAGCTGTCGGAAAACGGAGGAAAAGTCCCCGCCGACCTGCTTGACTGAACCAAACTCTTAGACCTGATCTTGAACCACAAGGGAGAATTGAAATGGCAGCCACCAAGACACTCGACGACTTGTTCCTCGACACTCTCAAAGACATCTACTTCGCAGAGAAAAAGATCCTGAAGGCCCTTCCGAAGATGGCCCGCGCCGCCAATTCGGAAGAAGGGAAGGCAAGCTTCCTGCAGCACCGCGAGGAGACCCAGGGCCAGATCGAACGCTTGGAAGAGGTCTTCGAACTGCTCGGAAAGGCGGCGCGCGGCAAGACCTGCGAAGCCATACAGGGCATTATTGCCGAAGGCGAAGAGATCATCGAAGAGTTCAAGGAGTCTCCGGCTCTGGATGCAGGGCTCATCTCATCCGCCCAGGCAGTCGAGCACTACGAGATCGCCCGTTACGGCACGTTGATCGAGTGGGCCAAACAGCTTGGTCTGAAGGACGCCGTACCCCTGCTGGAGGCGAACCTCGCCGAGGAGAAAGCGACAGACGAGAAGCTCACGCAGCTCACAAAGGCCTCTGCGAACGCCAAGGGCAAAAGCAAGGCTTCCTGAGGTCCCAGTGCATTATTCAAGGCCGTCCCACAGGGGCGGCCTTTTTGTATCCAGCCATCACCAAAGGGGATAACCATGGCAAAGCGTACAAAACGGGCGACCCGCTCGACCTCTTCCACGGACACTGTCACCATCCATGATCAGCAGCTTCACCGAGGCGCGGGCGGCGAACTCCACCAGATCGCTGAGGACGGTGCCGACGTGTTGACCACGTCGCAAGGCGGACCAATCGCCGACGACCAGAACTCTCTTCGGATCGGCGCCCGCGGTCCGCTGCTGATGGACGACTTCCATTTCCGCGAGAAAATCTTCCACTTCGACCACGAGCGAATTCCGGAACGCGTGGTTCACGCACGTGGCTATGGCGCCCACGGCTTCTTCGAAACCTATGAATCCTTGTCCGACGTCACCCGCGCCGACATCTTTCAGCGCGCAGGCGAGAAAACGCCTGTCTTTGTCCGCTTTTCTACTGTCGCCGGCAACAAAGGTTCTGCCGACCTCGCCCGCGATGTCCGCGGTTTCGCCGTGAAGTTCTATACGCAGGAAGGCAACTGGGATCTCGTCGGCAACAACATCCCTGTCTTCTTCATTCAGGACGCAATCAAGTTTCCGGACTTAGTACATGCCGCAAAGCAGGAGCCGGACCGGGCCTTCCCCCAGGCGCAGACCGCCCACGACAACTTCTGGGATTTCATCAGCCTTACGCCGGAAAGCATGCACATGGTCATGTGGATCATGTCGGACCGCACCATCCCACGATCCTTCCGTTTCATGGAGGGGTTCGGTGTACACACCTTCCGTTTCGTCAATGACAAAGACGAGTCCACGTTCGTCAAGTTCCACTGGAAGCCAAAGCTCGGCCTCCAGTCGGTTGCGTGGAACGAGGCAGTCAAGATCAACGGCGCCGACCCCGACTTCCATCGTCGCGATCTCTGGCAGGCGATCCAATCCGGCAACTTTCCGGAATGGGAACTCTCTGTGCAGCTCTTTGATCAAGAGTTTGCCGACAACTGGGACTTCGACGTCCTCGATCCGACGAAGATTATTCCGGAAGAGTTGTTGCCGGTAAAACCAATCGGCCGTCTCGTGCTCGACCGCATGCCGGACAACTTCTTCGCGGAGACCGAGCAGGTCGCGTTCATGACGCACAACGTTCCGCCGGGGATCGACTTCAGCAACGACCCTCTTCTTCAGGGCAGAAACTTTTCCTACCTCGACACGCAGCTCAAGCGGCTTGGCGGACCGAATTTCACGCACCTTCCCATCAACGCACCAAAGTGTCCCTTCCACAACTTCCAGCAGGACGGGCACATGGCGATGCGCAACCCGGTCGGCAGGGTAAACTACCAGCCGAACTCGTTCGGGGAAGGTCCCCGGCAGGCCCCGTCCCGAGGATACCGCCACTTTCTGGCCGAGGAGAACGGCCAGAAAGTGCGGCTGCGTCCGGAAAGCTTCGGCGACCACTATAGCCAGGCCCGCCAGTTTTTCCTCAGTCAGACGCCGCCCGAGCAGCGGCACATCGCGATGGCACTCACGTTCGAGCTAAGCAAGGTCGAGACCGTCGCTATCCGCGAACGGATGATCTCGCACCTGCTGAACATCGACGAGACGCTCGCCACCACCGTTGCCCAGAAGCTCGGAATCCAGACAATGCCTAAGCCCGCCGACGCTGCCATGCCCACACGTCAGGATCTGGAGCCGTCTCCCGCGCTTAGCATCGTGCAAGGCGGACCGAAGCGGTTTGAGGGCCGCAAACTCGGCGTGCTTGTAACGGATGGCGTCGATGCAAAGCTCCTCAAGAAGCTGATGATGGTGATCGAGAAGGAGAAGGCTTTGGTTGAGCTGATTGCGCCGAAGATCGGAGGCGTGACCGCGTCCGATGGGACCTGGATAGAGGCGCAGCACATGATCGACGGTGGCCCCTCGGTGCTGTTCGACGCCGTCGCCGTCCTCGCGGCTCCGGGCGCAGTTGAGGATTTGGTGAAGGAGGCGACAGCACGGGACTTCGTGGCGGACGCATTCCAGCACTGCAAGTTCATCGGCTACGACGAGAGCGCTTTCCCGCTTCTCGTCAAGGCTGGAATCACCGACGATCTCGACGAAGGCACGATCGCACTTCCCGGTGAAGGGGGGGTTGCCGCTTTTGTATCCGAACTTGGGAAGTTGCGGGTGTGGGGCCGGGAACCTGCTCTTAAGCTCGGCAAAGCCTCGCCTCCGGTCGAGTGAAGTTCAGGCGCGGACCTCGTGTCCGCGCCGTTCTCTCTAAACGGTGAGGGACGAGATAGTTGTTTCCAATGTTGGCGTTCCATGGAACGACAAACACGCATGAACTAACGCACCCGGAGCCCATAAATGAGGAGTCAGTCTATAAAGTCTCTGCTGGCCGCGCTCGTTGAGCCGAATAACATCGAGACCGGCGGATGGGGACCCGTGCAAATTGGGGTTGGCGCCGTACGGGCGGGCTGGGACATTTATTCGGGCCACTACAGGCTTCAATTCCAAGCCACGGTCTCGGCGGCCGGCTAAATGGCTTTTAGCGCATGGATTGCGACAAGGCTGCCAAGGGGGCGCAGCCGGGCTGATCCTTTAAATCGATGAAGAACAGCTGTTTGAGGAGCTCAACTAGTCACCTGGAACCAAAGTAAGCCTCATTTTGTTCAGCTTCTGTCACAAGAGCAGGAGTTTGTTTTATGGTTGGCAGGCAGGCGGACCTCGTCGTTCTGAGCGACGAGGATAGAAATTTCCTCGAATCTCAGGTGCGCCGGCATAAAGCGCCACGCTCCTTGTCGGATCGGTGCCGAATGGTCTTGCTGTGCGCGCAGGGTCTGCGGAGCAAGGATGTAGCCGAGCGGCTCGGGGTCCACGAGCACACGGTAGGCAAGTGGCGCCGCCGGTTCGTACACGATGGTATCGAAGGACTGACGGACGAATACCGGACAGGTCGGCCACGAACTGTCTCTGATGCTCAGGTTGCCGAGGTCGTCGAGCGTACATTGAATGCCACTCCAAAGGATGCCACGCACTGGTCCATTCGTTCGATGGCTGCCGACAGCGGGCTGTCACACACCACCATCCGCCGGATATGGACGGCATTTGGTCTGCAGCCGCATCGTGCCGAGACATTCAAGCTTTCTTCCGATCCCCTCTTCGTTGACAAGGTGCAAGACATCGTCGGTCTTTACATGTCACCGCCGGATCGGGCAGTCGTGCTTTGCGTGGATGAGAAATCGCAAATCCAGGCATTGGATCGCGAGCAGCCCGTTCTGCCCATGGCGCCGGGTGTCGCCGAACGGCGCACCCATACCTACGTCCGCAATGGCACAACGTCGCTGTTCGCCGCGCTCGACATTGCCACTGGTGCGGTGATCGGTCATTGCTACAAGCGTCACCGGGCCACCGAATTCCTCGACTTCCTGAAGCGGATTGACGCCGAAATGCCCAATGGACCGGATGTGCATCTAGTGATGGACAACTATGCGACCCACAAGACGCCGAGGATCAAGGCCTGGCTTGCTCGCCGTCCACACTGGCATGTTCACTTCACACCAACTTCAGCATCCTGGATCAACCAGGTCGAGCGGTGGTTTGCAGAGCTAACGCGAAAGCAGTTGCAGCGCGGCGTACATCGTTCCACCGCAGAACTGGAAGCCGACATCCACGCCTTCATCGAAACCCACAACGAGAACCCCACCCCATACAAGTGGGTCAAGTCCGCCGACCAAATCCTCGCCTCGGTCAAGCGATTCTGCCAGAAAACAATGAGCCGAACTTCAGATTCAGGTGACTAGGCCGTAGACTCATAAACGCGGAGCCACAATCGCATTGAGGCGAGTTGGACCATTGCGAGGAAGTTCTCGGCCAGCTTGTCGTATCGTGTAGCTACCCTGCGGAAGTGCTTCAATTTTGAGAAGAAGCGCTCAATCAGGTTCCGCTCACGGTAAAGCCATGTGCTGAAGTAAGGTTTCGACCTGCGGTTGGACTTGGGCGGGATATTGGCGAACGCTCCTTTTTCGCGGAGAGTTGTTCGAATGCGATCGGCGTCATAAGCCTTGTCCGCCAGCACGATTGTTCCAGCACCGACATGGTCGAGCAGATCACCGGCAGCTTGGACGTCATGGCTTTGTCCAGCGGCAAGGCCCAGTCGGATCGGAAGACCTTGCCCGTCGACGACCGCATGGATTTTGGTCGTGAGGCCGCCTCTGGAGCGACCGAGACAATGATCTCGATCCCCCTTTTTGCTGTCGCAGCCTGTTGGTGCGCCCGGATGGAAGTGCTGTCGATCATCTGGATGTCGCCATCATGCGCGGAGGTGATAGCATCCATCATCCGATCCCAAACGCCCGCTTTTCGCCAGCGCACGAAGCGATTGTAGCAAGTTGTGCGCGGGCCATAGCGTTCCGGCAGGTCGCGCCACGGTGCGCCGGATCGCAGTACCCAGAAGATGCCGTTCAGCACGCGCCGGTCATCGACACGCGGCACGCCTCTAGGCTTGTTGGGGAGCAACGGCGCGATCACGCGCCATTCGAAGTCGGTCAGGTCATATCGGCTCATGCCGTCCCTGAATCAGATTTTCATGTGGTTTGAAAGTCGTGCTTGTCACGAGCTTCGACAAGCACCTTGCTGGTGAAATCCCGAACTAATCGTAGCACTTCGCCTGGCATCTCACGGTGCGGCATGTGATGACAATCGGTAAGCAGCACTTCCTGCGCGCCACCGCCAGCCAAGGCCGCGATGCGATCTGGGTGTGCCCGCGATCCATATTCGTCAAGATCGCCATGCAAGGCGAGGATCGGGCAATTTAGCCGGCGCAGGTCATCATCAAGGCACCAATCCGCGAAAGCAGGTGCAAGCCACGTCTCGATCCACGCATCGAGGACCCATAGCGTCTTACCACCATGATATCGGGCGAGGCGTCCTATCTGCTTCTCGTCTCGAAACATCTCCCGCGCCTGTTCGATACCGGCAATCGTCCTATCCTCGACAAATGCTTGGGCGGCGAGAGTGATCACAGCATCAGTTTCGGTCGCAAATGTCGCGCCAGAAGCAATCGCCATTCCACCCCCAACGCTATGTCCGAACAGAATCATGTGATCGACCGCGAACGCCTCCCGAATATGGGCAAGTCCAGCAGATGCTTCGTTCCGGACGAAATCTGGCTCCAACTTTCTCGGATTTGGGTCGGACCTGCCAAAACCAAGCCGATCATATGCAATTACGGGACGGCCTGTGGCCGCAGCCAGCTTGCATGGAAAATCCCGCCATTGGTCTACGGAGCCCAAACTGTCGTGGAATAAGATTATCGGTGGTGCTTCTGGCCTTCCCACCGACCCCCAAAAGCGAGCGAACAGACGGCCATCAGGTGTCTCGATAAACGTATCAGTCGGATTCGAATTATTCATAAACCTCGCTTAGCACGCTCATCCCTCAGGTAAATCGAATAGCCATGCTGCCTCGGCCGCCCCTTGCAATTTTTATGGGTTCACGGCCTAGAACGTGATTGACGAGCCTTTGAGATTTGCGGCCTTTGGCCTGCTGCCGGTTTTTCGGACACCGAGTTAAGCTAATCCCACCTTGGTTTCAAAGTCATTGGGGCTGAGATAGCCCAGTGTCGAGTGGCGACGCTTCGGATTGTAGAAGCGCTCTATGTAATCGAACACATCCGCTCTGGCGTCATTCCTCGTGCGATAAACCCTGCGTGCTGTTCTCTCCGTTTTCAGTGATGAGAAGAAGCTTTCCATTGCAGCGTTGTCCCAGACATTTCCAGAGCGGCTCATGGAGCAGGTGATGCCGTGGTCGCTCATGAGGCGCTGGAACTGCTCGCTCGTATATTGGCTTCCCTGATCAGAATGATGCAGTAGCGCGTCTGGTTTTCCTCGACGCCAGATCGCCATGATCAGCGCATCTGTGACAAGCTGGGCCGTCATGTTGGCATTCATCGACCAGCCGACGACACGGCGTGAGAACAGGTCAATGACGGCCGCGACATACAGCCAGCCTTCTGCTGTCCAGATATAGGTGAAGTCGGCCACCCATTTCTGGTTCGGCCGCTCTGCCATGAACTGACGGTCCAGCACGTTCGGCATGATGACGGCACGGTCACCGGCATCTTTCGGCAAGCCACGCCGTCTCGGCCTCGCCCTGAGCGCATTCAAGCGCATCAGCCGCTCGATACGATGGAGACCACAGGATAATCCTTCTTCCAGCACGTCATGCCATACACGGCGAGCACCATAAGTGCGGTCGCTGGCTTTGAAGCTCTGCCTGATCTTGTCCAGCAGAACCTCATCATAGCGAGCGCGTTCACTCGCAGAACGATTGAACCAGGCATGGAAACCTGAACGAGAAACCCCTAGCGCTTCGCAGAGCCATGCCACCGGCCAGATCGAACGGTGCTTTGCAATGAACGCGAACCTCATATCGCGTCCCTGGCAAAGTAGGCTGCGGCCTTCCTAAGAAACACTCTCAGCATCGGGAATGGGATCAAGTTGATATCCCAAAGAGCGAGCACGGCGCTGCAGGTTTGCCAAGACTCGACCGCGATGGCGCTCGTCATATGCCGCCGCACCGGGATCACGATAAGCCATGCCGAACCGAAGGGCATTGAAGAAGAGAACCGCGATCTTACGTGCCGTCGCCGTCACGGCTTTCTGCTTTCCGATGCGCCTTGCCAAACGTCGATAAAATGCACCCAGTGCCGTGTCGCTTCGGCCAATCGTGGTGGCTGCCAACCGCAAGAGTGCGGCTGCCCGGTTCGATGATCGGCGCGTTCTCGAGGAGAGAAGTCTTCCGCCAGATATTTTGTTGCCGGGAGCCAGGCAGAGCCATGATGTGAAGTGCTTGGCGGTGGGCCATGCTCGTAGGTCAGTTCCGCATTCGCCGATGAGCTTGAGGGCGAGCGAGGAGCCGAGGCCGTGAATCTGTGTTAAGTCGGTGCCCGTAAGGCCGTATAGAGCGGCCCGGACATCAAAGGACGGTGCATTCGTCTGCTTGGTCTTTGTCCGGATTTTTGGCAGCGGCGCGAGCGGCACTTCGACTTCCACAGTCATCATGGCGATCGCCGTTTCCAGCTTGCGGTCGCATTCGAGCATCTTCAATTGATAGAAGTCGTAAAGCTCCAGTGATTGGGAAAGAGCAAACACGTGTTCATCACGATCGTTGCCGACCAGCGATGCTTTGATCGTTTCGATAAAAGAGTGGCAGCGAACGTCACGCAAAGAGGCCAGGGCGTCAGGATCGCGCTCGCCGGAAACGATTGCCCGGATAATCTTCATACCGGTCACGCCGGTGATGTCGGAGACAACATGATGGAGCTGCAGGTTCATTTCCATCAGAGCCTTCTGCATGTGCTGGATATGAGCTGCCGCATACTCGACCAGACGTTCTCGCTGGCGCAGATAAGCACGCAAAGTGGCAACCTGCGCATTGGGACGAAAGCTGCCGCGTAACAGACCATAGGAATGCAACTGGCGAAGCCATGCCGCATCATTGACGTCGGTCTTCCGCCCTGGGACGTTCTTCGCGTAACGCGCATTGACCAGGATTACCTCAAAGCCATGCTCCTCCAGAATCTCGAAAGCCGGTATCCAGTAGACGCCGGTCGACTCCATAGCCACGCTCGTGACGCCGCAAGATCGGAACCAGGCAGCGAGATCATGCAGATCATGGGTGAAGGTGCCGAAAGCGCGGATTGGCATGTCATCGCTGTCCGGATTGACCGCCGCCATATGCATTGTGGACCCGATGTCGATCGCGGCTGCGCTCGGGTTCAGGCGGGTGAGGTTCTGCGGGGCAGATAATCTTGTCTTGGGCATGGCTTCTCCTCCTTCGGTTCGGGAGGGGCTGGGCCGCACAAGTTCGTCATTTTCCTAATCGGGATCGCTGCTGAAGCCGCGTCACCACTCTCAAGTTCGCAACAGCCCATGTGCCACGTTTTTTAACGGGGTCGAACGCCTCCAATAAGCAGTCGGCAACTCCCCTCCGGAGTGCAGCGTAGCACAGCCTGTTTCTACCGCGCACAGGCGGACCAAAGCCCGTGATCGTTTTTTAGGATGTCGCGCTCCGCCTTCAACTTGGCGACTTCACGACGGAGCCGATCAATCTCAAGCTGCTCTGGCTTCATCTGGCCTTTTCCAGGAAAGGACTGGCTGGGATCGTCGCCGTATTCGCGAACCCATTTGCGCAACACATTCTCGTGGACATCAAGGTCACGGGCCGCCTGGGCAACAGAGACCCCACGCTCCTTGACCAACTTCACCGCCTCAAGCTTGTACTCGCGGCTGAACTTCCTTCGTTGCATTCATGCTCTCCGGTTTCAGGAGGAACACCTTAACTCGGTGTCCATGAAACCGGCAGCAGGCCAGATCTCACATCACGTTCACACGATCCCCCTTTTCTCGAAGGCTAGTTCGCGCGGGCGCATGAGGGCGGGAACAATTTCAAGGGTGGAACATTCCCTGACAGCCGTGCGAGATTGTTCGCCGGACATAGGATATGTCCATGCTTCCACGAATTGCGATCATCGGCACGGGTCCAACCGGCCTCTACACGTTCAAACAACTGATCGGCTCGACCGTTCCCCTGTCGATCACCCTTTATGAAGCAGAGGGAGAGCCGGGCAAGGGTACGCCCTATCACCCCGATATGAATGACCCGGCGATGCTCTCCAACATTCCGAGCATCGAGCTTCCGGCTTTCACCGAGACCCTGGTCGAATGGCTGCGGCGGCAGGATGAGGACACGCTGATGCGCCACGGCATCCGCCGCGAGGCGATTGATGAGCGGGAATTCTATCCCCGCCTCGTGCTCGGCGAATACATGCAGGCGCAGTTTGCCCGGATGCAAAATCTGGCCGGCGAACGCGGCCACGAAATCCACGTGCTGGCCCGCCATAAGGTCACCGATATCGAGATACAGGCGGCCGCAGTGCGGCTGAGGGTATCCCGTCCCGACGCAGAGGAGGACGCAGTCTTCGACCACGTCGTGATGGCGACCGGCCACAATTGGCCCGACAGCACCGAAATACGACCCGGCTACTTCGTTTCGCCCTGGCCGGCCACTGTTTTGAAGTCGATCCGCAATGAACCCGTCGGCATTCTCGGCACCTCGCTGAGCGGGATCGACGCCCTGATGACCGTGGCGACGGCCCACGGCATGTTCTACAGCGATGCGGCGGGTGATCTGCAATATCAGCCGGCTGCCGGGACTGAGGATTTTCGCGCGACGCTGATGTCCCGCAAGGGCATCCTGCCGGAGGCCGACTTCTACTGCCCGCTGCCCTATGTGACGCCGCTCGTCTGCACGGAAGAGGCCATAGACGCGCTGATCGCGACAGGTCGTCACGACCTGCTCGATGAGGTCTTCGAGCTGTTCCGCGGAGAAATCGTCGCCCGCGACCCGGATTATGCCACCAGCATCGGCCTTTCGCAGCTGACCGTCGAGACCTTCGCAGCCGCCTACTATGCCGACCGAGCCGAAAGCGATCCGTTCGTCTGGGCCGCGAAGAACCTGGCCGAGGCCGAGGACAATAGGGTGAAGCGCTATACCGTGCCGTGGCGCTATGCGATCCTGATCACCCACGAGATTGTCGCGCGCGTCATTCCGCATCTGGACGAGAAAGACCTCAAGCGCTTCCACCGCCACTTCAAGGGCATCTTCATCGACGACTATGCAACCGTGCCGCTGATGTCGATCCGCCGTCTGCTCGCGCTGTCGCGTGTCGGCAAACTGTCCATCCTGCGGCTCGGCGAAGACTATACGATCCGCACGGCCGAGGTCGGTCTGGAGCGGGGCGCAGAGGTCGAGGTGTCAGGCACGGTGCATCGCTTCGGCGCCTTCATCGATGCGACCGGTCAGGAAACCCTCTCGGCGACGGATCTCCCCTTTCCGACGCTTGTCGATCAGGGAGGCGTGCGCGAAGCCGCGACGCCCAAGGTCGAGGCGATCATGTCGCTCGATCGCGATCCCGATATGGTGCGCACCGGCGGCATCGATGTCGATGAATTCTATCGCCCGCGTCTCGGCCTGATGTCGGAAGGCCGGCTCTATTGCGCGGCAATCGCCTTCCTCCTGCACAAGGAGCCCTTCGTTCAGGGCATCACCAGTGCCCGGGATATCGGCGAGACTGTCGGCCGGGCAATCCTCAAGGATATCTCGCAGGCGGAAACGCCGCTCTTTCAGATCTCGGCATAGACGGCATCGCCGACACTGATGGTCACGCCCTCGGTGGGCGTGGCATAGACGCCGAGATTGCGCTTGTTGTGGCGCATGATCCCGCGCAGCACATCGGGCTCTTCCGCCATGCCGGGCTGTGCGACAAGCGTCATGCCACAGCGGCGCGACGCCTCGGTGACGCGGATATCCGTGTCTCCGATGCGTAACGTATGGTCAACCCACTCGTTTTCGATGAAACCTTCGCCTTCTTCCGTTTCGATCAGCACGGAGGGGCGGAACCGTCTTGCGTCGAGTGGCGGAAGGCCTGTTACCGCGGCAAGCGCCTCCGTCGAAGCGGTCGTCACAAGGTGAAGCGGCGCTGGCTTGTAACGATTGGAGACGACGGGGAAGCGGTAATCGCCAGACCCGACGAGCCCGACCGCGACCGGGAAGCCGAAATGCTCTGCCAGGCGGTCCGGCAATGCACCGTCGTCGAGCGCATGTTCGGCGCCGTCGGCAAAGCACAGCACCGGCAGTCCGGAGGCCGGTTGCCAGGCGGTGATGAAGAGGGCAGGACGCCAGCGCGTTTCCTTCTCGGGGGCGGCGGCGAGGCCGGTTTCCGGATCGAACAGCGCGAACCGTCGGTCGCCTGCGATGCCCTCGGGCGACACGGTGATCGAGGCGAGCGTCTCCCCGCCAAGAGAACTCACCGGATAGCGCCAGACTTCCCGCACTCGACCGATTTTTCGCATAGTTGTTCCTTCATTCACCAATATTCAATATCCACCGAACACGGCTTGATGTTCCAGAAAACTGGGACCCGGGACTAGTTTGCAATCTTTTTGCGAAGATTGATGCAGCAACCTAACGCCTTTCTACAGATCTTGATTCGGACTGCCCAAACGGGGATTTTTGAAGGTTGGCTGACGCCAACTTGTTTGCCAGCGTTCCAAGCCGGTCCACGCGGTTTGGTAGGGCCGATTGTGAGATACCCATTTCAATTCTCGTCTAGCCACGATTGGCCAGAGAGAGTTCGCAGAGTTCCTAGCTGCGAAGCAGGCGCAGGCGCAGGCAGACAGTCTGCTCTTATTGGGCGAACTATTGAAGCGCGCGAAGCCTTCAGTGAGGACCTACATCCGGTCCCTGAACTCTTTCACACTCATTCCAACCCATGATTTGAAAGTCCTTTGGAAATACGCGCTATCCTGAAAGCCCAGCCTGCTGGCGATTTCGTCGATGGGCATTTCTCCTGCGGCCAAGAGCAATCGTGCCCTTTCCATTCGACGTCGGAGCACGTGCTGGTATGGGGTCTCTCCGGTGGACGCCTTGAAGGCCCTGCTGAAATGGAACCGACTTTGGCCCGCGAGTGCAGCAAGGCTCGATAGGCTGAGATCTGAGCCAAGGTTCTCCTCGATAAACTCGTCGATCAGAGCCAGAGGCGCTCTGCCAAGGGGCGGCGGCTGTCTCAATGCCGGCATTGTTGCTTTGTGGATCGCCAAGATCGTGATCAGGCCCAATGCTTCTTCGTATAGAGCATCAGAATGATCTCGCTTTAGCAGGCCGGCCCATTGGCGCAGGTATCCCGCGACTTCGTCGCTTCGGTAATAAACCTTTTCATCGACATGTTCGGCGAAGCGAGTGTCCAGCTCCTGCCGGATAGCTGCCGGATCTAAATAGATAGCTGCGAACGAGTTGTTCCGCCTTTGGAGTTCGGACCAGCCAGTGACGCGTGCACCCCGCGGGACATAAGTCAGCGTGTGGCGGAGGTCACGGCGGTTGTCCTCCAATCCATCCCCTGCACGTATGCCCCCATCTTCCAGGACAATGTCATGGTAATGGAGGTCGCTCGTCCAGTCGTAACTGAAAGCAGCACCCAACTCTGGTTGAAGGTACTCCACCGTGAAGCCGCTGAGCTTCCTTGCGTGACGTTGCGGCGAATGGGCCAACCCCTGAAGGGCAAGCAACTCATTTCGTTCCATTTTTAGCGTAATCTTGCTTTCCTCATAAAATTATTGCTACCTAGGACTCTATTCAAGTTGACGTGATCGGCGGGAGTGGATGGGACACAGCAACCACACGCTTTGCGACCCCGCTAGCCATTTCCCGTTTCCGATGCCGTCACTCTTACGTGATAATATCATCTGACCGAGTTTTTAGAGACCTTCTGATGCACAGAAAAACATCCGCACTTACAGGCAACAGAATGCTCGGTCTGGAGCGAAATGCCCTCATCGGCGCAGCGACCGCGATCTTCTTTTTCGTCATCAGCACCGCGCTAACCGTTTACACAGTCCAGAACGTCAGAGACAGCAATGCGAGAGTGACGCAAACGCATGGTCTTGTGGTGGCGCTCGACCTGCTTTTGATCGACATACAAGATGCAGAAACGGGATTACGTGGCTTTCTCCTGACCTCTGAGGAGGCCTATCTTGCGCCATATCACCGTGCCCTCCCACAGGTTCAGAGCCGAATGGACACAATCAGCTCGGCTGCCACAGCCGAGATGCGCGAACGTGGGAGTGTCGAGGAACTCCGAGCGTTTGTCTCGTCCAAACTTGAAGTGATGGCGCTAACACTGGAGGTCTTCCAGACACGAGGGTCCGTCGAAGCGTTGACCCTTGTAAAATCAGACCGCGGCCGCAGCGACATGGACGGCATCCGCAACGTCATCTCCCAACTGCGTAACGAGGCTGGTGAAGAGCGGAGCCAGCGCCTTGAGGAGATGAATGCGTCATACATTATTGCCTGGGCGAGCGCGCTAGCTTCGGGGCTGCTTGGCATCGTCATGACCCTCGCGATCTCCGCACTGGTGAGAAAATCCACTCTGGCGCAGAAGCGCGAACAGTGGTTGCGGGATGCACAATTGGGCTTGGCTGCATCCGTCAGCGGTGAGCAGCAAATCGCGAAACTTGGCGAAAACATCCTGGGCTTCCTCACCAACTATCTCGGTGCCGTTGCAGGTGCCATTTATGTCGAAAATGCCGGCCGCTTTCATCGCATGGCCGTCCACGGCGTACCTGCAGACGTGATCCTGCCTACGAGCTTTGGCCAAAACGACAGCTTGTTCGGCCATGTGTTGCGGGATCACCGTCCGATCGCGGTTGGCGAGGTTCCGGATGGCTATATCAACTTCGGCTCGGCTCTTGGACAGCAGAAGCCACGTTATCTCGCCTTGGCGCCTGCGATCGTTGAAGGGGACATAAGAGGCGTTTTCGAACTCGGCTTCCTGTCTCCCATCAGCGATCAGACGTTAGTGCTTCTTGAACAGGTCTCAGAGCTGATTGCTGTCGCCATCCGATCAGCGGAATTCAGAACCCGCCTCCAGGCTCTTTTGGAAGAGACCCAGCGGCAATCGGAAGAGCTGCAGGTGCAGGGCGAGGAGCTGCGCGTTTCCAACGAAGAGCTCGAAGAACAGGGGCGCGCGCTTCGCGAACAGCAAACCCGCCTGGAACAGCAGCAGGCGGAACTCGAACAGACCAACTCCCAGCTTGAAGAACAGGCGGAGGAACTGGAACGGCAGCGCGACAATCTGGAACGGTCAAAGGACGCAATCGAAGCCAAGGCAAAGGAAGTGGAACTTGCCAGCCGCTACAAATCGGACTTCCTGGCGAACATGTCGCATGAGCTGCGCACACCACTCAACTCTTCGCTCATCCTTGCCAAACTTCTGGCCGACAATTCCGAAGGCAATCTAACGGCACAGCAGATCCAGTTCGCCCAGACGATCCAGTCTTCGGGCAATGACCTCCTGAATCTGATCAATGACATTCTCGACCTCTCCAAGATCGAGGCGGGCCATGTCGAGATAAATCCGGAAGCGGTGTCCATCGAACGGACCGTCAACGGACTGCGCCACATGTTCGAACCGCTCGCAACCAACAAGGGCCTCCAGCTCAACGTCTCCGTGGAGGCCGGCGTGCCGGCCGTCATCCAGACCGATCCGCAGCGCCTGGAGCAGGTGTTGAAGAACCTTTTGGCGAATGCCCTGAAGTTTACGGAGAAGGGCAGTGTGTCGCTCGCGGTCAGCCGTCACGGCGACAATCAACTGGCCTTTGCGATCAAGGACAGCGGCATCGGGATTGCCGAAGAACAGCAGAAGCGGATCTTCGAGGCCTTCCATCAGGCAGACAGCACCATCAGCCGCAAGTTCGGTGGCACCGGGCTCGGGCTTTCGATCTCCCGCGAACTAGTGCGCCTGCTCGGCGGCCGCTTCCGGCTGGAGAGCAAGCTCGGCCAAGGCAGCACGTTTACCATCGTCATTCCGGCCGAGTTCGACAGTGCGCTGGTCCAGGCTCCGAAACAGGATTTTGCCCCGCCCGTCGCGTCCGCTGCAGAACCCGTCTTGCGCGCTGAAGCAGAGACCATTGCACAAAAGCCGAAGGCAGTCGCAATCGTCGATGACGACCGTGCAGCATCCGAGCCGACGGCCCGCAAGCTGCTGATTGTCGAGGACGATCAATCCTTTGCACTCATCCTGCGCGATCTCGCCCGTGAGCTGAAGTTCCAGGCGCTCGTAGCCGGAACCGCTCAAGAAGCCCTGGAACTCGCCCATCAGTATCTGCCGAACGCCATCCTGCTCGATGTCGGTCTTCCGGATCAATCCGGCCTCTCGGTGCTTGACCGCCTGAAGCGTGACGTGCGGACGCGCCATATTCCGATCCACATCCTCTCCGCCGAAGATTATTCCGACCGGGCTCTCTCATTGGGCGCCGTCGGCTACGCGCTGAAGCCCGTACAACGCGATCACCTGGTGTCGATGATCGAGTCCCTAGGCGCGAAAGCCGAACAAACGCTGCGGCGCGTGTTGATCGTTGAAGATAACGCCGTTCAACGGGACGCTCTGTCGAAACTCCTGTCGTCGCATGACGTCGAAACGGTGGGGGCCGGGACTGCGGCAGAGTGCATCTCGTTGCTGGCTGAACAGACCTTCGACTGCATGGTGCTGGATCTGTCGTTACCAGATACATCCGGCTTTGCGCTTCTGGAAACGTTGAGCGAAGCGGGCATGCATTCCTTCCCGCCTGTCATCGTCTACACCGGACGCGTTCTCTCGTCCGAAGAAGAACAGAGACTTCGCCGTTACTCGAAATCTATCATCATCAAGGGTGCAAAATCGCCGGAGCGTCTTCTCGACGAAGTTACCCTCTTCCTGCACCAGGTGGTCTCCGAGCTGCCGGACGAGCAGCAGCAAATGATCCGCAAAGCGCGCAATCGCGATGAACTGCTGGAAGGGCGCCGCATTCTGATCGTCGAGGACGACGTGCGCAACGTCTACGCCCTGACCAACATCCTCGAACCACGCGGGGTGATCGTCGATATCGCCAGAAACGGCGAGGAGGCGCTGGAAAAACTGGAGCAATCGATAACAAACCCAGACGGGCGGATCGATCTGGTTTTGATGGATGTAATGATGCCGGTCATGGATGGCCTCACCGCTACCCGCCACATCCGCAAGAACTCAGCATGGCAGAAGTTGCCGATCATCACCTTGACGGCAAAGGCCATGCCGGACGACCAGAAGCGCTGCATCGAAGCCGGCGCCAATGACTACATGGCAAAGCCGCTTGACGTCGAAAAGCTTCTGTCTCTCGTGCGCGTCTGGATGCCGCAATGACGGAGACGTTCGAAAAGGTGGAGGATATAGAGATCCGGCTGCTGCTGGAGGCGCTTTATCATCGCTACCACTATGACTTTCGCAGCTACGCCATGTCGTCGATCCGGCGGCGGTTGCGCCAGGCACGCGAACAGTTGGGCTTTGCGACCATCTCAGCCATGCAGGAGCGCGTCCTTCATCATCCCGAGATGCTTGACGACATGCTCCGCTTCCTTACGGTCCAGGTCAGCGAGATGTTTCGCGACCCGTCCTACTTCGCGGCGATCCGGGAGAAGGTCGTTCCGCATCTTCGCACTTACCCCTCCTTGAAGATCTGGATTGCCGGATGCAGTTCGGGCGAAGAGCTCTATTCCTTTGTCATCCTTTTTCGCGAGGAAGGGCTTGAGGAGCGAACCCTCTTTTATGCGACGGATATCAATCCAGAGGCCCTCGCCCAGGCGGAAGCCGGAATTTATGACATCGAACGGGTCAGATTGTTCACCGAGAACCATCGTGACTCCGGCGGCAAGGGATCTTTGTCTGACTATTACACGACGGGCTACAACCGGTGCATCCTGGACAAAAGCCTGCGGCGCAATGTCGTGTTCTCAGATCATACTCTTGTGACGGACCAGGTCTTTGGTGAGATGCATCTGGTCTCCTGCCGGAACGTCATGATCTATTTCGACCGGGATCTCCAGGACAGGGCTGTCGGTCTTTTCCGGGATGCGCTGCCACGCAACGGCTTTCTCGGGCTGGGCTCGAAGGAAACACTGCGGTTTTCGGCACACGCCGATGGCTTCCGGGAGTTCGTCCGAGATGAGAAGATCTATCAGAGGATCGGCTCGTGAAGGACAATCCGAACGGTGCGATCATCATCGGCGCCTCCGCTGGGGCGCTGGAAGCGCTGTCCATGATATTGCCGCCACTGCCTGCGACTTATCCGTATCCTATCTTCGTCGTGGTGCACTTACCGCCAAACAAACGCAGTGTGCTGGCCGCGATTTTTGACCTCAAATGTCAGCTTCGCGCGATCGAGGCGGAAGACAAGGAGCCCGTGGAAGCCGGGTTCATCTACTTCGCGCCCCCTAATTATCATTTGTCGCTCGAGGGGCGAACGCATGTCGCTTTATCCAGCGAGGAAGAGGTTCTCTTCTCGCGGCCATCGATCGACGTGGCATTCGAGAGCGCGGCAGACGCCTGGGGCAGCCAACTGACAGCTATTGTCCTGACGGGCGCCAATCATGACGGTTCCCAAGGCCTTTCGGCCGTCGTTCGTTCTGGCGGAACGGCAATCGTTCAGGATCCGTCCGAGGCTTTCGCTCGGGCCATGCCCGAAGCTGCCATCCGCGCATGCCCAAGCGCTCAAGTTTTGACCTTGTCGAAGATTTCAACCTATTTGCAGAACATCGAAAATGAACACTGACGTCAAATTCCTCTTGGTTGACGACCTTCCAGAGAACCTGCTTTCTCTGGAAGCTCTGCTACAACGCGACGAGCTGATGCTATTGAAGGCGCGGTCCGGCGATGAGGCTCTCGAGCTTCTGCTCCAACATGATGTGGCACTGGCGCTGATTGACGTTCAGATGCCAGGACTGAACGGCTTCGAACTTGCCGAACTTATGCGAGGCAATGAGCGGACACGGCGGGTTCCGATCATTTTCGTGACTGCCGGTACCCATACAGCCGAGCGGCGGTTCCAGGGATATGAAGCGGGCGCCGTCGACTTTATTCAAAAACCGATCGAGCCGGATATTCTGCGCAGCAAGGCAGAGATTTTTGCAGAGCTCTATCGTCAGCGTAAAATGATTTCCGAACAGCGCGACCTTCTCGAGGCACAGACTCGCGCGCTTCAGCTCGCCGACAAGCGTAAGAACGAGTTCATCGGCGTTCTCGTCCATGAACTGCGCAACCCACTTGCCGCTCTCAATGGCGGGCTGAAGCTTCTTTCGAGAAAGCCGGATGCTGGCAAGGTGGAGCAGATCCATGGCCTCATGCACCAACAGATGGACCACATCATCAGGCTCGTTGACGACCTGCTCGATGTGTCACGGATAACGCAGGGCAAAATCAATCTCGTAAAGTCTGACTTTGACTTGAGAGATGCCATTCACTCCGCGCTGGATATGACAAAAGAGGCAATCGAGGAGCGAAACCATGCTTTGTCCATCAACGTTCCGGATCAGCCGTGCATGATGTTCGCTGACAAGGTTCGGCTGACGCAGTGCGTTTCAAACCTCGTGAACAATGCCGCAAAATACACGCCGATGGGCGGTCAGATTGAGGTAGCGCTGGAATTACTTCCGCGCACCTATCGCATCAGCGTCACTGACAATGGTCTCGGCCTCAGTGCCGAGGCCGCTGGCGCAATTTTCAGGATGTTCGAGCAAGTCGAAGAGCATCGGAATCATGCTCATGGGGGACTTGGGATCGGCCTCGCCCTCGTCAAACAACTCATGGAGTTACACGGCGGCGATGTTTCGGTATGGAGTGATGGTCCGGGGTTGGGCAGCGTTTTCACGCTTGAGCTACCGATACAGGCAGCGATAGCTCCATAGTGGAGAATGACTGCTTCCAGGATGTGTTCTGGCGCCCTCGAATGACGGAAATGACGGCGCGTAGCCGCCTGGCAGCTATCTGTGCCGGAATATATCCTTCGGGCCGGAAGGCGAATTTATTCAGCGCACTGAGAGGGGAGAAAGGCGCTCTGCCCTCTCTCCCCCACAAGCACTAAACCCGTCTCCCCATGCTTCGGCCTGCGGCCTGCAGCACCGGCCGCATTTCCATGAAATACGTCTCGGCCCTCCGGGTGGGTGATCCCCCTCCGGTTTAGCGCTTGTCCGGCATCACCGGAATACGCAGTCAGGGTACCGGGCTCAGCTTGAACGAGCGCTAACGCCGAGGTCAGGAAATCGGCGACATCGCTCTCCTTTCCGGGCCTGGCCTTCAATGGCACGTACAGCGCAAGTTTGGGCATGATCAACTCCTCAATGTAAACCAACAGATCCAGTCCTGCGTTTCGGCGAAGGCATATGCCGCAGAGCCAGCCTGTACCGGGATCGACAGCAATCCGGTTCCAACGATGCCGAGGCTGAACAGGACAAAGGCAAAATTGCCGGCGATCGGCTTCAGCGCTTCGGCGACATCAGCCGCCGACTTGATATCCGTCTTGCCATTAGCGTGCAGTGTCGCAGCCGCACACATCATGATCGCGACAGCGACGATGGTGGAAACGGCCATACCCGCGAGGGTATCAAGCTCGATCCGGTTGAGCTCTTTGGGAGCTTGACGCGGCGCCTCCTCAAGCGGCTTGGCTTCGTCCTGCGAACGATCTCTTCCACCTCCTGGCTCGACTGCCAGAAGAACAAGTACGGACTGATTGTCGTGCCGAGGATCGCAACGACCACGGTGAAACTGTCGGTGTTCAAGGGAAAGGTTGGCCAGACAAATCCTTTCAACGTCGCCATCCAGTCGATCTTTACCACAAACAGGACGGCGATGTAGGCGAACAGGACCAGCGTCAGCCACTTCAGGATGTTGGCATATCGCTCATAGGGAATGAACATCTGCAGCCCTAGTGACAAGAGGGCGAAGAAGATGGTGATCGGCAGGCTCGGCATTCCCGTCGCGAGCTCGACCGACGCACCCATCGCCGCGAGGTTCGCGCCAATATTGATGCAGTTGGCAACGAATAGCAGACAGACCAACCCGGTGACGAGCCATTTCGGCCAGATGGCACCCATGTTGACCGCCAGCCCCGATCCGGTCACGCGGCCAATTCTGGCGCTGACAAGCTGGATTGCCGACATCAGCGGATAAGACAGCAACATGGTCCAAAGCATGTTGAAGCCGAACTGCGCGCCGGCCTGGGAGTAGGTTGCGATCCCACTTGGATCGTCGTCGGCGGCTCCAGTGATTAGGCCAGGGCCAAGCTTCTTCAGAACCGAGCCTGATGTCGGACGCGACGTGGCGTGCCCGGAAGGGGGCGCGGGTAGCGGGCCGTCAATTGAGGTGTTCACATCCGTCGTCCCGGTTAGCGGGTCGCGCCAAAGATCCAGGCGACCGCAGCTGTGAGGGCTACAGCAGTGAGCGGGTTTTCCTTGATCCAGCCGCGAACGCTGTTTGCAAAACCGTCGCTTTGCTGGTTCTCAGGAGCACTGGCTTTGACGCGCTCAGCCTCTTGTGGATCGGTGCGGCCTGCCGGGACGGAGGTGATCGTGTGAGAAACAGGATCCGACGCGGGAAAGGTATCTTCGAGGCCTTTATCGAGATCGCCCTTGTCCTCCTCTTGCCGCTGTCGTGCCTTCTCCAACTCGTAAGCCTGAACTGCGGGTGAAGAAGATTTGGGATCGTCGGCCATCGGGGCTCTCCAGGATGAGGTGCCAGATAACGTCATCCCGAAACGATAAGTTCCGATGGTGCATCAGCACCGTACCCTGTCGAACATTCCTCTTGTTGACGTCCCCCTCTACTTGTCGCTGTTTTGCTGAGCATTAGTTCATCGTGATCGAAAGATGACGACATTCCACAAAAACGAAACCGCGAGAAGAGTTCCTTGGCGGACAGGAAGCAACGCTTCGACGCAACGCATAACAGCGCCATGGCGTCAATCAAGGCGGAGGCGGAGGAGCGGCGGCTGAAGACCGAGCGTTTGCGCAAGATGCGGCTTCAGTCGGGAAGTTGACGGAATTTACCCGCCTACACACTCTCGCTTGAGCGGCGAAACGTATCGTTGGGGGTAAGGCCTGACCTGACGCATCCGGAAACGCGCCTGAGAATGCAAATCTGACTTTGAGCGGACCAGACGCGTTCTGACATCGCGCTGTCATCTCCCTTCGCTATCTCATCTTCGAATGGAGAAGGTGATGGCAAGAGAACTGGCATCAGACATTGAGGATATCGCGCGGACGATCGCCGAACTCGCTCTCCCGGGAATGCGACCGAAGGATCTCGTAGACGCGGTCAGAAAGAAACACGCTGCTGCGTCTAAAAAAGAAATATCTCGGGCCGCCTTCTACGCGGTTATTCTGGCCGCTGACGAGGAGCCAGGCCGCGCCGAGGGGCTCCACGAGTTGGCGAGCGTCACACGAAACGAGCTCGACGAATAGAAGGGTATCGCCGAGTAGTCGTCGTCAATGAAACGCAATAAACCGCTTAGGAGCGATACAGTCCCGCCCGGCGTGATGATCCGTTGCGAACTGGATCGTCTCGACCAATTCAAGGTCCATCACCGGCTTTGAGATCACCCCGAGGGCGCCATCGACGCCTGAGCCAAGCTGTTCCGGGTTGCCGGTCATGAAGACGACGGTGACGCCGTCTGCCGCCAGGCGTCGGCCGATTTCCGGTCCGGTCGCACCATCGATGAGATTGACATCGACAAATGCAACTTCTGCCTTGTCGGCAAGCTCGTACGCTTCCTTTGCCGTGGTTGCCGTCCCGATGGCCTCATGCCCAAGCGACAACACTGCCTCTTCGACCGCGCTCGATAACAGCCACTGGTCTTCGACGATCAGAATATTGACCATGCTTATCCAACCTTGCTTCGTGAGCGACAAAATCACTGCGTCAATACTTTGTTCCGGCCTTGGGCGATTTTTGCGCAGCTGGTGACGTGTGACCTTTTCCAAGGAACAAAGTTGGATTCCGCTCGTTCAATGCTTGTCGCAACAATCTGGAATGCGGATGACCAAGCCTGACGAGAAACTCTCGCTGATCGAAGAACAGCTTGTCATCGACAAGCGCGCCGTCATAGACGGCCGCGTTCGCGTCACCACCAAAACCGAGTTTGTCACCGAGAAAGCGGAAGCACGCCTAGACAGCGAGAATGTCGAGGTCACGCGTGTGGCAATCGGACGTGAAGTGTCAGAAGCGCCGGGTGTTCGCACGGACGGTGACGTGACCATTATACCTGTGATGGAGGAGGTTCTCGTTGTCGAAAAGCGCCTTATGCTGGTCGAAGAGATCCACATCCGCCGCGTCGCCACCACTGACGACGTTTCCATTCCGGTCGAACTGCGCAAGCAACGTGCCACCATCGAGCGCGACGACCCCTGAGCTAATTATCAATCCGAGAAAAGGAGAAATTCATGACCTACAGCGAAACCACATCGTCCTACCGCGCCTCGTCATCGAACACGGTGACGGCCTTCTTCGAAAACCGCAGCGATGCGGATGCCGCCGTCGAACGCCTTGCGGAAGCCGGGATTGCCCGCGACGGCATTCGCGTCGTCGCCGGAAAGGAGTCTACAACCTCGACTGAAGTTGCCTCCGAGCACAAGGGCTTCTGGGAGAAGCTGGAAGACTTCTTCTTTCCCGACGAGGACCGCGCCGTCTATTCCGAAGGTCTTCGCCGCGGTGGCTATCTTGTGACGGTCAGCAACGTCACCGCCGCCTCTTATGACAAGGTTATCGATATCCTCGATGACGAGGGCAGCATCGATCTCGATCAGCGCGCAGAGAGCTGGCGCTCGGAAGGGTGGAACCAGCAGGAGACCGTGAGTTCGTATGGCGCCTCCGCCAATCGTGCCAGCGCAACCGGAACGGCAGCTCTGGAGGCCGGCCGTGAAGAGGTTATCCCGGTGGTCGAGGAAGAGCTTCGCGTCGGCAAGCGTGACCTCAATCATGGCCGCGTGCGTGTCCGTTCTTACGTGGTCGAAAATCCTGTCAGCGAACAGGTATCGCTGCGCGACGAAAACGTCAGCATCGAGCGCCGCGCCGTCGATCGCCCGGTGACTGGAACGGAAAACGCGTTCGTCGACCGCACAATTGAGGCAGAAGAACGTCATGAAGAGGCAGTCGTCTCTAAGGATGCGCGTGTTGTCGAAGAGATCGCTCTGCGCAAGACCGCCGAGCAGCGCGAGGAAACCATCAGCGACAGCGTTCGCCGCACCGAGGTGGAAGTCGAAGATGAACGATCCGACAGTGTTGTCCGCAAGGACTAATCAAGGCGGTTCGTTCGATGTAACTGCAGCAGAGACCGGCGATCCCATCGCCGGTCTTTTTTCTATCCTGCTGGACGGGAACCGAACGGCGATTGCGGCGTTAGTATGGCACTCACATTCCCGTGATGAAGAGGATGCACCATGACCGAACCTGTCTCAGTCCACGTGTCGCGCGAAGCGGCCTATGTCGACCCCTCCCTTACAGCCACTTTGCATAAGGTGTCTTGGGGCGCGATCTTCGCCGGGGTCGTCCTGGCGCTTGCCGTCCAGTTCCTCCTCAATCTTCTGGGCGTGGGCATTGGCGCCGCCGTGATCGATCCGGCAACCTACGACAACCCGAATGCGAGCACCTTCTCCATTGCCGGTGGCGCGTGGTTCGTTGTGGCCGGTATCATTGCTTCCTTCGTCGGCGGTTATGCCGCCAGCCGCCTTTCCGGACGTCCGAGCCGCTCGACCGGCGGGTATCAGGGCGTAACCACCTGGGCTGTCACCACTCTTGTCATCCTCTACCTGCTGACCACGTCGGTCGGTGCCCTCATCGGCGGCGCGTTCAGCGGTCTGTCGAGCATTGTCGGCGGTGTTGGCCAGACGGCCGCAACCGCTGCCACGGCGGCAGCCCCTGCCCTCGCCAACTCGGCCAACCCGATGGCGGGGATCGAGCAACAGATCCGCAATGCGTCCGGCGGCAACGATCCGGCAGCCCTGCGTGACGCTGCGGTGTCGGCGGTCCAGGCTGCCGTGACCGGTGACCAGGCAAAGGCCGCAGATGCCCGCAATCGTGCCGCTGATGCGATCGCCAAGGCACAGAACATCCCGGTCGATCAGGCCCGCACCCAGGTCGAGCAGTACGAGAAGACTTATCGCGACAATGTTGCTGCGGCCAAGCAGCAGGCGCTCGAGGCGGCGCAGACGGCCACCAAGGCAGTGTCGGCCGGCGCGATCCTGGGCTTCTTCGCCCTCCTGCTCGGGGCCGTGGCGGCCTGGTTCGGCGGTTCCTACGGCACGAAGAAGGCGTTGCTTCTGGCCGAAACCACCACTCGCCGCACGATTTGACAAGATGAAGGCCGCCGGAAACGGCGGCCTTCTTCCTTGCTTGACCTTTCTCCAATGAAGCCTCTCCATCCACCGGGTGGAGAGTCGCTCCCTAATTTATCGGTAGCCTCCATGCAGAATGCCTTTCGGTACTTTTCACTGACCGCCGCTCTAACGCTCTGTTCCCCAGCCTTTGCAGCGCCGATCGACGCACAAGCCGTCAATACCGCGGCGATCGCGTCCCTTCCGATCGAGGCGCCGGCGGAAAAACAGACCGAGCCCAATCCCGCCATCGTGCATCTGCAGGTCCTGCTCGACCGGGCTGGTTCATCGCCGGGCGTCATCGACGGGTATTTCGGCGACAACCTGACGAAAGCGATCGCCGGCTTCGAGGCGCTTCAACGTCTGCCAGTGGATGGGAAGCTCGATCCCGACGTATTGGGCCGCTTGACCGATGATGCCCCGGCCATCCAGGCCTATGCCATCATTCAGGAAGACAGCAAGGATATCGTCGAGAGCATTCCGAAAGACTATGCCGAACAGGCCAGGATGGAGCATCTCGGCTACACCAGCATTGCGGAGAAGCTGGCCGAGCGGTTCCACATGCATATCGCGCTGATCAAGGCCCTCAATCCGACGGCGGCCTTCAAGCCGGGCGAAACGATCGCTGTCGCCATTCCCGGCGCTGCCAGGACCGGATCGGTCAAGCGGATCGAGGTTCATCGCAAACTGGCGCAGGTTTTCGCTTTTGCCGAAGACGGCTCACTGCTGGCGGTTTATCCGGCGACCATAGGCAGTGAGGATTCGCCCTCACCGACCGGCACGCACAAAGTCAAGGGCGTCTCGCGGATGCCGACATACACATACAACCCGAAGATCAATTTTCAGCAGGGCAACAACAAGAAAATCCTTGAGCTGCCGAGCGGGCCGAACGGTCCTGTGGGTACCGTGTGGATCGACCTGACGGAGCCGACCTACGGCATACACGGCACGCCTGAATCGGAACTGATAGGCAAGGTTGGATCGCATGGATGTGTTCGGCTGGCCAACTGGGACGTCGAGGAACTGGCCGGCATGGTCAAGCCGGGCGTCATGGTCGAATTTATCGAGTAGGTCCAGCTCACCGCCATTAGAAGAGCGGAGCCCATTATCGATGGCCCGGCTGGTTAACCCGTATCAGCGAAGCAAGACTGGTTCGCTCGATGTCCCGAAAGGGTTGCTTCGCGCCTTCGGCGCGGCGAACCGCCAGGCTCGACCACATCGTCCATCATCTCGGACTTGCACTGGGTGGCAGGCCAGCGGCCACCTTTGCCAAAAGGCTGATGTTGCCGGTCAGCAACGATACGCTGCTGCGCGTCGTGCGGCGACGCGGCAGTCCGCGCTTTGTCCCACCCACCGTGATCGGTATCGACGACTGGGCGTGGCGACGAAATCAACGCTATGGGACCATCATCTGCGATCTGGAACGGCGCAAAACCATTGCTCTCCTGCCGGATCGGGAGCCGTCGACGGCCCAGGCCTGGCTCTCGGACCAACCTCAGATCAGCATCGTCGCTCGCGACCTCGGCGGTGGTTACGCGACGGCTGCAGCCAAGGCGTTGCAACACGCCACCCAGGTCGCTGACCGCTGGCACTTAATGGAGAAAGCCAGCCGGGCATTCCTCGAT
>NZ_RKIU01000005.1:0-233024 GCF_003938925.1 Agrobacterium sp. FDAARGOS_525 | reverse complement strand
CAGATGTGCAGCCATTACCTGATCGAACCGGTGGCCTGCACGCCGGCGTCGGGTGGGAGAAAGCCAGGTCGAGAACCAGGTCAATCTGGTGCGCGAACGCTTCTTCACGCCGCGACTGCGCTTCAAATCCTACGATGAACTGAATGGCTGGTTGCTGGACAAGTGCATCAGTTACGCCCGCGCTCATAAGCACGTCGATCAGACGGAGCGCACGATCTGGGAGGTGTTCGATGCGGAGCGGCCGCACCTGGTCGGCTATCCCGGCAAATTCGACGGCTTCCACGCTGTGCAGGCCTCGATCGGCAAGACCTGCCTCGTGCGTTTCGACAAAACAAATACTCGGTACTGTCTACGGCAGTCGGCCGCCCTGCCGAGATACATGCCTATGCAGATCGCATCGTCATCCGGCAGGATGGCGTGGAAATCGGCCAACACGATCGCTGCTTCGGCCGTGGCGAGACGATCTATAATCCCTGCATTACGTGCCGGTCCTGACCCGCAAACCGGGAGCACTGCGCAACGGTGCGCCGTTCCACGACTGGTTTTGCCGCCGCCATGGAGAAGGTGCGCCGCCGGCTGAAGGCAATGCATGACGGCGACCGGCAGATGGTGTCGATCCTCGAATGCGTGGGCCTGGACGGGCTCCCCGCCGTCGAAGCGGCCTGCAGGAGGCGATCGATCAGGGCGTGTTCTCGGCCGCCGTCATCATCAACATTCTGGCCCGCAAGCGTGATCCGCAGCCGGCCGCCATCCTTTCCATCCCCGATGCGCTTCGCCTGACCCATGAGCCTCTGGCCGACTGCGCCCGTTACGACAGCCTGAGGAGGGCAAGCTGATATGGAACGATCCAAATCCTCGACATGATGGGCACGCTGAAGCTGTTCGGCATGCGTAGCGCCTATGACGAGATCATGGCCTCCGGCATCAAGCGACAGCACGAACCGCCGCGCATCGTCGGTGACCTGCTTCAGTCGGAGATCGCCGAGAAGCAAGCGCGCTCCATCAAATACCAGATCACCGTCGCCAAGCTGCCGCTGGCCAAGGACATCGACGACTTCGACTTCACCGACACGCCGGTCAACGAAGGCCTGGTGCGCCAACTCGCAACCGGGGCCTTCCTCGCCGAGCAGCACAATATCGTTCTGGTCGGCGGAACCGGCACGGGAAAGTCTCACCTGTCCATCGCCCTTGCTCGTGCTCTGATCCGCAATGGCGCACGCGGCCGCTTCTTCAACGTCGTCGACCTCGTCAATCGGCTCGAGACGGAGGCACGTAGCGGCAAACAGGGACGGCTGGCCGACTTCATCACCAGGCTCGACTTCGTCATCATGGACGAACTGGGCTATCTCCCATTTGCCCAGGCGGGCGGCCAGCTCCTCTTCCACCTCATCAGCAGGCTCTACGAGCGGACGTCCATCATCGTCACGACGAACCTGGCCTTCGGCGAGTGGCCGGCCGTATTCGGCGACCAAGATGACCGCCGCTCTGCTCGACAGGCTCACCCACCATTGCGAGATCGTGGAAACCGGGAACGAATCCTGGCGCTTTAAAAACCGCTCTCAAAGCTAAAGCCGAAAAGACAAACAACCGCGCCCGCAGGCCCTTGCGCTAAATGGAGAGCCCCGGGCCTACGCGCGCTGACCCGATGCAACTAGAGGCAGGGGTCCCTTTTGGGAGCCGATAAGGGGTCCCGTTACGACGCCGATTGACAACAAGTGTCTGCTGTGTTGGACTATGTCCAACACGCGGCTTGAAAGCGGCTCTCATCGACTAAAGGATCGAGCACTGTCCAATCACGCCTGAATGCGATGACAGGACATCGATCCGTGGAGGACCCCGGCGTAGCTCCGGTTGATCCTCATGGAGATCAGTAAATGTGGAAGATTGCATTCTCCGGAGCGTGGTGTGTCTTGGTGTGCCTGGTTGCTGTCTACGCTGGTTTCCAGTGGGCCCCGCGCCCAAACAGGTTGAGGCGCAGTCTCCCGGGCTCACCGAACATGAGGTGGTCAAATCGGCGATGGTGACCGTCCCGATTATTCGGGAGAAAAGGTGGACGGATACGTCGTTGCAGAAGTGACGTTGACCGCAAATGACGAGGCACTGCGTGCTAGTCCCAGCCCGGAGGCAGAACTGACGGACGAATTGATCGCGGCACTGGTGTCCGGACCGGTTCTCACAGATCCCGAATTCACGGTCGATGCCCTGAGGTTAGATCTAGTGGAGCGGATGAACAAGCGGATTGGTCTGCAAGCATACTATAAAACTCTGATGACCAAGCTCGATTACCTGACTGCAGCAGATCTGGAGCGGATGCGCAGCTCCGGAGCAACCCCAATGAAGGTAACCCCCCTGGTTGATAAATCTCTGCTCGATGTTGTGCCTGATCCCGTGCCCAAAGATGAGTAGATGATTAGGTGGGAGGAGCATCCAGCATTTCCTGGGGCTGCCCTTGTAGCTCTAGTTACTTGAGGTTCTATATTTGGACCGGTGGCTAAGGACTTGTTCGATGCGGCGTCGTGCGGTCGTGCCCCCCTTCCTGTATTGCCGGCTGCCGTGGTGCGCTCGGCACCTTCTTGATGATGTCGGCACGGTTTCATTGAAAGCGCGAAGAGTGACGAAATGGATTGGTTTCAGAATTTGAACGAGCGAGCACTCCTGATCGCGCGGAATGCCTGCATCGGAGCCTTTGTAGCTGTCTTGCTATCCGGTTGTGTTTCAGACATGGGTCTGGACGACCTGTCAGCAGCGCACCCGAACTGTCGAGCAAGATGCTGGCAGAAATGTCAAAGAAGGGGATGGCAGCGGAAAGCCCCGTCCTGATCAGGATCTTTAAGCAGGAAAGCGAGCTCGAGGTCTGGAAAATCGACCGAAGCGGACGCTACGCACTGCTAAAGACATATCCGATGTGCAGGTGGTCAGGGAAGCTAGGCCCCAAGGTCAAGGAAGGTGATCGCCAAGCGCCCGAGGGATTTTACCATGTCTCCAAAGGCATGCTGAACCCTAAATCGCAGTACTATGTATCTTTTAACCTCGGCTATCCAAACAGGCTGGAGTCGGCACTCGGCTATACCGGCGAGGCGCTGATGGTCCACGGTGCTTGCTCCTCTTCCGGTTGCTTTGCGCTGACAGACCAGGGCGTCGGTGAGATATATGCAATCGTCGCCAAGGCACTTTCATCGGGACAGGAGCGGTTCCAGGTCCAGGCCTATCCTTTCCGGATGACGACGGAAAATATGGCGCTGCACAAAGACAATCAAAACCTGTCGTTCTGGCGGACTCTGAAAGAGGGATACGACTTTTTCGAACTGACCCGTCAGCAACCAAAGGTCTCGGTGTGTGGCCGCCGCTACATGTTCAACAAAGAGTTCGTGGGCGGAGAGCCCGCTACCCACTGGAGGCTTGCCCCGCAAGCGCCGCTTCTCCTGATCCCGCACTGATGGCCCGCATGGCCGAAGAAAACCAAGGCTTGAGGCTGCGCTTCAACAGGCCGGCGGCACCACGGTGTCGTCCTATGTGGATGGCGGGATGCATTCAAGTTTCCGCGCACTCCTTAAAGAAGAGGGTCCAGACCGACTTGCGGCTCGCATCTCGGGCACAAAATATCCGGTTAGCAGACCAGAGGCGGCGCTGGCTGACCCCTTCCAGAAGAAGAAGGCCAGGTCCGGCGACTGGGTGAGCACCCCAAGTGTGGCAGGAGAATGAATTATGGCCCAGCCCGATGATCGGATTAAGAAGATACGACGCAATAACTGGATTGTGTTGGCGGTGCTCACGATTTTCGTTATCGCGGTGTTTCTCTTGAGCTTCTCTGCATAGCGGCAATCAAGGTGAGATTCGTATTGCCTCATCGAAGAATGCTCCCGAACGGATAGCATATTGCCTCACCAGAATGCTCCCTATGCCCTGCTGAGCTCTGGTTGTTGTTCATCTTCGCCAGGCTCGTTTCCGAATATCATTCTATGCGCGCGATCGCGACGCCAACCTTTCACCCGTCGTTGCACCGTACGGATTAGTCCATTAGGATACTCGCCGGGATAGATGCTTTGAAGTCGCTCTAGTAGCTCGCGGCCGGTTCTCCATGGCTCTGCTTCAAACCAACTGTAAAGATCATTCGTGACGTTAACCAGCGGGTCAGGCCGCCGTCGCTCGCGTTTTAGTTTTGGCTTTGCTTTCGCGGTCGGACGAACTTCGCCCTCCGTCCACGCGATACGCAGGCTTCGTAAAAAGCTCTCGATATCAGGAACTTCGCTTAAGGGTGTTCCCTGATGCACAATGTCGGCAAGCCGCTGTTGTCCTGCACGAATGTTTCGGAGAAGCGTTACAGGATCGAGTTGTTCGCTCATGCGCACCAAGCGGTCGCGTACCTCCAGTCCCGTCCTTGCATCCGACAAAATCCGTTGATGTGGCGTCGCGGGAGAAGAGTAGAGCTTCTTGACCATCGCTCCGTTTCGCTGCTTTTCGAGCAACTTAAACGACGGCTGAAAGAAGTTCACGAACAAGCGCACCGAACGATAAAGCTCTGCAAGTGTTGCCGCAGCTTCAACTCCCTCATACCGATGATAGCCAACAATGCGGCGGACGACCGATCCGTTTTTCTGCTCCACATAAGCCTGATCATTTTTACGATATGGCCTACAGCGAGTGAATTCTATATCTGAATCAATACAGTAGTCCCTGATTGTCTCGTTGATGAATACGCTATCATTGTCCGTATCAAAGCCAAGCAACGGGAAGGGCATTACGCGGCGAAGCTCGGTCAAAACTTCCGTCAAAAGCTTCTGTTCGCGAACAAGCAGAGGGGCGCATTCGGTCCAACCGGTCGCAATATCTGTAAGGACAAGAGTTTGAATAAAGCTGCCGCGTGCGTTGGGACCGGAGTGCGACACCAGATCGGCCTCGATGAAGCCAGGTGGGGGATCACCCCAGTCGGAGAATTTTCGAATTGGGATACTCCGCTTCAATGCTGATGAAGCAACGGAACGTCGGCGTCGACGGCCGCCTGCTGTTTCTCGCACGCTTTTCAATGCACGGTCGATGGTAGCCGCACTCATCTGTAGCAGAAGTGTGCGGACCTGATCGTCTAACCTCAAATGGCTATGTTGTTCCATCGATGAGATCAAAATTGGCAGCAAGGGCTTCAATCGCTTGCCACAGATGCGGTCGGAGGCTTCCCACAAAACAATAAGAGCCTGTCGGGTCGCCTCGTCATAAATCTGCGCCCGCGTTCGCGATTGCGGTTGCTTATCCGCCCCCGCAATAAACGCATCGCGTGTTTGCGATGCATCCCACTAATCGAAACGAACTGATCGAGGATCCGCGATTTTTCCTCCCGCTTTCCGGCCGCATAGCGCTTTGCCAGAGCAGCAACCAATTCCTTCTTCGTCGTCACGCTGATCAGCCTCATCTGATTTGCTCCGCACCCACAAATGCTGGGAGCAAATCAGATGAGGCAACGGCCAACAATCAGGGAACATTTCTAGTGAGGCAATGCGGATTCAGCGTCAATCAGGATGAGACTTGCGCCGGGGTGTGACGAAGTGAGGGCGTAGCCCGATCGTAGTCATACCCCGGCGTGGCGCAGATTTTCGGCGTCTCAAGATCGCGGTCGGTCCGGTACATTTGCGGTTTTCTGGATTGGAGAACCAGTTTGTGCCGGGTCGCCATTTAACCGATCATCAGATGAGACTCTTTATGAAGTACCGACAAACGCATTCCGTAGAGATCGCCGCGGCAAAAGCGTCGATCAGCCGAGCCACGGCATACCGCCTCGACAAGAAGGTACACCTACCATCTCAGAGCAAAGCGCCGCGTGGACGTCGCCGCCCTGATCCCCTCGAGCCGATTTTCGAGACTGAAGTCGTCCCGCTGCTGAAGGCCGCCCCTGGCATCCGTGCCGTCGCCGTCTACAACGAGATGCTGCGCCGACATCCAGAACTATCTGAAGGTATCCGCCGTACGCTTGAACGACGCATCCGGTCGTGGCGTGCTGTCAATGGCGAAGCGCAGGAGGTCATCTTCCGCCAGACGCACGAGCCAGGCCGACTGGGCCTTTCGGATTTTACCGACGCCAGCGGCCTTGGTGTAACGATCGCCGGCCAGCCGCTTGATCATCTGTTCTATCACTTTCGGCTCGTCTGGTCGGGCTTCGAACACGCCCATGTCATTCTCGGCGGGGAAAGCTTCGTCGCGCTGGCCGAAGGACTTCAAAATGCCCTGTGGTCCGTGGGTGGTACGCCGCTTTATCATCGCAGCGACAGCCTGTCGGCGGCATTCCGCAACCTCGATGCCGACGCCAGGGTCGATCTCACACACCGTTACGATCAGCTTTGCTCCCATTATCGGATGACCCCGACGCGCAACAACAAAGGTGTCGCGCATGAGAACGGCTCGATCGAAAGCTCGCATGGTCATCTCAAAAACGCTGTTCACGATGCCCTGCTGATGCGGGGCACCAAGGAATTCGACGATCTCGGTTCTTACCGCGCTTTTGTCGACGAGATCGTCAGCCGTCGCAACGCTGCCCATGGCAGGCGTATCGATGCAGAGCGGTCCCATCTGCAGTCGCTGCCTGAGCGCCGGACCACGGACTTCGAGGAGATTGTTGTCACTGTGTCCCGGACGGGCGGCTTCACCCTGCGCAAGGTCTTCTACACCGTGCCGTCCCGCCTGATCGGCCACAGGTTACGAGTTCGCCTGTTCGACGATCGGCTGGATGTCTTCGTTGGCGGTACGCATCTGATGACGTTGCGCCGGGGACGTGGCCACGCTGACGGGCGACACGACCAGGTCGTCAACTACCACCACGTCATCCATTCCCTGCGTAAAAAGCCGATGGCGCTCCGTGGCCTCGTTTATCGCGACAAGCTCTTCCCGCGAGAAGAATATCGCAAGGCCTTCGAGGCCCTGACCGAACATCTTCCCGATAAGCAGGCTTGCAAGATCACCGTTGAGCTTCTGGCACTGGCGCATGACCGCGGCTGCGAACGCGAACTTGCCGAAGAATTGGCCAGGACACTCGATGCTGGTGAGTTACCCAACCTGGCTGCCATGCGAGCGCTCTTCGGTCCGGACCCGGCCAAGCTGCCGACCGTTCATGTGCAACTCGCATCGCTTAACGGTTATGAGGCCCTGATCGGGACGGGAGAAGCCGCATGAAGAACGCACACGCCATCGATGAAGCACGGCTCGGTATCATGCTCAACGAACTTCGGTTGCCGACAATTAAAACGCTTTGGCCGCAATTTGCCGAGCAGGCGGACCGGGAAGGATGGCCAGCAGCTCGATTCCTGTCGGCTATTGCCGAGCACGAGCTGGCAGAACGTGCAAATCGCAGGATTGAACGGCATCTCGCCGAAGCGCACCTGCCGCCTGGAAAGACCTTGGACAGCTTCGCCTTTGACGCTGTACCTATGATCTCGAAGGCCCAGGTCATGGCAATTACCGCCGGCGACAGTTGGCTCGCCAAGGGAGCGAACATCCTCATGTTCGGTCCGCCCGGCGGAGGAAAGAGCCATCTTGCTGCTGCCATCGGTCTCGCGCTGATTGAGAACGGATGGCGGGTCCTGTTCACCCGAACCACCGATCTTGTGCAGAAGCTTCAGGTTGCCCGTCGAGAACTCCAGCTTGAATCAGCCATCGACAAACTCAACAAATACGACCTGCTCATCCTCGATGACCTCGCCTACGTCACCAAGGACCAGGCGGAAACAAGTGTGCTCTTCGAACTGATCTCGGCCCGATACGAGCACAGGTCGATCCTGATCACCGCCAATCAGCCGTTCGGAGAGTGGAACAGGGTCTTTCCCGATCCTGCCATGACACTCGCCGCAGTCGACCGGCTCGTGCACCATGCCACGATCTTCGAGATGAATGTCGAAAGCTATCGCCGCAGAGCAGCACTTGAGGAAAAGCGCCAGCGAGGCCGACCCGCTTCGTTTGCGACAATCAGGACCTCAACGCTGTCTGTCGCGGAGCGGCAATCAGAAAATGACGAAGAACTTGTCAGCGACAATCAGCATGATAATCTGACCCCGACCGCGACCTAAGAATCTCATCCAGATTGTCGCCCGCGTCTCATCCTAATCGCCGCGCTATACTTCTCGCATATTGGTCGAGAGGCAAGGCCTGAGCCCAATGAAACCGTAACCTCCCCAGCCGTCGATGGGTAACGACGATCTTACTTAAGAGGAATACAATGCGGACCAACATCCTGATTATAGGGGCGGGGCAAGCCGGGCTCGCTGCGGCATATGCCTTGAAGAGGCAGGGCCTGAGCTTCTCGATTGTTGATGCCGGCACAAAAATCGGAGACAGCTGGCGCAACAGATATGACAGCCTCACACTTTTTACACCTCGCAGCATCAGCGCGCTCTCGGATATGCCCCTGGTTGGTGATGCAAATGGCTATGCTGGAAAGGATGAGTTTGCTGACTATCTGCGGCGGTATGCTTCCTTCCATAAAATTCCGGTCATCAGTTCGAAGAAGGTCGTCCGACTTGAGAAGGCAGGCAGTCTCTTTGTGGCGTCAACGCAAGACGGCGATCGTCTCACAAGTCATATTGTCATCGTTGCCACGGGGGCATTTTCGACACCGCGTATTCCTGGATTGTCGAAATTGCTCCCGGCCCACATTCAGCAGATGCACGTAACTGAGTTCCGCAATCCGGGCTCGGTGGCGAAAGGCCCTGTTCTTGTTGTCGGAGATGGCGCGAGTGGAAGGGACGTGGCAATCGCGATGGCTGGGTTTCAACAGGTGCTGCTTGCACGCGGGCGAAAGCGCAGACTTTTACCGGAGAAGATCCTCGGACGCAGTTTGTGGGTATGGCTGGGGCAGCTCGGCCTTCTCCGTGCATCGGCGCAGGGGATCATCGGGCGAAGGATGAGGCGTGAAGATCCATTCCCTGTTCGTGGCAATGACGATGCTTCACTTAGGCGGTTGGGGGTAATCCTGAAGCCGAGACTGGCTGCGATCCATGATCGTAGGGCAAGTTTCGCCGACGGATCGAGCGAGAACATCAGATCCATTGTTTGGGCCACAGGCTATGCCGATGAGCTCCCTTGGATTGAAGTCGAAGGTGCAGTTGATGCTCGGGCTGCCCCAATTCACTCCAACGGGGTTTCGCCTGTTGCCGGTCTCTACTATGTCGGACGTCCATGGCAGCGGAACCGTGCCTCTGGTTTGATCTTGGGTGTGGCTGACGACGCGGCTTTCATCGTTGAGCATATCCGTCAACGGTGCCTGCAAAGTAGGTAGGCTCAGGTCGCTACAACATTATGACCGATGACCTGTACGCCGTCTTCGCAACCGTCCGCTGGCGTTTCGATCTCCAGAGTGCTGTGGTCGATACCGTGCCTGTCCCGCAGGATTTTTCGCACTGCGCCTTTCACTTCAGCAGCACTGCGCAGAGATAACTCCGTCACAACGAGATGCGCTTGCAATGCCTTGTGATCTTCATCGATCCGCCACACATGGACATGGTGGACCTCCTGGACGCCTTCGACGGAACGCATGTCCGAAACAAGTTCGTTCACATTTACGTCCTCAGGCGCCGCCATCATCAGGATCCTGATCGATCCTCCGATCTCAGTGAAGGCCTGCCAGAGTATGTAGGCTGCGATCATGAGGGTGATCGCAGGGTCAATCCATGTCCAGCCGTATAGCAGCACAAGTGTGCCGGCAATTATCACACCCACCGATCCAAGCGCGTCCGACACATTGTGCAAGAAAGCGGCGCGGATATTCATGCTGGTTTTTGAAAGGGTGTAGGTGAGCATGGCTGTGATCAAATCGATGACGAGCGCGATGCCTGCGACGATCACGACCGTCCACCCTTCGATCGGCACCGGTGCGATGAACCGCGTGACCGCTTCATACACGAGATAGAGCCCAATGACGATCAAAGTCGTGTAGTTGATCAGCGATGCGACGATTTCGGCTCGAACATAGCCGAACGTCATTCTTTCGTCAGAAGGGCGGCGCGCGATCCGACGTGCACCATACGCAATCACAAGTGATGCAGCGTCACTGAAGTTGTGGAGCGCATCCGCGATCAGGGAAAGACTGCCGGAGAAGATGCCGCCGGCAATCTGCGCAAAAGTAAGGAGCACGTTTACGAGAATTGCTCCCCCTATACGCTTGTCTCCTGCATCCGCTCCATAATCGTGGTGATGTCCACTCATGAATTCCGGTCCGGTCTCCGAGGTCAGGAACCTGCCTTGCTGGCATCGATTTCAGCCTTCACCAGGGTGAATAGACCTTGCGGACTGAACTCTGTGAGAGGCTTTTCGTTCACGAAAAATGTCGGGGTCTGTTTCACATTGTTGGCCTGAACATCGGCCATATCCTGGGCAAGAATATTATCGATCGCTGGGGAGGCCGCATCCTTCTTTCCCTGCTCGACATCAAGTCCGGCCATCGCCGCAATCTGCCATGCCTTTTCTAGATCTGGTTTGCCATGATCGGCCCAGACAGGCTGCTGTTCAAGTATCGCTTCCAGGACCGGTTCAAACAGGTTTTGTTTGCGCGCGGCCTCCAATATGCGCACGGCATCTTCGGAACCTTCGTGGAATACGGTGTATCGCAGGACAAGTCGCACGTCATTTCCGGTCTGCGTCATCATTTGCTTCACGAGCGGATAAAAGGCCCGGCATGCCTCACATGACGGATCAAAAAACTCGACAATTGTCACAGGCGCCGAAACCGGCCCCATGACCGGCGAGTGCATTCTGACAAGGGTATTGTTCCCCGGCATTGTAGAGGGCGCTGGCTCAGCGTCTGGCGTAAGCCCATCATAGAGGGCCGCGCCTCCTGCGAAAACGGCAATCGCGGCCGAAGCCGAAGCGATAACGAAAGTGCGTCTGTTCATGTTGGTGTTCTCCGGCGCACGATTAGAAGTAGGACGATGATGACAGTAAACGCGCCAAGCGACAGCAGCGGAATGGGCAGGGTTCCGAAGAGGAGCATACCAGCGCCCGAGCAGGATGGCCCCTGGCCGCAAGGCTTGATGGCCGTGGGGATGATGTTGAAATACAGAAGGTTGTGAAATGCCGCGATCGACCATCCCGCCGCTGCCAGCGGAACGGCATAGATCCAGGCGCGGGCATCAGAGCGGAAAGCGGCGACTGCGAGCAGCACTGCCAGTGGAAACATGAAGGCTCGTTGGTGCCAACAGAGATCGCATGGTGCTTGCCCCATGACCTCACCGATAAACAGTGCGCCCAGCGTCGAACCCATGGCAATTATCCACGCGCTGAAGATCGCAAGCCATGCGCCGTCGTTAGTTTTCACCACTCTCTGCCATTCCTGTCGCTCATTGATGCTAATCAGTATGAAACCTCTAGTAGCTTGAGGGTCAAGGGCGCTTTCTGTCCGACTGAAATTTCCGTTTCTGTCTGATGTGGATGACAGCGAAACGACTGAGGAGAATTTCGATTTTCTTCGCCACTTGCCTTGAACCTCAAGCTACTAGAGGGATTAGGAGTACTCCAAGGGGTTCTTCAGGGTGAATTTCGGCAGGGAATTAGATGAAAGCTCTCAGAGCGTTTCGACTTGTGGCGTGGTGTGTGGTTGCGATCTTCACATTGCTACTGATTATAGGTTATTTGCTGCAGTCGGGTGGCGGCAAACGTGGTGAGCCAGACACGTCCTCTACCCCTGCGATCGGTCGCCCATTTGAGTTGGTTTCGCACCGGGGCCAAGTGATCGACAACGCTGTCCTCAAGGGAAAGCCGTATTTGGCGTTTTTTGGCTTTACGCACTGCCCAGACATCTGCCCCACAACGTTGTTCGAGTTGAGTGACCTGATGAATGAACTCGGGCCGGCTGCGAGCGGTTTCAACGTTGTATTCATCAGCGTTGACCCCGAGAGAGATACTCAGCAGTTGCTGAACGAGTACATGACATCCTTCGACCGTCGAATCCTTGCCCTTCGGGGAACGCCGGAGCAAACAGCGACGGCTGTTAAAGCTTTCTCCGCCTATGCACGCAAGGTTCCGACCGAAGATGGAAGCTACACAATGGACCATACGGCTGGCGTATACATGATGGACGCCAATGGGAGCTTCAAAGGAACGCTCGACATGCATGAATCCCGCGAGGTTCGCATGAAGAAAATCCGCAATCTGATGACCGGCTCTTAAGCCAGAACTTCAACCTTCGAGAGGAAATACATTGCAGTCTGGGAAATTGACACGACGAGGCTTCGTTATCGGCGGTGCTGGGGCAGCGGCGGCTGTATTGACTGGCTGCTCGAGAACGACCGTGGAGACGACACAGTCTGAAATCGTGCCCACCGCCCATCCGGTTCTGGAAATCACCTATGGACCAATACTGAACGAACAGTTCCCGCTGCCTGCTATACCCTACCAGAAGATCGCCAAGCGCTATTACCGGCAGATGGTGAGTGATCCGACTGGACAGCGGCCAGGCACATTGGTCGTGGATACGGCCAATTACTTTCTCTACCTGACTTACGAGGGCGGACAGGCGATGCGATACGGCGTCGGTCTCGGCCGGCAGGGGTTCGAATGGTCGGGCAAGGGGGTCATCCAGTACAAACGTCAGTGGCCGCGCTGGACGCCACCTGACGAGATGGTCGCTCGACAGCCAGAACTTGCGCCCTATAGCATTGCCAATGGTGGTATGCCACCTGGCCTCGAGAATCCTTTGGGCGCGCGTGCGCTTTACATTTTTCAGAATGGCGAAGACACGCTATACCGCATCCATGGATCGCCAGAATGGTGGACGATTGGCAAGTCGGTATCCTCGGGGTGTGTCCGTATGATCAATCAGGACGTTGTCGACTTGTATGGTCGAGTGCCCGGCAAAACCCCCATCGTCGTTACCAGCCTGCCTCCCTTCTCTGAGGCTTAGACGGAGAAAACCGTGAAGCCCCTCAACAGTTCAGCGGCCTGAAGTCGGGTCAGGCATGCAAGGCCTGTGCCATGTAGGGGCCGACTCCGGTTATCCGCATTCTCCTGGCGCTGTCAGGTAGAGGCTGTTGGAAAACACCGGCAGCCTCAGTTCGTGCGCGGGCTCTGCCAAACTGAACCAGATGCCCGATGGTCGTGCACTCACCAGGCAGGCCATGCGAAGGAAAACATCCGATAGATCGTGTAGATCGTACACAAAAGAGTTTCTGTTTGTGCCTGCGATTTGACTTGGTGAAGCGATATGGACGGCTTGTCTGATCTACTACAAGAATACGGTACATGGATCTACATCCTGCTTTTTGCATATTGCATGCTGAAAAGCGGTAGTCTTCCATTGTTCGCGGGCTATGCGGCTCAAACACAAGCTTTGGACTTGTCCCTTGTTTTAGCCGTAACCTTTGCCGGCGGCTATCTCGGGGACGAAGCACGGTTCTTTATCGCCAGACGATACGGGGATGCGTGGTTAACGAGGTGGCCTTTTGCTGAAAAGGCCTATGCGGGCGCGAAAATCCTAGTTGCAAAGTACGGTTGGGCCTACATCTTTCTTTACAGATATCCCAAGGGTATGCGGACCATCGGCGCGCTTCCGGTTGGTCTCGGATCAATGTCATGGGCAAAGTTTACAGTTCTGAATGCAGGATCAGCAATAGTTTGGACCGTCTGCCTGGTTATGGCGGGCTTCGTTTTCGGCGCACAGATCGACGAGGCGGTGGAAACCGGCTGGGGCTTTGCAAGTGTTGTCTTACTTGCTGCAATGCTCCTCCTGTCGGTCTTCGCATGGTGGCGGATAAATCGGATAGCTGTCGGGATCCCGAAAATTGGAGAACAATCCAATTGAAGTCGTCAGTAGTTTCATGTCTGGTCACGATGGAAAGGCAGAGAATAGCGCATGAATACCGCAAAGCCTGACACGACCCGGACCGACCTATACCCAGCCCTTTGAAACTGTCACGCTGATCTGTGGCGCAGGTTGGCTTACTCAAATCCAGCGACTTGCGACATATAAGGGGAGCCTTCAGGTGATCCTGGCAATCGGACTCTGCTATCCGACTCCCTGCCCAGTTCTCCATGCCCGCCGGTCCTTTTGCTGTCTGCAATGAGCTGGCACCAGAAGTGTTCGAAGACTAGACCACCGGATAGCAAGGGTGGCCATCGCTCTCGGACTTGGCTAGCGTCATCCGGCCTGAAATGAAAACTGAAAGCGCTCCGTTGAACCTCCGTGACACCCTCGAAAATCATCAGGTCCAGATCTACTTTGGCGCAGTTGTCGTTGGCGCTTTGGCGGCTCTCTCGATCTCCGGAACAACCGCACTTGAGATCGGCATAAATCCGTCGCTGGCGTTCATGTTGTTTGTGACCTTCCTTCAGGTACCGCTTGCGGAACTTCGGGTGGCCCTCGCGCGGTTCCGCTTCATTGGTGTCCTGCTTCTGTCGAACTTTGTCGTCATTCCTGTGCTGGTGGGAGTTCTCGTCCCGGTTCTTCCACCCGATCCGATGATACGGCTTGGCGTATTACTGGTCCTTCTCGCCCCTTGCATCGACTATGTCGTTACATTCTCGCATCTTGGCCGCGCCGACGCCCGTCTCCTGCTGGCAGCAACACCTGCGCTCCTGATCGCCCAAATGCTACTGTTGCCCCTCTACTTGAGCGTTTTCCTCGGTCCCGATGCCGGGTCCCTTATCAAAGCCGGACCATTTTTCCACGCGTTCGTCTGGCTGATAGCAGTCCCGCTTGTCTTCGCCGTCCTCATCCAGTTCTGGGCCGGCCAAAGTGTGGCCGGGGAGCGTGCGTCGGCGGTTTTGGGGCTCCTTCCGGTTCCTGCGACAGCGTTCGTACTCTTCGTCGTGGTTGCTGCCGTCGTACCGCAACTCGGCCCCGCACTCGATGCCACTTTCCGTGTCGTGCCAATATACGTGGCATACGCGGTTGCTGCGCCCTTGTCGGGGTGGGGTATGAGTAAGTTGTTCCGGCTTGATGCGCCAGCGGGCCGTGCTGTTGCATTCAGTGCCGCCACGCGCAACTCTCTGGTCGTCCTACCGCTGGCTTTCGCTGTCCCGGGCGCTGTACCAATCCTTCCGGCAATAATTGTCACGCAGACACTGATCGAACTGCTGAGCCAGTTGGCTTACATTCGTCTGGCACCAAAATTTGGGCCGAGCAAGGCTGCCTGAAGAATGTAAGCCGCCTTGTGCCGGGCCGGGATGGCGCCTCCGTCTAATTCGCGCAGGAAGCGGAGGGGCCCGTCTGTTCGTGCACTCAGCTGACCCCTAACGACGGCCGTACCGAGCCCTTGGTTCGCTTTGGCGCGCCGACTCGCAAACGGCGATCAGAGAGCGAGACGATGCCACCAGCCATCATCACGATGGCACCGGACCAGATACAGAGGATCCAGGGCTTCCACCAGAAGCGTACGACAATGCCCCCGGCGGCTATTGGGTCACCCAGCGATATGTAGAGCTGGCTGAAGCCGAACGTGACGATGCCGGCTTCTGTCGTCGGCATCTGGCGGGCCGTGTAGAGCCGCTTCGACGACCAGATATCGGCCACCTCAACACCATCTTCGCGGATGGTGAAATGCCCCTGGTCTTCGCTGTAGTTCGGTCCCGTCGCGGCGCGAATGCCGTCGAAGGTCACGACATAACCGCCGGCCTCCACCGTCATGCCCGGCTTCATCTCGATCACAGTTTCCGTCTCGAAGGTGGTGACGGCCACGACGCCGAGCACGGTCACACCCATGCCGAAATGCGCAAGTGACGTGCCGAAGGCCGACCGGGGTAGGCCTTTCAGTCGACTCCAGGCGGTGGACAGCGGATGCTTACCAAAGCCTGACCGATACCAGAGATCGGATACCGCGCCGCCCATGACGAAGAAGGCAAGCGCAAGGCCTGCCACCGCCATGACAGGCCCACCATTCTGGGCGTACCAGAAACCGAGGCCAAGCATGAGCGAGACCGCCGCCGCCACGTAAAGCCGCTGCAGCGCACCAAGTAGATCGCCGCGCTTCCAGGCGAGGAAGGGCCCAAAAGGCATCGCGAGCAGGAGGGGTAGTATGAGCAACCCAAAGGTGATGTTGAAGAAGGGCGGACCGACCGAGATCTTCTCGCCCGTCAGCGTCTCCAAAAGCAGCGGATAAAGCGTGCCGATTAGAACAGACGCGGTGGAGACGGTGAGAATTAGGTTGTTGAGAACCAGCGCACCTTCACGCGAGATCGGCTGGAACAAGCCGCCGGCCTTCAGCATCGGCGCGCGCAGTGCAAAGAGCGTGAAGGCCCCACCAATGAAGATCACGAGAATGCCGAGAATGAAGACGCCGCGCGTCGGGTCGTTCGCAAAGGCGTGCACCGAGGTTAGCACGCCCGACCGCACGAGGAAGGTGCCGAGCAGCGACAGCGAGAAGGCGATGATGCCGAGCAGTACCGTCCAGATCTTCAAGGCATCACGCTTTTCCATGACCAAAGCCGAATGCAGAAGGGCCGTGCCCGCCAGCCATGGCATGAAGGAGGCGTTTTCGACCGGATCCCAGAACCACCAGCCTCCCCAGCCGAGCTCGTAATACGCCCAGTAGGAGCCCATGGCGATGCCGGCCGTCAGGAACACCCAGGCAGCTAGCGTCCAGGGCCTAACCCAGCGGGCCCAGGCGGCATCGATGCGGCCATCCATAAGAGCGGCGATCGCAAAGGAGAAGCAGACAGAGAAGCCAACATAGCCGAGATAGAGCAGAGGCGGATGGATCGCGAGGCCGATATCCTGCAGAACCGGGTTCAGATCCCGACCCTCGGCCGGGATCGGCGACAGGCGAATAAAGGGGTTGGACGTCAGAAGAATGAAGAGCGTGAAGGCCGTCGTGATCCAGGCCTGTACGGCCAGCACATTCGCTTTCAGCCGGTCCGGGAGATTGGTGCCGAAAAAGGCGACCATGGCGCTGAACAGCGTCAGGATCAGCACCCAGAGCAGCATCGAGCCTTCATGGTTCCCCCAGACGCCGGATACCTTGTAGATCATCGGTTTGAGGGAGTGAGAGTTCTCAAAGACGTTCTGCACCGAGAAGTCGGAGAAGACGTAGCCGTAGGTGAGGGCCGCGAAGGAGAAGGCGACGAGCACGAACATTGCATAGGTGCCGGTGGTACCCACCGCCATCATTGCTGCGTCACCGCGCCGTGCGCCGATCACGGGCAAAATGGAAACGACAAGACAGGTGGCGAGTGCCAGCACCAGGGCATAGTGGCCAAGCTCAATGATCATTGGATCTCTCCCTTGCCGCTGAGTTCCACCCCTTGCGCCTCCAGACGAGCGGCCGCGTCCCTTGACATTCAAGTCTCGTCATGCTGGTAGGCACTGTATCGGGACAAGGGTTTCAACCACGATCCAAGATCAGCGACCAGCCTAGCCCAAGACTTGCCCTGCGAGCAACAGCAGTGTTCATTCCCGGCGGTGTCATCGAGCTCGGCGACTGCGACACGCTTAATCGTCTCGAGGGAGAAAGATGATCCGCCTCCTCCCACGATGGATCATACATTGCCGTGCAACAAGGCAGCGATGGCGGATAGATGCCAGGCTTCTCGCAAATTTAGATTCACTGGGATCCTGTTATGAAGCGCAACGCCGTGTGTTCCCTAGCCGGGCCGATGGTGATCTCGACGAGTTCTAGCACTGGGCGAGGATCGCAAGCGAAGTATTCCGGATTAAGCCACACGCTGAGATGGATTTCGCTGTTCTCAAAGCCTTGTCCGATCAGGAGAATGCTAGCCGGGGCTGACTGGTGGGTTGGCCAGAGTGGTGCTCGGCAACAAATGCTGAACTGGCTTCCGTAACTGATCTGTGCCGTATACCTCAATTCCCGCCGAAGCAAACCAATCCCGCTTTTTATGGATGGCGTCCTGGACCATGTCCGGATCTCCGTCGATCAACCCACTATCGGGGTCGGCTAGCAAGCTGCCGCCGCTTGTCTTCGCCTGCGCGGTGATCGCGACCTGTCCTAGTCCTTTCGAGGAGCCATTTCTCGGTGCCCAGCATGAATGGATGACGAACAATCTGCCGAAGAAGGGTGCGATCGTCGATGTCAACAGCTGGGGCCAGCCGGAACTGCCGAAGAAGGCGTCTCAGGTCTACGGCAAGCCGTCCAAGTCCGACCACACTGCGATGTACCTCGATCGCGATGGCAAGGTGCAGACTGTCCATTATCGCATGCCCGAGGTGGCGAAGCCAATGAGCAGTGCTGGTGACGGCTCTGTCGGTGGCGGTGATGACGCCAACGCCACGCCGAAGGTCCGGCCCGATGTGACCCAGAAGGGCCACGACATGATCGGCGATTTCCGCACGGACGCGCTGCACGACGCGCTCGGCCGCGCTCCAATCGAGGATGACATGCTGATGGCGTTGATGGTGCTGGCCTTCGCCGGGCAGAACGTCCGTGTGGACTCCGGTGCGGACGGGTCCTTCTATGGCGGCAAGCGCTTCTCGCGGCATGCGGTCGGCCTGTTCGATCAGCATGGAAAGCTCACCTTCGATCAGGACACGCTCCGGATCGCCGTTCGCTCCGTGCTGATCGATGTTCTCTCGTGCCGTCGAGGCATGTCGAACAGCGGCATGGTTGCGCGCATCGCCGGCGAAGCGATTGGCGCTGATGAATTCCTGCCAAACATGGGGTCGGAGGACTTCCTGTTGTGCCTGTCGCGCCAGGCGCTGGAAGCATCTTGCGCCGAGGCATCGGTTCAGCCGCGGCAGAAGGTGCGCGAAACCCGCGCAGCGCTCCTCGAGCATTTTGCGACCGAACACTTCGTCCATCCTTCCGGCCGCTTCGCGCCGACGGCGGATGAGCTGCTCGACTGGATCCGCGCGGGTGCTGCCGCTGACGTCATCTGCACGGGCTCCCAGGATGACGAAGACGGTGATACTGGCGGCACTACTGAAGAGCATGAGGGGCCGGTCGAAGAGGAGGCGGGTCAGGATGATCTGAACGACGCCGAGGTCGACGATGGCCACGACCAGGATTTCGATCAGAGGGCGGCCGCATGACCGCCCCCCTTCAGATGAACTTGCAAGAACCCACCCCCGATCTTTCGGGGGTGGAGTTTGCCACTAGCGCGGATGGCTTGCCCGTCGCCCGCATCGATGATCTGGTCCTCGCCATGGTCACATCGTCCAGCGGCTTCGCCTTTCTCGCGAGCGCAGTCTTTGTTCGCCGGCCGCTCGCTGATCTGACGCGCGCCGATTTCATCGGACACGACGCCCGGGTGGCCGACGAGGCCGAGTTTCGAGCGCGTGTCGTCGAAACGGCTGGCCACAAACGGGACCTCGCTGCGCTGAACCGCGTTCAGACGCGCATGTCGGCGAGCACGCCCTGGGGCGGTTCGCAGATGGCGGTCATCTATGCCGATGGTGTCGTTGCCCATAGCACGGCCGGCCATGGCGGCTTTCACCTCTCCGCCGACCGCAATAGCAAAGTCCATTCGTTGCTGCGCAAAGACACCCCCTGGTACGAGGAGGATTGCGAATGGGCGATCGTGGCGCTCAGCTTTCCGGAGCTGTTCACCGGCTACGAGCGCGCCGCGGCGGAAAAGACCATTCGCAATACCTGGCCGGATGAATGGGAGGCGATCCACGGCGCCAAGCTGACCGAAGGCGAAAGCTGGATCAAGGATCGCCGCGCGTTTGATCAACGCCATGCGGCAGACCACGTCGTCACCTCGGCGATCTTCTCCGAGCATCACCCAGACATGACCGAGGTCGTGGCCGTCGTCGGTGGCAACCGACGATCTGACGACGATGAGCGTCGCTTCCTGGTGCCGAGCGACGAGTATGCGAGGCGTGGTCGGTTCGGATTCGTTATCGATCCCGTCCGTCACGCCCAGTATCATGGGCCGTCCTCCTTTACCGGCTGGCGAGGTCGGGAGGATGGGGCATGATCGACATCCTCGCTCCAAAGCCGCTGGACAAGGCAATTGGCGCCCGGCGTGAGACCCTGCAGCATCTCAATTGTCTGACCCGGCAAATTGCAGCGCGTGCCGGGCGGCAGGCGATCACCGTGCAGGCCCGGAGCCGGGCGCGCCGTCGGTCTGGTCTCCGTCTTTACCATCAGGAACTGGCCGATCGCCTGGCTTTCGATCGGTGGGGCGAACTCGACACGCTCGCATCTAGGCTGGCGGTGCAGGAGCAGATCATCGACGCGCTCGAGCATTGTGGTGATGCGCCTGTTTCGCCGTTGGCGGGGTAGGTGACCTCGAAGGGGCTGTGCGCTGGATGGCATCTGGTCATCTTGCGGCCACGACATCTCCAGGGTGGTGGGCTTGGCCATGTCGTCCCTCGTCGGCGCGCATCTGATATCGGACCCGTGCTGGACTGCCCTTCTTTTCGTTGCGGTCTGAACCGGCGGCCGGTCGTTTCAAGGCCGCTGGCGCGCCGCGGAGCGGCCGATCCAACCTCTCTGCGCGAGGGCAGGCTCGCGGTCTGCTCAGGTCAAGACCTGCTGGCCCGCAAACCTGCCCTGCTGGCTCAGTCGGATCGGACCTGTGAAGCCGCCCGTCCCTTGCCGGTTCTTAGTCGTCCGCATCGAAGGGCAGACCGGCACGGGCCGGAACCGCTTCGGCAGCCACGGAAGGAACAGACATGGCCAAGCCCGCCACCTCCAATCGCTCCACCGCCCGGTCGGCGCAATCGCGCCGCGGAACCACTCTTGAAATGGTCCGCCTCTCCTGCCCCGACGCCGTCCAGGCGCACAAGATCGCCGAAAGCTTCGGCACGGCTATCGTTGACAGCGATGGCATCCGCAGCCTGCATGAGCGGCTGATCGTCGAGACTGCCGAAAGCCTTTCCGAAGGCCTGGGCGAAAAGGCCATGCAGATCCATCTGCAGAGGATCGTCGGGGCCTTCGTCGGATCGGCGCATGGCGCCGGACAGTTCTACAGCCGGGCTGTCACCGAGGCGCGCGATGCAACCGCCAAGGCATCCAATGATGCGCGTGACGAGGATATCGACGGTCCGGTCGGGTATGACAGCGGCGCCCAGCGCAAGCGGCAGTTCGCGGCCGACATGGGTGTCCAGTCCCATGCGCTGCGGATGGCGGCCGAGGGAGCAGTGGCCGCCTACGAACAGGTTGTCGGCGAAACCTGGAAGCCTTTCGACCGGCCGGTGGAGAACCCCGGAGCCTCGCTCGACCGCAAGGCGGCCGAGGCTCAGATGGCGGCCTTCGGTTGATGCGCTGGTGGGGGTAACCCCGCCCTTCTCCTCGATCAGAGGCTGGCGCCCGACTGCGCCGGCCTTTTTTCGTGTCGAGAGGGAAAGCTGGAGACGTGCCTGTCGCGGTCCGTCCCGCTCGGCGGTCCTGCAGGAGCCGGGCGCCCATGCAACGGCTTTGCCGTCCTCCACGCTGTTGCGGCCGTTCCGGTGCATGGGCTCGACCTCCGGCCCCTGGCTTCGGACCTCCGTGACGGACCGCGACAGGCGCGGTCTTGAGAAAAGGAGAAGAAGCCATGGTCAGGAAAACGGATAGCGATCGTATCGACATCTATACACGCATCACTGGCAGGATAGTTGAAGATCTTGAGCAGGGTGTACGCCCCTGGATCAAGCCGTGGAACGCCGCCAATACCGGTGGTCGTATCACCCGGCCGGTGCGCCACAGCGGGCTGCCCTACTCGGGGATGAACGTGCTCCTGTTGTGGTCGGAGCAACTGTCGCGCGGCTTCTCCTCCTCGATGTGGATGACATTCAAGCAGGCGCTTGAGCTCGGCGGCGCTGTGCGCAAGGGCGAAACTGGCTCGACGGTGGTTTTCGCCAGTCGGTTCACCAAGTCCGTGGCTGACGGGAGCGGCAACGATGTCGACCGGGAAATCCCGTTCCTGAAGGCATACTCGGTGTTCAATATCGAGCAGATCGATGGTTTGCCTGACACCTATTATGCCCCACCAGCCAAGTTGCGGGATCCCGTCGAGCGCATCGAGAGTGCCGATCGCTTCTTCAAAGCGACGGGTGCAGTTATCCGGCACGGCGGCAATCAGGCATACTATTCACCCGTCATGGACTATATCCAGATGCCACCATTCGAGGCCTTTCGCGATGCCGCCGGATATGCTGCCGTTCTCAGCCATGAGGCAACGCACTGGACAGCGGCTGAGCATCGGGTCGGCCGTGACCTGTCGCGCTACGCAAAGGACAGGACGGAACGCGCACGTGAAGAGCTCATCGCTGAGCTCGGCAGTTGTTTCCTTTGCGCCGATCTCGGCATCGCGCCAGAGCTTGAGCCACGGCCCGATCATGCGTCCTACCTGCAGTCCTGGTTATCGATCCTTGCCAACGACAAGCGGGCCATCTTCCAGGCTGCCGCTCATGCGCAGCGAGCGGTGAGCTTCCTGCATTCCTTGCAGCCGGAGGCGAATCTCAAGGCTGCGGCCTGAAGGTCAGGCGCGGTCGGCATCACTGGTGGCGGCCGCTTCTTCCATATCACGCTGATCCTGGAGACCTTGTGCGATGTCATTATCCAGCCTTCCCCAGATCGACAGTTTTGTGGTGTCGGGCTTCGGTTTACGGGATGGCTTGCGTTCAATGATGAACGGCTTGGTCTGCTGACGCATTGTTCCTCCATGCTGCGATTCGCGAGCGCAACGATATCGCACCGGGCATGGCAGGCAAGCCGGACCACCGCTGTACGTGATCCACTCCCCAATCGAAGCAGGCTCCGGCGACGGGACAAGCGGAGCATCAGCCGGGTTGCCATTCTTCCCACGGGCAAATGCGGTGACCGCCTTTGCCATATCCCTTCACGACAGAGTTTCCGGCAGCCCATCTGCGGGCTCGATGGGGCATGTCTGACCGGAGACCGGCTGCGCCTCGATCGTTTTCCCGCAACGACAAGGCTTAAGATTTCTTACCCCGGCGACCTGTGGTCCCCTCCTCGCCCACTAACAAATCTGCGACTTGCCGCCCTTCATTGCATTGCGGCCTTATCAGGTGCGGCCCGATCGTCTCCGGTCTTGTCGACTGCCATCGAGGCCGCGATGGGCGCGGCCCGAACACGAGAAAAGGAATACGACAATGGCTACCATCGGCACCTTCACTTCCGAAAAGAACGGCTTCACCGGCTCCATTCGCACGCTCGCTCTCAACGTCAAGGCACGCATCTCCCGGGTCGAGAACCCCTCCGACAAGGGCCCGCAGTTCCGCGTCTATGCCGGAAGCGTTGAGCTCGGCGCCGCCTGGCAGAAGACCTCCGAGCAGGGCCGCGACTACCTCTCGGTCAAGCTCGACGATCCGAGCTTCCCTGCCCCGATCTACGCAACGCTCGCTGAGGTCGAGGGCGAGGAAGGGCTCCAGCTCATCTGGTCCCGCCCGAACCGCGACTGATCGGGATCACAAGGCTCCGCCACCGGCGGAGCCCACCTTCCTGCGGAGAGATCAAAGCCGGACCCGGCATCGAGCCAGGCCCGGCTTTTTTGGTGGCATACGGTGAGCGGAGAAGCTGCTCAGAATGCACGATTGTGCCAAGCGGCGACGCCGGCCTCAAGGATGAGCGGTTCCCCCAATTTGCTCCACCTGCCCTCACCGGCAGTTTCCGCAAATCGGCTCCCCCACTCCCCGGCTCTGCCGGTCGCTGGCGCGCTCCTCGACCCCGCCATCCCCTCTCGGGCCCGACGGTCATCGTTCACAAACGTCAGGAGACGAAGATGACCTACACACTCGAAATCCAGATCGAAGAACTGCGGGCCGAGCTACGCAATGCTGTCGATGGTGCCGAACGCCGCGATATCGAGGCCGAACTGGAATGCGCTCTGGCCGAGCTTGCAGTCATCGTCGCCGAACAGGATGGTCGCCTGGAAGCGGAGCCGCCGTTCTGACGGCGGTGATCTAACAACCCGTCCACCGTGCGACCGAGGAATACATTATTTGCAGCAATGCTGTATATGCTGTATGAATAACATTGAGACCCTTTCACCATAATCGCATTGAGGCTGGCCACATGACAAACAGGAACGGCTCCTACACGACAAGCGACCTTTCTCGGAAATCCGGAGATATCATCGCCGAGGCACTTCGACACCCTGTCACGATTACCCAACGCAACAAGCCGCGATTGGTGTTGCTGAACATAGACGATTACGAACGTCTTATGCGTCAGTCGGATCGTCGCTCTGTCGGCAGACTGGAGACAATGCCCGACGAACTGTTTGCTGAATTTGAGGAGGCCGTCGATGCCTACGCCCAGTCTGATGAGACAAGCCGATGAGCGGATATGACAATGTCCAGACGGCTGCGGTCGTTCGATATCCATATCTGTGGAGCCATGAGGCAAACGAGGGAGAAACGGAAGGGCGCAAGAACCGTCCTGTGGCTGTCGGCGTGCGGATCGCGAGGTCGGGTGGCGATCTTGTTTTGTTTTTTCCGATAACGACAAAGATGCCCGACCGAAATCGTTTTGCCGTCGAGATTCCGACTATCGAAAAGCGACGCGCGGGTCTTGATGCAGATCTTCCGCTGTGGCTCATCCTGGATGAGTTCAACAGCGATATCATAGGCCGGTCATTCTATTTGGAGCCTGAGCCTCCGCTTGGTCACTTCAGCAAGGCATTCTTTTTGCCGCTTCTGCGCGAATTTATTGCCCGTCGAAAGTCCTTTGCGGAAGTTAGCCGATCGAGATAGCGGAGTGTGGACAGCAGGGTCTCCGTTCGAGAAGACCAAGGTCCGCCCTCACATTCTCTTTCGCCAGCGGCAGTATCGTCGGGTGTTTACTGCGAAGCGACACGGCCGATTGCCCGATATCCCCGGCGGCGTTTTTGCCTCAGAAGATCAAGGAAGAGATCGATCGCGTCCTGTTCCTTTTCGAACTGATGGGTTTTCACCTGACCGCTCGTCCCAATCCGTCCCCATCGCCGCGTCAGGCATGCCTCCCCAAACAGGTTCGGCTCGATCGACATCGCGTAGAAGCGGGCCAGGTTCTTACTGGCATCCTTGCGTTCGACATAGAGGTGATAGGTTTGGGCGAACATGCTCCCAGAATCGCGTGAAACATGTCCTGCGTCCAACGAGACTTCTGAATCGTTTGCTGGTGATCGATTCAGTTCTGTGAAGAATGGGTTGCGATCAGATTGGGCGGCCCGCCTTCGGCGTACCGCTCTATTCGCCAGCGAGAACGAAGCCGGCAAGCGGGCTTCGCCGATTCCGGTGACGATCATCCCGCAAGTGTCAGATTGGATCGCGCATTGGCTGTTCAGACTGTTCCTTACTCAAGAGATGACTCGATCGAGCAGCCGATTCATGAAACCGGTTTTGCCCGACGCAGTTTTTCATGTCGTTGCGCCGGAACCAGATGGCGCGACCGCATCTAAGCGGCGGATTGCCTGCGGTAAAGACGATCTGCTCATCGGCTGGCATTCGCAGCACCTCATGCGGCTGGATCAGCGGTCTAGCAGCCAGTTGCTTGGATCGTGTTCGCGACGAGCCGCGTGCCTGATAGTTGCGGCTAACCTGGTCGATCTCGACCGTCGTCATGCCGCAGCGGCGCGATATGTATTCCGCCGTCTCCGGATCATTGATGGCAGCAAACGAAATCCAGCTCGCGCTCTCGAACCATTTGCTCGATGCGTCCCGACCACCGTATGTCTCGCGAAGTTGGCCTATGGACTGATAGATCAGGGTCAGGGTGATGCCGTATTTGCGGCCGGCATCGCGCGCTGTCTCCAGGATGCGCATGTAGCCTAGCCGCGCCACCTCATCGAGAAGGAAAAGGGCACGGCCTTCGATGTGTCCATCCCGATTGTAAATCGCGTTGAGGAACGAGCCGATGATGACTCGCGCCAGCCCCGCATGTGTCTCAAGCGTCTTCAGGTCGATATTGATGAACACGTCGGTCTTTCCCGACGCGATATCGTCGGTGGAAAATGCAGAGCCGGACACCAGAGCTGCGTAGTTCTGGTAGGATAGCCAATGCGTCTCCTTTATCGCATTGGCATAGACACCGCTGAATGTTTCCGGTGTCATGTTCACGAAGGCGGCGACGTTCTCTTTCACGAAGTCCGACCCAGAATTGTCGTAGATGTCCTGCAGCCGCTTGCGCAACTGCGGTTCCGGCTCCGACAGGTTGGCCCGCACCTGACGAAGCGTCTGCTGCTCATTTGGTGTATGGCCGGAAAGGCAGACGTCGGCGATCATCGCCGTCAGGAGCTGAAGACCGGACGCTCGAAAGAAGTCGTCGCGAACGCCGCCCGCGCGGCCACTCTCGCTCATGATCCAGGACGCAACAGCGGCTATGTCCTCTTCTTTCGTGCCACCGAACTTTCCGATCCAGGCCAGTGCGTTGAAGCCGATCGCTGGATTGCGGGGATCAAGGATCCGGATCCTTCTCCCCGCACGCTCGCGATGCTGCGACACCACCGGCGCGACCTCGTTCGAAGGATCGAGCACGATCAACGAACCACCCCATTTGAGCGCGGTCGGGATTGTCACCGACGTCGTTTTGAAACCGCCGGAGCCGGCAAAGACAATCCCATGGGATGAACCGAATGAGCCATCGAAGCAAAGCAACGGCGCTTTCCCTCCTTCACCCCAGGTTTCCATGTCATCGGCGCGAAACCCATGAATGGTTCTTCCATCACGATCGACACGGTATCGCTCGCCAATCACGATGCCGCCAGCTTCACCGAACAGCCGCGCGGCCTCGGTCAGTTTCATCCACGCGGCCTCTCCGTGCAGCGCGCGTTTGCCGATGATCCGCTTGGGTTCGGGCCGGACGAAAGCCGTGTTTCCGATCAGCGCAACACGAAGCGCGAAGCATCCTGTTATCAGCATACTAGCCGCTCCGATCATCGTTCCTGGATCGAGATAGACAAGTATGGATTGTCCCTCGGAAACCTTGTCGGCAAATCCAGCGAGGCGCGATGTCTCGCGCGCCACCGCAATCAGGATGTTGCTGCCACTACCAGCGACCGCGCTCCAGCCAACAAGTCGGATTGTTGCCGATCCTGCCGCCGCGAAGAGAAAGATGATGCCGACCGCAGCGGCGGCGACATAGGGTGCCGCGATGCCGATCCTGGCGAACATCAATCGCTGGGCCTCGTTTTTGCCAAACGGCGCAAGAAATTGTTCAAGACCTGTCAGACCGATGGCGACTGCGATGATCAGCACGGCTGGTACGGTGGCGAGAAGAACTCTATTCGCTGTCATTGCCAAAGGCCTCGGCGCCGATAGAAGTCAGTCGCGCGCGTTCGCCCGGATCCGCTTTGAGCCGGCCGGCAAGTTCGAGCAACGCACCCAGCAGCATTGCTCGCTTCTCAAACCGAAGGCCTGCTTTCACGATCAGGCCCCCGAGCTCGATCTTCTCGCGCGTGTCCTTCTTGCGGGCGTCCGATGTCGTGGTCCTCGCCATGCGCTCAAGCCTCGCCAGGGCTGCCCGGAGCCTCGCCAGCCGGGTTCGCCGAAGCCTGCCCGGCGCCCGTGCTTCCTCTCCCTTTCCCGTTCGGTCCGGCGCTTTGTGCTGTCGGACCGCTGCGAAACCGTTTCGCCACTTCCTCGAAGGCCGTCTGAAGTTCGCTCTCGTCAATCTCGAATTCGCCAAGACCAGCGCGCAATGCGATGCGGCCGATCCGTTCGGCCTCCCTGGTTTCTGCTGCCTTGAGCTGATCCTGGAGCTTGGCGATTTCTTCGCGGATTTTCGAAGAAGGCTTTTTCATTCCGCTCGTATCCTTTCGCTGAACGTCGTTGCCGTCAGGCAGAAGATTTCAGCCCGGAGTGCGGAACGCACTACTGTGAATCCTACAATCGCCAATGGTGATGCTTTTGTGAATGATCCCATCCGTTCGCAAGGACGGATCCGAAGGGCGCAATTATACGTCGCTGATGCGACGCTCTGCTTTTGCCCCCTCGCGGGGCCTTCCGCTCCTGACGAACGCATTGATTTTGTTCGATCGAAGGAGCTTGCCTCGTCATGGCCGTCCCGCATTTCTCAGTCAGCATCGTCGCCCGCGGCTCCGGCCGCAGCGCGGTGCTGTCGGCGGCCTACCGGCACTGCGCCAAGATGGACTATGAGCGGGAAGCCCGGACGATCGACTACACCCGCAAGCAAGGCCTGCTGCACGAAGAGTTTGTCATCCCCGCCGATGCGCCTGAATGGTTGCAATCGATGATTGCCGATCGGTCTGTCTCGGGAGAGTCGGAAGCCTTCTGGAACAAGGTTGAGGAGTTTGAGAAACGGTCTGATGCTCAGCTTGCAAAGGATGTCACCATCGCCCTGCCGATAGAGCTGTCGGTCGAGCAGAACATCGAGCTCGTGCGGGATTTCGTGGAGAGACACATAACGGCCGAGGGCATGGTGGCTGACTGGGTCTTTCATGATGCACCAGGCAATCCGCACATCCATCTGATGACAACCTTGCGGCCGCTCACCGAAGACGGTTTCGGTTCGAAGAAGGTGGCCGTCGTGGGACCGGACGGCAAAGCGCTGCGCAATGACAGCGGCAAAATCGTCTATGAGCTTTGGGCCGGTGGGCTTGATGATTTCAACGCGTTTCGCGACGGATGGTTCGCCTGCCAGAACCGGCACCTGGCACTTGCCGGTCTCGATATCAGGATCGATGGTCGGTCCTTCGAGAAGCAGGGCATCGACCTAACGCCGACCATCCATCTCGGCGTCGGCACGAAGGCGATCGAGAGGAAAGCAGCCCGTGGGAATGGACCTGCGGGAGAGAAGGCTGCGCTCGAACGGCTGGAGCTGCAGGAAGAGCGGCGAGCCGAGAATGCCCGCCGGATTCAGCGTAGTCCAGAGATCGTACTCGACCTGATCACGCGGGAGAAGAGCGTATTCGACGAACGCGATGTCGCCAAGATTCTGCATCGCTATGTCGATGATGCGGGCCTCTTCCAGATCCTGATGGTACGCATCCTTCAGAGCCCGGAGACGCTGCGGCTCGATCGGGAGCGGATGGACTTTGCCACCGGAGGCCGGGCGCCGACAAAGTACACGACACGTGAGCTGATCCGGCTCGAGGCTGAGATGGCGAACCGCGCGATGTGGCTCTCGCAGCGGTCTTCGCATGGCGTCCGGAAACCGGTGCTCGAGGCGACCTTCGCGCACCATGAACGACTTTCCGATGAGCAGAAGGTCGCCATCGAACATGTCGCTGGTGTTGAGCGGATTGCAGCCGTGATCGGCCGCGCCGGCGCCGGCAAGACCACGATGATGAAGGCGGCCCGTGAGGCCTGGGAAGCGGCCGGCTATCGGGTCGTCGGTGGTGCGCTTGCCGGCAAGGCGGCTGAAGGTCTGGAGAAGGAAGCGGGCATCGTCTCCCGTACCCTGTCGTCCTGGGAACTCCGCTGGGATCAGGGTCGCGGGCAGCTCGACGACAAGACGGTTTTCGTTCTGGACGAGGCTGGCATGGTGTCGTCGCGGCAAATGGCGACATTCGTCGAAGCTGTCACCAAAGCTGGCGCCAAGCTCGTGCTTGTCGGCGATCCTGAGCAGCTTCAGCCGATCGAGGCGGGTGCTGCCTTTCGCGCCATTGCCGATCGCATCGGCTATGCCGAACTCGAAACCATCTATCGCCAGCGTGAGCAATGGATGCGCGACGCTTCGCTCGATCTCGCGCGTGGCAATGTCGGCAAAGCCCTCGCAGCCTATCAGTCCAACGGCAAGATGAACGGCTCAGAGCTGAAGGCCAATGCGGTCACCAACCTCATCTCGGACTGGAACCGCGAATACGATCCTGCCAAGTCCACATTGATCCTTGCGCACCTGCGCCGTGACGTCCGCATGCTGAATGAGCTGGCGCGCACGAAACTGATCGAGCGCGGCATCATCGAGCAGGGCTTTACATTCAAAACCGCCGATGGCGTTAGAAGCTTTGCTGCCGGCGACCAGATTGTCTTCCTGAAGAACGAGAGTTCGCTCGGCGTCAAGAACGGCATGCTGGGCAAGGTCATGGAAGCCGCACCTGGTCGCATCGTCGCCGTGATCGGCGATGGCGAACATCGCGCCCAAGTAACGGTCGAACAGCGCTTCTACAACAATGTCGATCACGGCTACGCAACCACGGTGCACAAGAGTCAAGGGGCGACGGTGGACCGGGTCAAGGTGCTGGCGTCCCTCTCGCTGGATCGTCACCTCACCTATGTGGCGATGACCCGTCACCGTGAGGATCTCGGCGTCTATTATGGTCGCCGATCTTTCGCCAAGGCTGGCGGTCTGGTCGAGATCCTGTCGCGCCGGAATTCCAAAGAAACGACGCTCGATTACGCTGGCGGCATCATCTACCGGCAGGCACTGCGATTTGCCGAGGCGCGGGGCCTTCACATCGTCAACGTTGCCAGAACCGTCGCGCGTGACCGTCTCGAATGGACGGTCCGGCAGAAGCAGAAGCTCGTCGACCTTGCCTGCAAGCTTGCGGCCATCGGCGCCAAGCTCGGCTTTGCAACATCGACGGCCAGAACAGTTCCTGTTGCAGAAAAGGAGACCAAGCCCATGGTGGCCGGTATCACCACCTTCCCGAAATCGATCGATCAGACCGTTGAGGATAAACTCGCCGCAGACCCAGCGCTCAAGAAGCGATGGGAAGAAGTCTCGATGCGCTTCCATCACGTCTACGCGCAGCCGGAAGCAGCATTCAAGGCAGCGAACGTCGATGCGATGCTGCGCGACCAGTCGGCTGCGGAAAAGACGATCGCCAGAATTGCCAACGAGCCTGAAACCTTCGGTGCCCTCAAGGGGCCAGAACAAGAGCAGTCCGAAATCGTACGCTAAGGGCGAACAGATTGAGAACTTATGCGACCCGCCGCAGCCCGGCTGGCATACGAAGCGATCGAAATCCGTTCGGCATCTGATGTTCGGCATCCCAAGTGTAGATGCCGGTAAGGTTGATGTGTTCCCAACTGAGCGGCGAGATGTGCTTCGACAGAGTATCAGGAATGTCTCGACCCGCTCGCTTCAGCTGTGTGATTGCACGGTCGAGATAGACGGTATTCCAATGGACGATCGCACTGACGACGAGGTTGAGACCAGAGGCGCGGAACGCTTGGCTCTCGAACGACCTGTCGCGAATCTCGCCTCGCTCGTGGAAGAAGACAGCGCGTTTGAGCTTATGGGCGGCCTCACCTTTGTTGAGACCCGCTTGGCATCTCCGCCGTAGTGCCGGACTTGAGTACCATTCGATCATGAAGAGCGACCTCTCGATACGGCCGAGTTCGCGGAGCGCCCTCGCAAGATGGCTTTGCTTCGGAGATGCGGACAGTTTCTTGAGTATCGTAGACGGGACCACGGACCGCGTCGTGATCGACGCCGCGAGATGGAGCAGATCGTCCCAATGATCGATGATCAGATTGGCATTGATCGGCGCCCCGATGTGGTTCGACAGCGCCGGATGTGCATCGCCCTTGTCGAACGTGTGGAACTTCCGGTCTTTGAGATTACGCAGTCGCGGTGAGAACCGCTTTCCGATCAAGGCGAACAGCCCGAAGATATGATCACTGGCACCGCCCGTGTCGGTAAAGTGCTCCTGGATGTCTGGGACCGTGTCCTGATCGAAGAGCCCATCGAGCACATAGGCCGCCTCGCTCTCGGTTGGACTGATGGGCAAAATACTGAAGTAGCCGTACTGGTCTGACAGATGGCTATAGAATTTCGATCCGGGCACGCTGCCGTAATGCAAGTTGATGTCGCCGCGCTTTGCAGCTCGATCGCTCGCACGGAAGAATTGGCCATCGGACGATGACGTTGTGCCATTGCCCCAAAGGCGGGAATGTGGATGCTGGGTGTGGGCATCGGTGATGCATGCTTGCGCCGCGCGGTAAGTCTCCGATCGAGCATGGAATGTGCGCATCCACCCAATCTGATGAGCGCTGATCCCCTTGGATGCGCCAGCCATTCGCTTCGGCCCGAGATTGGTCGCATCCGCCAGGACGCCCGCCAGCATGGCAGAGACATTTTTCGGAACGTCGCCGGTGCGAACATGCGTGAATGTATCTGCAAAGCCGGTCCATTCATGCACCTCCCTCAGCAAGTCGGGAACCTCCACCAACGGATACATGTCGCTGATCTCGGCATTCAGCTCCTCGGCGGCTGCGGGGACTTCGCTGGCGGTTGGTGTGACAATCAAGGTTCCTGCCTCGAGACGAACTCCCTCGAGCTTTCCAGATCGTGCTCTGTGCGCCAGACGCGTCAGGTTGAAGTCGAGCATCTGACGCGCTTCGGCAAGCCACTGCGCGCCGTCGCTCTGGACCCCCAAACCGAGACGATCGTCTTCCTTCATCGAGATGAATGTCGACCGCGGCATCAGATGCTCATCAATGGGCCGGAAAGATCGGCTGCCATCGACCCAGATCTCCGCAGATCTAAGCCGGTCTCGCAAAGCCGCGAGCGTGGCGATCTCGTAGAGACGGCGATCGGGTTTACCCTGTTCGAAGATAAGCCGTCGATCAGTTTGGCTGAGGTGGGTGATCGGCAAGCGATCCGGGAGTGTCCGCCGCTTCTCGGTATAAAGCCGTTTCAGTAGCGCAATTGCCGCCAGAAGCGGGTCGTGGCGATGCGCCGAGCGGAACGTGAAGGCCTGAAGGAATGCACCAACGTACTTGTGGACGGTCGAATATTGCTCGGCTGCTACGATCAACGACGGCGCCTCGTTGTCGTCGACCATCGACTCGAGCTCGGGCTTTATCCGAAGCAGCCGGTCCCAGCCGACTCTTTGGTCGAGAACATCTAATGCGTTCCGACCATAGTCGTTGGCAGACTGCAGGGCCGTGATCGTATCCAGAAACATGCGCAGCGCTTTGGCGGTGTTCGCTCTGCAGTCCATCTGCCGCTGCTTCTTCCGATTATTGGCTTGCGAGAACAACTTGCCCATCAGCTTGATGAACATCGTCACAGCATCGTCCGTGATCTTCTGGCAAAGCTTGATGACTTGAGCCACGATCAGAGCGTGGCGACGGCTGGCGTTGAATTCGTTGGCAAGCCAGGCCGGCGTTGCGTTGCCCTCCCGGATCATCTGGTCCCACCGTCCGGATGATACCCGCGCCTGCAGTTCCGGATGGATCTCCAGCCGCCGCAGAAAAGCTATTCGCTCGGTCAGCCCGACGAGGTTCGACGCAGCCGGCGCTTCTGGCGCCGAGCGCAGCCAGTGGAAGCGCGTCTTGCCGATCGACGGGTCAACCTCTAACAGCCTATCCAGTGATTGAAGCCTATCGAGCGGGATTTCTTCAATCAGAGTTTTTTCTGCCCGGCGACGGGCTATGGCACGGCCGGCAAGGCCAATGCGTTCGATCGTGTCGATCGCCGGCAGAAGAACTCCGCGTTCGCGAAATGCGGCGACAGCCGAACTGGCTATCGCAGCACCGTCGTCTGACATGGTCGCCGCTTGAATTGCCGCTAATAGCGCGGCGCGGCGATCTGGCGGCGTCGCGCTTCTCGTATCCAGATAGACCATTAGCCGCGCCATATGATCCCGACGAGTTTCTTCACGACGTGCATAGAGAGCAAATTCGTCTGGAGCGGCGCCGATCTGATCAGCAACATACTTCAGCATGGCGCGAGGCGGAGTTTCTTCTGCTCCAAGCACTCGACCTGGGTATCGCATCAGACATAGCTGGATGGCAAAGCCGAGCCGATTGTGATTACGTCTCCGCAGTTCGATCTCCAGGCGATCCGCCAATGACAACGAATAGTGGCGGATTAGGCTGTCCTCGTCGACCGGGATATCGACAAGCTTCCGGCGATCTTGATCTTTGAGAAGCTTGCGCTTTGCCATCGCCCGACCCCATTCATGACCAATCTGCGTGAAGCGTTGTCGAGTCGGGCCGGACAGAGAAATCAAAATTGGCGCATGTCGATGGCAATCCACAGAGATCGGATGTTGCACATCCGATCTACGGCATCGTTCCGGATTTGTTCGACCTTAGCGTACGATTTCGGCCTGCTCTTGTTCTGACCCCAACTTGAAATCATAATTTAACTACGATAGCCAATTTCGCGTTAAAAGGGACGATTTTCCAATCGGAATTCACTTCGTGTAACAACCTCTTAAATGAATGGTGTGCGTATATGAACTAGAATTGCTTTATCTTTAAAAATGGGCTGCGAATGTACCAAGTATTAAATTGCATTGCGTTTGAGCACGATCCTCGCCTGGTGATTTTAGCAGCAGCGCTTTGCTCTCTCTCATCGTACGTCGCTTTGAGCATGTTGCACCGATCCCGCATAGTAACCGGATCCGCAAAAGTCATATGGCTCGTCACCGGAGGAGCTGCGGGTGGTTTCGGCATTTGGGCAACTCATTTTGTTGCAATGTTAGCTTATGATCCCGGTGTAGTTGTTGGTTATCAAACTGGCTTGACCCTGGCATCGCTTCTCGTCGCTATCGTTTCCACCAGTTCAGCATGCGCTATCGCCAGTTACCGAAGCGACAAATCCGGGGTGGCTATAGCCGGAATACTTTTCGGTCTCGGTGTTTCCTCGATGCATTTCATGGGCATGAACGCGATTGAGTTTCCAGGCGAGATAGTTTGGGATCAGTTGTTGGTCGGGCTGGCAGTTATCTTTGCTGTGCTTCTCGGAATTCCTGCATTTCATCTGGTTCTGTCGGGTGAGAGCCGGAGCAAGGCAACCCTTCTGGCGAGCGTTGTAATGACGCTGGCTATTGTTCTGATGCACTTCACCGCGATGGGTGCAATAACAGTCGTACCTGATCCCTCTGCCGCCGACATGGAGCATACGATTTCCCCTGTCGTCATGATCGTTACCATCGCCACGGTCGCATTTTCGATGTTGTTTGCGGGCTTGACGGCTGCGATCTTCGCAGTCCGCGCAGAGGCGGCCGCCGCTGCAGGCGAGGAGAAGTTCCGTATCCTAGTACAGGGCGTGTCAGATTACGCGCTCTACATGCTCGATCCGGATGGTCGCGTGAGCAACTGGAACACGGGCGCGGAACGAGCGAAGGGATACAAGGAGCATGAAATCGTCGGACAGCATTATTCCTGCTTCTACACTCAAGAAGAGAAGGAGGCAGGTCTGCCGGATATCAACCTGCGCACTGCTGCCCAGACTGGAAAATTCGAAGGAGAGGGGTGGCGCGTCCGCAAGGACGGAACACATTTGTGGGCCCACGTTGTCATCGATGCTATCCGCTCGGACGATGGTCGCCTGATCGGCTATGCCAAGATTACCCGTGATCGCACAGAGCAGAGAGAGTCCGACGCGAAACTGCGCAAGGCGACGAACGACCTTCAGCTGGCACTGACGCATATGGCCAACGCCATTTGCCTCTTTGATGAAAACGGTCGATTGGCAATGTACAATCGCCGCCTCGGGGACCTTATCGGCGTTGCTGCGTCGATTGATCTGACCGGCATGACGCTCGAGGAGCTTTGTCTGATCAATCCAGAAGGATCAGAGCAGCGCTTTAAATCCTACCAATCTCTGCTCAACAAAGACGGCGGCGAGACTATTACCGAGTTGCCGAACGGAAAGATTATACGTGCGACCTACATGCCGACCGACACGAAGGCTTGGGTATTCACGGTTGAGGACATCACTGCCCGGGTAAAATCGGAGGAGCGGATCGCCCATCTGGCACGGCATGACGTCCTGACCGGCCTACCGAACCGCCGGCAGTTCATCGAGGCGCTAGATAAAGCGATTCGGGAAGCCGAGACGCTTACGACGAGCGTGGCAGTGATCAATATCGACCTGGATCGCTTCAAGGACATCAATGACACTTACGGCCATGCCACCGGTGACGAAGTACTGTGCATTCTTTCGAACAGAATGCGGCATATTCAGCAGGCCGGTGAACTTATTGGACGGTTTGGAGGTGACGAGTTTGTTGCGCTCAAATCGTTTCGGGATACCAGCGAGGTCCATGACTTCATCAGCCGTTTAAATAGCGCGCTCTCGGAAACCATCAGCCTCGAAATGACCGATGTTACGCCTGGCGCGAGCCTGGGTGTGGCCATCTATCCCCTCGATGCCCCGGACCGCGAAAAACTTCTCGGCAATGCCGACATGGCGATGTATCGCGCCAAGGAAAACTTCGATGAGACAGTTTGCTTCTACGAAGCCGCGATGGACGAAGCGGAAAGAGCTCGACGGCTCCTAGCGATGGACATCTGGAGTGGGATGAAAGAAGGGCAATTCTTCCTGAACTATCAGGTTCAGCGCGCAGCGGGCGCAAACCATATAACCGGCTACGAGGTCCTTCTTCGCTGGAATCATCCTACACGTGGCCTAGTTCCTCCAAGCGAATTCATTCCGATCGCGGAAGAATGCGGCGCTATCTCAGCCCTTGGTGAATGGGTCCTTGAACAAGCGTGCGAGGACGCCGCAAAGTGGCCGATTAAAGAGAAAATTGCAGTCAATCTCTCGCCACTACAACTCACCAACATTCAGCTGGTAGATAAGGTCCGGGATGTTCTGTTCTCCACAGGACTCTCGCCGGACCTTTTGGAGCTGGAGGTTACGGAGTCCGCGATCATCGGGGACAAACAACGTGCACTGCATATTTTGCGCCAGATCCGCTCAATGGGCGTCACGATTGCGATCGACGACTTTGGCACCGGTTATTCGTCGCTGGAAACGCTGCGATCGTTCCCCTTCGACAAGATCAAGCTCGACCGGAGCTTCGTGATGGATCTTGAAACGAATAAGCAATCGAAAGCGTTCATCCGGGCAATTCTGGCTCTCGGCAAGAGCCTCGAAATACCGGTCCTTGCCGAAGGTGTTGAAACCGAGATCCAAATGGCGACCTTGACGGAAGAGGGATGCGACCAATTCCAAGGATATTTCTTTGGACGGCCTGCCACGTTGCACGATGCTATGGCGAAAGAACGCGAAGAGGCCCGCATCAACCGGTCATCGGCAGCATGAGCATGCCGTACCAGCATGCGGCACGAGGAGGATCGTGGTCACCCGGAGCGTCTCGAAAACGCCACGGTAGGGCGTAGGTTTTCGCCCAGTTTGCATCAAACATTGAGAAGGCACGACCGAGTGGCTGGCTATCTCCATTTCGGGATATGTTGATAAATTATTTATTTAATTTTTTTCAATAAAAACAAGCATGCGCATCATTATAGCGGCGACTTCTTTGCGTCGGCAATGTGAAGAAAGGCGCTGCGCAATCATTGTGGAGACTGGACAAATGCCGTTTAAATCATTCATCGGTGGAGAATCTGCTGCTATTTTGCAGGCATTTAACCGTTCTCAAGCTATCATCTCTTTCAAACCGGATGGCACTATTCTTGACGCCAACGAAAACTTCTGTGGTGCCGTCGGGTACAAAGCCAACGAGATTATTGGCAAGCATCACCGTGTATTCGTCGATGCTAAGGAGGCAGCCTCTGCTCATTATAAAGCGTTTTGGCAGCGTCTCGGCTCCGGCGAATTCAACCAAGGTCAATACAAACGTATCAGTAAATCTGGTGACGAGATCTGGATTGAGGCCTCTTACAATCCAATCATTCGCGGTGGAAAAGTTGTAAAAATCGTCAAGATCGCGACCGACATCACTGCGACCAAACGCGACAGCATTGAAAGCCACGGTAAACTGACCGCCCTATCCAGGGCACAGGCGGTGATTGAATTTACTCCGGAAGGAGAAATTCTCTCTGCCAATGAAAACTTCCTCGACAGCTTGGGTTATGTTCGAGATGAAATCATCGGAAAGCACCACAGAATGTTCTGTGAGCCGGCTTATGTTGCTTCGCCCGACTATGCTGAATTTTGGCCACGCCTGGCAAAAGGCGAATTCTTCAGTGATGAATTCAAGCGCTTGGCTAAAGATGGTAGCTCGGTTTTTATCCAGGCAACCTACAATCCCATTATCGATGACGATGGGAAAGTTATCAAGGTCGTGAAGTTCGCGACCGATGTGACTGGACGTGTTCGTGCATTGCAAGAAGTGGGGGCAGGTCTAGAACGGCTGGCAGAATGCAATATCCGCATTACGATCGATGAGCCTTTCGTCCCGGAGTTTGACCATCTTAGGCACGATTTCAACCAATCTCTCGCCAAGTTTCAGGAAACGCTGGAAGAAGTTCTTGCAAAAACGACAATGCTGTCTGCCAAGAGCGGCGAGATGAGCGAGAGCGCCGGTGGCATTGCCCATCGCTCAGAACAGCAGGCAGCGGCGCTTGAGCAGACATCTGCGGCACTGGAACAGATCACCGTGACCGTTCGGGAATCGACAAGTCGCACCACGGATGCCCGTAACCTCGTTCGCGAGGCGCGTGCTGCTGCCGCCAAATCCGTTGATGTGGTCAATTCCACGGTCAATGTTATGGGCCGCATCAGCGCGGCCTCTCAGGAAATATCCAAAATCATTGGTGTAATCGACGAGATCGCATTTCAAACCAACCTTTTGGCGTTGAATGCCGGTGTGGAGGCTGCCCGAGCAGGCGAGGCAGGCAAAGGTTTTGCGGTCGTCGCACAGGAAGTCCGTGAACTCGCCCAGCGCTCAGCCAGAGCCGCAAAGGAGATTTCCAGCTTGATCGCGAATTCCACAAGTGAGGTTAAAGATGGTGTCCGTCTGGTTGGCGAAACAGGAGCGTCCTTGAAGAGCATCGAAGGGTTCGTCTTAAAGATCGACACGAATGTCGAAGCAATTGCGACTGCGGCGACAGAACAATCCGTCAGTCTCGCCGAAATCAATTCGGCAGTCAGCGCTCTTGACCAGATGACGCAGCAAAATGCCGGAATGGTCAGCGGTATGAGCGCTGTTGCCGAGGCTTTATCAAATGGCGCAGGCGAACTTGAGCAACTGGTCAAGCGTTTCAAACTCAATCGACGTAAATGGACCAGAGAGCCAGGTTCGGAAGCGGAGAATCGTGGTCCAGAACATCGCGGCTATGGCAAGAACAGTATCTACCTCCCAATCGTTGGCGGTAGCACTTCACATGTAACCGCAGGCTTAAGCGCGGCGGCCTGATTGCGCTTACATCAGCGCGCACCCCTGAACCTGCAGCGGTTCAGGGCCTAATATTTGAATTCGTTCGACTTCATCGAAGCTTACGACGTCGCTGCGGCGATCGTAAAGCTGGGTCGTTCTGGTCGAGGAATGATTTGCCATATATGCCGCTTTCTCAAGCGTACCACCGTTTTTCAAATACGCCGTAATGCCGGTAGCACGGCTTTGGTGCATGGATCGTTAAGCGCATTGTCGTAGGTGCTCGCGCAGCCCGACAACTGGTCTCCACCACGATGCCGTTTAAGCACAATTCCTCCCGCCGCCATCATATCAGGAAGATGAAGTTCAAAGTCACGAACTGGTCTGAATACGAGGCGGGCCTTTGTCAGCGTGGGAGCCTCACGCTCTGGATGACGCCAGAGGCATTGTCGTCCTGGCAGGCGCCGAAGCGGACAACACGCGGTGGCCAGCCGCGCTATTCCGATCTTGCGATCGAGACGGCCCTGATGCTGGGCCTGGTATTCGGCCTGCGGCTGCGTCAGACGGAGGGTTTGCTAACGTCGGTGCTGAAGCTGATGGGGCTGGGCCTTGCCGTTCCCGATCATACGACCCTGAGCCGTCGGGCAGTCAAGCCGAGAACGCCGAACAAGCTCCCAGGTGATCGCATCCCGGAGAACGGACCCATCCACGTCCTCATCGACAGCACCGGTTTGCAGATCCACGGCGCGGGGCAGTGGCTTGAGGAAAAGCATGGTGCCAAATTCCGCAAGGGTTGGCGCAAACTGCACCTGGCGCTGGATGCTGATAGCGGCGACATCGTCGCACATGTCATGACCGATCAGGATGCCGGCGACGCTTCGCAGGTGGCGCCGCTACTCGATCAGATCGACACGCCGATTGGCCAGTTCACGGCCGATGGTGCCTATGACGGTGAGCCGACCTATAGCGCCGTTACCGATCACAGTCCTGAGGCGGCGGTGATCATTCCGCCACGCGCCAATGCGGTGGATCGCAACGACACCGACCCCTCCAGTCAACGAGCCCGTCACATAGCCGCGATCAGCGCCGATGGCCGGATGAAGTGGCAGGTGGCGACCGGCTACGGGAAAAGATCTCTGGTCGAGACCGCGATCGGTCGTTACAAATCGATCATTGGACGGCGGCTGCGAGCGCGCTCATTCGCGGCACAGAAGACGGAAGTCGCCCTCGGCTGCGACGCCCTCAATCGAATGCTGGCCTGCGCGCGCCCGAAATCCGTCCGGCGCAAAACGGCTACCGAATAGCGACAGCATCAAAGACGGGAATCCGCTCTTTCAATGATCCGTGCACCAGCGCCGATCGTCTATGCTTTCACCCTGTCGATCTACACGGCCTCGACCGCGGTTCCTGAGACCTTGAACAATGCTGCGATCGCCATTGTGGACGAGGATCAGTCTCCGGTATCGTCCCGAATCCTGACGGCTTTCTATCCGCCTTACTTCAGCCCGCCGAAGCTGATCTCCCAATACGAAATGGACCGGCGCATGGATACCGGAAAGGACACTTTCGCGATCGATATCCCTCCCAATTTTCAGAGGGACCTCCTGGCCGGAAAGTCGCCGACTATCCAGCTCAACGTCGATGCGACGCGCATGACGCAGGCCTTCAACGGCAGCAGCTACATCCAGTCAATCCTCTCCAGCGAAATCAGCGAGTTCCTGAACCGCTACCGCGGATCGACGTCCCTGCCGGTCAGCCTCGCGATGCGCACCGAATTCAACCAGGAGCTCAACAGGGCCTGGTTCGGCGCGGTTACGAACGTCATTTTCTCGACGACGATTCTTTCCATCATCCTGACCGGCGCGGCGCTCATCCGCGAACGGGAACACGAGACGATCGAACACCTGCTAGTGATGCCGGTCACGCCGACGGAGATCATGCTTAGCAAGATCTGGTCGATGGGGCTTGTCGTGCTGGCTGCAACCGCTTTCTCACTTGCATTTGTTGTTCAGGGTTTTTTGCACGTCGAGATCCGCGGTTCCCTTGCGCTTTTCCTGTTCGGTGCGGCACTTCACCTCTTTGCGACGACAAGCCTCGGCATCTATCTGGCGACAATTTCCGGCTCCATGTCCCAGTTCGGGATGCTGCTGATTCTCGTCCTGCTTCCCCTGCAGGTCCTTTCGGGCGGTCTTACCCCGCGTGAGAGCATGCCGCAAGTCATTCAGGACATCATGCTCGCGGCGCCGAACACGCATTTCGTTATACTCGCCCAATCGGTGTTGTTTCGCGGCGCAGGATTTTCGGTCGTCTGGCCACAACTTCTGGCGCTGCTGACGATAGGAACGCTCCTGTTCCTGTTTTCCCTGAGGCGCTTCCGGCAATTCCTGCGGTAACGGACGGCGCTCCGGCCTTCATGCGCCCGATCATGGGCGCGTAGCGTCTCCGGAAGTCATTCTCGCCAGGCAATCAGGTTGGTTGAAGAGCGGAATCCAGAAATTGAGAAATCCATCATGCATTTCGAAGCGTTTTTCTCGTTCACGCTGGCGATCGTCATTCTGATCACCGGGAAATTCATGACGCTGCATTCCGCCACGCTCCGGAAATATGCCATTCCCGAGCCTGTCGTCGGCGGCATTCTTTGTGCGGCGATCGTCGCTCTGATCTATCCGCTTTCCGGCGTCAGGATTTCATTCGACCTGGAGGTGAAGGACTTCCTGCTTCTGCTTTTTTTCGCCGGGATCGGGCTGAAGGCCGACATCGTCACACTGCTCAAAGGCGGGCGCCCGCTGTTCGTTCTTCTCGCCCTTGCGATCGTTTTCATCTTCATCCAGAATTTCGCCGCGATCGGCATGGCCGTTCTTTTCGGCATGGAGGCGAAAGCGGGGCTGATGGCCGGGTCCATCTCGCTGACCGGCGGCGTGGGGACGACGCTCGCCTGGGCGCCGACATTCGTGGAGAGGCTCGGCATCGCAAACGCCCTGGAGCTTGGCGTCGCCGCGAACACCGTCGGCCTCGTCTCCGCATGTGTGATCGGCGGGCCGATGGCGGCGTTTCTCATGCGCAAGCACCGCATTGCGCCGGCCGGGGAAGGGCATCTCGACGTCGGCGTCGCCTATGACCGTCAACCAGCGTCCAAACTGGACTATTTCGCGGTGCTCTGGGCCATTCTCATCCTCAATGTCACGGTCATGCTGGGCATGGGCATCAACGAGGTGCTGAACAGAGGCAGTCTTACCCTGCCAGCCTTCGTGAGCTGCATTCTGGCGGGGATCGCAATGCGAAACCTGCTGCCCGGCGCCATCGGCGCGGGCATCCGCCGCATCTGGCCGAGCCTCGACGACGGTTTTTCCCTGCTTTCCGATCTTTCGCTCGGGCTGTTCCTCACCATGGCGCTCATGGGGCTGCAACTGTGGGACCTCAAGGGTATGCTCGGCTTCATCGCCTGCACGCTCGCCGTCCAGATCGCCCTGGCTGTCGTCTACGCGCTCTTCGTCGTTTTCAGGGCTATGGGGCGCGATTACGAGGCGGTCGTCATGTCCGCCGGCTTTGGCGGCATCGCGTTGGGTTCGACTGCCACGGCGATGGCAAACATGGCCGCCGTGGCCCAACGCCACGGTCCTGCTCACAGGGCTTTCATCATCGTGCCGCTGGTCTGCGGCTTTTTCATCGATATCGCCAACGCGCTGATTATCTCAATGTTCGTTGCGTGAATTCAGGGGCGATCTCACAAGGCGACCGTTGCACCCGGCCGGGCCTGCCGTTTTGGCAGCGCATCGACGCCGACCATTTCGGGCGGGTAGCGGCAGCCTCCTCAAAGTCTCGTGCACCCGTAAAGGAACATGCGGACGCAGGAGGCGGCCCATGCCTCCAGTTCCACGGCTCCCATGGGCGGCCTCAACCCCAGCAGCATCTGCCTTTGCGGACCGATGATCATGCCCCTGAGCAGATCGGCGGCCAGCGCCGGCTCGGGGCAGGCGATCTTTCCGGCGGCGGCAAGCCGCCTTATGTGCGCTTCGAGCGTATCGGACACCTTAAGGGCCATTTCCCGATAGCTGGCCCCGACTTCCGGGAATTGATCCATTTCGGCCATGACCAGCCGGGCTGTCCTGGCCGCTTCCTCGCTAAGAAACAGCCGCGCATAACCCAGAACGATCTGCGCGAGCTGCTCCTCCACGCCCGATTGCGCCGTCCCGGCCGTATCCGGCGAGCCGAGGCTCGCCTCGATCCGCCTTTCGGCCGCCATGCGAAACAGCGCCGCCTTGTTTTCGACCAGCCTGTAAAGCGTGCGCGTGGAAATGCCCACCCTGCGCGCCACCGCCTCCACGCTCGTCTGGGCGTATCCGGACGTCAGGAATTCGGTGATCGCCGCTTCGACGATCACGCCGGCCGTCTCCTCGGCGCTGCGAGCCGGCGGCCGACCCCGCCCACGGCGTTTCGCCTTGTTGTCGTCCACGATCTTGACTCCCGTCAGTTTTTGCGTCATCTGCTCTATTCGGAAATTTTCTATTTTCCAAATTATCGCAAGCAGGATTCGAGTCAAGATCGGGAACCGGAGCATGTCCGCACGCAAGGCCGTAGCAGTCGCCGCCATTGTGGCGGCAGGGGTGGGAGCTTATGTCGCCTGGTCGGTGGAGCGGCCGCGCACGCTGCTCGTGCAGGGGAGGTGGAGGCGACGCGGATCGACCTGGCGACCAAGGTCGCGGGGCGGGTTTCCTCCGCGCCGGTCAGTTTCGGCGATCGCGTGACGGCCGGGCAACTGCTTGTCGAACTCGACAGCCCGCAGTTGAAGGCCGGTCTCGACACGGCCGAAGCCAGCCTCGCCGTCGCCCGCTCCAACCGCGAGCTGACCTTCTCGACGCGTCCCGAAACCATCGCCGCGCGCAGGGCGGAGCTTTCCAAGGCCGAGGCGGATGTCGTTCTGGCCCAACGCACCTACGACCGCCTGTCCGGCCTGCTCGACCGGTCGGTCACGTCGCAGCAGGCGGTCGACCAGGCCTCCAATAGCCTGGACGCGGCGTTGCGCGCACGCGAGGCGGCGGAAGCGAACCTGCATCTGGCGGAAAACGGCAACAGCGTGGAGCAGAAGGCGGTCGCGGAGGCGCAGGTCAGGCAGGCGGAGGCGTCCGTCGCCCAGACCACGGCCGATATCGCCGAACTGACGATCCGTTCCCCCATCGACGGACAGGTGACGGCGCGTATGGCCGAGCCGGGCAAGCTCTTCAGCGCCGGTGCGCCGGTGATATCCATTGTCGACGTCGACCGGGCCTGGTTCACCTTCAATGTGCGCGAAGACCTGCTCGACGGGCTTGAGATCGGGCGGACCCTTCAGGTCCGCGTTCCCGCCCTCGGGAACCGGCTGGTGGAGGCGAAGATCACCGCGATCAACGCGCTTGGAAGCTTCGCCAACTGGCGGGCGACGAAAGCGACCGGCGATTTCGACCTGCGGACCTTCGAACTGCGCGCCGAACCGGTGGCGGCGGAACGGAACCTGCGTCCGGGCATGAGCGCGCTGGTCGAATGGAGCGCATCCCACCGGCTGGAGCGGTGACCGTGTCCGCCGCTCATCTCCCGCCCGGCTTCCGGCGCATATTCCGCCGCGAGCTGCGCCAGATCGCCGAACGGCCGGCGCTGTTCTTCATGCTCGGGCCGTTTCCGCTTCTGCTGTTTCTCATCCTCGCGGCTATATTCCATGCCGGGCTGCCGACGGCCCTGCCGGTGGCGGTGATCGACGAGGACGGCACCGGCATGTCGAGGCAGATCGTGCGGATGATCGACGCGACCCCCGAAGTCGAGGTTGCGGGACGCCTGGTCAACCTGACCGAAGGCAGAGAGGCCGTTCTTGACGGCAGGATCTATGCAGCCGTCCTGATCCCCTCCGGTCTGGAGCGGGATCTGCTCCTGGGCCGCCGCCCGGAAGTCGTGGTTTTCTACAACAACCAGTTGATGACGCCCGGAGGCATCGCCGCACGCGCCATAAACGGGGCGCTGAATACCTTCTCCGCCGGTCTGGCCGTGGAAATGCGCATCGCCAGGGGCGCCACGCGGGAAGCCGCCATCGAGGCCGCCGCTCCGGTGCCGCTCCGGCAGAGCCCGCTTTTCAATCCCACCCTCGACTACGTGCAATTCCTGCTCGCGGCGATCATGCCGACGGTGCTGCAAATCTTCATATGCGCCGGCGCCGTCCTCTCCTTTTCCCGCGACCGGCATACGAAGGCCGGAATTGCCCGGGTCCTGCGACTGGGAAAAACGCCGCTGCGGGCGACGGCGGGCAAGCTTTTGCCCTACACCTTCACCTACGGCCTGACGCTGATTGCCGCCGACGCCATCATCTTCGGCTTCTTCGGCGCGCCTTTTCATGGCAGCATGCTGCTGCATGTCGTCTCGGGCTTCGCCTTCATCCTTGCCAGCCAGCTGCTCGGCGTCCTTCTGGCCCTGTCGCTGGCCGACACGGTCGCGGCGCTCGGCCTATGCGGTCTTTTGACCGGTCCGGCTTTCGGCTTCGCCGGCGTCAGTTTTCCCCGCATCGTCATGAACGGATTTTCCGTGGCATGGGGGGCGATCCTGCCGCTCACGCCCTATCTGCAACTGCGGACCGACCAGGCTCTCAGGGGGACGCCGGTGGAGATATCGCTGCCCACCCTCGGCTGGCTGCTGGCGCTGCTGGCGGTCTATGGCCTTTTGACGCTTCTCCAGTTCCGCAGAACGGCCCGGCCCGCCGTGCGGGTGAAAGCGGAACCGCCGGTGGGAGAGACGCCATGAGATCCTTGTTCGCAGGTATTCTCGCCGCATTGCGCCAAGTCGCCGCCGATCCAGGCGCCAAGTCCACGATGATCGCCGCCATCGTCATCTATTGCGTCCTCTATCCTCAGCCTTATCTCGGAGAAGTGGTGCGCGAGGTGCCCGTCGTCGCCGTCGATCAGGACGGGTCGACCGCCAGCCGGGAATTGCTGCGCCGTGTTGCCAGCAGCGATTCCGCCGAAATTGTATCGATCGTGGCCGACCTGCCGGCCGCCAAGCAACTGTTTTATGCCCGTCAGGCTTACGGGATCGTCGTGGTGCCGCCGCGTTTCGAGGAAGACCTGCTATCTGATCGGCGCTCTGCCATCGCAGGCTACGGCGATGCAAGCTACTTTCTGCTCTACAATGCCGCGATGGGCGCCATGGGCGATGCCGCGCGCAGTCTGGGGGCCGATATCCAGTTCCAGCGCCTGAACGCAGCCGGGCTTCCGGGTGAAGAAGCGGCCGCGCTTGTCGCCCCGATGACCATTGCCAGCACACCGCTGTTCAATCCGCAGGGCGGATATGCGAGTTTCGTCGTCCCCGCCGCCTTCGTTCTGATCCTGCAACAGACCCTGCTGATGGGCATCGGCATTCTACATTCGGGCCGGCAGCCGTCGCGCGCTCCGGCCGCGGTTGCGGCGGCGCTGGCCTATATCCTTCTCTATTGTTTCTGGATCGCGGTGACGCTCGTCTTCCTGCCCTATGTCCTTGGTATTCCGCGCATCGGCGGTATCGTTACGCTCTACCTCGTGGCCGTCCCCTTCCTTTTCGCCGTCACCGCCATGGGCTTCGCCATCGCCTGGTCGATCCCGTGGAAGGAGGGCGTCGTCTTCTTCCTCGTCGTGCTGGGCATGCCACTGTTCTTCCTGTCCGGCGTTTCCTGGCCTGTAGAACAGATTCCCTCCGTCTTGCGCGAGCTTTCCCTGCTGATCCCGTCGACCACGGCGATCACCGCTATCGTCCGCGTCAACCAGATGGGTGCGAATTTCCGCTCGGTCGCGAACGATGTCGCGGTCCAGATCGTTCTGGCCATCGGATATGCGCTGCTGGCCGTAACAATCCGATGGGCGCGCAGATAATTCAAGTATCATTTGATATTTGAATTTCGAGTGATATTTATAACGTCGTACCCTGAAACGGCGCTGCGGCGCGCGGAAACGGAAAGGACGATCATGAACGACAAGACCACCTCCCTGCCGAACGGGCAGAAGCCGGGGATAAAGATCGAAGCCAATGTGGGCGAAGCCTTCTGGCGGAAAGGCCCGCAGGACACGCTGCCGCCGCCCGACACGATGGGTCCCTACATGCGCAACCGCCCGCTGCCGGTCACGCCGGTCGAAGGGCGCAAGGCCTGGATCGTCGGCAGCGGCGTCGCCGGGCTCGCGGCGGCCTTCTACATGCTGCGCGACGGCCGCATGAAGGGCGAGGACATCACCATCCTCGACACGATGAATATCGAGGGCGGCTCGCTGGACGGCGCGGGCAACGCCGAGGACGGCTATATCATTCGCGGCGGCCGCGAGATGAACTGGAACTACGACAATTTCTGGGACGTCTTCCAGGACGTGCCGGCATTGGAACTGCCCGAGCCCTACAGCGTGCTCGACGAATACCGGCTGGTGAACGACAACGACCCGAACTGGTCGAAAGCGCGCCTGATGCACAAACAGGGCGAGATCCGCGACTTCTCGACCCTCGGGCTCAGCAGGGCGCATCAGTGGGAGATCGTCAAGCTGCTCCTGAAGCGCAAGGAGGACCTCGACGACATCACCATCGAGGACTATTTCAGCGAAAGCTTCCTGCAGACCAATTTCTGGTATCTGTGGCGGTCGATGTTCGCCTTCGAGAACTGGCAGAGCCTGCTCGAGGTGAAGCTCTACATGCACCGTTTCCTCGACGCCATCGACGGCCTGACGGACATGTCGGCGCTGGTCTTCCCGAAATACAACCAGTATGACAGTTTCGTCGTGCCGCTCATCCGCCTTTTGAAGGAAAAGGACGTGAAGGTGCAGTTCGACACCCGCGCCTACGATCTCGACATGACCGAAGCGGAGGGCAAGCGGACGGTGACCGCCATCCGCTGCAAGGTCGATGGCCGGGACGAGGTGATCGATCTCGGCCCCGATGACGTGGTCTTCGCGCTGACCGGCTCGATGACCGAGGGCACCGCTTATGGCGACATGGACACCGCGCCCGTGCTTGAACGCGGCAAGGCGGAGCCGGGCGAGGACAGCGACTGGACGCTGTGGAAGAACCTGGCGAGGAAATCGCCGGTCTTCGGCAAGCCTGAAAAATTCTACGGCAATGTCGACGGCTCGATGTGGGAATCGGCGACGCTCACCTGCAAACCGTCGCCGCTCGTCGACAAGCTCAAGGAGCTTTCGGTCAACGATCCCTATTCGGGCAAAACGGTCACCGGCGGCATCATCACCTTCACCGATTCCAACTGGGTGCTGAGCGTCACCTGCAACCGCCAGCCGCATTTTCCGGACCAGCCGGGTGACGTGCTGGTGCTGTGGGTCTATGCGCTTTTGATGGACAAGGACGGCAATTACGTCAAGAAACCGATGCCTGCCTGCAACGGGCGCGAGGTTCTGACGGAGCTCTGCTATCACCTCGGCATCGTCGGGCAGATCGACGAGATCGCGGCCAACACCAAGGTGCGGCTGGCGCTGATGCCCTATATCACAGCGCAGTTCATGCCGCGCGCGGCGGGAGACAGGCCGCATGTCGTGCCGGAAGGCTGCACCAACCTGGCTTTGCTCGGCCAGTTCGTCGAAACCTCGAACGACATCATCTTCACGATGGAAAGTTCGGTCCGCACCGCGCGCATAGGCGTCTATACCCTGCTAGGTCTGCCCAAGCAGGTGGCCGACATCAGCCCGACGCAATACGACATCCGCAATATCCTGAAAGGAGCGCGGGCGCTCAACAGCAACGAACCCTTCCCCGGCGAGCGGCTCTTGCACCGGCTGCTCGACAAGACCTATTACGCCCATATCCTGCCGCCGTTGCCGGAGAAGGAGGAGACGACGCTGGAGCATGCCGAAAGCGAGTTGTCCAATCTTCTCGGCAAGGGCGGGCAGGCCGTGGCGACGGTGTTCGGCTGGCTTGAGCGGTTCCGCGAGACGGTGCGCGGAAAACGCGACTGAACGGCAACGGCACGCCGTCCCCGCAGGGGCGGCGTGCCGCAATCAGAAAAAGGCAAGGGTGCCATCATGCGCTTGACACGCAAGGAAGCTCAGGAACAGACACGCCGGCGCCTGATCGCCGCCGCGAACGCCTCGATCGCCTCGGAAGGGCTGGCCGCCGCCTCGATCCGGCATATCTGCGAGGCCGCGGGCCATACCCAGGGCGCATTCTATTCCAACTTCAGCACGAAGGAGGATCTGCTTCTGGAAATCATGCAGATGCATGTCCAGAGCGAGGTGGCCTTTCTGCGCGACATTCTTGCCGGGACCGACCGGGGCGATCTCGATGCCGCGATGACGCGGCTGGCGGCGAGGCTGGCCGAACTGGCGGCCGAGCCGCAATGGTCGCTTCTTTCGATCGAGTTGCAGCTTCATGCGCAGCGCGATGCCGCCTTCGCCAGCCGCTACAACGAATACAAGGCCGCCTGCCACGGCGAATTCACCCTGCTTTTGGAGGATCTGATCCGCCTTCACCGGTTGAAACCGGCGATGGAGCCGCGGCAGATCGCCATCGGGCTCTACGCATTGTGGGCGGGGCTGATCGTGCAGGGCAGCGTGCCGGATTCCCTGCCGCGCGACCGCATCCTGCTCGCCTTCTTCCGCGCCATCACCGGCTGCCCGGCCTGACGGGCGGCTGCCGCCGATATCCGCGCGCCGTCTGCCGGCCGCATCATCCGCAGGAGAAACGTCCATGACCATAGCCACTGTCACCGTGCTCGGAACCGGTATCCTCGGGGCGCAGATCGCGCTTCAGGCCGCCTGGCACGGATTTTCCGTCATCGCCTACGACATCGATGAGGCCGCGCTGGCAAAGGGGAGGGGGCTGGTTGACGCCTTCGCCCTGCGCTTGCTGGAAGATATTCCTGGCGCGGACGGGGCCTCGGCCGAGGCCGCGAAGGCGCGCATCGCCTGGACGGACGATCTTGAGGCCGCCGCCGGGGCCGCCGATCTGGTGATCGAAGCGATTCCCGAGAAGCTGGAGCTGAAGCGGCAGGTCTACGCCCGTCTCGGAGCCGCCGCTCCGCCGCGCACGATCTTCGTCACCAATTCCTCGACGCTCCTGCCCAGCGCCATGGCGGGATCGACCGGCCGCCCCGAGCGCTTCCTCGCGCTGCATTTCGCCAACGAGATATGGAAGCACAACGTGGCCGAGGTCATGGGCCATGCCGGGACCGATCCCGCCGTCTACGAACAGGTGGTCGCCTTCGCCCGCGCCATCGGCATGGTTCCGATCGAGATCCGCAAGGAGAAAGCGGGCTATGTGCTGAACTCGCTGCTGGTGCCGTTTCTGTCCGCCGCTTCCGGGCTTCTGGTCGACGGCATCGCCGATCCGCAGGCCATCGACAGGACATGGAAGATCGCCACCGGCGCGCCGAAAGGGCCGTTCGAGATCTACGACATCGTCGGTCTCGGTACCGCCTGGTATATCTCCTCGAACGGCGATCCGAAAGCGCAGGCCTTCGCCCGCTATCTGAAGGAAAACTATATCGACAAGGGAAAGATGGGCGTCGCCTCTGGAGAGGGGTTCTACGTCTACGGGAAATAACCTGCCGGAACGGGATGCCGGAGCAAGGCCCCCCGCTCCTGCATCCGTATTCAACCGGCCCAGCCCTCGCTTCCGATCCAGCGCAGGGCCGTCAGGGAGGGCATGAACATGTATTCGCCTCCTCGCAGACGGTTGAAGGTTGTCACCCCGTCGATGCGGCGGCGCACCGGATCGGCCGGAATGGTGAACCTGCCCGGCTCCTCATGCAGACCGACAATCGGATCTGGCTCGGTGCCGAGGTCGATGAAGTTGCCGCGGTTGATCCACTCCTGTTGCAGGAACTCCACCGTGTCATAGGCCCGCGCGCTGATGAAGATGAAGAACAGGCCGCGTTCGTCCGGCCTGTCTTCCGCCGCCGTCACGTCCGGTGTCCATTTCGGACCGAAGGTCGAGGATCGCCGGATGATGCGGTGGATGTTCTCGTCTGTCAGGATGGTCAAGTCGCCGCCGCGCGGGTTCATGCGGCGCATATGACTGGAATGCGGACAAACGAACCCCCTTACGTCACCCTTGAAATCGAAATCGTTGTTGCGCTGCCGGTCCGCGCCAAGGTCCGGATCGTCCCTGGCCGGTGATAGTGGCAGCGGCGCGCCCGAACGCCAGCGGCCGAACATCTTGGCGGCCAAGGCATGCTGCGCCTCTGCGTCCCCCGTCTGTGCACGCAGAAACTCGTTGAAGGCGCCGACGCGGCTGTCATATTTGCGCAGCACGACGAAGGAGCCGTTTCGCCCCAGAGGATCGGGCGAAGGCATCGAGATGGGCTCGCCGGTCTCGCTGTTTTCGCCCAGAACGAATTCCCCGGCGGCGATGGCGCGCTCCTGCCCCGGCTGCGGATCGACACCGGCGCCCGCCACCGTCGGCTGCGAGATGGAATCGCGAAAGCCGAACGGGTTTTCGGCATCCTCGTCGGCGCCGAACTCATGCGTGCCCACGAGCGTGACGCCGGTCGAGGCGTCGAACTCGGCCATCGCCTTTTCCACGGCAACATCCAGCGCGGGCTTGTCTGCGGCATAGATCGTCAGCGCGATGTGGCAGGTGTCGTTCCTGTAGGCGTCCTCCCAGGTCTCGGGCGCGTTTTCGCCGAAATCATGAAGCTGGGTCGCGCGCCCCGCCATGCCCTGCCGGAAGGCTAGCGGGAAGGAGGCCAAAGAGTCCTCGGGCAGGCCGAGCGCCTTAAGCCCGGCATGGCTGATCGCGACGCCGGTCCAGGCGCTGAGATCGTCGGCCCAGTCGCTGGCCGAGGGAATATATTCAGCCAGCCGGGCGATCAGGTCGCGCCCGCCCTCCGCCTCGTCCACATGCAGCATCGCATGGATGCCCACATAGGGCTCGGGTCGCGAGCGCAGGATCAGGGCCTGGATATCGTCGAGCTGGAGCGTGACCCGGTCGCGACGGAAACGGTCTTTCAGGTGTTTGAAGAAGCTCATCAGTAATCGACCCCCTGCGGAACGGCGATGGCTTCGGACAGCTTCGCGAGCGCCTTGTGCGTCGTCGCGTCCATTTCGGCATTGGCCGACATGGCGTCGAGGAATTCCTCTACTGCCTTGTCCATCCGCTGGTAGCGGCGCACATCCACGACGCTCACCTGCGGATTGGCAACGAACCAGCCCGCCGCGTCGATCTGGTGTCCGGCGATGAAATCCTTCACCTTGGGTGAGGTGATGCCGGGCCAGCCTTCGACATTGGCGAAGAGCAGGTCCATCAGTTCCGGGATCTTGGTCGCGAAATCGTTGATATAGGTGTCCCAGTCGCCGTCATAGGCGGTGGCAAAGATGATACGCGTATCGTTGTCGAAAAAGACGAAGCGCATGTTGTGCAGGGTCGAGACCCTTTGTGCACCATCGAAATTTCCGTTCGTCAGGTTGAAGAGACGGCGCAGGCGATCGGCTCCGCCGGGCTTGAGATCGGCGATCGCCGTCAGTTCCGAAACATTGCCCGACTGCCGCCCGGCGCGCCCTGCGGATTTCGAGCTACCTTCGAACAGCGGATTGTGGTCGCGGATCAGACTGTTGATCTTGATCTGGGCCAGCGTCGGCGCGTCCGCCGCGATCTCCCTGGCGATGCGGCGGAACTCGGCGAGCCGGGACTCGTCGCCCAGACGCGGGTCTTTGGTATCGTTCGACATGAGTGGGGTCTCCTGCTTGGTCGAATGTGTCGGTCAGTCGGGAATATCGGCCAGTGCCGATGGCTCGGCGCGCGGCACGGCATTCAGCCGGTGTCGCTGCGCGGAAGAGGATTCATAGGCCGCCTTGCGCACGCGCATGATCGAGCCCAGCGGACGATGCGCAGCCACGCCGTTCCAGGGATTGAAGGCCAGATGGTCGTCGCCGTGGACTCGCCGGGCCGGCGACAGCACGTCCTGCGGCTCGAACTGCAGGGTCGCGATCGGTACATGCGGCGAGGCGTCGGGATCCCACAGGATGGCGGCGTCCTCGACCGGCATGTTTTCGGCATCGGTGCAAAGCTGGGCGCGCAGTTCGTAGCTCGCGCCGGCGCGTGCGAAATGCGCCGCCACCGCATCGGCCATCGCCGAGAAGCCGTCGCCGACCTCTTGCCCGGTCAGCACCGCGACCTCGCCCTGCGGCGCTAGCGACAGCTTGGCGATGTAGTCGCCGTAGCGGATCGCGGCCTGGGTGTGGAAGGTCTCGCCCAGCACATGCGCCCGGTCGCGGGCGAGGCCCTGGAGCGTTGCGCCGGGCGTCGCGCCCACGGCCTTGACGAGACCCCGCACTCCGCGTGCGGTGGCGGCCGTGGCTTTCTGCACCGCCTCGGGCGCTTGCGCCCTGCGTTCGAGAAGCGTGAGCATCTTTTTGTATTTCTGCACGGTTCCGAAGGCGAGGATGGGAAAGTTCACCATCAGAAAATCCTGATTGGCGCCGCCAAGCTCGGGCACGAGACGTTCGCCCTCAACACCGATGATCTTGATCGCGAAGCCGCGCGGTTCGGGAATGGAGTCACTATGGATATCGCCGGGCGCCGAGGACAGCCGTGCCACCACCTCGTATTCGCGCGGGGCGGCGAAAATCCCCTGTGCCAGTTCAGGTACCAGCCCGTCATGCACCGCCATCCGCCCTTGAGGACCGCATGGCTCTTGGCGTGCGCGTCGCGATGGGCGTGCCGATGACGCTCGGCGTTGCGAGCCTGCGCCGCCGCCATATGGGAGACGATGTCACGGACGATGCGTTCTTCATCCGGCTGGAGCGTCTCGGTCGTTTCCGTATAGGGTATGAACAAATCTTGTGTCCCGCGTTCTTGCAACATGCAGGAGAAAGCCGGACATGTCCGAAGGCTTTCTCGCGCGCTTTGCGTCTTCGTGGCGTAAACGCACGGATCGATTTCAGGTTTCATGTGATATTCGAAATTTTTCCGCCAAAGCTGGAAAGTGAGTTCACCGTCGGAGAGCGGGAGCTCTTAAATCGGACAGTGGCGAGAGCGAGGATACAGCACCCGCCTGAGTGTGCCGGGCCCGCGAGGGAGGCATAGGCCGCAATTTGGGAATATGCCTTTACTGCGGCGATCCTGCCAGAGTTGCTGTAGTCGATATCAATGCGGAAGCCAAGTTCCGGCACTGTCTAAAAAAGCCCGAAGGTCTCGCTGGTGAAATGCCTTTGACATTCGTTGGAAATTTTCCCAGATTCCGCACCTCGTCTTTCTATTTCAGACTGGGAAGTGCCTGATGAAGTTCAGTTGTCGCAGGGCGTAAACAAGGGCATCGACATGAGCGAGGCTGTGAAGCCCGATCTTGCGGTCCTAACGGTTCAGCTTTGAGCGCCTATGTTAGAAACAATGCCGTGCCAGGCAGCGAGCTTGCCAATATGATTCGGACGACGAAGGCGGCTCCGTCGGAGGATGCAAAGCCTGAGGCGCCGCCGGAACCCGAGTACGTGCCAACCGTCTCCGTTAAGACAAGTCTGGAGTCGCGTGATCACATTGGCCTTCTCCAAGGCAGGCCCTGCAAGAGCCTGAAACGGCATCTGGCGATACGGGCTTACATCAGAGGAGTACCGCTTCCGGTTCAAGCGGCCGGGCGATTGTCCGATGGTAGCCCAGGATATTCCGAACAACGCCGGCAAGCGGCGAAGCGGCTCGGGCTCGGGAGGAAAAACGCGGACGGCCGATGTGTAGCAGAGTGCGGTTAATTCGAAATCTACGAGAAAGGTCGGCACCCCAGCCAGGTCGGCAGCTTCGGGAGCGATGCACATTCGGAGTGTTGGAAAAGGAAAGTGGGTGGTGAAGGAGAATGGGACCCCGCCGGCGGAATAGTCTGGAGTTTGGCAGAACGCGGTGGCTTTCACCAAAATAACGACAATGTGATGCGGGTATTCTTGTGGGTATTATGGACGACGGTGGATTTCTAGTGGATTGAAAAACAAGAGACTTTCGGGATAATATGGCAGCTGCCCCCGCAACCACCGACATTTGTAAATTCTCCCATTCGGGAAGCCGCTCGAGAAATTCCTCGCGGTAAATGTCGAGCATCATCTCCTTCTTCTCTTCACTGTCGATATCGCCGGCTTCCACGCGTTCCATGAAATCCTCGTGGACCTCCGACATAAAGCGGCTACTCATGTAGTCGAACACATCCATCTGGGTGAGGATTGCGGCGATCAAGCCATGAACCTGCAGGCTCGCCGGCTGATGGCCTGGTGTCTTACCGATGACAACCTTCTGAACGAGCTGGCGGACGATCGGCATCAGCGCGCGCTTTGCATCTTCATCCGTGCCCTTGCGCGCCATCCGCATGAACTGCCGCATCGCCATCTCTGTTTCCTGCGGATTATGGCGCCGACCCAATTGCTCGATCTTGGCAGTCATGTCCGGGCCGGTTTCCGTGAAACTGGCGATCTCCTTCTCCAGCGTCTGTCGCTCGACTTCGAGCCGGTCGAGCGTGTCGTCGAGTGCCGGCAGGCGAGGACGGCCCTCGGCCGCACGGTCACTGATCTGCTGGATGATGTTCTGCTGCTTGCCCTCGAGCTCCAAGAGCTTGCGCTTCATCTGATCGCGGTCGGCCAGCGGACGTTTGAGTTTTGCCGTCTCGTGGGCGATGATCTGTTCGGATAGCGTGTCGAAGATGCCTCCGGCAAAGAAGGCTGCGGGCAGGCAGTCCAACACGCGGCACTCCAGTTCCTGACGAATGATGGTCTTGCTGTTGCTGCAGCATGCGCCGCCAAGCTCGTCGATCGGCAGGCGTTTCTTGCGGTTGGTGCAGCTATAGCGATCCTTGCCGGAAATCGCGTAGGGGCCGCCGCACTCCTCGCATTCGAGGAGTTGGCTCAGAAGATACTCCGGCCTAGGCTCATCTCTCGAAACGGCCGTGTCCCAGAGCGATTACGCCAGCCTGTCTCGTTGCACCCAATATGCGCATTTCACGCCGGAGTTCATTATCCGCGCGATCTGGGCCGGATTGCAGCGTTTGGGCTGGCGCGGCGGCCGGGTGCTGGAGCCGGGGATCGGCACGGGCCTGTTTCCGGCGTTGATGCCGGACGCTTTCCGCGACGCCGCCTACGTAACCGGTGTCGAACTCGATCCTGTCACCGCCCGCATCGTCAGGCTTCTTCAGCCGAAGGCGAGGATCATCGAGGGCGACTTCGCCCGCACCGATCTGGCGCCGATTTACGATCTGGTGATCGGGAACCCGCCGTTCTCGGATCGAACCGTGCGCTCCGACCGAAACTATCGGTCGCTTGGCCTGCGCCTGCACGATTACTTCATTGCCCGGTCGATCGATCTGCTGAAGCCCGGCGCCCTTGCCGCCTTCGTCACCAGTTCCGGAACGATGGACAAGGCGGATGTCACCGCCCGCGAGCATATCGCGAAGGCGGCCGACCTGATTGCCGCCATCAGGTTGCCGGAGGGCAGCTTCCGCCGTGACGCCGGCACGGACGTCGTGGTCGATCTCCTGTTCTTCCGCAAGCGCAAGGCCGGAGAGGCGGAAGGTGACCAGACCTGGCTCGATGTCGATGAGGTTCGTGCGGTGGCGGAAGACGAGGGCGCCATCCGGATCAATCGCTGGTTCGCCCGCCATCCGGGTTTCGTGCTCGGCGATCATGCTCTGACATCTGGTCCCTTCGGCGAAACCTATACATGCCGTCCCCGCGCTGGTGTCGATCTCGAAACCGCGTTGAAGGCGGCCATCTCCCTCCTCCCGGAAGATTTCTATGACGGCGAGCCGACTGAGATCGACATCGATCTGGAAGACGAACTCGGCGAGATCGTCGATCTGCGCCCCGGCAGTTCGAAGGTGCGGGAGGGCAGCTTTTTCGTGGATACCAAACGCGGCCTGATGCAGATGGTTGACGGCGCTCCCGTCGAGATCAAGGTCCGCAATGGCCGTGGTGGTGAAGGTGGATCAGGCGAATGCCTGCCGGAGAAGCATGTCCGGATCATCAGCAAGCTGATCCCGGTCCGCGATGCGGTACGCGAAGTGCTGAAAGCGCAGGAGCAGGATCGTCCGTGGCGTGATCTTCAGGTCCGCCTGCGCATCGCCTGGTCGAGCTTTGTCCGCGATTTCGGCCCGATCAACCACACGACGGTCTCGATCACCGAAGACGCCGAGACGGGTGAGGTGAAGGAAACCCATCGTCAGCCAAACCTTCAGCCCTTCCGCGACGATCCTGATTGCTGGCTGGTGGCCTCCATCGAGGACTATAATCTCGAAACCGATACCGCTCGCCCCGGCCCGGTCTTTTCCGAACAGGTGGTTTCGCCGCCCGCGCCGCCGGTGGTGACATCAGCCGCCGATGGCCTGGCCGTCGTGCTCAACGAGCGCGGCCGCGTCGATATCGATCATATCGCCGAACTGCTGCATCGTGATCCGGACGCGGTGATCGCCGATCTGGGTGACGCCATCTTTCGCGATCCGGCCGATGGGTCATGGCAGACTTCTGACGCCTATCTCTCCGGCCCGGTTCGCACGAAGCTTGCCGCAGCGGAAGCGGCTGCAGACCTCGACCTGACCTACCGGCGGAATGTTGTGGCGCTGCAGGAGGTCCAGCCCGCCGATCTGCGCCCGTCGGATATTACCGCACGTCTCGGCGCACCGTGGATCCCGGCCGCCGATGTCGTCGCCTTCGTGCGTGAGACGATGAACACGGAGATCCGCATCCATCATATGCCTGAACTCGGTTCCTGGACGGTCGAAGCCCGGCAGCTCGGATATTCGGCCGTCGGCACATCGGAATGGGGCACCAGCCGCCGCCATGCCGGCGAATTGCTGGCCGACGCGCTGAACTCGCGCGTGCCGCAGATATTCGACACGATCATGGATGTGGGCGGCGAGCGCCGGGTGCTGAATGTCGTCGATACGGAAGCCGCTCGCGACAAGCTGCAGCGGCTGAAGGAAGCGTTCCAGAACTGGGTCTGGACCGATCCGGATCGCACCGACCGGCTGGCGCGGGTCTATAATGACCGCTTCAACAATATCGCGCCGCGTAAATTCGATGGCTCGCATTTGCAGCTACCGGGCGCCTCTGGCGCCTTTACGCTTTATGGGCATCAGAAACGTGGTATCTGGAGGATTATTTCCTCCGGCTCCACCTATCTGGCCCATGCCGTCGGCGCTGGCAAAACCATGACCATGGCGGCCGCCATCATGGAGCAGAAACGGCTTGGCCTGATCGCCAAGGCCATGCTCGTCGTTCCCGGCCATTGCCTGGCGCAGGCAGCAAGGGAGTTTCTGGCGCTCTATCCGTCGGCGAACATTCTTGTCGCCGATGAGACCAATTTCACCAAAGACAAGCGCGCCCGGTTTTTGAGCCGGGCCGCGACCGCGGTCTGGGACGCGATCATCATCACCCACAGCGCATTCCGGTTCATCGGCGTGCCCTCGGCCTTCGAACAACAGATGATTCATGACGAGCTGCAACTCTATGAGGATATGCTCATCAGGGTCGAGGACGACGACCGTGTTTCACGCAAGCGGCTCGAGCGACTGAAGGAGGGTTTGCAGGAACGGCTGGAATCGCTGTCCACCCGCAAAGACGATCTCCTGACCATCTCGGAGATCGGTGTTGACCAGATCGTCGTCGATGAGGCACAGGAGTTTCGCAAACTCAGCTTCGCCACCAACATGAGCACGCTGAAGGGCATCGATCCGAACGGTTCCCAGAAGGCGTGGGATCTCTATGTGAAGTCCCGCTATATCGAGACGAAGAATCCCGGCCGCGCGCTGGTGCTCGCCTCTGGGACCCCGATTACCAACACACTCGGAGAAATGTTCTCGATCCAGCGCCTGCTTGGATACGAGGCGCTGCATGAGCGCGGTCTGCACGAGTTCGACGCCTGGGCATCGAATTTTGGTGACGAGAAGACGGAACTGGAGCTTCAGCCCTCCGGCAAATACAAGCCGGTCAGCCGTTTTGCCTCCTTCGTCAACGTCCCCGAACTGATCGCCATGTTCCGCGCCTTCGCCGATGTGGTGATGCCGGAGGATTTGCGGCAATATGTGAAAGTCCCTGACATCGCCACCGGCAAGCGGCAGATCCTGACCGCCACGCCGACGGCCTCTTTCAAGACCTACCAGCGGATTCTGGAAACCCGCATCAAGGCGATCGAACAGCGCGAGGGACCGGCGAAGCCCGGCGACGACATCCTGCTCTCGGTCATCACCGACGGCCGTCATGCGGCGATCGATCTGCGTCTCGTCATGCCGGCCATGGATGACGAGCCGGACAACAAGCTCAATCTCTTGGTTCGTAACGCCCATCGTATCTGGCAGGAGACGTCGGAAGACAGCTATATCCGCCCGGACGGCAAGCCTTACGAGCTTCCTGGTGCTGCCCAGATGATCTTTTCCGATCTCGGCACGATCAATGTCGAGAAGACACGCGGCTTCTCCGCCTATCGCTGGATCAGGGATGAACTCATCCGCATAGGTGTTCCCGCATCGGAAATCGCCTTCATGCAGGATTACAAGAAGACCGAGGCCAAGCAGCGTTTGTTCAGCGATGTGAGGGCAGGAAAGGTCCGGTTTCTCATTGGTAGTTCCGAGACGATGGGCACCGGCGTCAATGCGCAATTGAGGTTGAAGGCCCTGCATCACCTTGATGTGCCATGGCTCCCCTCGCAGATCGAGCAGCGCGAGGGCCGGATCGTCCGTCAGGGCAACCAGCATGACGAGGTCGATATTTTTGCCTATGCCACACAAGGCAGTCTGGATGCGACCATGTGGCAGCTGAACGAACGCAAGGCGAGGTTCATTGCAGCGGCCCTCAGTGGCGATACCTCGATCCGCCGGCTGGAGGATCTGAACGAAGGTCAGGCCAACCAGTTCGCCATGGCGAAAGCCATTGCCAGTGGTGATGAACGTCTGATGCAGAAGGCCGGTCTTGAAGCCGACATCGCCCGGCTCGAACGCCTGCGTGCCGCCCATGACGACGATCTCTTCGCCGTCCGCCGGCAATTGCATGATGCGGAACGCGAGATTGCGACCGCCACCCGCCGTATCGGCGAAATCGGTCAGGACATAGAAAGACTGGTGCCGACGTCGGGCGATGCCTTCACCATGGTCGTGACAGGCGAACCATTCACGGATCGGAAAGATGCCGGCCGGGCGCTGATGAAGGAAATCCTCACCCTCGTCCAGCTTCAGCAACAGGGCGAGGTGCATATCGCTTCCATCGGTGGCTTCGATCTCGTCTATACCGGCGAGACGTTCGGGCGTGGCAACAACTATCATTACCAGACACTGCTTCAGCGAACCGGCGCCGATTTCGAGATCGATCTGGCGGTCACGGTCACTCCGCTTGGCGCTATCTCCCGGCTCGAACATGCGCTTGACGGGTTCGAGGAGGAGCGGGAGCGCTATCGTCAGCGGCTGGAAGAATACCGCCGCCGGCTGACGTCCTACCAGTCACGGCAGGGTGGGGAGTTCAGCTTTGCCGACGAACTCACGGACAAGCGTAAGAAGTTACGTGATGTCGAGGAGGCGCTGGCCGCATCGGTGCGAGAAGATGCCGAGGTGGAGGAGATCGCCGCCTAGCCTGGCGGCTCGGACGAGAGATTATCTCAGATCCTTCGACCGAACCTAATCACTGAACAGGATGGCGCCATAGTCGGTGGCGCCATGCAATACATGGATGATGACCACCTTCGCCGTTTCGACGCGGTAAAAGATCAGATAATTGCCATGAACGCGCCGGCGGATACCATGCTGTTCGTAGCGGGGGACAAGGGTAAAACCGTTCGGATTATCGACGAGATCCTGACACTTGCTCCGCAGCTCTCGGATGAATGAGAGGGCTCGTCGAGGATTGGCTTCAGCGATATAATCGGCGATCCGCTCAAGATCGCCTTCCGCCTCGCTGGAAAACTCAAGGATCATGCTGATTGTTCGGCCTGATCAGCCATCGCGCGGTATTTTGCCTCGAGACGGTCGAAGACATCGCTTGCCGGTTTCGTTCGGCCTGCGTCCGCGTCGGCAATGCCGCGCATGATGGAAGCATCCAGCGCGGCAAGCCGTGTCTCGCGGTCCTGGATCAGTCTCACGCCTTCCCGCAGGACTTCGCTTTTTGAGCCATAACGGCCGGTGTCCACGAGTTGCTGGATATAGGTTTCGAGCTGCTTTCCCAGATCGGCGCTGATCATGCTGCACTCCATCGAATGTGACGGAGGACAAGATAAGCCCTTTATCAACTATTATCAATCCTCGTCGCCATCGCCTCCATTCCGGATATGCGCGGCAGGATTGGGGAAGGAGGAAAAAAGAGGAAATAAACCCTCTCGCAGACCGGGCTTCCCGCCGCCGCTGTCGCTCAACCGCGCCCTGCACAACCCTGTCACTCGGCTTCACAGGACAGTCTGTCCTGCTCATCCTTCGCGGCAGGGCCGCTCGGGCGCGGTTGCGCCGGTCCGCCCGCCCTGCGGTCCGGGAAGTGTCTTCGCAAAGAACTGAAGACAGGAAGGGGCTGGCAAGGTGCAGGCTCCGCGATCCCGGAAGGAACAGATCCCATGCAGATCCTCAAACTTGATCCCCGCACGCTGAATGACAATCCTGATGATACGCGCCGGACGAAGTCGTCTCCGCAGGCCGACGCGTTGTTGCTGGCCACGGTGAAAGCCGTCGGTATCATCCAGCCGCCCGTCGTCTCGCCGCAGCTCGACGGCGGAAACGGCTATATCATCCAGGCCGGGCATCGCCGCGTGAAGCAGGCGATGGCCGCCGGTATCGAGGAAATTTCCGTCCTTGTCATCGACGCGGCCAATGACAACGGCGTCATGCGATCGATGGTCGAGAATATTGCGCGGGAACCGCTGGGCGCCGTCGACCAGTGGCGCGGTACGGAACGGCTCATTGCGCTGGGCTGGACAGAAGAGGCGATTGCCATTGCACTTGCCCTGCCGGTGCGCCAGATCCGCAAGCTGCGTCTGCTTGCCAATGTCCTGCCGGCGATGCTCGACCAGATGGCGCTCGGCGACATGCCGAACGAACAGCAGTTGCGCACCATTGCCGCCGCCGCGCTTGAAGAACAGAAAGAGGTCTGGAAGGCCAACAAGACGAAGAAGAACGAGCGGGCCGACTGGTACAACATCTCCCGGGCGCTGGCGAAAACCCGGATGTTTGCCAGGGATGCGAGCTTTGGTGACGATCTCGCCACCGCCTATGGCATCGAATGGGTTGAGGACCTGTTCGCACCGGCGGATCAGGACGGCCGTTACACCACGAACGTTGAAGCCTTCCTAGGCGCCCAGCAGGAATGGATGACGTCGAATCTGCCGAAGAAGGGCACGATCGTGGAGGTCAACGGCTGGGGGCAGCCGGAACTGCCGAAGAAGGCGGAACGTGTCCACGGCAAGACCTCGAAGTCCGACCATGTCGCGATGTATCTCGACCGGGACGGCAAGGTGCAATCAGTTGCCTTCAGGATGCCGGAAGACAAGAAGAAGACCAGGGGTGGGGCGGTCACTGCAGGCGGCGGGGCCACGGAAGATAGCGGCTCCATCATCGATGCGCCGAAGCCCCGTCCCGACGTGACCCAGAAGGGCCATGACATGATCGGCGATTTCCGGACCGACGCCCTGCACGAGGCGCTCGGCCGCGCCCCGATCGAGGACGACATGCTGATGGCGCTGCTCGTTCTCGCCTTTGCCGGCCTCAACGTCCGGGTCGATTCCGGCGCCAACGACCATGTCTTCGGGCCGAAGCGGTTCAAGCGCCATGTGGCCTCTCTGTTCTCGGAGGACGGCAAGCTTGCCTTCGACAGGGAAACGCTACGTGTCGCGACCCGCTCGATGCTGATCGAGGTCTTGTCGTGCCGGCGCGGCATGTCGAACAGCGGTGTGGTCTCGCGCATCGCAGGTGACGCCATCGGCGCTGACAGCTTCCTGCCGAACATGGGCACGGAAGACTTCCTGTTGTGCCTGTCGCGGCAGGCAATGGAGGCGGCGGCGAAGGAAGCCAAGGTGTCTCCGCGCCAGAAGGTGCGGGAAACACGGTCCGCTCTCATCGAGCACTTCAAGGACGGCCACTTCGTTCATGCGTCAGCACTGTTCACACCGGATGCAGGCGAGATCGCCGATCTGATGAAGCATGCCGAATATCTCGACAGCGATGAGACATCGACCGATACGGATGCCACGGGCTCCGAGGATGACGCTGCCGACGGCAATGTTGTCGAGCCCACCCCCGCCGACGAGGATGAAGGTCTCGATCCGTTCGAGGACGAGGATGCTCTTCCGGGCACGTTCGATGATGACGCCGACGAAGCCGATCCCGTCGACGAGCAGAACGCCTACGGGGGCATCGTCAACTTAACGGAATGTGGAACTCGATATGCGATGATGGGCCATGACAGAGCCTAATCCACTATATCGCCGCCATCGCTTTCCCGCTGAAATCATTGCCCATGCCGTGTGGCTCTATTTCCGCTTCCCTCTCAGCCTGCGAATGGTCGAGGACTTGCTGGCTGCCCGCGGCGTCATTGTCTCGCATCAAACGGTCCGGCTGTGGGCGGAGAAATTCGGACGGGCCTTCGCCAACGAGATCCGCCGCCGTTCAGTTGGTCGGCTCGGCGACAAGTGGCATCTCGATGAGGCCGTCGTTTCGATCCGTGGAAAGAAGCACTGGCTCTGGCGCGCAGTGGATCAGGACGGTTTCGTCCTGGAGGTTCTGGTGCAAAGCCGCCGCAATGCCAAGGCGGCCAAGCGCCTGATTCGCAAGCTGTTGAAGGGCCAAGGACGAGCTCCGCGGGTAATGGTCACCGACAAGCTTCGCTCCTACGATGCCGCAAAGCGGGAGATCATGCCGGGTGTCGAGCATCGCTCACACAAGGGCTTGAACAATCGCGCTGAGAATTCCCATCAGCCAATCCGACGGCGAGAGTGGATCATGAAACGCTTCAAGTCGAGGCGACATCTTCAGCGTTTCGTCTCCATCCACGATCCCATCGCCAACCTGTTCCAAATCCCCCGCCACGACATCTCCTCCGGCCATCATCGCGAATTGCGTTCAGCGGCGATGAAACTATGGGCGAAAATCGCCCGAGCGTGACCAAAAACTCGGCCGGCGTCATGGTGTGTCTTCGTTGCCGTTAAGTTTACGATGCCTGCTGGCGGAACCCGTCGGAAACGATTTGCGAAGGGCTTGATGAATCTCCCGGAGTTTGGCTTGTATGAGCTCGTGGCCCCATGCATCGTCGGTTCCGGCAAACCAGTCGATGACAGCTTCGACGATTGCTCGTGCGTATCCCCCGTTGTTCGAGCCGTTCGTGGCGCCATCAGCCACAATAGCAAGAAATTCGCCATGTCTCCCAGCGATCCCCGCATGGTCGCGATTGTCGTCGGTGCGCGTTCCTTTTTGGCTCAACCATCGGGCCTCGATTTTCATTGTGTGGGGCCATCCGCACAATGGCTTATCGAGGCAAACCTGTCCCGGACCATTTCTACACGACCGGCGGGCCCGCGGATATTGCCGTCGAGGAAATCGTCGAAGTCAGCTTGATCGAGGAGGGCCCGAAACTTTCCGGCGATGAAATTTCGAACGTTGATGTCGGAAGCCGTGATCTCGGCAAGAAGTTCCTCCCTGCCGTCGACAATAAGGAGGATGTCTTCAGCGTCACGGCTCGTGATCAAGTCGCCGTTTCCCCTTCCGGCATAGGCTTCGAGCTTCGTCGCAAGAAACATTGGCGGCGTCAGGATCCGGATCGTGAGGTCTTCCGAGAGTTGGTAGTGCTGTGCCGTCTCGATGCCACTCGCATACCATCGATTTCCGAATCCGAGGATAGTCGGATCATCCGGCATGAAGTCGACCGTGAGCTTGCCGAGACGCATGCGGCAGATCACCGCCTCGTCAGCGGCCTCCATGAAACCCCGGTGTCGAAGCTCTTCCTGGAGCTGTGCCCAGGCAGGAAGGCCCGCCAAATCAACGATCAGGTCGATGTCATCTGTGGCACGCACATCCTCGAGCGTGACCGGATCAGTGATGAACAGCGCGGTCGTGCATCCGCCGACGAAGACCAGGCGCGAGCGAAGGTCTTCGCCAAGGGCCGAGGCAACGGCTTTCATCATTTCCAGCAGTTGAGCGCGGATCGCTGTCATTTGCTCATGATCTTTGACTTGAGGTGGTCGGTCGCGAGACCGACTTCCCGCTGGTTCCCAATCCGGATCGCATCGACCAACGCGAGGTACTCATAGAGTGCGTCGTCCTTTAGGACTGCGTCCGGCACAGTCTTGAAGAGCGGCTCCACCGCCTGCCCCATCTCCCTTCCGTTGGCATAGGGCCAAACGTAGTTGTACGTCCCGCCGCTGATCAGGAGGTCCGTGAGCATAGGTGCGGCGAAGGCGGTCGGTATGCCGCGCTGCATCGGTCCAACTTGGGCGGGGAAGACGAACTTTAGCCCGGTGGTAATGAAGCCGAACAGGTTCCTTCGGCTTGGCCGAGGCTCGTTATTGTTGCCCTTTCGCGCGATGCCTGATGCGACACTGCGCTTGATCGACTGCGCTATTTCGGTCTTGCTGATCCCGAGTAGCGCCTCTAGGTTCCGAACGGAATAAGGGTCTCCCCCCACGGATTCCGATCGCAACTGATCAATGCCCTTGGTGAGTTCCTGGTCTTGCAGGCTTACCAGCTTTAGCAGGACGACGATATCTTGGCTCTTCATAAACACTGTCCTCTGTCCTAGGACTGAGGACACTTAGCCCGAAGCAATGCGGCCTGTCAATCTGTGGGCGCCGCGCCAAGGATTGATCGTCTGAAGCAAAGGGCTTGATGTGGCTCACACCAATGCATCGCCAAGGTGAAAGCTGGTGATAATCGAGGAGGCGATATTTTTTTCCAATCTATCAAGACCATATTTTGAGCCGAAACAATTCCCTTTGGTCATCTCTCGCGGGCACAGCCTCAAATACTCTCTATAATCGCGGAAAAGCGGAATGCAATTTAGCTGGAGATAACCCGTATTTCCTGAGGAACCTACCGTAAACCACGAACAGTTTCGGCTTTCGCCAAGGTAATTGCCACCGCGATTATGGCATGATGGAACAACGGTTGGATGACGACGCCACATGTCGACACAAAAAAATCATACAATATCGACATTTCAACTAAGTGGCTGTTTTATCGAGATTTCGTCTGCCAAAATTACTGGTCAAGGGTTCGAAGCCCATCAAGGCGTTGGATTCTTCCATTGTAAAGCTCAGCATCGTGTTCAGCGTAAACACAAATTGTCTTCCTCATCATTCTTGACCATCCTCTTGGCGCGTTTCAGCTAAATCAGTTCGGGTAATTGATTAGCGAGAGGCGGTGCCTGCCTGCCTCCCGCCTACCTCGTGCCACCGAGTTCGAACCTCAATTTTCAATCAGTCGCCGGATCAATTTCAAATGGTCAAACCTTGACTTTCAATTAGTCAATAATGCATTTTCAAACGGTCATTGAGAGGAATAAGGCCGTGATGCTCTATCCAAGACTCGTCGAGCAACGTGTTGCCGATGCCATGTTAGACACAAGGGTGATTATGATCGTCGGTCCCCGACAATCAGGAAAAACGACACTGGCAAAGAAGATAGCCAAAGAGGCCATGGAGTATTATACTCTAGACAATGCGACAACCCTGGATGCAGCGCGACAGGATCCAGTTGGCTTCGTAAGGCGCATAGATCGCGCCGTCATCGATGAAATTCAACGCGCCCCCGAGCTGTTGCTCGCAATCAAAGAAAGTGTGGATATAGACCAGCGCCCGGGACGTTTCCTCCTGACCGGTTCAGCTAATATAATGACGCTGCCACGCGTGGCGGACTCGCTCGCAGGACGCATGGAGGTCGTTCGATTGCTGCCGCTTGCGCAGAGCGAGATCAGAACCGCGGGCAGCAGCTTCCTGAGCGACGCCTTTCAAAATGAACCAAAGTCCGGAGAACCCGTCATCGGTGACGACTTGATGGCTGCGGTCCTCGCCGGTGGATATCCCGAGGCATTGAGCCGCAAAACGTTGAGCCGCAAACACGACTGGTATGCGGACTATATCCAGGCGATCGTTCAACGCGACGTTCGTGATGTTGCCCAAATCGAGCAGATTGCGCAAATGCCGCGCTTGCTGCGGATTCTAGCTGAGCATTCGGGACAACTCGTGAACTACTCCGGAATCGGCGCCCCCATCGGGATGAACCACGTCACAACCCAGAAATACGTCGGTATATTCGAGAGCCTGTTCCTCGCCCGAACCGTTCAACCTTGGTTTTCCAACAAACTAAAGCGCTTGACCAAAACCCCTAAAATACATTTCCTCGATTCTGGTCTGCTCGCATCTTTTCGTGACCTGTCTCTCGAGAGAATGCGGGACGACAGAGGGCAGTTCGGGGCGTTGCTTGAGACTTTCGTTTTTGGGGAGATACTCAAACTCGCCAGTGCCGCAGATACACGATTTGAGTTTTCGCATTTCCGCGACAAGCAGCAGAATGAAGTCGACATTGTCGTTGAAGACAGGCGAGGGCGGATTGTCGGCATCGAGGTAAAAGCCGCAGCATCCGTCACAAATTCCGATTTCTCTGGCTTACGAATTTTGGCCGAAGAATGCGGAGAGCGCTTCGTATCAGGCATGGTCCTTTACGACCACAACAAGGTAATTCCATTTGGAGAACGATTATCGGCGGTTCCAATTTCGGCGTTGTGGCATTAGCGCCTGGGAATTTTCTCTAGGCTCCAGACGCGCGACCGGTCCTGGAAGTCCGGCGGAAAAATGGGACTTAGGTTCGATTCCCTTCATGAGCAAAAAGACGAGCTTGATGACTTGCGCATTCGTCTCGAACAGGAAACGAAGCGAACCGCAGTATGTGCGAGTCCGAGAGGATGAGCGGGAGCAACAGAAGGCTAAGGAGGCCCCCGACGTTCAGTTTGTCGCCGATAATATTGCCGCCTGTTTGTCAAGCCTGTCGGTAGGCCACGTTGCCTATCGGATAACCGCGACGCCAAGATGACGATCTGCGGAACGATCCCGGACTATAGCGATACGGAGCTGAGTAGCTCAATGTAAGCATCGCCATCTTGCTGCAAAGCTGTCCAGAATGCGGGCTCAGTCTTTGTACCCTTCTTTCTCAACGATTTGACAGCATTTTTGAAGCCAGCATCGCCAACGGACAGTGGTCGCTTTTCGATTTCAAAGTGACGCCATCCATGCTGAAGAGACACTGGAAGCGCGCTTGCAAAAATCTCTAAATCCCAAAAACTCGCTTGAAAGGTTGCAATTACGGGACGATCGCCCGAGGTCCACTGCCAAGCTCTAAATCCTTTCATCTCTCCGAAGAGTCGTGTGACATCAGAGACGAAAGCACTAGGATCTGGAGCGTGACATAGAATATCTATATCACTTCTATCAGTGTCGACACCAAGAGGCCAGCGATGTGCGGATCATAGGCAGCTAGCGCTTCGATAATACCAAATTGCCGCAATACGATTTCAAAGCTGTCCCGTTTGATATGCTGCATCTCTATTTTCCGTGTTCGATCAGTTGCCGAATGCGACAGTTATCGTCAAGTCCGTCACGAGCGGTGTATGCTGGTTGCCACTGTGAGCCAGAACCCGGCATTTGCAGCAGGATACGTAACGTTATAACCATCAAAGCTGAGCCGCCAGCTCGTTAGAAATGCTGTGCTTGCCCCGAGAACCAGCGCCCGGCCAGACCGACTGGGCCGTGTTGCAAGGGTAGGTAGCGGGTGGAGTGACCGCCCTGTCGGCTTAAGCTTCCTCAGTCTCAAGGACTGCTTTCCCCCAATAACCGTCCTGCACTGATGCGCCAAAAGCAGCCCTCCGCCCAAGCCTTTAGGGTGATAATCGCTGCTACGCCATCGCAATCCGATAGTTTCCTACGCATACCTCGATCGAAGGTGGCGGCGAGCATCCGCCACCCGAATTTTCGATCGTCAACAAATTAGATAGCAAGCTCTCTCCGGATGATTTCTGCTCCTGCGCTCAAGGCATTCAGCTTACCTCTTGCCACGGGACGGGACAGTGGGGCCATGCCGCAATTTGTGCAGGGGCAAAGGTTATCGGCGTCGACAAACTGAAGCGCCTTGCGCAGCGTTGCAGCGACCTCTTCCGGGGTTTCGATGGTATCGCTGGCGACATCGATGGCTCCAACCATCACTTTCTTCCCTCGGACAAGCTCCAGAAGATCCATGGGGACATGGGAGTTGTGGCATTCGAGAGAAATCATTCCGATGCTGGATTTCTGCAATTCGGGGAGAGTTTCCTCATACTGACGCCATTCTGAACCGAGGGTCTTTTTCCAATCCGTATTGGCCTTAATGCCGTAGCCGTAGCAAATGTGGACGGCGGTCTCGCATTTCAGCCCTTCAATTGCCCTTTCCAAAGTGGCAACACCCCAGTCATTCACCTCGTCAAAGAAAACATTGAACGCAGGTTCATCGAACTGGATGATATCGACGCCGACAGCCTCCAGTTCCCTTGCTTCCTCGTTCAGTATACCGGCAAATTCCCAGGCAAGCTTTTCACGGCTCTTATAATGGCCGTCAAACAGCGTATCGATCATCGTCATCGGACCCGGCAAAGCCCATTTGATGGGCTGTTTGGTCTGCTGACGCAAAAACCTGGCGTCTTCGACGAAAACTGGCTTCTGTCGAGAGACGCTCGCGACGACTGTCGGAACGCTCGCATCGTAGCGATCGCGAATTCTAACGGTTTCGCGTTTTTCGAAATTGACCCCTTCGAGATGCTCGATGAATGTCGTAACGAAATGCTGGCGGGTTTGCTCGCCATCACTGATGATATCGATGCCCGCCTGTTGTTGATCGTACAGTGACAGGCGCAGCGCGTCTCTTTTGCCCTCCAGCAATTCCTCATCCTCCAGTTTCCAGGGCGACCACAGTTTTTTGGGCTCCGCAAGCCAGGAGGGTTTCGGCAGGCTGCCGGCGGTCGATGTGGGGAAAAGTGTATTCACAATAAGGACCTCTTATAAGTGTTGATCAGGCGGCGCACTGGGCAAACAATTGCTCAAGGACGGCGCGGTATGGCTTGATGAAATGTTTTTCGGTGAATCTGCCCTGATCCACCGCCAGGCGGCTGCGTTCGTCGCGGTCGTAGACGATCCGGGTCAGCGAATAATCCTGGTGTTTCAGATCGGGCTGGTAAACCGTCCCGGCCGCTGCGTTCGCATTGTAGATTTCAGGGCGATAAATCCTCTGAAACGTTTCCATCGTGCTGATGATGCCGATGAGCTCGATATTGGAATAATCCCCCAGCAGGTCGCCAACAAAATAGAAGGCCAGCGGCGCAACGCTGCCCGCGGGCATGAAGTAGCGAACCTGTAATCCCATTTTCCCGAAATACTCATCAGTGGACGAGAACTCATTCTGCCGGTACTCGACGCCCACGACGGGATGGTGATTTTCGGTCCGGTGATAGGTCTTGCTGGTCGAGGCACTAATGCAAATGACCGGCGGCTTGCGAAAGTGCGACCGGTAAGCATCCGACCGCAGAAAGGACTTGAACAGGTTCCCATGCAGGTCCCCGAAATCGGCCGGAATGCTGAAGGCAGGAAGCCTCTTGTTATACTCCGGCAGCACGACGCTGAAGTCGTAATCCCGAACATAGGAGGAGAAGTTGTTCCCCACAATGCCGTCGATACGTTCGCCGGTATTGTGATCGACGATGGTCGTCTTCAGTATCTCGATGAGAGGAAATTTCTCGCCTTCAACATTGAGGCATATTTCGACCGATATGATCTCCAGCTCGACCGAATACCGCTCCGATTTGGGATTGTCCCAATACGCGAGGGCGTTGAAACGGCTATCGATCATCCGTAGGACATTGCGCAGGTTCTCTTGGCGGTTTTCTCCTCTGGCCAGATTGGCGAAATTGGTGGTGATACGCGTATGTTCCGAAGGGCGGTAGTCCTCGTCGAAGGGTACGCTCGTGATAGTGAAACTGCAGGTCTGAGACATGTTGTGCCCCTATAAAGCTGGGGGCATGGGTCTGCGGACGCATAGCAAGACTGGCCGCGACAACGCAGCTCTGCTACGGCACACTGGGACACCCCGCCCGTGGACGTTATTTCGCCAAAGGCAGGTTTCCTGGCTCACGTTTCATCGCTTCCGTCCGTCTTCCCAGCGCAAGCCAGTGACATATTGGACTTCAGCTCAACGCTTACAGTTGCGGGGGCAGCGTCGGCATTTCCGAATGACACGGAGCACCGACTTCCCTCTTAGCGCCGGTACGTTGCATGCAACGACCGGAGAACCTTAGGCACGTTGACCTTACCGAAAGGTGAGACGTCGGTCAACATCATATAACGATATCTTTATATCGTTAAATCAAAACGCAACTGCAGGCTTAGATCTAATGGATTGCAATTGCATGCGGTGTTGAAATACTACCCTTACACGCGCAGCTTTGTACGGTTAAAACAAGTCGCTCTCAGTTCCAGCAAGGGGATATAACCCTGCGCGATAACCGCTTCGGGCCAAAAGCGGAAGCAGATCGGATCGCGTTCCCGGCCAAGTTATGCGGCTTAATCAATACAACGAATATTGATAATATTTGGGACAGCATCTCCCAGCACTCCCTGCCGAGTGCGCCGTTAGCCGCCGCTCCTGGCGAGGATTGGACAAGAATTTTGCCCGCGTTGTCAGTCAGGCTGCCTCGAAAGTCTTGTTGTGTATTCGGGGTTTCTCGCTTTGTAGACGACGTTCTCCAAAGTCCGATCTGCGTAGACGTTCACATTCGTGAGGTGACCATTGTATCCGCCGACTTTCGTAAGCGTCGCACCGCCTCGCCAAACCATCATGAGTCCGCGTTCGGCATCCCAGCCGCACTCAGCCTGCATCACCACGTACCAGTTTTCATCGTCTCTTCGCCCTTTCTCAACGGTGACGGGTCCGGGAGTGACGTGATCCCAGATATCGGCGGGTGATTGCGGAAAGCCTATTTCTTCCTCAAGCCATTCCGGCCTTCCGGCCTCTTCGTAATAGTCCCTGTAGAAGGCGAAAACGTGCCGCGTGTCCGACAGCCTGTCTGCCTTCGTCAGCGCAAGGAACGCGCCCAGGGCAGCAGCGGCAGCCGGGGCGTCAGGATCGGGCTCTTCGTCCAGTTCGACTTCAGCGCCATCAAAATAAGAAACGACAATCGTGGTCATACATCTGTACCTTCAATTTTGCCGCACAACGGCGCCGATTTCATTGACGAGCAGGCGCGACGCTGTCAGTGCCGATAAGCTATCAACATCGGATGGAAGACGGAGTTCGACAAGGTCAAACCCGACGATTTTGGCGCACATGCTGACGCGAGCGCTTCGCTTGTTATCTTCCTGCACGGCATAGGCGCGTCAGGAAGACAGCTCATGCCGCTGGCGTCATCATGGCGATCACGGCTGCCGGCAGCTCGCTTCACGGCGACGGCGCCGATGCACCACGGCTATGGTCATCAATGGTTCTCGACGGAAGGAAATGTGCTTGATCCTGCGCGGATCGTCGCAGCCCGTGATGCTTTTGATGCGGTGGTCGGCGACCTGGTATGGCGCGAGGGTCTGGATCACGCTTATGAACGGGTTGCCTTCGTCGGCGTCTCCCAGGGTGCCGTTGTTGCTTTGGACGCCGTTGCCTCTGGACGTTGGCCGGTGGGTGCGCTGGTTCCCCCGCAGACGGTATCGCCAGCGGGCAAAGACATCCCGATCCTGCTCGTGCACGGACAGAGCGAGACGACGATGGCGTCAAGCCTTGCAGCAGCCCAGTTAGGCGCTGCGGCTTCAAGATCCAACTCGCCATCGAGGTGGGTGTCGGTCAGACCACATCACCGTCGGGCGCGGATAAGGCACTCAAGTTCCTCACGGAGGCGCTGGCTTAGTTGCAACTTCCGTCATCCTAGATCGTTTCCTGCCATGGACGATGAACATGATGAGGACCACGAGAAAAGCTCGGCTTCGGAAACGGACTCGTTTCCGTTCGAGCGCATGACCGTAGCGCGGTTTCGCGAGACCTTCCCGAAGGCGCGGTGGAGCGACCGCCTTCAGGCCTGGACGGTTCCGGGCAGCACAGCGCGGCGCCGGATCGACCGGTGGCTGGCATCGGAAGCCGACCGTAAAACTCCGTTCGAGGCGGAGAAGGGACGCGACGCTTTCGAATTCGAGCCGATCCTTAGCCCATACCTGGTGGTTCACGACCGCGGTCTCCGCGTCCGAACCCACTATTTCCGCACCGTGGTCGACGAACTCCGGCAGGTTCCATTCGCCCGCTGGAACGGAGACGACAACGTCTGGGAGGTTCCTTATTCGTCCTATGACGAACTGCAGCAGCGGTGGCAAGCCATCGAGGATGCTGCCAGGTGGGCCGAACCTTCGGAGCGACGCAAAAGGGCCGAAGAGAGGAGGGGCACTGAGGAAGAGGCCAAAGCAAAACGTCGAACGTTGGAGCGACAGAAGAAGAGGCTTCCGGTCTCGGGCGAAGATCTGCCGCCTCTTGGTCGCCCGTTTGGGCAAGATGGCGCCTACCGACGCTGGAGGAGTTGGTTCACACGTGGCCCGCGCACCATGAACCCTCCGAATACGAAAAAGACCGCGAATGGTGGCAGCCGACATTGAACGAACTGCGCGAGGCAAGACGGCAGGCAAAATCCCGCGAAAGGCGCAAAGGGGCAGAGCCTAGGATCGGGCCAAAGTCGCAGCCGGACAGGATCATGAAGTCCGCTACGAGGCGAAGAAGGAAGGCGTCTCAAAGGACACGGTCAAGAAGGCCGTGAAGAGCGCCGGTAATTCTCGCAAAAAGGTGGAAGCAGAAATCGGTCGGCACTGATCGATGAAGCTTGCGACCTATAACGTCAACGGCGTAAACGGCCGGCTTGAAGTCCTTCTCCGATGGTTGGATGAGGCCGAGCCGGACGTCGTTTACCTGCAGGAACTGAAGGCGCCGCAGAATAAGTTTCCGATCAAACCGATCGGATCTGCAGGGTATGGTGCTGCTTGGCAGGGCCAGAAGTCCTGGAACTTTGTCGCGATCCTTGCCAAGGGTGAGCAGCCTCATCTCACGAGAAAAGGTCTGCCTGGTGAGCCGGACGACGAACACAGCCGCTATATCGAGGCAGTCGTCAACGGCATCATAATCGGCGGGCTCTACCTCCCTAACGGCAATCCTTACCCCGGGCCGAAATTCGATTACAAACTTCGTTGGTTCAAGAGGCTGCACGACTATGCGGCGGAACTGCTCGAACTGGAAGTTCCGGTCGTGCTCGCAGGCGACTACAACGTCATGCCGACAGAGATCGACGTCTACAAGCCGGAGCGCTGGATGAACGACGCGCTGTTTCGCGTGGAAGTGCGGGAAGCCTATAGGGATCTGGTCAATCAAGGCTGGACCGATGCTCTCCGCCATCTGCACCCGGACGAACGCATCTATACGTTCTGGGACTATTTCCGAAATGCCTATGCACTCGATGCGGGGTTGCGGATCGACCACTTCCTGTTGAGTTGAGAAGTTGCGGCAATGCTCTCTAAGGCAGAGGTCGACAGGCATGTGCGCGGATGGGAGCACACCAGCGACCATGGGCCCGTCTGGATAGAGCTTCAAGACGAACGAGCGAAGAAGCGGAAGACGAAGTCGACGCCCAATGGAAAGGCAGGCTGATTACAGCAAGCTGCCTTGCTCAACCGGCTCGCCAGATTTCGACACAATCGATGATCTATAAGGTTTACGTGATAGAATAATCAGGTCATCGTTAGGTAGTGGGCGGGTGAGATTTTTTGCTCCGTCCCATGGCGCCCGCATCCAGACGTCGGTTTCTTCCTTCGTCAGCAGCAGAACAGGCATCGCCTTTTCGTGGATTGGCTTGACGAGATCATTGGGATCCGTGGTCAGGAAGCGATAGAGATCGTCCGTGGTCATTCCATCCTTCACCTTGCGGACGCTTTTCCATTGCGGCACGTGGATGCCCGCGAAGAACATCAGAGATTTCGCCTCGTCACATCGGCAAGGAGAAAATTCACGAGGCAGCCGACAATGGGATGGCTCTTCATTATAGCCTGAAATTTACAGAGGCGGGACGTAGCCTCGACGTTACACCATTGGTCGAACTCGGCAAAATCACGGTCGTTCGGTAGAGCGCTCTTTAATTTGACAATTTAGCGTCGGTGTCTTGATAGGCTCCTCCTCAAGGAGTCCCTTTTGTACGAGCAGTCGCAGACAATATACCGAAGATTGAAATAAATCGACATCAAACGTATTGCATATCTCCCTTAACACTTTGATGCTAACATCTTAAACAGGCGCAAAAGGAATCCCGAGTACGCAATATGCCTAAAGGGCTTATTTCAGAGCTGGAGCAAGCGGCGGCAGAAGCCCATAATCTCGCACCATTTGAGGTAAGCGAGTTATTGGACAGGGCCATTGATATGTTACGGACACTCCGCCAGCCTATGCCAGAAGATCCTGTTAGTCACAGTGTGGTTATTTATCTGCGGACTGTGTCTGCTGGCGCGACCCGGCTTTCGGAGGACGAGACCGTTCATGCATTACTTGATGCAGCAGAGGCTATACGGATGCTGCTGACAAGAATAACGTGCCATTGAATCGAAGGACAAGGCATGGAGCCAGACAATTCTGTCGCTAATCACGCTGATGATGACGGCCCACGTTGCCGCAACAGTGGCAATGATCAGTCAGCAGGCAGGATGGGCCGATATCAATATTATGCCGGAGGCCCCGCTTATATTCGGCCGATGAGCAGGCGGCCCGTCGACGCTGAAGCGGCCATCGCCCTGATGGTGGATGAGCCGTTTTCTTGCCGTGTGTCATCCACCCACGTGCGCTGGACCTCCAGCACGAGCAGATTGCAGCGGTGCGACCATCCATCATCTGCGATGCGGCATTCGAGATTGGCCCAGCATTCGCGCGCAAGCGGCGCGTTCACGGTTGTTGCAGCTATTGGTGTTAGGTCGAATCGTTCGAATTTTTTGACCGTGTCTCCTGAACAATTGCCGATATCCACCACCTTTTCCGCCAGATCGAAAGCCGGCACCGCCAGCACGCATTCACGGCTTTCTAAAAGCGCCTGATGGCTGTACCCCACGGACCGATGATGGCGCCGACCAATGCCGGATCGTGGCTTATCATCATGTGAAAACCCATGGTCATCAGGTTGGCAGAATCATCCGTCCCACGCGTGGATACAAGCAGGATTGGGCCGGATTCGAGAAAACGACAGGCCTTTTCAGCCGGAAATTCGTGAGATACAGGTCCATCGTGAATTTGATGGCCCGCCGCAAGCCATGCCTGCGGAGGACCTTATTCATGCGGTTATTCGTCGAAGTCGGTGGCGTCTGATGCGCCGCGCCATGTATCGATGTCCTTGCGCACGGCTTCCATCTTTTGTTCGGCCAGCATATTGGCGATCTTGCCCGCAAACAGATGCACAGGCGGTTCGGCCACGCTCGCCGCCTGCAGGATCAGCGTTGCCACTTTCTCTGGATCGCCCGCCTGCTTGCCGTCCAGTTTATTGAGATGCAGATCGAGCGAAGCCTGAGCTTCAGTATAATCGTCGATGGAGCGCTCTGCTACGACGAGACTGTCCTTGGACAGGAAACCCGTACGCACCGGTCCGGGATAGACGACGGTCGCCTCGATACCTAGTTCTGAAAGTTCGGCGGCAAGGGTTTCGGTCAGACCGGCTAGTGCGAATTTGCTCGCGACATAACTGCCCCACCCGGCATAACCACCCTGAAAGCCGACGATGGACGCCACATTGAAGATATGGCCGCTACGCTGCCTGCGCAGATGTGGCAATGAATGGCGCAGCACATGCAGGGGCGCGAAGACGTTGACGTCGAAATTGCGGCGCAGTTCGGCGTCGCTCAGCGCCTCCACAGCGCCCTGTTGACCATAGCCGGCATTGTTGACCACGCGGTCGATGCGACCGAAGGTGGCGATGGTCTTGTCGATGGCGGCTTTCACGCTTGCCTCGCTGACGAGATCGACTTCCAGTGCCAGAAATTGTGCGCTGTCTTCGCCAAATGCTTGCTGCAGGCTTTCGAGAGTGCGCGAGGTGGCGGCCACGCTATCGCCTTTGGCCATGGCCTGCCGCGCCAGAGACAGGCCGATGCCGCGCGCAGCCCCTGTGATGAACCAGACCTTGTTTTGAGTTTGTTGCTGCATGAATGGATACTCCTGTTGTTTGTTGATTATTAAATGGCCACGCTCATCCCGCCATCGGCCATGACGATGGCTCCCACTATGTAACTTGCGCGGTCCGAGGCGAGGAAAGTGACGACTTCAGCGATTTCCTCAGGGGAAGCAGCGCGGCCGATCGGTGCTTTGCGGCCATGTTCGGCAAGATAGGCGCGGCCGTCTGGCTGGATTGCATTCGTGATATTGGTCACTGCATCACCTGAGCCGACCGCATTGACGCGGATGCCGTGGCCGATGGCCTCAAGCGCCAACGTGCGGGTGAGTTGCGCCAGCGCGCCCTTGGATGCCGCATAGGCGGCAATTCCGGGAAAGGACTGGAAGCAGGCATAGGAGCCGATATTGACGATTGCCCCGCGTCGGGCAGGCATCATCGCCCGCATGGCTTCGCGCGAAAACAGGAAGGCACCAGTTGCATTGACCGCAATAACCTGGTTCCACTCATCAAGGCTCATCTCGGCGACGGGCCTGTTGATGATGATCCCGGCATTGTTGACCAGAATATCCAACTGCCCGAATTCTGAAAGCGCCGTATCCACCGCAAGGGTGGCGCTTGCCTCCTGCGCGACGTCCGCAACCAGCGCTACGATGCCGTCGCGGGCGAGGGCCTTGACATTATCGCCGCGTCCCACCGCCACGATGCGCGCGCCCTGAGCGTGAAGAAGGTCGACTGTCGCAAGGCCGATGCCGCTGGCGGCACCGGTGACGATAGCGACCCTACCTGCAAAGGGCAGGTCGTATTGGGGTGATGTTGTCATTGTCTGTGACATGATTGTCCTTGTCGATTGGGGCTTATCGCTCTCAATGGGGGCTGGCAGTGGGGCGCACGATAATTTCGCTGACATCCACGCCGTCCGGTTGCGAGATCGCATAGGCGATTGCCTGCGCCACCGCCTGCGGGGGCAGGGCAACGCGGCGAAACTCCAGCATGGCGGCGCGCGCCGTTTCATCATCGGTGATGTGATCCGCCAGTTCAGATTGCACGACACCGGGACTGATGACGCTCACCCGAATCTGGTCGGTTTCCTGACGCAGACCATCTGAAATGGCGCGCACCGCGAACTTGCTTGCACAATAGACTGCGGAAGTGGGCGAGACTGCATGCGCGCCGATTGAAGCGATGTTGATGATGTGCCCTTTGTCCTCTGCCTGCATGACCGGCAGGACGGCTGCAATGCCGTGCAAGACCCCCTTTATATTGACGTCGATCATGCGGTTCCATTCATCGACTTTCAGCGCCGCCAGAGGGGAAAGCGGCATGACGCCGCCATTGTTGATCAACACGTCGATTTGCCCATGCCGTTCGCACGCGAAATCAACCATGCTCTGAAGGTCTTCAAGCCGTTTGACGTCGAGTTCCACGGTGTCAACCTGACGGCCTTCGGCCCGCAATTCTTTCTGCAATATTGCAAGACGTTCGGTGCGGCGTGCACCTATGACGAGATGATGGCCCAGTTGGGCCAGATGACGGGCGGTGGCTTCGCCAATGCCGCTGTTGGCACCAGTCAACAGAATAACTTTTGCATCTGGTGATATGTCCATGTTTTTTCCTCCTTTCCTGCGGCAGTCGCATGCGGCACCGCAGAGGGTGTTTGAACGAGAAAGAAGTTAGTTAGGCGGTGCGGAGCGAGCTAGACCGAAGCCTCTTGCATTGTTGCCTAAAACTATTTATTTTGATGCCTATTGCGGATAACAGGCGTTTTATTGTATCCATTTTGTATGGATAACCAGCACATAAATACGAGAGAATTCAAGTCGGATACCTCGCGGCAAGACGAGATGGCGTCGCTGATCCGGCAGCTTGCTCCGCATGAGGGGCATACGAAATCGTTGCTCGATGGCGTTCGCCTGATGCGGGCGGATCACCCGCTGGGCCGCACGCCGGTGCTGTATGAGCCCAGCATCGTAATCGTCTGTCAGGGGCACAAACGCGGCTATTTGGCCAATCAGGTCTATCATTACGATGCACAGCATTATCTGGTGCTTTCCGTCCCGCTGCCTTTCTCGACAGAGACGGAAGCCAGCCCCGAAGAGCCTTTGCTGGCTGTCTCCGTTCGTCTCGACATGACCGCCGTGGCTGATCTCATCATCGAGGTCGATCGACAGGCCACCAGTCCGGCAAGCCCGCCTCTCGGCATCATCTCCACGCCGCTGGATGCCACACTGGCCGATACGACAGTGCGCCTGCTGCGCGCCTTGTGTTCGCCGCTGGAAGCAAGGGTGCTGGGGCCTGCCATCGTGCGGGAATTGTGTTTCCGCGTTCTGGTGGGCGGGCAGGGCGGTGCGATCCGGGCCGCCTTGGCAAGCCATGGCAATTTCGGCCGCATCGCGCGTGTTCTGCGGCGCATTCATAGCGATTACGTGCAGCAGCTCGATGTGGGCTCGCTGGCAAATGAAGCGGGCCTGAGCACTCCCGCCTTCCATGCCCATTTCAAGGCGGTTACAGCAACTTCACCCATGCAATACATAAAGTCGGTTCGCCTGCATCAGGCGCGCCTAATGATGATCCGTGACGATGTAACGGCTGCGGGCGCTGCGGCACGGGTCGGCTATGAAAGCGCGTCACAGTTCAACCGCGAGTTCAAACGGCTTTTCGGTCGCAGTCCCGGAGAAGAGGCGCGCGACATGCGCTCCGCATTCGCGCTTATGGCGCCTGCGCAACTGGAAGCCGTAGCGGCTACCCATTGACCGAAAGATTCAGGCGGGCAGCGAAATCAGTCTATCTCTCCATCCAAGCACTGCCGCAGCAGTCCTGCGGCATATTGCGTGGTGGGAGGCGTTGTCGTGAACAATATCCGGTAGATCACCGGTGCCACGACCCGATCGAGCAAGGTTTCCGCGTCGGGCGGGATTGCGCCTTGCCGGACACCGCGAGCAATGATGCTGGCGAGGTTGCGCAGGATACATTCCGTGCATTGGCCCGCACGTTCGGTCGAGCTTCCGGCCAGCGCTTCGCGCAGCAATTCGCGTCCGGGGCCGGAACTCATTTCATCGACGAATTGTTCAAGCCAAAGGCCAAGGTCGCTTTGCCAGTCACCGCTATCCGGCGGCAGAGCATCAGCCTGAAGCTGCCGCACCGCGACATCGGCCAGCAATTGTGAAAGATCACCCCAACGGCGGTAGATGGTCGAGGGCGTGATGCCTGCGCGGGCCGCGATCATAGGCACGGTGATCTCGGATGCGGCCTTTTCCTGCCGCAGTGTTTCCACGGCTTCCAGAACGGCGGCCTGTATCCGCGCCGCGCGGCCTCCCGGTCGGCTGATTGGGGCAGGGGCTGTATCTGTTTGATCTCTCAAGGACAATTCAAGGTTTTCCACGGTATGGCGTGACGCATCAAACGCCACTAACGCAAATAATTTGCTTTAGTGGTCAATTTGCGCTACAAACGCAACAAATTCGCTTTTAGCATGGAATCGCTGACATGGCCACCCTTTGTAACGAGATGCGGGGCAGGGCGGAGAGATCATTCGCCCTTGCTCTGCACGGCTTCACCATCATTCTGTTTTTCGCGGCATCGAGCATGACGACGCCGCTCTTTCCGCTTTATCAGGCAAGCTGGGGCATCTCGACCTTTCTGATCAGCGTGATTTTTGCGGCCTATGTCGGGGCGCTGCTGGTCTCGCTGTTGTTTCTGGGGACTCTGTCCAACCATTTCGGGCGGCGGCCCGTGATTGTCGCGGCGCTCGCGGTGGAATGTGTTGCCCTTGTCATGTTCCTCGTTGCTGACAGCGGAAGCTGGCTGGTAGCGGCGCGACTGGTTCAGGGCTTTGCCACCGGCATTGCGACCACGGCGGTTGCGGCAGCGCTTCTGGATGTCGATCACAAGACAGGCGCGGTGATCAACAGTCTGGCGCCTATGGTCGGCATGGCATTAGGCGCGATCGGGGCAGGTGTTCTGGTCCAGTTCGCGCCGTTGCCCTTGCGGCTGGTCTATGCGCTGACCTTGGGGCTTTCCCTGATCCAAATACTGCGCACCTTGCTTTCAGCGGAGACTTTCCAGAACGGAATCAGCAAAGGCTTATCCCTGCGTCCAAAGGTCGAGATTCCGACCGAGGTGCGAGCCATGTTTCTCCGCATCATCCCGCTGAATGTTGCTGTCTGGGGATTGGGCGCGCTGTTCCTGTCGCTGTTGCCCGGACTTTTGCACGAAATGGCAGCGGTACCGTCAATGGCGTGGCTGAGCGGTGCTGCGGTCGGAATTCTGACTCTGGCGGGTGCGGGTGCCGTCATGCTGTTCCGCCATCATTCAGCAACAACGGCGCGCAACTGGGCGGCGCTGGCGATTATTGCCGGAACCGGGATCGTCCTGCTCGGTACGCTATTTCACAGCCCTGTCTTGCTTCTGCTTGGTTCACTGCCGACTGGCATCGGCTTTGGCGCCGGGTTCCTTGGCATATTGCGCGGTTTGGTGGCGCGGGCAAGGCCGGAAGAACGTGCAGGCCTGATCTCATCGTTCTATATTGCCAGTTATCTGCCGAACGCGCTTCTGGCGATGATAGCCGGATATGCCGCAGGCCACATCGGCGTTTTCCATACTGTGCTGGGGTTTGGCGCATTCATCATCCTTATGGCGGGTCTATCCCTGACCATGAACGTGAATGAGCCAAATTGAGCGGTATGGCGCGGCCTAACTGAAAGAAAGCCTCAGCCCCTCTATGAAACGGCGGGTGCGGATCGAAAGGTGACGCCTGCTGGATAAATTGCATGGATGGCGACTTCATTCGTTGCGGTCTCTGGCATTATGTCCAACAGATTGCCAAGTGCGATGTCTTTTTCAACGATGAATGAAGGCAGAAGCGCGATCCCAAGGCCCGCGAGCGCGGCCACACGGTTCGCGTCGCCGCTGTCAAAGCGGGCATAGGCACCGCCATGGATCGTGACGGGCTGTCTGTCTTCGTCGGGCAGGCTCACACCGTTGATGTTGCGCCTAATCCGTAGACCAGTCGTGAGCGTCCGGTGAGCTGTTTTTGTTGATTGGGCAAATCAGGCGATGTTCTGGCATTCGAACTAGCATTAGTGCTGACATTAATACCAGAAAAAAGATGTTTCATGGCTCGCATGGAGATCATGTCCGGTACCGAGCGCAGGCGGCGCTGGTCGGACGAGGCGAAGCTGAGGATACTGGCGGAAGCTGATGAGCCGGGTGCTCGCATTGGTGAGGTGGCTCGCCGGCATGACGTTCATCCTGGCCAGATCCGCTTGTGGCGGAAGTCGTTCAACTATGTGGATCAACCCACGGTGTTCCTTCCAGCGTAAATCATGGAGGAGGTGGGCGTAAGTCAGGCGTCTACCACGGTAACGAGGCCGGCGATCGTCGAGATATTGCTGCGAAACAGTCGGGGTCTGAAGGTGCCGATAGACGTCGAGTTGAAGCTGCTCGGCCCGCTGCTTGCTTGCGTGGAGGCGGCATGATTGGGCCGTCAGGGAATGTGCGGGTCTTTTGGCCTGCGGATTGACCGATATGCGGCGTGGTTTGATGGTCTGTCCGCGCTGGTCGAGACGGGCGTGAAGGAGGCGCCGGACTCGAGCGCAATCTTCGGCTTCCGCAGAAAACGCGCTGACCGGATCAAGCTTCTCTGGTGGGACGGCTAGGGTTTCTGCCTGTTCTACAAGATTTTGGAGCGTACATGCTTTCCCTGGCCGCCGGCGAAAGAGGGCGTCCCGCACCTGACGCAGCCCAGTTTTTCATGCTGGTTGAGGGATTGATTGGCGCCGCCCGGCATGGACGTCCGCTCGTCAGAGGCAAATCCGCTAGATTTTGCGGTGCGGAAACAGCGCCGCTGGATAGTCAGGACGAGCTCCGTTGCTTTGCGCGCACTGAGCGCCGAACAGACGGCGATATTTGAGAGCCGGAAGCCGAGGTCATCAAGCGGGACTCCATAATCGGGCTTCTTCGCGCGCAACTGGAGCTCCTCCGACATCGGTAGCATCGCGCCTCTTCGGAAAAGATCGACCGGAAGATGGAGCAGTTCCAACTGATGCTAAAGGAGATTGAGGCGTCCCGTGCCGAGGCTGAACTGCGCTCTGGGAAAACACCTATGCCGAAGTTGGATGACGCCACGGACAAGCCGAAGCGCAAACCATTGCCCGATGATCTCGCCACCGAAGATCTGATCTATGCGGCTCCCTGTAATTGCCCGACCTGCGGGGGCACCCCGTCCTGAAGGCGCCCGACAAGTGATTCAGGTGCTGGAACACGTGCCGGCGTCGGTCAAGATCGTCCGCGATGTCGAAAACCGTATGATCTGCAGGGAATGCGATACGACGGTGGCTGGCGAGATGCCGACTTTGCCGATCGAGCGCGGCAAACCCGGTCCAGGACTGCTCGCCCATATCATGATCGCCAAATTCGACGATCACATCCCCCTATCGCCTTGTCCGAGATGTACGTCCGATTGGGGATAGACGTCTCCAGATCTGTGATGGCCGACTGGGTCGGCCGCGTATCCGCATTGCTGACACCAATCTTGCTGTTGATCCGGGGCCATATCGCAGCACTCGACCGAATACATACAGAGGATACCCCGGTCGATGTTCTCGATCCCGGATGGAGAATACAAAGACTGGTCGGGTCTGGGTGTATGTCTTCGACGGCAGTGGCTATCAATCCGCCACTCCAGCAGCCATCGCCTATTGCCACAGCCCTGACCGCAAGGGCGCGCCGGCTGACCACCTGGCAAGCTTCAGCGGCGTCATGCATCCCGATGGCTATGGGGGGGCTACAAGAAACGGCAACCAGATGGTTGAGGCCGCCTACATGGCGCATGTGCGCCGCAAATTCCATGACGTGATCAAGCTGAAGCCTTCCCCGAACGCTGAGGAAGCATTGTCGCGCATCGGAGCGCTCTACGATTTCGAGAACCGTATCTGCGGCATGTCGGCTGACGAGCAGCGCACTCTTCGTCAACACCATGCCCGGCCCGTTCTGGACGAACTCAACGCCTGAAACGAGGCAACACTCTCGACTTTGCCACAGAAGCAGGGGCTGGCCGAGGCGATGCGATATGCTCTCTTGCGGTGGGCTGCGTTGAGCGCTTACATCGGCGATGGCCGTGTTGAAATCGACAACAATATAGCCGAGACCGCTCGGAATTGGCGCATTGCCAACATTCTGACAATCATCGAGACGGTCAAACTGCAAGGCCATTATCCGGAGGTCTACCTAACAGCTGTTCTGACCCGATGCAGGATCATCCCAAAGATCGAATTGAATACCTGGTGCCGTGGGTTTGGACACCAGCAAACGCTCGACACGAGGCCGCGTGATGGCCCGCTTGAGGTTCATCTATACGCTCAGGCAAGTCGCCGGGATGATCGGCGAAAACCTCGAACTGATCGAAGAAGTAACCGCAAACCCGGACAACATCTCCGAGGGCGAACTGGTTTACGTCAGCGATGGCACTGAAGATGGCACGAAGGGTCTGACCGGGAATGACATCCAAGACTTTCAAAGCCTACTTGCCAACATCAGGACGTGGGGGTGGCGGTATCCGCAAGTTTCTCAGCGACACAGACTGCGATCCTGAAATAATCGACCACGTCATGGCCGATGAAATGAAACGCGGCTCATAGCTTCCATCTCTCCACACCCGAAAACGCTTTCGCCGGACGCTCACGACCAGCCCCGCTTGTGAGGCGCCAGATCGGTTAAGTGGCCTACCGCCCGTTTTGCGCAGTCGTCCACTGCTGGTTTTAAACCCAGAGTAACCGGAACAAGTATGGCGCTCCACCATCCCGCCATTAAGATGCTGCCTCGTCTACAATTTAGTGATTACCAGAAGATCGCCTCGTCGATCGACGACATCAACGACAACATGTCCGCCGGACCGGCGAACGGTGACATCGGCGGTGCCATTGCCGATCTGCAGGCGGCGCAGGGTAACCTCGTCGAGAAAAGACGGCAATTGCGGCTCATTGAAGCTGATATGCAAGGCATTCGGATCGAAGTCGAGACCGAGGCAGGATTGCAACAGGAGAAGTGGCGCTGCGGTTGCCCAAGCCTGCGGGGAACATGCGACCGGATAGAAGGTCGGCCCCTGGGCGCGCTGACGCGGCAATCCGCAAAAGAGTTCTGGAAGGCGGCGCAGGTCGATATAGGTCGAAGCTGCAAACAGGCCCTCGAAGATCCGTGCCGCTTCAGCCCGATAGCCATAACGCGCAAGCCCCCTGGCGATCAGAGCATTATCATGTGGCCAGATCGAGCCGTTATGATAGCTCATGGGATTGTAGCGCGCCTCGGTCGACGAGACAGTGCGGATGCCCCATCCGCAGAAGGACGAAGCGCTCATCAATGTGCGGGTAACCTGCGCGGCTCTTTCGGGATAGGCGATGCCGGTCAACAGTGCGTGCCCAGCGTTGGAGGAGCGTACCCTGCAAGGGCGCTTTTCTCCGTCGAGGGCTAGCACAAATGTACCAATTTCCTCATCGAAAAAGGCGGTATCGAACGCGCGGCGCAGACCTTCCGCCCGACCAAGGAATTTTGCCGTGCGTTCCGGCTGGCCAAGTTGCCGGAAGATTTCCGCCGCCGCCTCCCAGGCGCCGTAGACATATGCCTGGACCTCGGCGATCGCAATTGGTCCCCTCGCCAATGTACCGTCGATATGGAAGACGGAATCGTGGCTATCCTTCCAGGCCTGGTTGATCAGCCCTTCTTCCGTCAGCCGCCCATATTCAATGAAGCCGTCGCCATCACGATCGCCGTATTCATCGATCCAGGTCAACGCCGCCTCGACATTGGGCAGGAGCCGCTGGATCGTTGGAAGATCGCCGGTTCGTTTGAGATATTCGCCAGCCAGCATGACGAAAAGCGGGGTGGAGTCGATGCTGCCGTAATAGCGGCGGAAGGGAACCTCGCCGAGTTCAGCCATCTCGCCATAGCGTACTTCGTGCAGGATTTTACCAGGCTCGGCGTCGGCAGCCGGATCGACCTCCGTCGCCTGGTTGGCCGCCAAATGTCCGAGCACACCGCGCGCGATGTGCGGATCAAGCCAGAGAGTCTCCAGAGCAGTGATGATGGCATCGCGGCCAAAGACGGTGCTAAACCACGGAATGCCGGCATAGGGATATGGACCCTCCGGCTTGTCGGTCATCAGCATGTAGAGGTCGGAGATGCCGCGGCGCGCGACTTCGTTGAATATCTCGTTGGATGTCACGATTGATGTCGCGCGCGAGGACGAGGCACGCAACGCGCGGCGGGCATCCCGCAGGGCCTGGAAGAAGGAGCGATGGCTCGATTGGTCGGCGACTGTCTGGTCACACGCAATCTCTATGAAGAACGACCGCGCTTCGCGAGGGGCGAGGACGAGGTCATAGACGACGAGATCGTTACAAATTTTATCGGGGCAGGGATTGAACAACAGCGACGTCGATCGTTTCCGCTCATCAAGTCCGATATAGGACAATACGACCGAACCCTGCTCCACCACGGAAGGAAGAGCATGCCCTCTTTTAGCTCTCGCGGTTCCCCGGACCTCGAACAGATCGGCGAAGTCCGCGCCGAATGCGATCTCGATGCGAATGTGTTGTTGCCGATCGTCGTAGTTCCGGATGGCCAGCCGTTCATAGCAACGGGCATTCCACAGGAAGCGGGACCTGCGCAGATGGATGAGATCATGCCCGAGTATGAGCTTGCCCCTCTCGTCGAACAGATCGGGGTTGGTGAGATCGCAGGTGAGCGTCGCATTGTCGTCGCGCAGCGTCGACGACAACAGCATCGGCCGCTTACCGTTGATGGTCAGGTAGAGATGCGAGAGATAACGCGTGTCCCGGTGAAACAAGCCTTCCGGGCTCCCTGGCCCGGAAAGCGCATCACCATTGTGGTCGAAGACGGCAAAGGTATCGCCATGCTTAAGGGTGCGCGGCCGTCGCTCCTGCAGCGAGGCGGCCGCCGGGATGAAGAACTGTGCCACCGGCGCGGCTGGATCTCCGGATCCGACAGATGGCTGGCTATCCACAGATGCGGTCGACATGCACTCCCTCCTATGCCACGACTTGGAGGTCCAGGCCTTGACCATTGGCGCGGCGCAGCGGGGCTGCGTTCATACGGACGCCCGGGAGGTTGCGATAGATGCCGAGATAATCCCGCGCCATCCGTTCGGCGCTGAATCGCTTTTCGAAGGTCGCACGAACTTTCTTTCGATCCATCCTGAGCGCCCATTCGACGTTCTCGGCCGCTTCCGTGACGCTGTCGACGACGATCCCCGATGCACCATTGTCGATGACTTCAGGCACCGAACCGCTTCCGAACGCGATGACGGGCGTACCGCATGCCATGGCTTCAATCATGACCAGTCCGAACGGCTCCGGCCAGTCTATGGGGAACAGCAAGGCGCCGGCATTGCCGAGGAAGTCGGCTTTCTGGTGCTCGTTGATCTCGCCGATGAATTCGACATTCGGATGGCTCTTGACCATCGGCTGGATCACAGTCTCCCAATAGGCCTTGTCGGCATTGTCGATCTTGGCGGCGATCTTCAGCGGCATGCCGACCCTGGCGGCGATCTCGATGGCCCGGTCCGGCCGCTTTTCCGGCGATATCCGCCCCAGGAAGGCAAGGTAGTTACCCTTCGGCTTTTCCGTGAACGGAAGGAGATTGGTGGGCATGCCATGATAGACCGTTCCTGTCCAGTTCACCGGTGGCATCGGGCGGCGCTGGTCGTTCGAGATCGAAACCAGCGGAATGTCGGGGAAAGCCTTGTAGAACGGCTTGAGGTCAGGCAGGTCGAGTCGGCCATGCAGCGTCGTGACGGTGCGGTCGGCGAAGTCCCGGATCAGCGGGAAATGCAGGAGATCGATATGGAAGTGAAGCACATCGAATTCGTGCGCCCGCCGTCGGATCTCCTCCAGCATCACGGCCTGATGCGGCAGGTGATCCCTGACATCCGGGTTGAGCCTGAGGGCTACGTCCGAGCACGCCACCAGCCTGGCGTCGCTGACGGAATCGCCGCTAGCAAAAAGCGTGACGTCATGGCCCTGGGCGACAAGTTCTTCGGTGAGATAGGAAACAATGCGCTCGGTTCCCCCATAGAGCTTGGGCGGAACACTTTCGGCGAGTGGTGCGATCTGGGCGATCTTCATCGGCAAAACCTCCGCAAATGAGCAAAGAGTGGTCGGCAAAAAATCATTCACATGTCGGCTAAAGGAGATGCGGACCGTTCGTAACGGTGACCAGACCTTGAAGAGCTTTCAGCAGCGGTCTCCTTTCCGATAGCTATACAGGCCAAGGCTACCAAACCGGCGCGATCGCGACCAGCGACGACGGCCTCTGTGAATGTAGGGAATTGACTGCGCCCTGATCTTCGGGTTGCCGATCAGGTTGGTCCAACGTCTTTAGCGCTTCGATGATCTCGTCATAGGAGACGGCCTTATCCGTGCCAGGATAAAGGCGAAGGGCCGGAATGGATTCGATGGCAAAGATGTCGGATGCCCATGATGCAAGAATGGCGCGCTTCTCGTCTATGCCGATATCGTCCGCGGCAAGAACGTCACGGGGATGACCAAAGTGCTTGGCCGGATGAAGCAGATGTTCGGCGCTGATCGCGGCCGTAGCTTCCTCCGGTATCGAATTGCTGATGCTTTCCTTTCTCATGGCTTGGCTCCATTGATCTTGACCGATGGAACTTGGTTCGATGCGTGCTTATGAGGCCCGCGCCTGGCGGAAGGCGCGGGCTCCTTCGCCTTAGAAGTCCATGCCAGCGCCCGCGGGGATGGCCGGTACGGCTTCCTTCTTCGGCTTCTCGGCGATCATAGCCTCGGTCGTGACCAGCAGGCCCGCGACTGAAGCGGCATCCTGGAGCGCTGTGCGCACGACCTTGGCCGGATCGATCACGCCCTGGGCATAGAGGTCGCCATATTCGCCGGTCTGGGCGTTCCAGCCGTAGGAGAAGTCGGTATTCTCGCGCAGCTTGCCGACGATCACCGAACCTTCGGCGCCGGCATTCTCGGCAATCTGGCGCACCGGCGCTTCGATCGCGCGGCGGACGATTTCGACGCCGACCTTCTGGTCCTGGTTGGCGGTTGTGAGATTGTCGAGTGCCTTGACGGCGCGGAGCAGCGCCACGCCGCCGCCCGGCAGGATTCCTTCCTCTACAGCCGCGCGCGTGGCGTGCAGCGCGTCATCGACGCGGTCCTTCTTCTCTTTCACCTCGACTTCGGTCGAACCGCCGACGCGGATGACGGCGACACCGCCGGCAAGCTTGGCAAGACGTTCCTGCAGCTTCTCACGGTCGTAATCGGAGGTCGTCTCCTCGATCTGCGCACGGATCTGAGCGACGCGTCCGTCGATCTCAGCCTTGGAGCCGACACCATCGATGATGGTGGTGTTTTCCTTCTCGATCGCCACCTTCTTGGCGCGGCCAAGCATATTCAGGGTGACGTTTTCCAGCTTGATGCCGAGGTCTTCGGAGATGACGGTACCTCCCGTCAGGATGGCGATATCTTCCAGCATGGCCTTGCGGCGGTCACCGAAGCCCGGAGCCTTGACGGCAGCGATCTTGAGGCCGCCACGCAGCTTGTTGACGACGAGCGTTGCGAGAGCTTCGCCTTCGACGTCTTCAGCGATGATGACCAGCGGCTTGCCGGACTGTACCACGGCTTCGAGAACTGGCAGCATGGACTGCAGATTCGAGAGCTTCTTTTCGTGAATGAGGATATAGGGATCCTCGAACTCCACGCGCATCTTGTCGGCATTGGTCACAAAATAGGGGCTGAGATAGCCGCGGTCGAACTGCATGCCTTCGACGACTTCGAGTTCGGTTTCAGCTGTCTTGGCTTCTTCAACGGTGATGACGCCTTCGTTGCCGACCTTCTCCATCGCCTCGGCAAGATAACGGCCGATCTCCGTATCTCCGTTGGCGGAGATTGTGCCGACCTGAGCAATTTCGGAATTGCTGGTGATCTTGCGGGCCTTGGTCTTCAGTTCCTTGACGACAGCGTCAACGGCAAGATCGATTCCGCGTTTCAGGTCCATCGGGTTCATTCCAGAGGCGACCGCCTTGGCACCCTCCTTGACGATGGCCTGGGCAAGAACCGTCGCGGTGGTCGTACCGTCCCCAGCCAGATCATTGGTCTTGGAGGCAACTTCGCGCAGCATCTGCGCGCCCATGTTCTCGAACTTGTCTTCCAGTTCGATTTCCTTGGCTACCGAGACACCGTCCTTGGTGATGCGCGGCGCGCCGAAGGACTTGTCGATCACGACGTTACGACCTTTGGGGCCGAGGGTGACCTTCACGGCATTGGCGAGCACATCGACCCCACGCAGCATGCGTTCACGGGCATCGGTGTGGAACTTGACTTCTTTCGCAGCCATTTCTTTAACTCCTCAATAGGCAGCTATCTGACTGATGGGTTGGATGGACTGGTATCGCCTCAGGCGGCCTTTTTCTGCTCGGCCTGGGCTTCGATGATGCCCATGACATCGCTTTCCTTCATGGTCAGCAGGTCTTCGCCATTGATCTTGATCTCGGTGCCTGACCATTTGCCGAACAGGATGCGATCGCCTACCTTGACGTCGAGCGCCTGGATCTGTCCGGACTCATTGCGCGCGCCGGGACCAACGGCGATGACCTCGCCTTCCTGCGGCTTTTCCTTAGCGGTGTCGGGAATGATGATGCCGCCCTTGGTCTTTTCTTCGGATTCGACCCGGCGGACGAGAATGCGATCATGTAGCGGTCGGAACGACATGTTTTCCTCCAATGGACAAACAATGATGACGTTGTTCCCCCTGGCCGGACCGGATGACCAGTCCGGGCGAGTGCAAAACCTCAATCGAGCGTTTTGCGCGAGAAAATCTGGTTTCACGATTTTTCGATTTCAAGAGTGAGAAAAGAAAAAATAGCACTCACACAAAACTGCTGCTAACACGCTGGAAAGGAAAGACAAAGTGGGCCTGGCGTTGAAAAATCCGTTGATGGCAAAAAAATTTTACGCCACATTTCATAATGTCATGAAACGGAGATGAAGCATGCAATTCTCATCCGATCTCGAACGGCAACTGAATGGCTACGGCCTGACCACTGCGCACATCCTCTACCGCATTCCCGATTTCGAATCCGTGCTGCAGACCTATGTCTGGCAGGACTACGATCTGGTGCCCGATTTTCCGGAGATGCACAAGTTCCTGGACTACTGGCAGACCACCCTCGATGGCCCCCTGCATTCCGTACGCTATACCCATCAGCGCCTGATTGGACCCAACGAATGGCGCCGTGTCGAAGGTGAGTTCAAGTTGCACTGAGAGGTCTTGAATCCGGATTTTTCTTTTCCTAGCTCGTGTCGTGGCCGAGGCTCAATGAGCTCGGATAGCATCGCACGTCTTTACGGAGTGAGATTAAGAATGGAAGAGAAGATCAAGATAATCAAAGACCTCAGCATTGAGGAACGCGAAGAGGTCTTTGTCGATGTCGCGCGTATCCTGGAGGGGACCGCACACGAGGCCTATGTCGAGGGCAACCGCCACTTTGCCGCGCTGTCGGCCAACATGGCGCAGGCGATCCGCGTCAATGCCGATGAGTTGGCCCGCGACGATGTCAAAAACGCCGAGCGCGTGTTGCTTCAGGCGACGGCCATGATTTCGCAGTTTAATGCTGCGCATCCCCACCGCTTGGTCAGCCATTCCGTCCATTAGATAGTGTGTCGCCTCAGTGAGACTTTTAGAAGCGGTATTGGCGAGCGAAACCTTTTAAAATCCAAAGAGTCGCTTCAATCAGAGGCGACTCTTTGGGAGTTCATCCAACGCGGTGAGCAACCGGCGCTGTACCGCGCGATCCTCTTTACCAATGGCCTGGAGGATGTCACGCGTCACGCGGCGGAGACTATGGAGTTGGTCAACAAGATCCATGACGATGTCAATGCCCGCTCGGTTGACCCCCATGTCTCGCGTTAGATCGAGAATCAGGCGCGCGCGGGCAACATCGGCGTCCTGAAAACGGCGCTGGTCCCCGTCGATCCGCGGCGCAATCCAGCCTTCCCGTAGCCATAATTCCAGCTCGCTCACCTCGATTTTGAGGCGATAACGGAACTCATGATCGTCCATGATCAGCCCTCCATGCTCTTTCTCGGATTCTGTGTTGTCCCGGGCGTCCAGCGTTTTACGAAGCTGGCCAGCTCTTCGTCCGGGCGGTCCGGCAATACGATCTTCAAGGTCACGTAGATGTCGCCAGCACCGGCATTTGCGCGCGGCACACCCTTACCCTTGATGCGCAAGACCTTGCCGCTGCTCGAATTGGGTGGCAGCATCAGGTCGATTGGGCCGGAGGGCGTCGGTACGCGGACCTTGCCGCCAAGCACAGCCTCGCCAAGCGTGATTGGCAGTTCGAGGCGGATGTCGTTACCGTCTCGGGTGAAGAATCTGTGCGGCCGAACCTTGATCTCGATCAGCGCGTCGCCGGAGGGACCGCCTCCAAAGCCGGGTTCCCCCTTGCCACGCAGCCGAAGCGTTTGGCCATCACGCGTCCCCGGAGGAATCTGCACGTCGAGTGCGGGCCCATCAGGCAGATGGACCTGAGTTTTCGTTCCATTCACCGCCTCAAGAAAATCGATTTCCATCGAAAAATGACGGTCCCGTCCCGGCGCGCGAAACGGTGTCCCGCCGCTGCCTGCGGCGCGGCGCGAGAAAAAGCTCGCAAATATATCGTCTGCGTCGCCAAAATCGGCAAAACCGCCACCATTGTGGTAGGGGGCTCCAGGATCGCTCGCCGAGGCGTAATCTCGATAGAAGTTGCGGGACGCCTGTTCGGGCCCCGTCATATCGATCTCGCCGCGGTCGAAGCGGGCGCGCTTCTCGTCATCGCTCAAAAGCTCGTAGGCCGCGGCAATCTCCTTGAACCTCGCCTCGGCATTTTTATCCCCGGGATTCAGGTCCGGGTGCAACTTCTTGGCCAGCTTGCGGAATGCGTTCTGGATCTCCTTTTGCGACGCATTCCGTTTCAGGCCCAGAAGCTCGTATGGATCTTTACTCATACATGTCTCCTGTCACAGGCAAATGCTGCGATGAATTCCAAGCTCATAATGTAAGGGGTCCGGTTTCCCTTTTGGAGGGCAACGCGTTGCCGCATCACCCTGTTCGTGATCGGATAATCTCGGACTTTATATAACGGTTGGTCGCTATCCTTTACTCAGCTGGCTTTGGCGCTGACGAAGCTCCGCAGTCGGTGTTCATCGATCGTTTCCTTCTCCAGCGCAACATGCCCCAGCTTCCCGGTCATGCCATATCGGGACGATCGCGCGTCCGATGTTGGTGACCTTGACGAGATCGTCCGCGGCGCCCGTCGGAAGGCGCTCGCCGCCGAGTCCACCGTCCATGCGCCTGATCATGAACATCCAGACGAAAAGGGCGAGTGGTATGATCCATGACAGAAGATCGCGGAGGAACGTGCTCTCTATTTGCCCTGTCACCACGACGTTGTATTGCTGCAGTTGCTGTGCAAGGTCAGGCTCGACGCGCGTCGTGACGAACATCGGCGTGCCGTCCTGCGGCTCGGTGAAGCGGCCCTGGATAAACCGGTCGGAAACCTGTACCTCGGCGATCTTGCCATCCCTCAGCAAGGTCTCGAACTGGCTGTAGGGAATCTGCGCCACCTGTTGGGTCGCGACATAGATATACTGGATCGCCATCACCGCGAGAAATGCAATGATCCAGTACCAGATGTTGAACTGTGTTTTCCTGTTGGTTTCCATGGTCGCTGTCCCCCTGACTTAACGGACGACGAGAAGAAGAGGGGAGCCATCGCGGATCAGTTCGAGCGCGAGGATCGCCGGCTTGTCGGCAAGCGCCGTGCGCAAATCGGCCGTCGAAGAGACCGGCGAGCGATTGGCCGCCACGATAATGTCACCGGCCTGCAATCCGTTGCGGGCCGCCATGCTGCCCGATGTGACACCTTCGATCAAAACGCCTGCAACACCGGCCTGGCGAGCCTCTTTGGCAGACATGTCCCGCACTCTGGCGCCGTCGAGGGGCGTACCGGAAAGGTCAGTTGACGACCGCTCTTCCGCTGTGATCTTCACAGCGATCACCCGCTCGCCATCGCTTCGCTTTACCGTCACGTTGACCCTGGTTCCGACCGGGGTGAGGCCAATCCGGTTCCTGAGATCTGTTGCGCCGTGGACGGGGCGGTTGTCGATCGCCGTAACCACGTCGCCTGTCCTCAATCCGGCCATCGCGGCCGGGGAGCCGGCTTCGACGCCGGCGATCAGCGCGCCGCGCAATTCGCCGAGCTTCAGCGCCTCAGCCACGTCGGGCGTCAGGTCCTGGATGCCGATGCCGAGTCGGCCGCGGCGCACCTCGCCATGGTCCGCCAGCTGGTTCATCACCGACAGCGCCATGTTGCTGGGGACCGCGAAGCCGATGCCAACATTGGCGCCGGCTGGACTAATAATCGCGGTGTTGATCCCGATCAGCTTGCCGTCGAGCGTCACGAGCGCCCCTCCGGAATTGCCGGGGTTGATCGATGCATCGGTCTGGATGAAATCCTCATAGCCTTCGATATTGAGCCCGCTCCGACCGAGCGCGCTCACGATGCCGGACGTAACCGTCTGGCCAAGTCCAAAGGGATTGCCGATGGCGACGACATAGTCTCCGACCTTGAGGGCATCAGAGTCTCCGATCTGAATGGCCGTCAGGTTGTTAGCATTGATCTGGAGCAGCGCGATGTCAGTCTCCTTATCGCTGCCGACCAGTTTTGCCGGGAGCTGTCGGCCATCCTTGAGCGTCACCGAGATTTTTGAACCGCCGTCAACGACGTGGTGATTGGTCAGCACATACCCTTTGTTGGTATCGATGATGACACCGGAGCCGGCGCTCATCCTCGCCTGCTGTTGTTGCTCGGGTAGATTGAAGAACTTTCGGAAGTTGGGGTCGCTGTAGAGAGGATTGTCTTGCGCCGGTGCTCGGGAGACGACCGCGATGTTGACGACGGCAGGGGTGACCTGTTCCAGCATCGGTGCCAATGTCGGCAGGCGGGTGGACGAAGACACCGGGACTGTCATCTGCGCAGGCAGCGGGCTTGTGGTGAAGAAAGCGGCTCCGGCGGCGACAGTTGCCGAAATCGCGATGATGCGAAGCCGCGGGACGAGATCGAACATCGGTTGCTCCTTGAATCAAACGATTTATCTCCCTCCGGCATGACGCACGAAGGACGTGAAAAAGAAGCGGGTCCGAACATCCGGACCCGCTTCCAATCGATCAGGCGGTCGAGAGCGGGTGGTTATGGCTGAACCAGATGTTGCCAGCGGCAAGCACCGCGACAACAAGACCGGCTACGATATGGACCCCCGTTGCGGTCGTCACGGCCGAGAAGCCGAGAACCCATGGCGCCACTACGGTCCAAATGCCGAGCGCCAGGTTGCCCCATTCCTCCGCCTCATAGAAGGCATAGAGCGCCGCAGCGGCGATCACGGCGATGGCCGCACCGACGATCCAGGCGTTCCAGGCGGCATAGGTCTCAGTGGCGAAGCCAAGGAACCAGGGCGAGACCAGAAGGCCAAGACCGGCAACGATATTGACGATATCGAAAGCCGTCCGGCAATTCGAATTTAGGGACTTCAGCATCGTTCATTTCTCCTTATCGGTTGGTTGCGTCATCAGTGAACCGTCTCCTGTGCAGAGGAGCGGGGTGCGGCGGCAGCGCTTGCCGCGCCGTCGCCACGAAGCTCGGTTGCTGTTGGATCGGAAGCCGTCAGACGTGCCGGTGACGTCAAGGCGGGCAGGAATGGCGCCAGTTCGTCTCGACTGAATGCGCCCTTGGCGACCTCACGCAGCGCAAGATCTTGGACGCCAGAATCCGGCAGATCGACCCTCGCCTCTGCACCGCGGTTAAGGGCACGGGCGCGGGCGGCTGCGACTATTGTCAGCACAAACCTGTTGGGTACAATCTCCTGGCAATCGAAAACGACATGTGGGTCCATGGACGCACCTCATGCAGCTTTCCAATTAGCAGTCGTAAGATCCTGTGTGCTCTCGACGTCTCGTTCGAGCGCAAGCAGGGCCTGCTCGACCTCGTTAAGGCGCGACGGACGCCTGTTCTCCGGCATGCCTTCGTTGGTCGCCTGGTCGATCAGGTATTCCGTCCAAGCCCAGTTCATCAGGATCGAGCGCTTCGCCACGAGCGATAGCGCCGGATCGCGAACGACGTCCATCGGTGCGGACCAGTTGGCTGGGCCGGAGGCATCGTTACGATTTGCCGCGCCATCCATGGCCTGTCCGTAACTTTCCTGTAGTCGAGCAAGACCCAGCCGCTCCAATGTCGCATCGGAGAAAACATGGGATGACTGGTTCGTCCGGTGGCGAATTGTATGTTTTCCCGCAGACGCGACTCTGCTCGGCAAACGCTGCACGACATAGGGCAAGCCCTGCCTCTGCGCATAGCGGATGGCGGATCGCAGCGTCGGAAATTCCAACTCTACCTGCGTCAACGGATCGGTGCTGCCGGTATAGCCCATTAAAGGCTCAATGAATGGGGCTTTGCGGCGCTCGAACACAAGCCGCCATCCTTTCGTCCGCGCTTTACCCGATGTTGTCACCGATCGTGACGGCTTGAAGATCCGCGCGACCGCGTCGTGGGGAAACAGCGAGCGTCCGAAGGCAAGGCTGCGCCGATTGTCGTTCGTGGCGCGGACCGTGGCATCCGGGGTTTTGAGTCCTGGTTTCGTGTCTCTTGCAGTCTCCATCCTTTATCCCTCCCTGTTGGCGGAGGATACTGGCGGCCGCCATTGGGCCGGCCGCCAGGTGGGTTACTCGATTAGCTCTTGATGGCGATGCGCTTGACCTGCGACTGCGCCTTCTCCGTCTTCGGCAAGGTCACGGTCAGCACGCCGTTCTTGAAGCGGGCATCGACCTGATCATCCTTCACCTCGACGCCGACCGGGATGCGGCGCTCGAAGCGGCCGTAATAACGCTCGGTGAACTGGCGATCCTTGTCTTCGTTTTCTGAGCGCTTCTCGCCCTTCAGCGTCAGCACCCCGTCGTTGAGCAGAACTTCGATGTCCTTCTCTTCAAGGCCAGGCACCTCGGCGGTCACCTTTATTTCCTTGTCGGTATCGGAGATCTCTACACTCGGCCAGCCGGCACCGACAGAACCGCTCCCGAAGGCGGGCAGGCCGGAGCCAAAGCTGCGGAAGACGTCGTCGAACAGGCGATTAACCTCGCGATGTAGCGACAGGAAGGGATCCCGGTCGTCGTCGCGCAGGGCAGTGGGCACCTGATTATTGTTACGGCCCCAGGGAATCAGATCACGAACACTCATGGTTTTCTCCTTTCTGTTGGTTCGATTGGCAAAGCTTCTCTAGAGGCACCGGACGATATGCCCGGCGCTGTGTTTGCCGACTGTGCTGTCGTTGGAGCTTATGCCGCCTGCTTGTCGGCCGGGATCTGCTTCGTCTCGACCTTCGGCAGAGCCATGTCGGTCGAAATCGCGATCTGGCGCGGTTTCATCGCTTCAGGGATTTCGCGCTTGAGATCGATAGTCAGCAGACCGTTGACGAGATCGGCGTGATCGGCGAGTTCGAACCGGCGCTGGAACGACCGGCCGGCGATGCCACGATGCAGATATTGAACATCGTCGGCATTTGCCTTCTGGCCCGACACGAAGAGCATGTTTTGCTCTTGGGTAATCGTCAACTCCTCCTGCGAGAAGCCTGCCACTGCCATGGCAATGCGGTACTCGTCCTCACCGGACTTGACGATGTCGTAAGGCGGCCAGTTGTCGATCGTTTCGACACGGCTTGCAGCCTCGATGGCGTTCAACATTCGGTCGAAACCGATGCTCGACCGGAACAGTGGAGAGAAGTCGATAGTGGTTCTCATAGCCACATCCTCCTTTTGAAGCAACATGGGTACAAGTTTCTATTCCCGTCAGCGATGGCATTCATCGTCCGAGGGGCCAGACCCCTATGGGCGTCCGGCCACTGCGATTTAAGTTTGGCAATTTGCCTGTTCAAGAGGTTGTCGACCGTAATGTGACACTTTTTTCTGTGACCGCGCCGCCTATCTTATAGCGAGATGGATGATCGGGATAGCACCCGAAATACAGGAGGTAACTAAATGACGCTGGATGAAATTACTTCTGTCCTCGGTCCGGTAGACTCCAGTCTTGTTGCGGAAATCAACCGAACCGGTGCGTCAGCGGCCGAACTCGCCGAAGCGTGGGCCTGGTGTAATGCTGACGAAGCGTTGGTCAACGAGGGACGATCGTTGCCGTCAGGAAAAGTCGCAGAGCTTGTTGGAATACTAGAAGTGGCAGAATTGACCGAGGATACTTAAGGCGGGAAGGGCGCCGGAAGTGGATAATCTTTCCTTCGCGATCAGCGCTCGCTTCTTAACTGCGCTACGAGGTTTTTATTCGGCGCCCTTGAATCCGGGGATCTCAAAACCAAATCAGTGGCCGCCAGCTGCTGAAGACAGGGCTGGTCTTGGTGCGAATTAAAGAGCAGTGGCAACTTGATTCGCATTACGCTCGAGCACGCCATCGTTGTTATGGCGCCGATTAATATTCCGGGTTGAGGAAGGAGAGAGTGAATGAAACCCGATATGTTCAAGCAGCCCGTTTCAATTCTTGTCGGCCTAGGCTTTCCGACGCAAGTTCTCGGTGTGCTGGACGCCTATAAAATTCTCGTTGAATGGCCTGTTTCGTCAAGGGACGCAGCGCACTCGGTCGCGCTAAAGGCGTGTAGAGCCGCGTTGCGCGGTGAAATTGAAGCAGAGACAGCGCGCGCCCTGTTCACCGGCTTTGCTGAGAAACACGACCTTCTTGCTCCCGAAATTGACGCCGTCGCTGTATCTCGCATTCGGCGTGACAAAGATCCGCACGTGAGTTGAGACGGAGCGGATGCCCCCGCCGGCCGGCATCGGAGTATGATGCCTGTCCAGCGCCATGATGGCGCTCACGAAGGAAAGGCAGATGACACAGGTCCAAATCCTTGCGATCGACCTCGCGAAGCGCAGCTTCCAAGTCTGTGGAACGGATTGCGGCGGGGCGGCTCTATTCAACCGGATGCTTTCGCGTGCTCGATTGCAGCAGCTTTTGAGTGAGCAGTCGCCTTGCATCGTCGCGATGGAGGCCGTGCTACCAGTCATTTCTGGGGCCGCTTTGCTCAACGCTGTGGCAATAATGTATGGGTGATTCCGCCGGTCTACGTGAAGCCGTTTGTTAAACGTCACAAGAGCGACGCAGCCGATGCAGCAGCGATGGCGGAGGCTGCACAGCGACCGAACATGCATTACGTCGAGGTTAAAAGGCTAAGCATCAGGCGCGTGCGGTGGCGTTTCGAACGCTCCAGTGCTTCGTGCCCCAGCGCATTCTTTCATCAATGCATTGCTCGGGGACCGCAGCGAATTCGGGATTATCGTTGCTCAAGGACCAGCCAATCTCATGGCTGTAGTGGGCATTTTTGGCCCATGAGACCAATGACCTCCCTGCCGGAGTGTGAGAGATTGGTCAGCTTTACCTCGACCCAGATCAGGCTGCTACCCGAGAAGATCGACGGGCTGATTCTGAAGCTTCGAGACGCAACCAAGGCAATGAAGATATGCGTCGACTTTGAACCGCTTCCGATGTGGGACCCGTGACCGCCCGCGCGATCCTCTCATTCGCGCTAGATCTTTGCGCATTTAAGAGCGGCCGGAATTTCGCTACTTGGCTTGGCCGTGTGCCCAAGGTAGCACTCCACGGGAGGCAAGACCCGACTGGGTGTTGTCAGCAAGATGGGGCAAATCGATATCCGAAAGCTACTCATCGTCGGAGCCATGAGCCTGATCCACTGGATCGTGCTCAAGCCGGACAACTGGTTGGGAAGCATTCTGGGCAGAAAGCCTCGAATAGTGGCTGCTGTCGCGCTCGCCAATAAGATGGCGCGCATCATTCGGGCAATGAGGACTAGGGCGCAGAATTCAGAATGGCGTGATCCGCTGCCTTTCTCGAAAGGCAATGCGGCTATGCCTAGGGCCAAAGCCTTGGCAGAAAGATCGACTGACGGAGCTGCGGTGTGGAAAGGATTTCAATGTTCAGAATGGGGCAAACCAGTCCCGGCGCTCAAGCACAAAGCTCTGTGAACCGATGTGGCCACTGTTCTTCGAACTGCATCCCGGTCTGTGCCTGATAGGGCCACATCGAGAGGCCTGACACACGACCGATAGATTCCTTGTTCGCGGACAGCTGTCAAAAAAATCTTCTTGCCAAACCGGGGGCCACACACCGGTTTGGCGGAGTTTCCTGGATGCCCGGGTTCATGCAAGCGGTTTTCGGACATTTCCGGCATGTGATCGGGTGCGCGCATGCGTCAGGCCTTGCGCACGACATGAGACGCAGGGGCTAGCCGTCATGGAGATAAGCGGATCAGGCGCAAATCTACTTAACGAGCTTTCCACTCTTAGAGCCTCGGTGCATTTCTTGATCCCGATCATCTGGCGGATCGCATCGGCGGCACACGCGTCGCACTTGTCTCGCTGGCGATCGAAGCGTACGGACAATATCTTCTTTGGCTCGCGCCGGGACCTTACGCGGCGCTTGCAGGCGCATTGCTGACCGGTCTTGGCTGTTCAATGGTATTTCCGGCCATCAGCACCGAGGTCGTGAAACGGGTGCCGCCGCAACTGCGCGGCACAGCGATCGGTGGATTCGCCGCGTTTCAGGATCTCGCTTATGGCGCGACCGCTCCGGTGGTGGGGGTATCCCGTCACGGCCTGACATGGTCTGAGTGGCCGACTTCACATACATCCGCATAGTAGTCGGCTATTGCTATCTCGCCTTCATTCTCGACGCTTGCAGCCGGAAAGTCGTCGGCTATGGCCTGTCAAAACGCCCGGATACGCCGCTGGCATTGGCAGCGTCTCGTTCGGCCCTTGAGAACAGAAAGCCTCCACCCGGCTGCATCCACCACACGGACCGCGGATGCCCAATACGCGAGTGGGACCTATCGACGAGCGCTCGATGCCGCCGGTCTGCAGGGTTCCATGAGCGCCGTCGGCAACCCTTATCACAATGCTCAGGCAGAGGGCTTCAGGAAGACCCTGAAAGTCGAGGACGTCTACATCGCCGGCTACGAAACATTCGCAGATGTGACAGAACGCTTGCCCAGATTCGTTGAGGAGATCTACAATGCCAAGCGGCTGCACTCGGCCCTTGGCTACATGTCGCCAGCAGAATTTGAAACCCAACTCGCCCAGCAGGCGGCTTAGTTTGAAGCGCCTCGCTGGTCCAGCCCGAAGGCTTCACTCCAACGCCGGGTCAGTTCCGCGCGGAAACCAACAGCCTTGCACTCAAAGGAGAGCGTCAGGACATTCTCCTTCGCCGAAATACAGATGTTAGCCTGGTTGACGCCAGAGAAGTACTGCAGTGATTGCGATTTCCTCGCAGTCCTGCCGAACATTCACGGCCGGAAAAACGGGTTGCGTCACGCGAGCTGGAGTGCTCCTGTCAACATCGCACTTTCGAGCACATCGGCGCAAACCGATCGCTGCGATGTGTGTAGGTGGGATAGAGTATGTATCGCCTTCGTCGGCGTGGCGTTGTCGCCACGCCACTGAACGCCTGTGGAGAACGGACATGCTTCAAGGTTCCCCATCTCGGAAGCGTTCTGGAGCGCCTAAGTCTGCCTTGCGTTGCCGTCGGGTGAACGTCAGGCGGTCGGCTGTATCAGCTGAACCTATCGCGTGTCCGAGAAACCCCAACTAGACGTTTCGCTGCGGATAAATTGTCGGTCATTCGAAACATCAATACCTCGATTCAAAAAATGTTCTCATCGATAAACGCCCCAGGGCCCGAACCGCGGCGTGGAGACACGCACATCCCGCGGTGCGTTCAGTGGACCGGGCGGTGAGATCGGTCGGCGCGGGCCGGAAAGTGAGCGTAGCCGCCGGACTCGATCCGCAGTGGGCGGGTGAGTTCGCAGTAGCGAAGGTTCGGGGATGCGGCGTCCAGGAAGGAACATCTCTTCCCAGGCGCGCCCAACGCGGCGTTCAAGCTTGAGCAGGGCTGAAGCCAGGCCATCGGGATCGCCGGTCAGTTCAGCCCCGCCCCGATCTGCATCGTACTCTCGAGCCCGCGACAGTGCGAGCTGAAGAAGGGCCATAATGGTGGGTGAAAACATCAGCACGAGCGGTACCTGCCAAGGCACATAAGCAGCACCGGCCAGGATGAGTGGCAAATTCAGCAGCAGGATTAGTTGCCCAACCCAGGACGCGAGCGACACCGCGCGCGACATCGCATCGGCCAAACCCATGATCCAGAGATCGCGGTTCGCAATGTGAGCAATTTCGTGCGCCAGGACACCGGCGAGTTCGCGGTGGTCCATCAATCGCAAAAGACCATCACTGACGCAGACGGCGCTTTCATCCGGAGAGCCCACAGCGAAGGCGTTCGGCATCTGGCTCGGAATGTAGTAGAGTTCCGGCACACGCGGCAGTCCGGCGCGGCGTGCAAGTTCAGCCAGTATAGCGATTCCGTGCGGAAACTCCCGCCCGCTGAGCCTGCGTGCACCATAGGCGTTCAGTAACAGGCGTTTCGGGATGCCGGGTGCCATCAGCAGTCCCAGCAAGGATACGATGACGATCGCAATCGCCAAGCCCTCTCCAGCAATCGCTGAAACGATGAACCAGGCGATGACCGCCATACCCGCCAAAAGCAGGATGGATTGGAGCAGGTTCAGGAATTGATGGCGTGGCGTCGCAGTCATAACGGCTACAAATTTCACTCGCGGCTAACGGGAAGTGACACGCCTCAAGATGTAAGAATTTTGGGCGACTTTGCTAGTCTCGTTCTTCATTTCTGAGCCCTCTTGAACTCGGATCAGGCAATACCAATCTTGCAACTCGCGATAAATCAACAACATCTCTGTGAGGCGGCGCCGAGGAGGGAAAAGGATGGAGAAAAGAACTCAATACAACATCTGGTACTGGGTCGTGGCTTTCGTGGCAGTGCTTTTCTTTCAAGCCGTTATAGCTGATTGGCACTCTGTCGCGCCAATCAGCTATAGCCAGTTCGAAAGCTATCTGGAACAGGGCAAAGTCGCGTCAGTCGCTGTCGGCCAGGACACAATCGCCGGCAGGTTTACTGCACCTGTGGACGGAAAGAGCCAGTTCGTCACGACCATCGTTGATCCCCAGATTCTTGATCGTATTGACAAATCGGGAGTGGAGATAACCGGTGTGCCACAGAATACCTTGCTGGGCACGCTGATCTCCTGGGTGGCCCCCGCACTGGTGTTTTTCGCGGTCTGGATGCTGCTGTTTCGTCGCTTTGCCGACAAGCAGGGCTTTGGCGGTTTCCTGCAGGTCGGCAAGAGCAAGGCCAAGGTGTATATGGAGAAGGAAACCGGCGTCAGTTTTGCCGATGTGGCCGGCGTCGACGAAGCCAAGGCCGAGCTGGAGGAAGTGGTCGACTTTCTGAAGGCGCCTGAAGAGTACGGGAAGCTCGGTGCGCGCATCCCGAAGGGCATCCTGCTTGTCGGCCCGCCCGGCACCGGTAAGACGCTTCTGGCGCGGGCCGTAGCAGGTGAAGCGGGCGTAACCTTTTTTTCCATCTCTGGCTCGGAATTTGTCGAAATGTTCGTGGGCGTCGGTGCCGCCCGGGTACGCGACTTATTTGAACAAGCCCGCAAGAACGCACCGGCGATCATCTTTATCGACGAACTCGACGCGCTCGGCCGCGCCCGCGCCTCCGGTCAGATGGCCGGCGGGCATGACGAGCGCGAGCAAACGTTGAACCAGCTTCTCACTGAGCTGGACGGGTTCGACCCGTCGTCGGGGATCGTGCTGCTGGCGGCCACCAACCGGCCGGAAATCCTGGACCCCGCGCTGCTGCGTGCGGGCCGCTTCGACCGGCAGGTGCTGGTGGACAAGCCCGACAAGAAGGGCCGCATCCAAATCCTTGGCGTGCACATGAAGAAGGTGACGCTCGCCCCCGATGTGGCCGCCGAGAAGTTGGCTGCGCTGACGCCTGGGTTTTCAGGCGCGGATCTGGCCAACCTAGTCAATGAGGCTGCACTTCTGGCTACACGCCGCAAGGCTGATGCCGTGACCATGGACGATTTCAACAACGCGGTGGAGCGGATCGTGGCGGGTCTGGAAAAACGCAACCGTGTGCTGAACACACGCGAACGGGAAATCGTCGCGCATCATGAAATGGGGCATGCGCTGGTCGCAATGGCGCTCATCGGGAGCGATCCCGTGCACAAGGTCTCGATCATCCCCCGCGGGATCGGCGCGCTCGGTTATACCATCCAGCGCCCGACTGAAGACCGCTTTCTGATGACCCGCGAGGAGCTGGAAAATAAGATTGCCGTTCTTCTGGGCGGGCGCGCGGCCGAGAAGGTCATCTACGATCACCTCTCGACTGGTGCCGCGGATGACCTGGTGAAGGCGACCGACATTGCCCGTGCCATGGTCGCGCGTTACGGCATGGACCCCGATCTGGGCCATGTCAGCTACGACAACGAGCGGCCCGGCTTCCTTGGCATGGGTGATCAATCCGCCTGGCTCAACCGCCGCCACAGCGAGGCAACGGCCGAGCAGATAGATGTAGCTGTCAAGGCAATCATCGATGACATCTTCGCGCGTACGGTCGCGCTTCTTGAGGCGAACCGGGCGCTGCTGGAGGAAACGTCGCGCGATCTGCTCGACCGCGAGACGCTGAACGAGCCCGACCTTCGGGCCATCGCAGAACAGGTCCGCGCTAAGAAGGGAGAAGCGGCCTGAAAACATAGTTCCAGCCCGGATTGTTCGACTGGGAACCTGACGGAGGTAGAAAATGGCAAATGGTATCTGTGATATCTGCAAATCCCGACCTGCCAGCTTTCGTGCGCAGGTCTCTGCAAACGGTGAACGCAAGGTGATGGAGCTTTGCGACGAGGACTACCGCAGGATCGCCCGACGGCAGGGCCGCAGCGCATCGCCGTTGGAATCCCTATTCAGTGGGCGCTCGCTCTTCGATGAATTCTTCGGCGATAGCGGTGGCCTTTTCGACCGCTTGGGCGAGGATCAGGGGCAAGCCGTCCCGATCCGCCAGGTGGGACGCGGCGCGCGGCGCGGCGGCATCAATATTGCCGACCGCTTGAGCGAACAGGCTAACAAGCTTTTGCAACAGGCGGGCCAGAAAGCGCACGAATTCGGCCGCAACGAGGTCGATACGGAACACCTTCTGCTGGCGCTGACCGGCTCCGACGTTGTCCGCACGGTGTTGGGGCAGGTCAAGATCGACGTCGACGATCTACGCCGCCAAATCGAGCGCGAGGCGAAGAAGGGCGACGTCGCTCACGAGGATCGCGAGATCGGGGTCAGCCCGCGGGTCAAAGATGCGCTGAACCGCGCTTTCATAGCCTCAAACGAGTTGGGCCATTCCTATGTCGGCCCCGAACACCTGCTGATCGGCCTTGCCGAGGAGGGTGAGGGCGTGGCGTCGAGCATCCTGAACCGGCTGGGCCTTACGCCGCAGGCGCTACGCCAACAGGTGACGAAGGCCGTCGGTCAGGGGGCCGAGGAAGGCCGCGTCGAGACCCCGTCGAGCACTCCCGATCTCGATGAATATAGCCGCGATCTGACGAAGTTGGCGCGCGAGGGCAAGCTTGACCCGGTGATCGGTCGGGCGCGAGAGATCGAGACGACGATCGAGGTTCTGGCGCGTCGCAAGAAGAACAATCCGGTTCTGATCGGCGAACCCGGCGTCGGCAAGACTGCAATCATCGAGGGACTGGCGCAGCGCATCGTGGCGGGGGAAGTGCCCGAGGCGCTACGCGACAAGCGGCTGGTCGAGCTCAATATCAACTCGATGGTCGCCGGGTCCAAGTATCGCGGCGAGTTCGAGGAGCGAGTCCAGAAGATCCTGAAAGAGATCGAGGCCAACAAGGCCGACATGATCCTGTTCATTGACGAGATCCACACCATCGTCGGAGCTGGGCAGGGCGGCGGCGAAGGTGGGCTGGACATCGCCAATACGTTCAAGCCGGCACTGGCTCGTGGCGAGTTGAATCTGATCGGTGCGACCACGTTGAACGAGTACCAGAAGTATATCGAGAAGGACGCCGCGCTGGAGCGCCGCTTCCAGCCGGTATATGTGGACGAGCCGACGGTGGCACAGACGATCATGATTCTGCGCGGCCTTCGCGACACGCTGGAAAGCCACCACAAGGTGACGATTACCGACGAGGCCATCGTCGCAGCAGCCGAGCTTTCCGACCGCTACGTCACCGGCCGTTTCATGCCCGACAAGGCCATCGACCTGATAGACCAGGCCGCCGCCCGGGTGAAGATCAGCGCCACCGCGCGACCCGTCGACGTGCAGGAACTGGAAGCTGAGGTCGCTCAGATCAGGCGCGAACAGGACTACGCCGCCGGTCGCAAACAATTCGATCGCGCTGGAGAGTTAAAGAAGGAACTGGAGGCGAAACAGGCCGAACTCGACGAATTGACGGCGACCTGGAAGCGAGACCGGGCCTCTGCCACGGCCGAGGTGCGCGCCGACCACGTGGCGCAGATCGTCTCTAAATTGACCGGCGTGCCTGTGAGTGAACTGACCACGGAAGAGCGCGAAAAACTCCTGAATCTAGAGGACAAGTTGCATCAGCGTGTAATCGGCCAGGAAGAGGCCATTCATGCCGTTGCCGATGCCGTGCGACTGGCGCGCGCCGGACTGCGCGAGGGCTCCGGCCCGACCGCAACCTTCCTGTTCCTCGGCCCGACCGGCGTAGGCAAGACCGAGTTAGCCAAGACCTTGGCCGAGACGATCTTCGGTGATCAGGACTCAATGATCCGCATCGACATGTCCGAATATGGCGAACGTCACGCGGTCGCGCGGCTGATTGGCGCCCCGCCGGGCTATGTCGGCTACGACGAGGGCGGGCAGTTGACGGAACGGGTCCGGCGTCGACCATATTCTGTCGTGCTGCTCGACGAGATCGAGAAGGCGCATTCGGATGTCTATAACATTTTGCTCCAGGTATTCGATGAAGGCCGCCTGACCGATGGCAAGGGTCGCGTGGTGGATTTCACCAACACCATCATTATTGCCACGTCTAACCTCGGCTCTGACATCATCCAGCGCAACCTACGTAAGCGCGGAACCAAGGAGTTCGACGAGGCTGGCCAAAAGGCCGAACTGATGGACGTTCTGCGCGTTCATTTCCGACCCGAGTTCATTAACCGAATCGACGAGATCATCGTCTTCCATTCGCTGAATCAGTCGGAAATTCGGCAGATCGTCGAGCTGCAACTGGCCCGTGTCGCTCGCACGGCGATGACCCAAGGGGTCGAACTCGACTACGATAAAAGCGTTGCGGAGCATTTCGGAGCGGTGGGCTTCCGACCGGAATTCGGAGCCCGCGAATTGCGACGGCTAATCCGGTCGCAACTTGAAACCGAGCTCGCCCGCGAGATGCTTTCGGGCCGGATCGAGGACGGCGACAAGGTACGCGTCAGCTGGATCGTGGATGATCGGAAGATCGTGTTCGAAAAGCTGGAGAGCGCAGGAGAGACCGGAGCCCCCGACAAGCCCGGCGATCGCGATGGCAAAGAGGTTGAGCCTGCCGCCGAATGATCGCTCTCGCACCGGCGGCGTTGACGCCGCCGGTGCTTCAACCCGAAAGAGGTGAAACCATTATGAAAGGACACAACAGCGCCCCGTTTCGACCGAAAATCCTCGGAACTGCCCTGACACTTTCCAACCTGTTGACCGCATTAATCTACAGGCCAGGTCGCTCGTCCCACACCTCCAGTTAGCCGGGGGCAATACTGGATACTCGGGTTTGACTCGGCTCGAGCGCCGGCCATCGAGATTCTTATGGGCTGGGCCGCAACCGACCAGCCCTATAGTCCCATCCGCTTGACATCCCTGATCTCGACAGTGCCCTCGCGGAGCAAAACGGCTGGCAGTTTATAGTGCACACAGAGCCGGTCAAACGTCGGCTCGTGCCACCGGAAATTCTAGTGGGAGAAAGTGCCAAACAGCAACGGTACCGATGGATGCTCTTGGCGCCCACCGCATAGTGACTGGCCACCGATCGAGTTCCGGGCACCGGCTTCACCGACGCATCGGCGCCGCCAGCGTTCGGGATCTCGCTGCGGAGCTCGCGAACGCTACAGATCCGGCAGTGAAGCGAGCACTGAGTCCTTCCCCGCGTCCGACCCAACGGCGTGGATCGGGGCAACTGTCTATAGAAGCTGGCAGCGGTGCGCTTGGAACGCTTCAGGGAAAGGTCGTGATCGATGTCTGCTGTTTCAGGATCTGGCGGCCGTCTGCTTTGTGGCGTTTCATGATGATCGCCGAGGGCGGACGCTCGCCGCCAATTCGTGGAAGACAGGCTGTTTTACGATTTGTTAGTCGGGGCGTTCGTCATAAGTATCGGAACTCAACTTATGTTGTGTTCGAAGGAGGATATCGACGGAACAGCGAAATCATATCTGGGTCGGACGACATTCTCGGCGCGTGCCGGAAAAGCAATCCCCGTGAATAGCGCATGACCGGCATTAGACGATCGGACGCGGCAAGAATTTTGCTGGCCCCAGAGAGCCAGGATATAGGTTTGTAGTTCTTCGTCAAAGAAAGCTTTGTCGAAGGAAATACGCAAGGTCTCGGCCATTCGGTCGGAACTCAAGGCGTTATCGTCCTTATCCAACTGGCGGGCAATGATCGCGGCCGCCCGCCAAGCGCCATATACATTGTCCCGCACCTCCGTCAGACCGATCGGTCGCGTCGCACGCCTGCGTCCTTAGGGAACACGAAGCCGTGGCTGTCCCCCAATCCTGATTGGCCTTCCCGGTGCGAACACCATATTCACCGAATACGTCACTGTCCCGGTCTCCAAACGGGGTAATCCAGTTCAGCGCAGCGGATATATGGGGCCGTAGGCCACGCAAGGTTTCGCGGTCACCTGCGCTTTGCAGGTAGGCGCCCGCCCATGACAAAAAGCGATATCGAATCAATGCTGCCGTAATAGCGACGGAAGGGAACTTCACCTAGTTCTGCCATCTCGCCGAAGCGTGTCGTGGAGGATCTTGCCTGGTTCGGCGTCGGCTTCTGTATTAAAATCAACCGCCTGCTTGGGGGCGAGAGGCTTTAGGACGCCTCGGACGATTGCGGGGTGGAGCCAAAGTGTCTCGAGGGCGGTTATCAGCGCATCGCGACCAAAGATTGTGCTGAACCTAGGGCATGCCGCCATAGGGCTATGAGACCCTTCGGGCCTGTCGGTGATGACCAAATAGAGGTCCGCCACGCTGCGGCGGACGGCTTCATAGAAAATTTCGTTGGAGGTCACCACCGAGGCGGCATAAGCCGACGAGCGTCGCAGTGCTCTACGCACCCGACGCAGTGCGGAGACAAATGCCTTTCAGGGTGGCGTCTCTCTTCACTGCTCTCGTCACAAATAATCTCGGTGAAGAGCGAAATGGCTTCACATGGCCCAGGGTACTGATAACGGGAATGATCTCGCGCAATTGACGAATGGTCGGGCTCGAAACGCCGACTCTTTGCAAGTGTTCGCTCAACGAGACCGAGGTAGGAAAAGCAGACGCGATCAGCCTCCACCTCAGGCCGGGCCGATTGCCCGCGTATGGCGCGGAGCGTGTCGCCATCAGGCTCAACGACAATGTCAGGACTGGTAAGATAGTAAATTAGCGAGGCGTTGTTGTCACGTAATGTCGAGGACCGCAGTAACGGATTGAGTCGGTTGATCGTCAGGCTGCGATAGGACAGGTGGCTCGTAACCCGATGGACATCCGCTCCGGGTTGCCTAGCCACGAAACTGCATCACCATTATTGTCAAACACTGCGAATGTGTCAATGTATTTCAGTGTTCGCGAACCGCGTTCATAGCGGATCGCGGCATCGGGAACGCCGCTCGTCGGCATGGCGTCGGAGCCGGCGTATGCCGGCCCCTTTTGTCGGTCAATGTGAACGCGGAATCCCTGGCTGAAAATCCGATATAAGACGAGGGTCAGGCTGTGTCGCCGATGGCAAAGGTCGCAGCATTTCCATTGGCAGCATGAAGCGGCATTTGTCCGACGTTGTTGTATTTGTTAACGAGTGAGCGGTAGATGTCGACATAGGCATTGGCCATCCTCCTTGCAGTGAAACGCTTGTCGAACGTGTTGCGGACAGTTTTGCGGTCGAGCTGATCGAGTTTGCCGACGGCATCCACGGCTTCATCAATATCGTTGACGATAAAGCCGGATACATTGTCGTCAATGACTTCGGGTACCGAGCCGCATTCGAACGCAATGACAGGCGTACCGCAGGCCATGGCCTCGATCATGACGAGACCGAAAGGCTCGGGCCAGTCTATCGGGAACAGAAGTGCTTGCGCATTTCCGAGAAAGTCGGCTTTCTGCGTCTCATTGATCTCGCCGATATATTCGACATTCTTGTGCTTTTCGATCATGGGCGCGATTTCGTTTTGCCAGTAGGCCTCATCGGCCTTATCAACTTTAGCAGCAATCTTCAGCTTCATGCCGGTGCGCGCGGCGATCTCGATCGCCCGGTCCGGGCGTTTCTCTGGGGAAATGCGTCCTAGGAAAGCGAGGTAGTCGCCCTCCGGCTTTTGGGTGAACGGCAAGACGTCCGAGGTCAGCCCGTGGTAGACAGTACCTGCCCAGTTGACCGGGGGCATGGGCCGGCGCTGATCGTTGGAAATCGAGACCAGCGGCACGTCCGGAAAAGAAGCGTAGAAAGGTTTGAGATCCGGCAAGTCCAGCCGTCCGTGCAGCGTGGTGACTGTCTTGCCAGCGAATGGGCTGATCAGCGGGAAATGCAGAAGATCGACATGAAAATGCAGGACGTCGAACTCGTCGGCGCGCTTGCGCACTTCTTCCAGCATCATGACGTGATAGGGGATAGGGTCTTGAACGGCGGGGTTAAGCCTTAGCGCCAAATTCGAACACCGCACGAGCTTGGCGGATGTAATGGAATCACCGCTTGCAAACAGCGTGACATCATGCCCCTGACGAACGAGTTCTTCTGTCAGATAGGAGACGATGCGCTCCGTTCCGCCATAGAGCTTTGGCGGGACTCGTTCGGCAAGGGGTGCGATTTGTGCGATTTTCATCAAAACCTCCTTAAGAAGCGAAGTTCGGACATGAACATCAAAGACCGTTTTTTGCGATCTTCGATCCGGGCACCTTAGAGGCCACCCTAAGCCATTTTCTTCGGGAGATTTTGCATGCTACCAGTAGGGCCGTTGCGCCCGCACTGTCGCACCGCCATTCAGAACATGCCAACAAGGCTCAGGCGGATACGCTCGCAAACGCTCCTTCCGATCAATGACAACAATGTTATGAGCACTTCGCAATTTGCGAAGCGGATGAAGATTTAGGGAGCGGAGGGCTCGCTTCAAGAGGGGCGGTATAATTTTTTTGCATTCTAGTAGAAGGAGTGCCAGAGCGATATTGAACGCGCCACCATGCGGCTTACATCTTTCGCGCCACAGAAGAGGACGAAAAAGATGTGCTTGACACACATGACATATCCTACGGGTGAGGTTTGCAAAAAGCGGCCCGATCCACTTGAATGGCTCATGACCTCGCCGGAGCGCTTCGCACTGTTTCTGGACATCGACGGTACGCTTCTAGATATCGCGCCGACGCCGGGGGCAGTTGCGGTACCCGGTGATCTCGGCCGCGATCTTGCTTCGCTATCCCGACATCTGGATGGATCACTTGCGCTAGTGACCGGACGTAGTATCGCGACGGTTGACGCGCTTTTTGCCCCCCAACGCTTTGCCGTTGCCGGCCTTCACGGCGCGGAGATGCGGTTCGCGGATGGAACCCGATACGGGACCGCGTCATCAGAGTCCTTCAATAAGGCAAAAGCGCTGCTCAGGTTGCGGCGGCCAGAGCCGGAAAAGGTGATTTTCGAGGATAAGGGTGCCGCTGCGGCACTCCACTATCGCCTGGCTCCCGCAGCGCAAGACGCGGTAGAAGCGTTAATGGAAGAGGCCCGGCGCGTGGCCGGTGATAATTGGGACGTCCAACGTGGCAAGATGGTGATCGAACTGCGGCCAGCAAAGGCAAATAAGGGCGATGCGCTCAAAAGTTTCATGGAAACCGCGGAGTTTTCGGGCCGACTGCCTATAGCAATTGGTGATGACCTTACGGACGAAGATATGTTCGTCGCAGCTAAACAAGGGGGGGGCGCGGCAATCCGGGTTGGCAGTGAACCAAGTATTTCGTCGGCCGATACCGTACTGCACTCTCCCGCCGACTTGCGTTCTCGTCTGGGCTCTATTGCCTGCTCGAGGCTCTGCAGTCAGGGAACTTCGAGATGAGCCGGCTTATCGTTGTCTCAAACCGGGTCCCGCTACCCGACAAGAACGGCAATCCTCCGCCAGGTGGACTTGCGATAGCGCTCCATTCAGCCCTGCAGAAACATAATGGTCTCTGGATGGGATGGTCGGGCAAACAGAGCGCGGAGACTTATCCACCCTCGCTTTCGAGACAGCGGATCAGAAACATTGAGTACGCGCTCACGGATCTGACGAAGAAAGATATAGCCGAATACTACAATGGCTTTGCCAATCGGGTTTTGTGGCCGACCTTTCATTGTCGGCTGGACCTCAGTGAATACGCCCGTAGTGAGATGTCAGGATACTATCGAGTTAACCGGCTCTTCGCGGACCTGCTTATGCCGTTGATCGAACCAGATGATATCATCTGGGTTCACGATTATCACCTAATTCCGCTGGCGGAAGAATTGCGCATACGCGGTTGCGCCAACAGGATCGGCTTTTTTCTTCATATTCCCTGGCCTCCGGCGGACATCCTGTTTGCCATGCCCGTCTACGACGTGATCCTGCGGGGGCTCTCGTCTTATGATCTGGTAGGCTTTCACACCCGATACGATCTCGACAATTTCGCCGAATGCCTGCGTCGAGAGGGGGCTGGAGAGCTATTAGGCAACGATCTTTGCCGCGCATATGGCAGAGTGTTCCGCTGCGGTGCCTTTCCCATCGGCATTGATACAGCGGAATTCGAGCGCGTGGCAGGCGACGCGACGAACGATCCTCTGGTTGCGCGCACAAAGGCAAGCCTTGGTGGCAGCGATCTCGTGATCGGCGTCGATCGGCTGGATTATTCCAAAGGGATCACTCAGCGTATCGACGCATTTCATCGTTTTCTGCAGATGAATACCATGCGCATGGGGCGCACAACTCTGTTGCAGGTCACGCCAACATCACGTTCGAACGTGCCCGAATATGCGGCCATGAAAAAAGCGGTCGCCGAATTGGCTGGCCGAGTGAACGGAGAACTCGGCATGGTCGATTGGTCACCGGTGCGCTATATAAACCAGTCTCTCGGTCGCCAATCCCTGGCCGGGCTCTATCGCATTGCGAAGGTCGGGTTGGTGACGCCGTTGCGCGACGGCATGAACCTGGTAGCAAAGGAATATGTTGCGGCGCAGAGACCGGAAGACCCGGGCGTTTTGATCCTTTCGCGCTTTGCCGGCGCCGCTCGTGAACTCGACAGCGCGTTGTTGGTCAATCCATTTGATCTCGATTCCATGGCCTCGGCGCTTGAAGTTGCGCTCTCGATGCCACGCGAAGCTCGCGTGGAACGCTGGAAGGCGATGATAGAGAAATTGCGAACCAACGACATCTTTCACTGGTGTCGGAGCTTTCTCGACACCTTGATGCGCGATTGACATGGGTGGACTTCTTTCGAGAGACTATTGGAGATCGGAATGATATAAAATTCCGCCAATGATAGGCGAGACGCATATTCTACGTAGTCCAACATTCCGATGCCGATATAGCAATGACAAGCAGTGCCCAGCCGGTAGCCACCCGTAACCCCCTGCTTGACGGACAGAAGGTAGACGAGGGTTGCACTCACCAGCCCACCAAGAACTGCTGACAATTCCACCGCAAGCGGTCCGCCGCCAAGAATCACGATCTGTGCCAATGCGCCCGTCGCCGCACCGGTGGTAAAACCAATAACGTCGGGAGAGCCAAGCGGATGGCGCGACACTCACTGGAACACGGCGCCTGAGACACCTAGTGAGGCTCCCGCGAAGACGGCAACGAGACCGCCGCAATAACGTCAATGAAAGGTATCTGAAAACGGCCAAGCGTCATGGCAAAGAGTGCCGCGAGTACGGTGGCTGTTGCAAGCAGAAGAGAGATGGCGACCGGAAGCATCTCTACGGCGAACGACACGCGCCTTCCTCGGTCAGTGCCAGAGCGAGCGGACCGTCGAGGAAGGAGACGTGGTTGAGCGCGTGGATCGGGGCGCGTCCGGCTTTCCGGATATTTTCCAGCCCGTCGACCTCCAGCCGCAGGAAGGCGCGGAACAGGATCGACACGAAGTCACGGAAGGCATTGGTCGGAAGATTGCGGAACATGAGCCACGCGGCGACCGCATTCAGAACGGCAAGTGCGAACAGGAGCGTCGGAATGGTGATGCCGAGCGACTGAAGCAGTGCAACCGTTGCTCCCCCGACCGTCATGAAACCGGCCTGCACGACGTTGGCTGCACCGGTGACACGGGCGCGGCGATCTTCATGTGCCCAGGCCTGAAGCGCGGTGAAAGAGGGCACCACGAGAAACGCGCCGGCAATCGCCATATCAGCAAGGTCAATTGCGATGCGGACAGTGTCTGGATGGGACAAAAAGACAGTGCCCACCTCCAATGACCGCATGGCAGCGCATCCATGCCGCCAACGCGGAACCGATAAACATAGAAATGTCGAAGATACCCAGATAAAGTAAGCGGCAAGCAAACCCCATCTGGCAGGGATAATGACCATCAGGCTATGGCTTCAGGCATGTGATATTCTCTGATTGTGAGGATCTATGTCTACGCCTGCGGCTAGCCCTAGAATGATCCATATGATTGAAGCCGTAACGGATCGACTTGAGGGGGCTCCCCGGCAGTTGCGCCGTTTTTGGTCCGACGAGTTCAAGCTTGAGGCCGTTGAGGAGGCATGCCGACCTGGAGTGAACATCTCGGCGATCGCACGACGGATCGGCATAACTCCCTCGCAGCTCTATAGGTGGCGGCGAGAACTTGTGACCGAGAGCGCCCCGGAGCCATCGGAGTTGGCAGAAAGCCAGATGGGATCTGTAATCGCGGCCAACTCGGCCATCGAGATCATTATCGGCGACGTCGTTGTCCGGGCGGGCGTGGATGCCGATGAAGCACACCTCCGTCGTGTAATCAAAGCGGTGCGGTCGGCATGATCCCGTCGAACGTAAAAGTCTTTCTTGCGAGCCATCCGATCGACTTCCGTAAGGGGCCAGACAGCCTGCTGTCGTTGGTGCGCGATGCTGACAGTGATCCGTTCAACGGAGCTCTCTATGTCTTCCGGGCGAAACGAGCAGACCGGATCAAGATCGTATAGTGGGATGGCTCCGGTGTTTGTCTTTACGCCAAGCGGCTTGAGAAAGCGCAGTTCTGCTGGCCGCGCATCGGACACAGCCGGGTCCAGCTCAATCATGCCCAGCTCTTGGCCTTGGTCGACGGAATGGACTGGAAGCGGGTTCGCTTCACGCCTGTCAAGCCGCCCGAGTTTGTTGGGTAAAACCACTGCGGCGAAATGAATCAGGGGCCTGAAACTGCGGGCGGGTCACGGCGAAATATGCTCTGATCAGGTCCATGACGCGACCCGAGATTGAGCTTCCGGATGATTTTGAGGCCCTCAAGGCCATGGTCCTCGCGATGGCCGAAAAGGCATCGCGCGTCGAAGCTTTGGAGAAACAGGTCGATGACCTCGAGGCCCGGAATGCTGATGCCGATGAGCGCATCGAGCGGCTGACCCAGATCCTCAAAGCCTTTGATCGGGCTCACTTCGGCCGGCGCTCCGAAAAACTAGTAGCAGCCGCCGTCGATGATGAGCAGCATGCCTTTGTCTTCGAGGAGATCGAGACCGGCATTGCGGCGATAAAAGCCCAGGTCACGAAAGGTGGCGCGAACCCGGATGGCAAACGCGCACCGCGTCCACGCAAGGGCTTCGCGCCGCATCTTGAACGCATCGAGGTGGTGATCGAACGGGAAGAGTTGCCGGAACACGCAGGTAAGCAGAAGATCCTGATCGGAGAAGACGTCTCCGAACGACTGGACGTTGTTGCGGCCAAGTTCCGTGCCATCGTCACGCGTCGTCCCAAATACGCTTTTAAGAATGAGGATGGCGTCATCCAGGCCGCGGCCCCGCCACACATCGTCGAAAGTGGCATTCCAACAGAAGCGCTCCTGGCCCAGATCGCAGTCTCCAAATATGCCGATGGCCTCCCCCTCTATCGCCAGGAAGCGATCTACGCGCGTGACAAGGTCGAACTCGACCGCAAGGTCATGGCCCAATGGATGGGCAAGCTGGGGTTCGAGCTCGACATCCTCGCTGATTATATTCTGAACGAGATCAAGAAGGCCGAACGGATTTTTGCCGACGAAACGACCTTGCCGACGCTTGCGCCCGGATCCGGGTCTGCAAAGACGGCTTGGCTATGGGCATATGCCAGGGATGACCGGCCATTCGGAGGCAACGGTCCACCGATGGTGGCCTATCGCTTCGAGGACAGCCGAGCGACCGAATGCGTTGCAAGGCATCTCAGCGGCTATCGCGGGATCCTGCAGGTCGACGGATATGGTGCCTACAACAAACTCGTCCGCAAAGATGGAGGCAATGACGGCGTTGTCCTGGCTGGCTGCTGGTCGCATAGCCGCCGGAAGTGGGCTTGTCGCAAATTTTCTTGGTTAATTCGCTGTTGACCACGACGGGGGAAATTCCGCTCCTCGTGTAGCGGAGCGTAGCCATGATTCTGAACGCCATTGCCGAAAAGTTGAAGCGCCAGTCTAAGGATGATTTCAAAGGGCGACATTTCGAGGCATGGCTCATCGTTCAGGCGGTGACATGGTATCTGCGGTACCCGCTCAGCTACAGAGATCTCGAGGAGATGTTCCGCGAGCGCGGCTTCGAGGTCGACCATAGTACAATCAACCGCTGGGTTCTCGCCTATGCGCCGCTGATCGAGAAGCGGCTCCGTCAGTTTCGTCGGCCTCATTGCGGCTCAATTCGGATCGACGAGACTTACGTCAATATCCGTGGCAAATGGCGTTATCTGTACCGGGCGATCGACAAGAACGGAAATCCGGTCGATTTTCTGTTGACTGCAAGGCGCGATCTTGATGCCGCAAAGCGCTTCTTCCGCAAAATGCTCAAGGATGAGCCCTTGCTCTCGCCGGAAAAGATCGGCACGGATGGTGCCAATACGTTCCCATCCGCGATCAAGACATCGGTTGACAACGGACTGCTGCATCCCGATCCTGTGCACTATGTCACCAAGCATCTGCAGCAAGGCATCGAGAGCGACCACTTCCGTGTGAAGAAGAACATGCCAAAGATCGGCGGCTTCCAATCTTTCAAAACGGCGCGCCGCACAATCGCCGGCTTCGAAGCCATGCTCTGGCTCAGGAAGGGCTTCGGCTTCTCTGGCGGCTGGACCGTCAACGTTCAGAACGATCTGCTTGCGCACCTCTTCGGACTTCAAAAGGTTAACAAAGCATAAAAATGCGGCCGATAACGGGGTGGCTTTGACCTTCTCGAAAATTTGCGACAAGCCCGTTTACTGTCGCGATGAGAACCGCGGCGTTTTGACCGATGTTTCCTGATCAGCGCAAATGAGGCCTGCCGCCTCCATTTTCCTGTTGCTCCAGAGAGTAAAAAACATCCGCAACATCTTATATGCCGACCTCACGCGGCGAGCATTTTCTTAACAGATCAAGCAGCACAAAGCGTGTCAGCGCTATCCGGCAAGGATTTATATCAGGTCTTCGGAACCTGCTGGTCGGATGGAATGGTCCATCTGGCGTCAGTTCATCGACAGCCTGCGGTAAATCCTTGCTAAGACGCGCCAGTATCTCTTCACGTGACAGACGTGTCTTCGCGGCCAATTCATCGAGAACCTCCGGCCCGATCGCCTCTGAGAGTTCGTCGGCATTGATGTCGTCGTTTGCCCCCGGCTTGATCCAGGACTCCGCCTTCTGCCCGAAGCCGTTTTGTTGGAACGTCTTGAGAAGGTCACTCAGACCACCGCTTAAAGTCCCTCCTGAGGTGAGCCCGTCAAAAATAGATCCGATGCCGCCCGGCTCCCTGCCGCCACCGAGCTTGCTGGGTAGGTCGCCACCGCTTGCCTGGGTGGAGGACGCTTCTTCATCCCGGTTAGCTCCTAAGGTCTGCTGCGTGTTCAACCCCCGCAGAAAATCCGCGATTTTCTCCCTGTTCTGATAGCCTGCTACCGCAAGTACACCCAGCAATGCTTTCAGTTGGCCGCTCACCATGATTTTTCTCCTTGTTTTCCTGGGCCCCGAGAAAACATGGCGACGTGGCCCTCTCGCAATAACAAAACGATTCGTCGGCAATGAGGTTCCATGAGGTCAATGGATGGAGACTGGCAGCCGCTTCTTCTGATAAACGCGCTAATGAACGGGCTGGGAGGGAGAGAAACGGATGTCCGATAGCGGCGCCATGCGGGTGCGCCCCTGAGAGCAAGCTACCTTCCGCTCATGTCGTTCACTTCGTTCGGCGAGGTCGAGACGCCATAGGATTTGCGCCCAACTTGGATCGTCCGGCAATGACGGCAGTCCTGCACCATGCCTGGTCGAGCGGAGGCTTTCGGGATCTTAAATGCAGGCGCGGGGAAATTTTTCATCATCGACAGGAGAGCGGCAGCGCGAAAATTGGTAGCGTTTCAGGCTGCGGCTGGCCTGGTCCGATTTTGAGGATGTGCCCGCATTTTGCGCGTCATGATGAACCCATTTGAAGAACGCGTAGACGGGATAAAAATGACAATCAGGGTGAGGATTGAGTCGAGCATCTGCATTCGACCTTCGCGAGACGGCAATGTCGCGATCGCAGTTAGAGCTTATAAGCTGTGCCAGGGGCGAGCGTTATTTTGCTGTCCCAACTCGCGATCCAATTTGTCTCTGCTGCAATCACTGCGATCAGCATGGCCGCGAATATTGTAGACAAGGTGACGATCAGCAAAAGTAAAATCTTTCGGAAAATGCGAGTGTCTCCGACGGGAACGCGCGGACGCTATACAAGCCGCGCCATATTATAATTGACGGCAATGGTTAAAACTTGGTTTGCAATATTCCCTGCGTGGACGGACGGTGCCGAAACGGGGCCCGCACGGAGTTGCAAGGTTTTGCATGCCGATCGATTTCAGGCTTCAAACGGCTGACGAAGGGGCGAGGGGCTCTTACGGCCGGCTGGCTGTCCCGCTTACGAATTCTGCATACTAATTTGAGCGGGTGGAATGAAATCTATGTCGCAGACCGTTAAATTAATCGCGGCAATTGTCTTACAAACGAAATCTTTATCAAAGGCGGTATCGGGCGTCACTGAAGGGGCGCCACCGTGGCGCCCCTCCTGAAACTCTCACATACCATTGCGGCGATAGCGAAGCCGTTCCTGCTCGATCTGGTTGGCCTCGTAGGGCGAGAGCGTTTCGTCGAAATGCGTCCATCCTTGCTTTTCGTAGGCGGCGCGACGTTCTGTCGGATCGACCCAATTCGAGCGTTTGAGAATGGCTTCAGCCTCCGGCGCCAAGGCGCCATCCACTTTTGCGGTGACGAGGGTGCCACCCCGGCGGACGCCTTCGGCGTAGAAGTGGGCATCTCGTTCCGGGACGCCGGAGCTCGTCAGTGCGCCAATAATCCCACCAGCGGCCCCACCTGCAACCGCACCGGCTGCCGCGCCAGCTGCAGTCGCAGCAAGCCAGCCGGCTGCAACGACCGGACCGACGCCCGGAATGGCCATCAAGCCAAGGCCGGTGAGCAGGCCGCCCGCGCCGCCGACGACCGCACCGATCCCCGCGCCAGTTCCGGCCCCTTCTGCGGCATTCGACTCTTCGTGCCGCCGATCGGCGTTATTGGAAACGATACTGATATCGCTGGATGGTACGCCCAGAGCTTCGAGTTCACTGACGGCGGAACTTGCGTCTGCGTAATCGTCAAAAAGTCCGGTAACAGTTCTCATAACATCCTCCTAGGGGTTACTTGGCAACAATATTGCCCTGATAATCGAGAGCGATCGAAACAGTTTTGCCGTCCTTCATGCCGGTAGCATTCCAAACGCCCCTGTCGTCTTTCTTGAGATCCTTCAACCCCGTATAACCCGCTTTTTCGATCCGATCCTTTGCCTGGTCCTCAGTAAAACTGTTGGCGCCCTCTACCGGGGCCGTCGGGTTTTTCGTGTCGGGGGTCGCAATCGCCGGCGTGTTTCCGTCGCTGTTGGCCGCGGGCGCACCTTGAGCATGTGCTGTAAGGGCCGAGGCACAAATGAGGGCGGCTGTGAGAATAGTGTTTTTCATGGTTTTCTCCCTAGCTCGGATCTGCGTAGTTTGATCCACGTGATTAACCCTTTGATGTTCTTTTGGTTCCAGCATCGGAGGCAAAGTGCTCAACAAGCATGGCGGCGCGTCGGGCATACGAGCGACCATGCAAGGGTCTGGACAGTGGCGTAGGCGAACGGCCGAATGAACCTTCCGGAGCTTTTTCATTTTGGCACGTGGATAGCGCAGAATATCGGCGATTTTCGTCTCATCGCGGGCAAACCATGCGTTAGGCACAGAGCCGCGTTCCTGTTTGTTCGTCAGATCCCGTTCGGCAGAGCTGATAACCGGACCACGAAAAGCACGGACACCTGGTTCTTCCAAAACCACGACGGAAAGACAGGCACTGCTGGTGCGACCAACGGCGATGTCTCAGGGCCGCCGCCATCTGCGGCGACAAAAGAGCAGAAGGCCGGTTCGCAAGTGAACGTCAATGTCACGACCGGGCAGCGCACCGAAATCCGAAATGTCATTATCGAAAACAAGGTTGAACCCGTCCGCCCGATATTCAGCATTTCCGTTGGAACCGCGGTTCCAGAACCGTTAGGTTCACAGGCTCCCAGCGCGCGTGATCCAGATCGTTCCGCAGTACCGTGATTACGAATATATCGTTCTTGCTGACGAACGGATCATCGTCATCGATCCTGCGACCTACGAGATCGTCTACGTTCTCACGATCTGACGACCGTCGTTGCCATTTGTCCTGTTGGTTGCACCGTGCAGTGCCGTTTCGCGCGCCGATGACAGCCACCGATCTTACAGGGTTCAATGACCCCAGCCTCGAATAACCGCGTCCGCGGTGTCCGGCCAGGGCGCCATACAGCTCCTGCACCACCTGACAACACCAAGGAGAAGAAGGCGGAGGGTGCCAGACTGAGGTCGGGTGATGGCAGGTCCTGCATGCACTCCCCCTCACTCGGGCCGGGAGCGGATTACTCGCTGATCGCCTGGAGTTTGTCGCGTCTGACTATTTCGATACAGCGGGCGTTCTTCAGGCGAACAATACCCTTCTCGCGAAGCCTGGACATGCTCCGCGATACCGTCTCAACCGTCATCCCGAGATAATCGCCGATATCCGTTCGCGTCATCGGCAGATCGATAATTCCTACATCGCCTTGTCGACGATCAAGGTCAACAAGGAATACCGCAAGTTTCTCGAGGGCGCTTTGGCGGCCAACCACGAGCAGATGCTCCTGAGCCCGAATCATGCTTCGCAAGGCGAGCGCCATCAGTTCGCCGCGGTGAATTTCGTTTCCTTCTGCCTCGATCGACGTCAATCCGGTTGGCACGATCGCCTCGGCGTAGAAGCTTCGACACCCCCACGCCTCAAAACCGAATGTTTCCCCTTGCACATGGAACGCGACAACCTGCCTACGGCCGTCCGTAAGCAGACGGTAGATGCGCACAGCCCCGGACTCGATCCTGTACAGAGATCCAGACTTTTCGCCCTGCGCATAAATCTCACTACCGGAAGCATGGAAAGTGACAGGGCGCGGGCGGACAACCGCCATTGGTAGACCGGGTGACGGAGACGAACCAAGGGAGGAATAACTGGCGGAAGCCGTAGCGAGCATGTGAGCTGACCCTCAATTGGAATGCCCCGACTATGCCGCAGAGCGACGCCTGCCAAAATTCGTTCGTTCCACTAAGGGTTTTTACCTAGCCGCATCAGCGCACTCACGATATCCGTGCCCGTTAGCGGCTTGTGAAGGATTTGTATGCTTGGCCTCTCGTTGCTGAACGTCTCGTCTTCTGCAAGAAAAAGGACAGGCGTCTTTACGGGGAGGGTTGCGAGACATGCTTCCCTCTCGCATTCTGGAAGGGAGCCGTCGAGAATAACACAAATCGCTCCACCGACCGATTCTCCGGCATGCTTCCAGGACCGGAATGACGCGACGTCATATCCGTACGCGCGCAGGGCGAACGCCAAGCCGCGCGACAGTGCGGGGTCCGTCACAATCGAAGTTATATGTCGTGTAGTCGGCAAATTTGACACCGGGAACATTGCAATAACGCGACAAGCAGGGCCAGTTGAACAGCCTCTTTACCTTGCGCGCCTTGTTCTGAATCAATTTCCGTCGGAGTTTCCAAAGTCCGCGATTTCAATCGAAAGTGACATGCGAACCAGCTCGGGAAGGCTTCTAGCTTTCATTTTTCCCATGACGTTAGCTCTGTGGACCTCCACGGTTCGCGGGCTTATGTCGAGATTGAAGGCTATGGATTTATTCGGGTGCCCCGCCACCACCGCCGCAAGAACCTGCCGCTCGCGTTCGCTCAGCGTCTCGAGTCTTTTGCGTACTTCTTCTGCCGATTCCGTTTCGGGAACACGGGGATCCAGACGGGTAGCCGCACGGTGGATCGCGTCGATGATGACCGTATCGGCAAATGGCTTTTCAATGAAGTCAACGGCTCCGGCCTTCATTGCCTCCACCGCCATAGGCACATCGCCATGGCCGGTAATCACTATCGACGGTATACGCACCCCCTCTGAGCGGATCCGTCGGATCAGCTCAACACCACTTATGTCCGGCATGCGCAAATCAGTAACCAGCACAGCGCGGTGAAGTCTTGGTGCAAGCGATGCGAAGGCGGTAGCCGTATCATGCACTCTCACGCCAAGACCGCTCATGCTGAGCATAAAGGCGAGCGATTTCCTGACAGCTTCCTCGTCATCAACGACGTGCACAGTGAAATCATCGTTCGCCATTTTCTTCCCCATCATAGGCTGGCAGTGTGAATGTAAATCTTGCTCCTCCGAGCTCGCTACGTGACACGGTTATCTCTCCGCCGTGAGCCTCGATGATACGCTTCGATATGGACAGCCCGATTCCCATTCCGCCAGCCTTAGTCGTGACAAAAGGCCTGAACAACTGGTCGGAAATCTCATTGGGAATGCCAGCGCCCGAATCTTCGACTATCACTGCGGCTTTGCCGCTTTCAGCAGCCTTGATGCTCACCCGAAGGTCTTTCTTTAGGGACTCGCCCATCGCCTCGACTGCATTGCGCATCAAGTTCGTGAGTACCTGCTGTATCTGAATTCGGTCGACCATGACCATATCGTCGCTAGCAGCAAAGTCAAAGACGGATCGCACACCTTTTTCTCTTGAACCCATCAGCGCCAGTGCACCCGCCTCCTCAACCAGATGCCGGAGTTTGTGAGGCAGCTTCTCAGTCTCACCCTTGGTAACGAATTCTCGGAGATGGCGAATGATTTGACCTGCCCTGACACTTTGTTCACCTGCTTCCCTCAGGGCTTCGTGCAATTGCCTGTCCCTTTCGCTTTCGGAGCCCTGTAGCAAGCGTGCGCAACCATGAACATAGTTGGCAATCGCCGAAAGCGGCTGGTTCAGCTCGTGGGCCAAGGTAGATGCCATCTCTCCCATTTCGTTCAGCCGTGCCAATCTTGCCAGTTCAGTCTGAATCTCCTGTAGGCGGGCTGCTGATTCCTCTCTTTCGGTAAGATCTCTCACGAAACCGGTGAAAAACCGTTTGCCCCCCCGATGTGTTTCTCCAACCGCGAGCTTCATGGGAAATGTCGATCCGTCCTTGCGCTGGCCCACCACGACCCTATCGGTTCCGATAATGCGTTTTTCGCCGGTCGCGAGATAGCGCTGGAGGTAGCCGTCGTGCTCGTGCCGATAAGGTTGTGGCATCAGCATTCGAAGATTTTGTCCAATTGCTTCGTCCTCAGAGTACCCGAACTGCCTGACGGCGGCTGCATTGAAAGAGACAATCGTGCCATCCTGCTGGCTGACGATCGTGGCGTCGAGCACAGTATCGAGAATAGACCTTAGGTGTGCCTCGCGCGTGTTCAGCGCTTCTTCTGAAGCCTTATATTGATGCCTCAGGCGTTTGAGCGACCCGCCGAGGTACGCAATTGCAATGCCGACCGCTCCGAAAACCAACAACTCGGGGACTTGGGCGCCGCCGGGGGTAAGCGATCTCAGATAGCTTGCCGAGCAAAACGCCAGGAAAAATGCGAGCAGTCCAAGCCGCAAACCTCCGGTTATTGCGGCCAGGAGAATTGGGGGAACAAACAGTATGGAGATAGCAGGGGCGTCGAGTAGATCCATGAAAAACACTCAAAATAAACAGAACGAAAACGGATGAAGCTGCGATAGAATTCCCCTGCGTTTGTTGCAAAGCGAGCGCAACCCGCCATTGGATCTTTTCCGGTCCCTGATCGGCATCATTCTTTTCGCGTCCGCCATCGAGGTGCCCATCCTGTCGCTAACCATATGTCACATTGGCATAGCGCGCTGGCCGGCGGCGGGCAATTGCTTCATGTGTCGGGAGATCACGCCAAATTTACGGACCACAGACGGCCGTAGAAAGTGATATACCATTCAGCGGCGACGGGACGAACTACCAGAGCTTGCCATGCCTGGATAAGTCTGCGCTGGCTTTGCGCACGAGGTTGCGATGAGGACGGCACATTCATGCGTGACGGACACGTCGCGATCAACATGTCGGCGGCGCGAATCTTGAACATGCAGACTGACGTCTCGACTTTGATGTTATTGCCACCCAGCCCAAGGCCTTCGATCAGGCCAGGCCGATCCACATGGTTGCGCACATCAGGGTGACTAGGGTGTCGGCGAGTCACACGCTGCTCGAGTCCCGGCAAGCTGAAGATTCAAAATTGTTTCGAGATTCTTCGGTCGACGTAAGGAGCCGGCAGACGATATCCTTTTCCACGGTGTCCGGCGGGGAGATACCCGCCGGACACCTAACGGCGTCAACGACGTCAGCACCGATTTCAGCCTTGTGCTTTTCGTAAACGACCATCGACTTTTCGCGAATACGCGCCTGCTCTTCAGCAGACAGCGTGTTCACCTCGAGGCCGGCAGCCTTGATCTTTTCCAGGGACTTCTGGTCAGTTCGCGGATGACCTTGCGCTCTTCGTCACGGCCGACAACTGCGCATTCGCGCAGGGCTGCCTGTTCTTCCGGCGTGTAGCTGTCGAAGATCGGCTTGGAGAAGAGGAAGAGGAACGGCGTGTAGGCGTGGTTCGTCTCCGTGAAGTACTTCTGTACTTCGTAGAACTTGGAGGTGTCGATCGTCACATAGGGGTTTTCCTGCGCGTCGATCGCGTTGGTCTCGAGCGCCGAGAAGACTTCGCCGAAAGCCATCGGCGTAGCGTTTGCACCGAGGTTCTGGAAGGTGTCGAGGAAGATGTTGTTCTGCATTACGCGGACCTTGAGGCCCGAGAAATCTTCCCACTTGTTGACGGCATGCTTGGAGTTCGACAGGTTGCGGAAGCCGTTTTCCCAGAAATACGCGGGTGACATGGGGCATGGTTCGCTCCCTTCAGTTCTACCGCTTTTATAAAAATCATATGTCCCGCGACTTAAACTAGCAACCTCCCTGTAACCGACAGAGCGTAAGAAACGCGCAAGAGCAGGCTGCCGCAATGAGCGAGGCCAGCGCTCGCCCTAGACTTGACTGATATCGCCGTCCGCCAGTTGAGCAAGGCCCGGGAGATCGCATACGAGAAGTTTCTGCCGGCCGCCCTGTACCAGGCCCTTGCTCTCCCAGCTGGACAGGATGCGAGAAACGGTGTGGAGCGTGGTGCCGGTCATTTCCGCTATATCCTGCCGCGAGATCGGGAAGTCAATTCGAATACCGTCCAACTCCTTGCGCCCTGCCTGTTGCGAAAGGCGCAGTACGGCGTGCGCCACCCGACGCTCTACCTCTTGCGTCGACATTTCGCGGATGCGCGTATGCGCTTCCTCAAGACGTTGGCCAATGGTCTGCATGGCGGAGACGGCAAGGTGCGGGTTCTGCTCGACGAAGTGCGGCCAGAGGTCTGTCTGCCAGGAAAGGATCACGCTTTCGGCGGCCGTGGTCGCGGTGCCGGGATAATCGGACCGCTGCAGCGCCCGGGCGAAACCGAAGAGATCACCGGGATGCACCACACGAACGATGATCTGCTGGCCATCGTGCGTGACCTGCGTCACCTTCAGGCGGCCATGAATGAGCAGGAAGAAATGCTTGGCTGGCTGGCCCTGCTCGAAGATGGCTTCGCCCGGCGGCACCAGCCGAGATGTGGCGTGCTTCAGCAGTCCGTCCAGCTCATCGTCGGCCATCCTGGCGAACAAGGCCAGCGACCGGATGACGCTTCGGTCAATCTTCACTTGCACCCTCTCCGGTTAACTGGCACCGCGCGCTCCCCGCCAGGAGAAACATGATGCGAGCATTCTGTATTTTCACGACACAGCTCTACCGATCGGGCGAAGAAGAACAAATGATATAAATCAACTGGATGTTTTAAGTGACGACTATCACGTAGCCAGACCGGCTGCCCGGAGCTTTTCGACAAGCGGAGCATACCAGCGCGTATCCTTCACCAGCCGGAAGCCGAGATTGTCAGGCGGTACTCCGACAGCGCAGCCTCCGCTCTTCGGGTTTTTGACGAAGGCGCTCATGGCCGCCCGGTGTTTTCCCGACGCGACCGGGATACCGCAGGAGGCAACGCTATCGATCGCCTCACCATCCTTGCCGAGCGTCACGCGGTGGCTGCAGCTCGATGTCCATTCCCAGACATTGCCCCCGAAATCGGCAAGGCCATATTCGTTTTCGCCAAAGCTGCCATAGGATTGCGGCATCGGGTTGCCCGAGGCTTTACGCCTGGTCTGCCGCTCGTAATCGGCCAGCCAACGCAAGGCCGGGTTTTCGCTGTCCGCGTCGACACCCAGCGTCTCATCCGGGAAATGCGACCCGGCGGCGAAAGCCAGTTCAGCGTCGCTCGGCAGGCGCCAGACCTCGCCTGTCCGCTCACTCAGCCACGTCGCATAAGCGCGGGCGTCATCCTGACTGATACCGGTTGCCGGTATCTCGCCGCCGATCGGTGCGGCAAAGCCGGGTTCCGGCTGCTGACAGCCGCCTTCCGCTACGCAGCGCGCATAATCGCCGCTCGATACCTGATATTTCATGATCGTGAGACTTTGCCGCATCGCCACGTCGACCATCGGGCCATCGACGGCATAACCATTGCGGAAATATTCGCCCTCCGCCCGGTAGGTGAAATGTCCTGCGGGCACTGTAACGACCTGTGGAGCCATCATGGCCGCACGGTCATCAATGCCGCTGCGGATGATCCCCGACTGGAAACCGATGGCCGTTGCCAGCAGCGTTGCAATCGAGAGCGGGAGAAGAAGCGAGACGGCGTTTGGGAAGTGGCTGTTGCCGGGAATGCCCATGGGAACCTGCCTGCGTCGAGAAGACGCCAAAGTTCGGGCCTGCTTTCAGGCCGTATAGCAGAAGGGGAGCGCGCCGCGACCGCTGGCGGCGGCGCGCTTCCGCTTGTGTCAGATGCTCGACGGGGCGAGCACCGCCTGCATCAGGCTGTTATTCCACTCGCCCGTCACCTTGAAATGGGCGGCCGCGCCCAATTCGAAGGCTTCGATAAGGTTGTGATTGACATAGGCGTAGATGCCGGGCTGCTCGAAGGTATAGAAGGCCGCGCCCGCCGTGCCGCCGGGGATGAACCATGTTTCCTGGTCGAGATCCGGCGGGTTGCGGAATTTACCCGTTGCCCAGACATAATCGCCATGGCCGCCGATAAGGTGCGGGCGGGTATCACGGTTCGCCTGCGAATGCACGATCAGCACCTTTTCACCCACGGCGGCCTGAAGGGCGTGTTCTCCCGTTAGCGCGCCGACTGCACCGTTGAAGACGATGTGACTCGGTGTCAGCTTGCGCATCACCTCCAGCGTGTCGGCCATGGCGTCGCCGGCGCTTTCATATTTTTTGAAATTGCCGTTCTCGTCGCGCGGGATGTAGAAGTCCTGCTCGCCGACATAATAGATCTTGTCATAAACAAGCTCCTTGCCGTGGCCATCCGTCAGGCCCTCACGCGGCAGTACCATGATCGCGCCATTCATGCCCGAGGTGACGTGCCACGGCACCATGCCGGGAGGTGCGCAGTGATAGACGAAGACGCCGGCCTTGGTGGCCTTGAAGCGCAGGATCGCCTTTTCACCGGGGTTGACGATGGTGAGCCCGCCGCCGCCGAGCGCGCCGGTGGCCGAGTGGAAATCGATGTTGTGCTGTAGCTCATTGGTATCGGGGTTGATGAGGGTCAGTTCGACATAGTCGTCCTGGTGCACCACCATCAGAGGCCCCGGAACCGAACCGTTGAAGGTCATGGCGTGGACCTCGGTGCCCTTGTCGTCGAGGATCATCTTCTGCTCTTTGATCGTGAGCGTGAACTCGACGATCTTCGGCCCGCCTTCGGCTTTCTGCGTGTGAGCATGCACGAAGGGCGGCTTGACGAGATCAACTTTTACGCGAGGTAGTACTCCAATCTCCGCCTTCGTCAATGGCTTGGCCGCAGCCTTTTTTTCCTCTGCCGCGCTCGCTGTCGATGGCATGATGACGGGAGCCAAAGCCCCTGCAAATGCCGCGCCTGCGAGAATATTACGCCGTGTGATGTGGAAGGTTTCCGTCATCATATTTCTCCTGTCCCTCTTGGGGCAGAGCATGCTTTGCTCTGTCACAGCATTTGTAGTGGAGGTACGGAAATACAATTTGAGATGGAGCAAACTGCACGTCGCGCCACCTGCGACATTTTGGCAGGCGGTTACGGCTTCATGCGGACGGGTAGCACCTCCTCTTTGCCTGTTCGCAAAGAAGCGAGACGGGATTGCGTCTAGACATATGTCAAGACCAAATGAGGAGCATTACAATGAGTGGCAGCCAAACCGTTCCCACCCAGGGGCGCAGCCGGCCAAAAGGCGGCATTCCAAGGGGGCTGGCACGCAGCGGCCCGGTTATCTTTTCTTACGGTTTCCGTCCGTTTTTCCTCGGCGGCGCCCTCTGGGCCATCGTGGCGATGGCGTTGTGGATCGCAGCCCTTTCGGGCTTCATCGACCTCGGCGGGGATTACGGCGCACCGAACTGGCATGCCCATGAGATGCTGTTCGGTTTCGCTTCGGCGGTGCTGTCCGGCTTTCTACTGACGGCTGTGCCGAACTGGACGGGGCGGCTGCCGGTGTCGGGCAAACCCTTGGTGTGGCTGTTTGCGCTCTGGTGCGCCGGCCGGCTTTTCCTGCTTGTGCCGGACACGGTGGGCGTGGTCACCGCCGCAGCCGTGGACGGGCTTTTCCTGCCGGCACTTCTCACGATCTGCGCGCGCGAGGTCATTGCCGGGCGCAAATGGAAAGACCTGAAGGTGCTGGGCGGGCTGCTGGCGCTTTCGGTCGCTAACATCGTATTCCATGTGGCGGCGATCGAAGGCGACCTCAGCCAGATGGCGACCCGCCTCGCGGTCTCGGCCTACACCGTGCTTGTCATCATCGTCGGCGGCCGGATCGTGCCGAGTTTTACCCGCAACTGGCTGAACCGGTTTGGCCGCACGGATTTTCCAGTCCCCTATAACGGTTTCGACACCGCAGCCATCCTGACCAGTGTCGCGGCGCTGGCCGTCTGGACAATAGAGCCCGAGAGCATCGTGGCCGTCCCAACGGCGCTTCTGGCGGCTTTCATGCACGCCGTGCGTCTGGTCCGCTGGCGCGGCTGGACGACCTGGCCGGAGCAGGTGCTGGTGGTGCTGCATGCGGCCTATGCCTTCATTCCCGCCGGTTTCATCACCATAGCGCTGGCGGCGCTTGACGTCATGGACACGCGTTCCGTCCTGCATGTCTTCACCGTCGGCGTCATCGGCTGTATGATGGTTGCTGTCATGACGAGAGCGAGCCTTGGCCATACCGGGCGCAAGCTCGCGGCCAGCAGGGTCACCATCGCCGCGTACGTGGCGCTGATCGCCTGCGCGCTGTTGAGACCGGCAGCCGAGTTCTTCCCCGGCGCGATGATGCATCTCTACGCCTGCTCGGCGCTCCTCTGGATCGTGGGTTTCGGTCTGTTCTGCTTCGAGTACGGGCCAATCCTGATGCGCGAGCGCAAACCGCTCAAAGCCTAGAAGGCCTCCTTGCCATACCGCCAAAACAAAACGCCCCGGAAGCAATTTCAGGGGCGTTTTGTTTTCCGGGAGTTTGACTTCTGGTTCAATGCGCGCCGGCACCGGCGCGGATGAAAATGCGAAACGCCGTACGCGCCTCGTCGAAATTTCCGGCCCATTGATGACCCCGGGCCAGAAGCTCCGGGTAGAGGAAGGTCGGTTCCTGCGGCATCAGCAAGAAGATCACGGAACCTAGGGGAAGACGGTCAAGTGTGGCAAGCGTACGGGCCGTTTGACCCCCGGTCGCCTCATCGCGCAGATCGAGATAGACGACCGGGTCGGGCCATATCTGCGGCTCCTCCGCGTTGCCCGCAAGTGCGGGCGACACGGAAATCTGCTCGGCTTCACTGGATCGCGGCGTGAACAGCACCTCCCAGTCGCCGCCGCCAATTTCCCGGACCTGATGGTCGAAACCGCGTTCGGCCATCACCTTGAACAGTGGACTGGGCCGGAAGGTGGCGTATAATCGCAGCGCCTCACCGGGCGCAAGCCCTGCCACGGCTTCCATGATGGCCGGAAAAGGCTCGCCGCCGCTCAGCAAAAGCGGCCGGACATCGAGTTCCCTGATCATTTCCGTCATTGCATCACCTCATCTGTCGGCTGGCGGCGGCAGGGGCCGTCCGCCAGAGGAATTTTCACCATGCCGCAGGCGCTGGGCTCAATGTTCGGATCCGCAGCAGCATTCGCAGCCGGAGATATCGTCTTCCGAACCTTCGGCCTGTTCTTCCAGGCGGCCGATATCGAGGCGCCAGACGTCCGGACCCTGTTCGAGATATTCCCAGCCGAACTGGCCAGGGAAATTGGTGGCCAGCTGGTAAAGCAGCGGACGGGGATCGTGATCGCTGGTGATCTGTAGCGATTGCCCCTCGGTCAACGCGCCGAGCGCACCGAAAATGCGCGGATGGCGTTCGCGATGCGGAATGATGCGCACATCGATATTGGTTGCGGTTTGGGCTTCGGACATAGGCTGGCTCCATGGCCGCGGATGGAATGATGCCCGGCGGTGCGGCCGGCCGGCGGACTGGAAAAACCTATCCGCCCGGCGGTCGGGAGACATTGTCGCCGCGCAAATAAACCTGAGATTCGTCAGGTCCGTCTGCGTGACATGCGTCAGCCGGCAAGGCTGCGATAGATTGCCGGCAGCGCAGATGGCAGCTTGGCGATCCTGTTGACGATGGCATAACCGTTCTGGCCGAACATGGCCGGAATATAGGATTGCGCCTTGCTGTCGACGGTCACGCCGAAGACGCTGACGCCCGAGCGCCGCGCCTCGGAAACCGCACGGCGGCTGTCCTCGATGGCGAAGCGGCCCTCATAGTGATCGACATCGTTCGGCTTCCCGTCCGTCAGCAGCAGAAGCAGCTTGCGCCGTTCCGGTCTGCCATGCAGCTTGGCGCTGGCGTGGCGGATGGCAGGGCCGATGCGGGTGTAGAAACCGGGCTTCAGCGCCGCGATGCGACGCTCGATAGTGTGGCCCATTGGCTCATCGAAATCTTTCACCGTTTCCACCCGCACCCAGGAACGGCGGCGGGAGGTGAAGGTCAGGATGGAGTGACTGTCACCGCAGGCGGAAAGCCCGTGCGCAAGCACCAGCAGGGCTTCCTTCTCCACATCGAGCACCCGGCGATTGTCGAACCAGGCATCGGTGGACAAGGACACATCGACGAGGATCGTTACGGCGAGATCATGCGCCTGCGGGCGACTGGCCATATGAATGCGGTCGCTGCCCTGTCCTCCGGAGGCGATATCACTTCTGGCGCGCACCACGGCGTCAAGATCGAGATCGTTGCCGTCAAGCTGGGCGCGCAGCATCTCGTGGCGCGGTCTCAGCACCTCGAATTGCCGCCTGACCCGGCGGATGAGGCTTTTGGTGTCCGGGTCGGGTTCCGGTGCCGTCTCCGCGTCTTTCGCCGGACCGGCGATGACCCGGCAATGATCGGCGAGATAGCTGCTGCTGCGATAATCCCATTCGGGATAGGTCAGTTCCGCCGTCAGCGCGGTATGGTTCAGTGCTTCGGGCGGCAGGTCCAGATCGAAGCGGAAGCGGGCGGAAGGCCGCCCTTTTCTTTCTCCCAGCGTCATGTCGTCGAGCTCGTCGGCCGCACTGTCGTCGGCATCGTCGCTATCGTCACCGGAACGATCGACATTGACCATCTCCGCCATGGCGAGGATTTTTTCGAAACGGTTGAGGATGAAGGGGCTGCGTTCCGTCTGCCGGTTCTCCGCCTTTTCACGCACGGCGATATGACGGGCCGCTTCCGCCCCCTGTGGTGCTGCGCTCGCCGCCGGCTGGTCTTCGCTTTGCCTGGCCTCGGATGTTTCGCGCAGCAGCGTGTCCGGCCACAGCGGAACAGGCAGCATCGGCAGATAACGCGGCGGCGCTTTGGCTAGAAGACCGACGGGCGGCGGATAGCCTTCGATCCCTGCCGCATCGGCCAGCATGGAAAGCACCCGCTGTTCCACCTGCTGTTCCGCCTGCGGCAGCGGCCGCTTCTGCCGCACCGCGAGCATGGCGGCGCAAAGCCGGCGATAACGGGTCTTCATGCCGGGAAAAGCATGGGTTACGGTCTCTGCCAGTTCCGTGGCGCGGTCGAGCCGGGCAAGATCGTTGCGCAACGGGTCGGCGGCCATGACTGGTTCAAGCGGCATCATCGCCATGGCGGCGGCGAGCCAGAAATAAAGATCGCGATTGAGGTGGCGGTCGGGAAATAGATCGAGGAATGGCGGCAGCATCAGCGTGGCATGATCGCGTCCGGGCTGGGCAAGCTTTTCTTCGCCAAGGCCCATGCGCTGGCGAAGCCTCAGCCGGTGTGTGGAGGTGCGGGCGCGCGCCGGGGCGATCTGCACCGCGTGTTCACCGCCAAAACCGCGGAAACATATGGCCAGCACGGCCTGCATGTCTTCCAGCCTGACGGCGTGATCGGGAAAGCGCAGCCATGTGCCGGTTTCGCCGATCAGCCTGTGCCAGGCGCGGCCGACGGTTTCTTCCAGTTCCAGAAAGTCCAGCATGGTTTATCCTCATGGCATCGAGCCGGAATGCGCGGGTAATACCGCGCATTCAGATATTGATATAAATGTGCCTTATCGTATGACCGCATCCGCGACTTCATGCAGCGCGGCCTTCACATCCGGCTCGTCGGACAGCGGTTCGATCATCGCCGCGCGCACGGCCTGACGGGCGGGAAGGCCGGTATCGATGAGGCTGGCGCAATAAACGAGCAGGCGGGTGGAGACGCCTTCTTCCAGATCGTGGCCTTTCAGGCCGCGCAGCCGGTGGGCGAGATCGACGAGCGGCTCGACATCGCGCGCATCGAGCCCGCTTTCATGCGACACGACGGCAATCTCCTGCTCTTTGGGCAGAAAATCGAATTCAATGGCGACGAAGCGCTGGCGGGTGCTGGGTTTCAGGCTTTTCAGCAGGTTCTGGTAGCCGGGATTGTAGGATACGACGAGCATGAAACCCGAGGGCGCTTCCAGCACCTCGCCGGTGCGCTCCAGCGGCAGGATACGACGGTCGTCGGTGAGCGGATGCAGCACAACGGCCACATCCTTGCGCGCTTCCACAATCTCGTCGAGGTAACATATGCCGCCCTGACGCACGGATCGTGTCAGCGGGCCGTCCATCCACACGGTTTCACCGCCTTTCAGCAGGTAACGACCGGTCAGATCGGCGGCGGCAAGATCGTCGTGACATGAAACGGTCGAAAGCGGCAGGCCGAGTTTTGCCGCCATATGGCTGACGAAACGGGTCTTGCCGCAACCTGTCGGGCCTTTCAGCAGCAGCGGCAATTGCCGCACCCAGGCGCTTTCGAACAGCGTGCATTCATTGCCAAGCGCGGTATAGAACGGCGTGTCCGGCAAAGGCTGCGGCGGGGGGCGGAAAATCGTATTCATGGTCATCTCCATGGTTGGTGGTAAGGACCGGCTCTCGGGGGAAAAGGAGAGCCGGTCCGTTTCTCATTCGGCGGGCTGCACGAGGCGGGCGACGTCGCCCTGTTTCTGCTTGCCCGGCACCAGGACTGCCCAGATGAACATGACCGCCGAAATGAGAACTGCGAAACCGGAGCCGAGACGGATCCAGTAGAAGATCGCCAGCTGGTCCTGCACATCCATGAAGCTTTCGCCCATGACGCGCTGAAGCTGGATCTGCACCACGCCGGCAAAGGTCAGCGCGAAGGTCATGACCGACATGGCCGTGCACATCACCCAGAAGCTCGTCATCGAAAGCCACTGATTGTAGGGCGCGCGTTTCTTCATTTCGGGGATGGCGTAGGCCATCATCGCAAGGTTCAGCATCACATAGGCGCCGAAGAAGGCGAGGTGGCCGTGGGCGGCGGTAAGCTGCGTGCCGTGGCTGTAATAGTTCACCGACGACAGCGTATGCAGGAAACCCCAGACGCCGGCGCCGAAGAAGGCCATGACCGAGCAGCCGATCGACCACAGAAGCGCTGCGCGGTTCTCATGCTTGCGGCCGGCCTTCCAGGTCATGACGAAGGTGAAGATGACCATGGTGAAGAAGGGGGCCACTTCCAGCGTCGAGAACAGCGAACCGATCCATTGCCAATAACCGGGCGCGCCGATCCAGTAATAATGGTGGCCGGTGCCGAGAATGCCCGAAAAGAGGGCAAGGCCGACGATGACATAGAGCCATTTTTCCACCACTTCGCGGTCGATGCCGTTGAGCTTGATCATAAGGAAGGCGAGGATTGACGCCATGATCAGTTCCCACACGCCTTCCACCCACAGATGGATGACGTACCACCAGTACATCTTGTCGAGCGCCAGGTTCATGGGGTTGTAGAAGGCGAAGAGGAAGAAGATCGCCAGCCCCCAGAGTCCGAAGAGCAGGATGTTGATGACGGTGGTTTTGCGGCCCTTCAGCGCTGTCATGGTGATGTTGAACAGGAACATCAAAACGACAAGCACTATGCCGACCTTGATGGCGAAGGGCTGTTCGAGGAACTCGCGGCCTTCATGGATACGGAACATATATCCGACCACGGCAACGGCTGCGGCCACCAGGAAGATCCAGAACTGCGCGATGGCGAGTTTGGGGCTGTAAAGCTCGGTTTCCGTCTCTTCCGGCAGCAGGTAGAAGGTCGACCCCATGAAGCCCATCAACAGCCACACGACCAGCGCATTGGTGTGGATCATGCGCACGATGTTGAAGGGCAGAAGCTCTGAAAGCGTATTGGGAAGCACGTAGATCGTGGCGGCGACGACGCCGAACAGGATCTGCGCCACGAACAACCCGATTGCGCCGTAAAAATACAGCATGGCGACTTTTTGCGTCTGGTATTTCATCTCGTCATCTCCTTGCCGTCAGCCTCAACCCGCATCGTTCGGCGGCCAGTTCTGCGTCTTGATCCGGCTCGTCCATTCGAGGAAGTCGACGAGATCATCGAGTTCCTGTTCGGTGAGATTGAACTGCGGCATCTGGCGGCGGCCTTCGATGCCGGTGGGCTGGGCGGCCATCCACGCCTTGATGGAATCGCGCGCCGCTTCCTTGTCTTCCACGCCGCCATAGCGCTTCCAGACATTGCCGAGTTCGGGCGCGAAATAGGCGCCTTCGCCGAGCAGCGTGTGACAGTTGATGCAGGAGTTTTTCTCCCACACATGTTTGCCGCGCGCGACGCTTTCGGTCAGCGTGCTTTCATCCGTCGAGGTGGTGCGCATGTAATAATGGCTATGGGCGGTCAGCCCGACGAATATGGCGAAGAAGAAGATGGAGCCGCCGTAAAAGACGTTTCGCGCTCCTGTTTTGGTCAGGCGTTCTGCCATGCCAATGGTCCTTTCCATCCGGAAGACCGCTTATGCGGACTGGCTTGATCGAACCCTCTTGCCGGAATTTGCCGGCAGCTTCGGGTCTCGCCCCTTTCTAGCCGCTGGCCGCCGGCGTTCTTTGCCATTTGGCAAACAAGTGGGGAGGTGGTGTGGTCCGCCTTTTCAGAGCGACAAAATGCCCTGCAGGAGCGCCCGCAGCAGGGCTGCGGCGGCAAAGATGGCCGGCCATGCCAGAAGTGCTGTGCGCAGCAGGCCACGCTCTTCGCGAAAGCCGAGAAAGTCGTCGATGACGCGTCTGGATTTCAGGAGCGCGAAAAGCAGCATCAGGCAGGCGACGGCAACCGGCGGCAGAAGCGCCGCCTTCCACGAGGTGACGGCGGCCGTACCGGCGAGAACGAGAACGGCGAGTGCTGCAAAACTTCTTGCAAGCTGGCGGGAGGTGCGGTGGATCATGACTGTCAAACCAGATAGACGATGGGAAAAATGACGATCCAGACCAGATCGATGACATGCCACAGCGTCGTCACCAGCGTGACGTTCTCGTTTTTCGGGAAGACTGCGACGAGAAACAGCAGCACGGCCACGAAGACGACATGCAGCAGATGGAAGCCGGTGAGCAGGAAATAAAGCTCGAAGAAAGCGCCATAGGCGGGATCGGAGGCGAATGCGATTTCGGTGGAGTATTCATAGAGTTTTACGCCGACGAAAACGAAGCCCAGCAGGCCGGCAAGCGCGAGCGCCCGCCTTCTTCCCGGCAGCGCGTTGTGGCGACTGGCCGCAACGGCCGCCTGCCAGCCGCTCGTCAGCAAAATCAGCGTATTGAGACCGGCAAGCTGCGGCTGCAGATGTTGGCGCGCGGCGGCGAAGGCCTCGGGCTTGAGGGCGAAGGCAATGATGAAGGCGCCGGTCAGCGCGCCGAAAGCGGCAAGTTCGCTCCAGACCAGAATCCACAAAAGCAGGCTTCCGCTTTCCTCTTCCGTATTGATCGCCATGGTCTTGTCCGTAATTGTAAAACAGCAAGCCACGCTTAGGCGTCCTCAAACCCCGCTTCTTTGCGGTCGGTCAAAGAAGGGAGCGTGCAAAGTCCTATTGTCATGACAAAGCGCAACTCTGGAAAATGGAGCTTCCCATGAACGACGCGCAGGTCGGGCTGATTGTCGCAACCCCTATTATCGTTGGCTTTGCGGTGCTGTTGTACCGTATGGGTGTGTTGCAGCGCATGGGTGCGGTTTCCGCCGTGCTTGCCTCCGTGGCCATTGCTTCGGTGCTGTTCCTGAACCAGTAAGAAGGCAGTCACATGCTTGAACTTGTCGCCGCTCTTTCGCTTTTCGTGGCGCTGCATTCCATTCCCGCCGTACCTGCCGTGCGCGGCCGGCTGATTGCGGCCATCGGCAGGCCCGCCTATTTCGGGAGTTATTCCGTCGTCTCGCTTCTGACGCTGGGCTGGGTATTTTATGCCGCGCTGTCGGTCGATTATATTCCGCTTTGGGATGTCGCGCCTTGGCAGGCGCATGTCACGTTTCTCGCTGCTCCAATTGGCCTGTTTTTCGTGCTGGCCGGCCTTTTCAGCGTCAATCCGCTCTCCATTTCCGTGTGGCAGGGAGATAAACCGGGGGCAATCGTGCGCATCACGCGGCATCCGGTGCTTGTCGGTTTCCTGTTTTGGTCGCTCGGCCATGTCGTGCCGAATGGCGACCTGCGTTCCGTCATCCTGTTCGGCGGTTTTGCGCTGTTTTCGCTTGGCGGAATGGCGATGACTGAAAAACGCGCGCGGAAAAGACTGGGTAATGCGTGGAGCGCGGCGGCTGCTAAAAACGCAACGATCCCTTTCGCAGCAATCCTTTCCGGCAAGACGCGCCTCGCCGTGGACGGGCCGATGCTGCTAGCCGCGGTACTGACAGGGTTGACGGTCTGGTGGCTGCTGGCCGGCGGCCATGCCGCGCTCTTTGGCGCAGACCCCATGGCCTATTTCTGATCGCTCACGATGTCTTCACCACATGCGGCTGCCATATCGGCGCCTGCGGCGCGGGCGCGATACCGAGCTGATCGATAGCGCGGGCGGCGAGCTGATCGACAATATCGAAGACGCTTTGCGGCCTGTTGTAGAAGGCCGGCACCGGCGGCATGACGATCGCACCGGCCTCCGTGACAGTGCACATATTGCGCAGATGGATGAGATGCAGCGGCGTCTCGCGGGTCATCAAAACCAGTTTCCGCCGCTCCTTCAGTTGCACATCGGCGGCGCGGGTGATGAGATTGTCTGAAAGTCCGGTTGCTATGGCGGCAAGTGTACGCATGGAGCACGGTGCGACGATCATGCCGGCCGTTGGGAAGGAGCCGCTGGCAATCGCCGCACCAATATCATCGACGGCATGATTGACGCTGGTGAGCGACAACATCCGCCCCATGGCTTGCGCACCTTCCTCATGTAGCACGGTGCGTCTGGCGGATTGCGACAGGACGAGATGGATTTCGACGCTTTTCATCGCGGCGAGGCGCTCGACGATGCGCAGGGCGATGCCGGCACCCGAGGCGCCGGTGACGCCGACCACGACGCGGCACGGGGTCATGGCCGTTCTCCAAGTCCGAGATCACGCCACATCAGATCCACCTTTGCGATGACGTCTGGCGTCATGGACAGCACGCGGCCCCATTGGCGCTCCGTCTCCGGCGAAAGCTTGCGGGTCGCATCCAGCCCCATCTTGCCGCCGAGCCCGGCTTTAGGAGAGGCGAAGTCGAGATAATCGATCGGCGTATCGTTTATGATCATCGTATCGCGCGAAGCATCGAAACGGGTGGATAGCGCCCAGATGACATCCTCCCAGTTGCGCACATCAATGTCGGGATCGACCAGAATGATGAGCTTCACATAACTGAACTGCGGCAGCATCGACCAAAGGCCCATCATCACCCGCTTTGCCTGACCGGGATAACGCTTGTCGATGGAGGCGACCATGATGCGGTAGGAACAGGCCTCCGGCGGCATCCACAGATCGACGATTTCCGTAAACTGCTTTTTCACGAGCGGCAGGAAAATCTCAAGCATGGCCTCGCCGAGAACCGAAGGCTCATCCGGCGGCCGGCCGGTATAGGTGGAAAGATAGATCGGATCGCGACGCATGGTGATTGCCGAGAGCGTTATGACCGGAAAGGATTCGACCGAATTATAATAGCCGGTATGGTCGCCATAGGGGCCTTCGAGTGCCGTTTCCGTTCCCGAAACGGTGCCCTCCAGTACGATCTCGGCATTGGCCGGCACCGGCATCGGCACGGTTAAAGCTTTTGCGATGCGGCTTTTCGAGCCGCGCAGCAGGCCGGAGAAGCCAAGCTCGCTGATATGGTCGGGAAGCGGCATCACGGCGGCGAGAATGGTGGCGGGATCGGCCCCAATGACGACGGTAACGGGCATATCCAGCCCGCGCGCCTGCCACAGCCGGTGGTGATGCGCGCCGCCGCGATGCGCCAGCCAGCGCATGATCACCCTGTCCGGCCCCAGCACCTGCATGCGGTAGATGCCGACATTGATATCGTCGGGATCGTCAGGCGAACGGGTGATGACCAGCGGCCAGGTGATGAGCGGGGCCGGCTCGCCCGGCCAGCACCACTGCACCGGCAGGCGGGCAAGATCAACTGCATCACCCGTCAGTACCTTTTCCTGTACCGGCGCGCGCGCGACGTTGCGTGGCCGCATGGACAGTGCGGCCTTCAGCAAAGGCAGCTTACCCCATGCCTCGGCCATGGATTTCGGCGGCCGTGGTTCGCGCAATTCGGCAAGCTTTTGTCCAAGCGCCGGCAGGCCGCCCGTTTCCAGCCCCAGACCCCATTCGATGCGTTGCCGCGTGCCGAAGAGATTGGCAAGCAGCGGCATGTCCCGCACCTTGCCCTCATGGTCGACGGGTTGCTCGAACAGCAGCGCCGGCCCGCCATCGGCGAGCACGCGGCGGTGGATTTCGGTGATTTCGTGCACCAGCGAGACCGGCTGGCGGATTCGCCGCAGCTGCCCGCGTTCTTCCAGCAACCGGACGAAACCGCGCAGATCGGCTGCGTGGGCGGGTTTAGTTTCTGTTTTCTCGTCTCTCATGCCGCCTGTTTGCCGGTGGCGGTGCGGCATGTCCTTGCGCTGCCGCAAATGCGGCTTCAGTGCGAACGAAGATAGTCGGCGAGAACGAGGGCGTGGTTGTGTTCGGTATCATGGGCGGCATAAAGCAGCGTGACGCGGCCCTTTGCTATTAGCTCCTTCATGCGCGCCACGGCATCGGGATTGGCGGCCAGCTCCTCGTGATAGTGCCGGGTGAATTCCGCAAAACGCGACGGCATATGCGAGAAATTCTTGCGCAATTCGTTGCTGGGCGCGATTTCCTTCATCCACAGCGAAAGCTGTGCGGTTTCCTTGCGCATGCCGCGCGGCCACAGCCGGTCCACCAGAATGCGCGTGCCGTCATCATCGCTGGCGGCATCGTAAATCCGTTTGATCCTTATATCGGACATGGGCGGCCTCCTTCGCTTCGCAAGTGAATGATTTATAGCGGCTTTTGTGAAGCCGCACCCGAAAATCTCTCTGTCTTTGCGTTCGCTCAAACCGGTGCCGGCGTGCTGCGGTTAGGTTCCTGCCCGCAACTGACCTGACAGGACCATTTATGAGACCGTTTCCCGCCGCCATCGCTACCCCCATGAATTTTCTGCTCCTTGCCGTGGTGCAGCGAGCGACGGCGACGATGCTGGCGCAGATCATGAAACGGCACCCTGATCTGTTCGGCCGGCTCGGTGAGCATAGCGGCAAGCGCTATGCCTTCCTGCCCGTCGATCTACCCTTCGCCTTCATGGTCGAGCCGGCGCGTCCGGCCATCACCGTCAGCCGAAAGGGCCGCTTGCCGAAGGTGGATGCGGCGGTGGAAGGGCCGCTTTTCATGCTGCTGGCGCTGATGGAGGGGCGGCAGGATGCCGATGCGCTGTTCTTTTCGCGTGATCTCAGCGTCACCGGCGACATGGAGGCGATGCTGGCACTGCGCAATGCGCTTGATGACAGCGGCATTGATCTGCCGCGCGATCTCGGTGCCTTTGCCGGGCCTTTCGCGCCGGTGGTAACGGGGCTTGCGAACCGCCTGCGCGGCCATGTTCTATCCGAAACGCGTGGAGGTGCGGCATGGAGCTGATCTGTCCTGCGGGAACACCCGCCGCCTTCCGCGAGGCCGTAGATGCCGGCGCGGATGCCGTCTATTGCGGGTTTCGCGATGAAACCAATGCCCGCAATTTTCCTGGCCTTAATTTTTCCCGCGAGGAACTCGCCGAGGCCATCGTTTACGCGAAAAAGCGCGGTGTCCAGACCTTTGTGGCGCTCAACACCTTCATGCGCGCCGGTAGTGAGGATATCTGGTATCGCGGTGCGGCCGATGCCGTGAAGGCGGGAGCGGACGCGCTTATCCTTGCCGATTTCGGTCTGATGGCGCATGTGGCGGAACATCATCCGCAGCAGCGCATCCACGTTTCCGTGCAGGCCTCCGCCTCCAATGCGGACGCGGTGAATTTCCTCGTCGATGCCTTCGGCGCGAAACGTGTGGTGCTGCCGCGCACCCTGACGATTCCCGACATCGCCCGGCTGGCGCGGCAAATCCGCTGCGAGATCGAAATCTTCGTGTTCGGCGGTCTTTGCGTCATGGCGGAGGGGCGCTGCTCGCTATCCTCCTACGCCACAGGCAAGTCACCCAACATGAACGGCGTCTGCTCACCAGCAAGCCATGTCCGCTACCGGCAGGACGGGCAGGAACTGGTGTCGGAACTCGGCGATTACACCATCAACCGTTTTCCCGCCGGGGAGGCGGCGGGTTACCCGACGCTGTGCAAGGGCCGTTTCGAGATCGCCGATGACAGGTCCTATGCCTTCGAAGATCCGGTGTCGCTTGACGTGATGGACCAGATCGATGCCTTGCGCGAGGCGGGCGTCAGCGCGCTGAAGATCGAAGGCCGCCAGCGCGGCAAGGCCTATGTGGCGGAAGTGGTTTCCACCCTGCACCGGGCGCTGGCCGCCAGTGCCGAAGAACGGGGACGGCTGCTCTCGCGCCTGCGGCTTTTAAGCGAAGGCCAGCGCACCACCGTTGGCGCTTATGAGAAACGCTGGAGATGATGGCGATGGCACATACTGCAAAGGCCACATTGGCGCTTGGCCCGGTCCTCTATCTCTGGCAGGGCGAGAAATGGCGCGATTTTTACTTTCGCATCGCCGATGAAGCGCCCGTCAGCCATGTCTATCTTGGCGAAACCGTCTGTTCCAAACGGTTTCATTTCACCGAGCCGCATCTGGCCGACGTGGTCGAGCGGCTGAAGAATGCGGGAAAACAAGTGATCCTCTCGACGCTTTCGCTGGTGACGCTGGAGCGGGAAAGCCGCCATCTGCGCGGCCTGATCGCCGATAGCCCCTATCCGGTCGAGGCGAACGATCTTTCCGCGCTCGGCATGTTGCATGGCACGCCGCATGTCGTTGGGCCCATGGTGAATGTCTATAATGCCGCCACCGCGCGGTTGCTCGCCTCGCGTGGGGCAAGCGCCATCTGCCTGCCGCCGGAACTGCCGACGACCTCGGTGGAGCGCATCGTGGTGGAGACGCCTGATGTGGACTTCGAAATCCTTGCCTTCGGCCGCCTGCCGCTCGCCATTTCGGCGCGCTGCGCCCATGCCCGCGCCAAGGGCAATATCAAGGATAATTGCCAGTTCGTCTGCGGTGACGACCCTGACGGATTGCCGGTGCGCACGCTTGACCGGCAGTCGTTTCTGGCGCTGAACGGCGTGCAGACGGTGTCGCACACCTGCCAGTCGCTGCTTGGCGAATTGCAGGATCTGGCCGCCGCCGGCATTTCCCGCTTCCGGCTGTCGCCGCAGGACTGCGACATGGTTGCGGTGGCGCAAATCCATGACGATGTTCTGGCCGGCAGGCGGGAGGCGGAGGACGGTCTTGCCCATCTCGGGCAAATCTATCCGGACGTGCCCTTTTCCAATGGTTTTCACCACGGGCAGGAAGGGGCGGCCTGGATCGCCCGCGCCCGCAACACGGCGCATGGGGTGAATGCATGGTGACGAACGGGCAAAGTGGGCAAACGCTGTCCGCATCAGCACCGGGCGGAGCGGATATCGCGGCGGCAATCCATCTGGTGCGCGATATTGTCTTGCAGAGCGCGCTTGATTGCAGCTGCCGCGACAGGGTGCACGAGGCGCTGCGCGAACTCGAGGATTTCGAGCGCCAGCGCAATATCGTCAAGCTTCTGGCCGCCGCCCGCGAGGAGCGTCGCAAGATCGCGCTCTTGACCGAGATGCTCTGCGATTTCGCCGAAGACGACACGGTGGATCAAGGCGTGGTTGAAACCGCAAGCCTGATGTTTCTCGATATCGCCGCCGCCGCTCAGGAGGGCTCGCGGCTCCTGCGGGACGCGCTCTCACTCAAGAAGGGTGAATAATCCCTGTTTTTGGCCCTGTTTGATCCTGCGCAAAGAGCGGGCGCTTGCAAAATGTCATTTCCGGGGTGGTGACGCGCCGGGATCGGAAAACGGTCTGAGCGGGCGTCACGCGCATCATGGCGCTTCCGGCGCGAAAGGATCAGGACCATGGCCCATCTCACCCGTCGTCAGGCTCTTTCGGCCTTTTCCGGGCTCGCGGTCGCGACACTTGCCGCACCGCATGTTGCGAAGGCGGAAGCGCCGCTCACCTTTTATGGCCCTCCGGCCGCACCGTCGGCCGTGCTGGCCCATGCGATAAAGGGCGGGTTCCTGAAGGATGTCGCACCCGGCGCCGTTTTCAAAGTCTGGAGAACGCCGGATGAAATGCGCGCCGCCGTCGCCTCCGGCTCCATGGGGGCGGTGGTGATGCCGAGCTACGGCGTCGCCAATGTCCATAATCGCGGTCTCGGCCTTGGGCTGTTGAACGTGCTGACCACGGGCCTGCTCTATATCGTTTCGAAAGACGGGACGCTGAACTCCCTGCAAAGCCTTTCCGGCAAGACGCTCGCTTTGCCGTTCAAGAATGACATGCCCGATTTCGTGCTGCGCCGCCTTGTTGCCGAAAACGGCCTGAAGCCCGGCGACATCACGCTGGAATATGCCGCCTCGCCGCCGGAAGCCGTGCAATTGCTGCTGACGGGACGGGTGGATGCCGCCCTGCTGAGCGAGCCGGCCGCGACCGCCGTGCTCATCAAGGCGAAGTCTTTTTTCATGACCGTCCATCGCACCATCGATATCCAGCGGGAATGGGCGAAGGTGGCCGGCAAGGCTGAAATTCCGCAGGCTGGCCTCGCCTTGACATCGCCGGTCCAGCAAAAACTCGGCAGGGCCGGCATCGAGGCTTTGCAGGACGCCGTGGAGACGGCGCTTGCCAGCGCCATGGCCGATCCGAAGGCGGCGGCCGCTGCGGCCGCCGATGCCTTGGGTTTCCCGCCGGAAATCATCGCGGCCTCCTTCCCGACAAGTCATCTTTGCGCCCTGAAGGCGAGCGCTGCGCGCGCCGATCTCGAGGCATTCTACGATGAGCTTGCCAGGGCCGACCCGGCAATCATCGGCGGCCGGCGGCCGGATGACGGGTTTTATCTGGTGTAGCAGGCATGAACCGCATTCTCGAAAGTCTTGGCTGGATGGGCCGCTATCTGTGGGCGGGCTGGGCCGGGCTTTCAGGTATTTTCTGTTTTCTCGCCGCCTGGCAGGCCGGGCATGAGATTTATGGCTCCTTCATCCTGCCTTCACCGGGGGAGACCTTCGCGGCAATGGGGCTTCTGGCGGCGCGGCCGGATTTCTTCGCCATCCTGTCGCAGAGCGCCGTCAGGGCCTTGACCGGCTTTGCCATCGCGGCCGGCATCGGCACGGTGGCGGGCGTGCTGGCGGGCTATTCCTTCGCGGCCATGCGGTTGATGAAGCCTGTTGTCACCGTTCTGCTCGGCGTGCCGCCCATCGGCTGGATCGTGCTGGCGCTCATCTGGTTCGGCTCGTCCGGCGGCACGGCTGTCATGACCGTCATCATCGCCTCGGCTCCCGTGTCCTTTGCCGGTGCGCTGGAAGGTGTCGCCAAGCGGGACCGTCAGCTGGAGGTGATGGCGCAGGCTTTCGGCGCTCCGTGGTTTTACCGGCTGCGCACCGTCACCATGCCGCATGTGCTCTCCTACCTCTTCCCGGCCTGGACGACGACGGCGGGAAGCGCGTGGAAAGTAACCGTCATGGCCGAGCTCCTTTCGAATTCAGGCGGCATTGGCGGCGAACTGGCCACCGCACGCGCGCTGTTCGATATCGCACAGGTCAGCGCCTGGCTCGCCATCACCGTCGCGCTGGCGCTGCTGACCGATTACGGCCTGCTGCATCTGCTGCGCGAGGCGCTGGAACGCTGGCGCGCCGCCGGGTTGCCATGGGGTGTAAAACGATGAGCGACCGTTCCATCCTGCGTTTCGAACATGTCGGCCACGCCTTTCTCGGCCGCAGCCTGTTCGAGAATTTCGATCTCGGCATAGCGCCGGGGGAAACCGTGGCGCTGCTCGGCCCCTCCGGCAGCGGCAAGACAACAATTTTACAGATCGCGGCTGGTATCATCGATCCTGTTCGCGGGCGCGTGCACCGCCATTATCGCCGGCAGGGTCTGGTGTTTCAGGAGCCGAGGCTGCTGCCGTGGATGACGCTCATCGACAATATCGCCTACGGCCTTGCGGCGGCCGGCATGCCGAAACAGGAACGGCGCGAAAGGGCGGGCCGTTTTGCGCTGGAGGTCGGTCTGGAGGCGGCTGATTTCGGCAAATATCCGGTGGAACTCTCCGGCGGCATGCGCCAGCGCGCCGGCGTGGCGCGGGCGCTCGCCGTGGAGCCGGACATGCTGTTTCTGGATGAGCCCTTCAGCGCCGTCGATGTCGGCCTGCGCCGTCATTTGCAGGAGCTTCTGGTGGGCGCCGCCCGTCGGCGCGGTTTTTCCACGCTTCTCGTCACCCATGATCTTCATGAGGCGTTGCTTGTTGCCGATAGGCTGATCGTGCTCTCCGGCGTCGATGGCCGAGTCGTTGCCGCGCATAAGCCCGCGGGTTCGCCGGGCCGGCGCATGGCGCGTGCGGTTTTCGACGAAGCGGAACGCCTGTCCGAGAGCCCGGCCTTCGCCGAACTGTTTTCAGCAAGGGAGCGGGTGCGATGAGGCAGCCCCCCATCCTTTCCGAAGCCCTGCGGCTGTTTTTCCCTCTGGCCGCCCTGCACGGCGCGGGCTGGCCCTTCCTGTGGATCGTCATCGGTGGTTATGCACTGCCTTTCGCCGATACGGTGCCTGCATCGCAATGGCACGCCCATGAAATGATCTTCGGCACCTATGGCATGGCGCTTGCCGGTTTCCTTGGCTCGGCGGTGCCGGAATGGACGGATACGAAGCCCGCGCAGGGACGAACGCTGCTTCATCTCGCCGGTCTCTGGCTGCCGGGCCGCCTTATCGGCCTTCTCGGGATGGAGGCATGGAGCCTGTTTGCAGGTTTTTTCGATCTCGCCTTTCTGCTCGCGCTCTCTGTTCTCATCGGCAGGGCGATGCTGGCGCGGCGCACGATGAAACACCTGGCATTCCTTATCTGGCTTCTTCTGTTTACGGCGGCTGAAGCGGGTGTGCGTTATGCCTGGTGGAGCGGCGATCTCGAACTTGCATCCCGCTTGCTGGAGGCGGCGCTGTGCATTTTCACCGTGTTGTTTTCGCTTTCCGCCGCGCGTATCAATGTGGTTGTCATCAATCTGGCGCTCGATCCGGGTGGCGAGACCACGCCTTACCGGCCCCATCCAGGCCGCCAGCATATGGCGGGCGCCATGGTGACGCTTTACATGGCGGCGAAACTTTTCTTTCCGCAGAGCGATGTCTGCGCCTGGCTTTCGCTTGCGGCCGGCGCCGCCTTTTTCGACCGGCTGGCCGAATGGTTCATCGAGCGTGCCGTCTTCAAGACCGAGGTGCTGTTGCTTGGCCTCGGCAACGCCTTTGCGGGCGCGGGTTTTCTGGCGCTCGGCGCGACACGGCTCGGTTTTTCCGTCACGCCCGCCGCAGGGCTGCATCTGCTGTCGGTCGGGGCGCTGGGATGCGCCATCATGGCCGTCTTCATCATTGCCGGGCTGCGGCATACGGGCCGCAATCTGACGCATCTGCCATGGCAGGCGCATGTGGCCGCCCTTCTGATGGCGATGGCCGGTCTGGTCCGCATCCTGCCGGAATTCGATTTTGCCGCAACATTATCGCCCTATCACCATGGCCTCAGCGCCGCTTTGTGGGCGGCGAGCTTCTGGGTCTGGTTGCAGGGCTTCCTGCCTTTCATGCGCGCGCCAGGCGTCGATGAGGCGGGCGCATGCGGATGAGACAGACCTTGCCCCGCTGCGTCGACATCACTGTTCCGACGATTTTGTTTATTTTTTCGGCAAAAGCACAATGTGAAATCAGTGGCTTAGAGGAGGGATATTGATGAATGTTAGTTTTAATAAATAATCAATAAAATCAAGTGGTTGAACATATTTTCTTTTTGGTCGATTATAACTCCAACCGAATAGGGAACCGCGAATATGCCTAAAATAGTCGCGCCTCAACACGCAGATGAAAAGCCAAGCCGGACGAGGGAACTTGTGACCTTCGCCGTTCTGGCCTTCGGAATCTGGCCCATTCTGGCGGTCGGATTTGTCGGAGTCTATGGTTTTATCGTCTGGATGTTCCAGATCATTTACGGCCCGCCGGGGCCGCCCGGACATTGAAGGCGAGATGATGATGGAAATCTCTCTCAGCCGGCGCGATTTCCTGCGCGGCGGGCAAAAAAATAGACCACGCATCTGTCCCCCCGGGGTCGCGTTGAGCGACCTCGCCGCGTGCAGCGGTTGTGCAAAATGCGTCGAGGCCTGTCCCACCGGCATCATTGCCATGGCGGACGGTTTGCCTTGCGTGGATTTCTCCGCCGGGGAATGCACCTTCTGCGGCAAATGCGCGGAGGCCTGTCCCGAACCGGTTTTCGCCGCTCCTGCGGCACAGCGCTTCGATCATATCATGGCGATCGGTGAGGGGTGTCTCGCCTTCGGCAATATCGATTGTCAGGCCTGCCGCGATGCCTGCCCGACCGAGGCTATCCGGTTTCGGCCCCGCCGTGGCGGCCCCTTCGTTCCGGAACTGCTGGAAGATGCCTGCACCGGTTGCGGAGCTTGTGTGTCTGTCTGTCCCGTCAGTGTGATCGAGATCAAAGAGAGAGCCACGGAGATGCAATATGCCTGAAAATACAGGCCGGTATCATGTTTCAAGCGCCGTGGTGGCGGTGATGCCCCAGATGCGGGACGCCGTGCTGGCAACGCTTTCAACGCTCGACAATGTCGAGGTTCATGGCGAGGGCAACGGCAAGATTGTCATCGTCATAGACGGCACGAGCACCGGCATGCTGGGCGATACGCTCACTTATATTTCGACACTCGACGGTGTGATTGCCGCCAACATGGTTTTCGAACACGTCGACACAGAGGAGACAAGCGGCGATGAGCAGCGAACTGACGCGGCGTGATCTATTGAAGGCCCATGCCGCCGGCATTGCGGCGGCAACGGCGGGCATTGCGCTGCCGGCCGCCGCCCAGCCGGTGCCGGGCGGGGTTTCCGCATTGCAGATCAAGTGGTCCAAGGCGCCCTGTCGTTTCTGCGGCACGGGCTGCGGCGTCATGGTCGGCGTCAAGGAAGGCAAGGTCGTCGCCACCCATGGCGACATGCAGGCGGAGGTCAATCGCGGTCTCAACTGCATCAAGGGCTATTTCCTGTCCAAGATCATGTATGGCAAGGACCGCCTGCAAACCCCGCTTCTGCGCAAAAAAGGCGGCGTCTACGCCAAGGACGGCGAGTTCGAGCCGGTGAGCTGGGATGAGGCTTTCGACGTGATGGCGCAGCAGTGCAAGCGCGTGCTGAAAGAGAAGGGGCCGACGGCCGTGGGCATGTTCGGCTCCGGCCAATGGACGATCTTCGAGGGCTATGCGGCCACCAAGCTGATGCGCGCCGGCTTCCGCTCCAACAATCTCGATCCCAATGCACGCCACTGCATGGCGTCGGCCGCTTACGCCTTCATGCGCACCTTCGGCATGGACGAGCCGATGGGCTGTTACGATGATTTCGAACATGCCGATGCCTTCGTGCTCTGGGGCTCGAACATGGCGGAGATGCATCCCATTCTGTGGACGCGCATTGCCGACCGGCGTCTGGGCTTCGACCATGTGAAGGTGGCTGTGCTTTCGACCTTCACCCATCGCAGCATGGACCTTGCCGATATTCCGATGGTCTTCAAGCCGGGCACGGATCTCGTCATCCTCAATTACATTGCCAACCACATCATCAAGACCGGGCGCGTCAACGAAGACTTCGTGAAGAACCACACGAAATTCGTGCGCGGTGTCACCGATATCGGTTATGGCCTGCGGCCCGACAATCCGGTGGAAGTGAATGCCGCCAATTCCGCCGATCCGACCAAGACCGAAGCGATCGATTTCGAGACCTTCAAGGAATTCGTCTCCGAATACACACTGGAAAAGACCGCCGCCATGACCGGCGTGGAAGCCGGTTTCCTGGAGGAGCTGGCCGAGCTTTATGCGGACCCGAACCGCAAGGTCATGTCGCTGTGGACCATGGGTTTCAACCAGCATGTGCGCGGCGTCTGGGCCAACCAGATGGTCTACAACATCCATCTTTTGACCGGCAAGATTTCCGAGCCTGGCAACAGCCCGTTCTCGCTCACCGGCCAGCCCTCGGCCTGCGGCACGGCGCGCGAGGTGGGCACCTTCGCCCATCGCCTGCCGGCCGACATGACGGTGACCAACCCGGAACACCGCAAACATGCTGAGGAAATCTGGCGCATCCCGCACGGCATCATCCCGGAAAAGCCGGGTTACCACGCCGTGCAGCAGGACCGCACGCTGCATGACGGCAAGCTGAATTTCTATTGGGTGCAGGTCAATAATAACGTCCAAGCCGGTCCCAACACCAAGAACGAGACCTATCAGGGCTATCGCAACCCGGAAAACTTCATCGTTGTTTCGGATGCCTATCCGACCATCACGGCCATGAGCGCTGACCTCATCCTGCCCGCCGCCATGTGGGTGGAGAAGGAAGGCGCCTATGGCAATGCCGAGCGGCGCACCCATGTCTGGCACCAGCTTGTCGAGGCCTCGGGCGAGGCGCGTTCCGACCTCTGGCAGCTGGTGGAGTTCTCCAAGCGCTTCACCACGGATGAGGTGTGGCCGGCGGAGATACTGGACGCCAATCCCGCCTATCGCGGCAAGACGCTGTACGAGGTGCTCTTCAAGGACAGCGATGTCGGCAAGTTCCCGTTAAGCGAGATCAACGGCGAATACGAGAACCAGGAAGCAAAACACTTCGGCTTCTATCTGCAAAAGGGTCTCTTCGAGGAATATGCCGCCTTCGGGCGCGGCCACGGCCACGATCTGGCGCCTTACGATGCCTATCACGAGGTGCGCGGCATGCGCTGGCCGGTGGTGGATGGCAAGGAAACGCTGTGGCGTTACCGCGAAGGTTACGACCCCTACGTCAAACCGGGCGAGGGCGTGAAGTTCTACGGCAACAAGGACGGCAAGGCGGTCATCATCGCCGTGCCCTACGAACCGCCGGCGGAATCCCCGGATGCGGAATTCGATACCTGGCTGGTGACGGGCCGCGTGCTGGAGCACTGGCATTCCGGCTCCATGACCATGCGCGTGCCGGAACTCTACAAGGCTTTCCCCGGCGCCCGCTGTTTCATGAATGCCGACGATGCGCGCAAGCGCGGGCTCAATCAGGGCGCGGAAATCCGCATCGTTTCGCGCCGTGGCGAAATACGCTCCCGCGTGGAAACGCGCGGCCGCAACCGCATGCCGCCCGGTGTCATCTTCGTTCCGTGGTTCGATGCCAGCCAGCTCATCAACAAGGTGACGCTCGACGCAACCGATCCCATCTCCAAGCAGACGGATTTCAAGAAATGCGCAGTCAAGATAGAGCCGGTCGCATGATCAGGAAACACGGATGGATGATCGCCGCTTTCGTCGTTGCGACGGTGGCGACGGGGGCCGTTGCGCAGATGGTGCCGGAATTGTCCGGTCCGCGCGGCGATGCCATGCAGACCGAACCTGCGAAACCCCTGCCGAAATGGGTGATCGACGATTTCAGGCGCATGCGCGCCTATCCGGAGCAGCCGCCGGTCATCCCGCATTCGATCGACGGTTACCAGCTTTCGGTCAATGCCAACCGCTGTCTCTCCTGTCACAAGCGCGAATTCACCCAGGATTCCGGCGCGCCGATGATCAGCGTCACCCATTACATGACGCGCGAAGGCCAGATGCTGGCGGATGTTTCGCCGCGCCGCTATTTCTGCACGGCCTGCCATGTGCCGCAGGCCGACACACGGCCGCTCGTGCCCAACACCTTTCAGGACATGAGCGAAATGGGCGTCAAACCGGCGGGTAGCGAATGATGATCGCCCGTGTGAAAAAACTTCTCGCCTGGCTCTGGGCGGTTCTGACGACACCGGCCGGCACGCTCAGCCTCGCCTTTCTCACCCTTGGCGGTTTCGTCGGCGGGGTCATGTTCTGGGGCGCCTTCAACACCGCACTCGAAATGACCAACAAGGAAGCCTTCTGCATTTCATGCCACGAGATGAGGGCGAATGTTTATGAGGAACTGACCCGGACGGTGCATTTCTCCAACCGCTCCGGCGTGCGCGCCTCCTGTCCGGATTGCCATGTGCCGCATGAGTGGACGGACAAGATCGCCCGCAAGATGCAGGCCTCGAAGGAGGTCTGGGGCAAGATTTTCGGCACCATCGATACGCGCAAGAAGTTCCTCGACAAGCGGCTGGAGCTTGCCCAGCACGAATGGTCGCGCCTGAAGGCCAATGACAGCCTGGAATGCCGCAACTGCCATTCCTCCGCCGCCATGGACTTTACCAAACAGACACAGCGCGCCGCCGATATTCATTCCAAATATCTGCTGACGGGCAAGGCCACCTGCATCGATTGCCATAAAGGCATCGCTCATGAATTGCCCAATATGGAAGGCATAGACCCCGGCTGGAAAATGCCGCCGGCCCTCGACGGTCACCCAGGACAGACGGCATCTGCGATCGATGATTTGCGACGGGCGATGAGTGATGTGCACCGGAACGTTTTCTAGGAACCCCCCTCGTTCCAAAGACGAGCCTTCGATCGCCGCGGCGTCTGTGCGGGCGTCGAAGCCTATGGGTCCGTTCGGTCCAAAGGCGTCGACATATGCTCGATTATGGACAAAGACCTTTCCAGCCCGTCCGCCTAACAGCGCTCATGCGAAAGCCTCGGTCCGCCCTTCGCCGCCAGCAGGGAGGCGCGCGAAGCATCCTTATCCGCTCTATGGGTCTCTATCGGTCGTCCAGTACAATCCAGGCGGGGGCGTGATCACTGGTGTGCTCCCACGCACGCGCAAACTTGTCGACCCCGCACGCCTGCAATCGTTCCTGCACGGATGGGGTCAGCAGGAAATGATCAATGCGCAGACCCGCATCCCGCGCAAACGCGTTCCGAAAATACTTCCAGAACGTATAGATCCGCTCATCCGGATGCAGCAGTCTAATGGCATCCGTCCAGCCCATTGAAATTAGGTCGGCATAGGCTGCGCGAACCTCCGGCCGAAACAGGGCATCGTCTCGCCAGCGCTCCGGTTTATAGACATCGAGGTCGGTCGGAATGACATTAAAGTCTCCAACAAGGGCGCATGGCACGTCCAGCTCAAGCAGTTGACCTGCGTAGAAATGCAGCCGCTCAAACCAGCGCAGCTTGTAGCCAAATTTCGGCCCGGGTGCCGGGTTGCCGTTGGGCAGGTAAAGACAGCCGATGATCATGCCATCGATGGCAGCCTCGATATACCGGCTATGGCTGTCGTTAAGGTCACCAGGAAGTCCCCGGTTCGTCTCGAAAGGTTCCTGATCCCGGGCAAGGATTGCAACGCCATTCCATGATTTCTGCCCATGCCAGATGGCGCCGTAGCCGGCGCGCTCGATTTGGCGGCGCGGAAACTTTTCGTCCTGCGCTTTCAACTCCTGCAGGCAGACGACATCGGGTTTTGCCTGACCGAGCCAGCGGAGCAGGACTTCGAGCCGGCCGTTAATGCCGTTGACGTTGTACGTGGCGAGCTTCACCGGGGTTCGTCAGTGTCTGCGATCACCCCGGTCACCCTGGCCCGGCTTCGCATCATGCTTCGCATCGTGGCGCGCGTCGGCAGAGAGCGATCGGGAGACGTCAACGCTTTCCTTGAACTTGCCGTCCTTATCGCGGCGCACATAACGCTTGTCGGTTCCGGTATCGATCAGTTCACGCTTGCTCATGATAGGCCTCCTTTTCGCGTTTCGTGACGAGGAAACGTTCGTCGCCGCAAAAAGATGCACAGGAATCAAGCGTCTAGCGCAGACTCGCAACGCCAGTTGTGATCGTGGCCGTAAGTCCTTGAAAAATGATTCGTTTTGACTCGGAACAAATGCATGCTGATTCGCTTGAATCGCATTGGTTGTGGCAGGAGTTTTGCGTCATGGTTGCCCCGCGAGCGAATTGGAAGGGCTTTATCAAATTTGGAGAAGTCGCGTGTCCTGTGGCTCTCTATACTGCGGCATCGTCATCTGAACGGATCGCTTTCAACACCCTCAATCGCCGAACCGGCAACCGGGTGAAACGCGAATTCATCGACAGCGAGACCGGCGATCCGGTGGAACGGGACGCCCAGGTCAAAGGCTATGAGATCGAGAACGGCCAGTATATCGTTCTTGAGCCGGACGAGGTTGCTGCGGCCGTGCCTCACAGCGACAAGACGCTGAAGATCGACGCCTTCATCCCCTGCAGGGAGATCGACAGCGTCTATTTCGACAAGCCGTATTATCTGGCGCCCGACAGGATGGGGACGGACGCTTTCGTTCTTTTGCGCGATGGCATGAAAAGAGCCAAAGTTGCTGCGATCGCCCGCACCGTGCTCTTCCGACGCCTGCGTACGGTGCTGATCAGGCCACACGGGAAGGGCCTGATCGCCACGACGCTCAACTTTGACTATGAAGTCCGATCGTCGGCGGAGGCCTTCGAGCAGTTGCCGGACCTTAAGATCGAAGGCGAGATGCTTGAGCTTGCCGAGCACATTATCGGCACAAAGAAGGGGACCTTCGACGCCAGCACGTTCGACGACCGTTATGAGGCCGCCGTTGCGGAGCTGGTGAAGGCAAAGATCGAGGGCAGGGCCCTGCCGAAGAAGAAGGCCGCAGCGGTCCCCCGGCAAAACGACCTTTTGCAGGCGCTGCGTGAGAGTGCTGGCGTGGGCACCAAATCCAGCCAGAAACGCGCCGCTTCTAACGCCAACAAGAGTGCTGGCCGTCAGAAGGCTTTAAAACCGGGTGCTGCTGCCAAATCAAATGCGGTCTCTTCACAGACGCGCCGCGCCGGCTGACGGAGGAAATCATGGCTGTCCGTCCCTATTGGAAAGGTTATCTGAAACTCTCGCTCGTCACCTGTCCCGTGCAGATGATGCCGGCAACGTCCGAAAGTGAGAAGGTCCGCTTCCACACCCTCAACCGCGATACCGAAAACCGGGTCGTCAGCCACTACGTCGACAGCGTTACCGGAAAAGAGGTGAGGGAGGAGGATGAGGTCAAGGGCTATGAGCGTGGCGAGAACGAATACATCATCCTCGAAGACGAAGAACTGGAAAACGTTGCGCTCGACAGCACAAAGACCATCGACATCTCGACGTTTACCCCCCGCGACAGCATCGAGTGGATATGGCTCGACACGCCCTATTATCTTTCACCCAACGATGCCGTCGGCCAGGAAGCATTCTCGGTCATCAGGGATGCGATGGAAGCGCAGAACATGGTGGGGATTTCACGTCTGGTAATTACCCGCCGCGAGCGCGCCGTCATGCTTGAGCCACGCGGCAAGGGTATCGTTCTGTGGACGCTGCGCTATGGGGATGAAGTCCGTGACGAGGATACTTACTTTGGCGGGATCGAAGAGGATGAAACGGCCGATAGCGAGATGATGCGTCTCGTGCAGCAACTGATCAAAAAGCAAACGCAGCACTGGGACCCGAAGATGGTCATCGATCCCGTTCAGGACCGGTTGCTTGACATCATTGCCGCCAAAAAGAAAGCGCTGAAGAAGTCTGCAAAACCCAGGACATCCACACCGGCGAAGTCTGCACCCAGCAACGTCATCAATATCATGGACGCGCTGAAGAAGTCGGTTGCCGCCGAGAACCGGGCGGGCAAATGAAACGCCCCGCCAAGCCGCTTCTGCAGAATGACAGCCTGACGGCAAAATCGCAGCCGCGCCGCAGGCGCGATCCGGCTCAGCCCAATCTGCCGCTCGACCCGATGCCAGATCGCGTCGAGCCATGTCTGGCGCTCCTGAAGACGGCCCCGCCGTCCGGCTCCGAGTGGGTCTATGAAATGAAGTGGGACGGCTATCGGCTCGCGGTCCATATCGAGCCGAAGGGTGTGCGGATCATTACCCGGGGCGGCCACGACTGGACGCACCGGTTTCCCGCTATCGCCGCAGCGGCCAGGGACCTTGGAATTGCAACAGCCATCCTTGACGGCGAAGCGGTGGTGTTGAACGGCGAGGGTCGCTCCGATTTCGGCGCTCTGCAACGCTCGCTCGGCGGGCGAGGCGGCAAACGGGCGTCGACAGAAGCCGTACTCTTCGCCTTCGACCTTATGTATTTCGATGGTCACGATCTCACTCGTACCGAGCTTTCGGTCCGCCGGCACTTGCTGGGGGACCTGCTGGAAGACGCGACCGGCGCAATCCAGCTGTCCGAAGAAATAGAAGCGGACGGCGCTGAATTATTGGCGAGCGCGTGCTCCCTCGGCATGGAAGGCATCATCGCAAAACATCGTGACAGCCCTTATCGCTCGGGCCGGACCGGAGACTGGCTGAAGATCAAGTGTGTTCAAAGCGAGAGCTTCATGATTGTCGGCTACGAGCAGTCGGCGGTGGCGCGCGGCGGGATTGGCAGTTTGCTGCTGGCGGCGAGACGTGGCCATGACTGGGTCTATGTTGGCGCCGTTGGAACCGGGTTCAAGGAGAAAGATGCGGCGTATCTGAAGAAGACCCTGGATAGGCTGAAGACGAAGACACCGGTCGTTCCGCTCAAGGGCAGGAATTACGTCTTCGCGCAGCCGACGCTCATCGCCGAAATCGAGTTCCGTGGCTGGACCGACGATGGCAACCTGCGTCATGCCTCCTATAAAGGACTGCGCGAGGTACAGGACAATGCCGCGGTCCATGAACTCGACTGAGTTGGTCTTGGCCGGCGCCAGGACGTCAATTTTTTCTGACGGCACCCTTGAAACGTAAATTTCCGAAAACCAAATCGATTGCCGCCAGCTGCTGAGACAGGGCTGGACTTGCTGGAAGCGCCGCGTTTCGGCGCTTCTGTACCCATGTTGCTTCAAGGAGGATATGGCTATGGCAACATCTTATGACTACGCACCCTTGTTCCGCTCGACCGTCGGCTTCGACCGGATCTTCAATCTTCTTGAAAATGCCCAGCGCGCCCGCTCGATCAGCGACTGGCCGCCCTATGACATCGTCAAGACCGGCGATGACAGCTACCGGATTTCGGTCGCGGTCGCAGGGTTTGCCGAGGACGAGCTAGACATCACCTTTCAATCCAACCTTCTCACCGTTACCGGCAAGAAGCAGGACGCTTCCGCCGATGAATACCTTCATCGCGGTATAGCCGGACGGCCCTTCGAACACCGTTTCGAACTTGCCGACCATGTCAGGGTGAATGGCGCCGATCTCCGCAACGGTCTTCTGTCGATCAATCTCGTTCGTGAGATTCCTGAGGCCTTGAAACCGCGCAAGATCGATATCCAGACCAGCCCGGCCCTTCAGCATAAGGTTGCCCCGGCGCAGATCGAAGCGCAAAAGGCGGCCTGATCGATTTATAAAAAACGGGCGCCGTTGCAGCGGCGCCCGTCAACATCGGGGGTAGGAAGGAGATCGCGATGAAACCCGATATGTTCAAAGAGCCCGTAACCATCCTTATCGGCCTTGGATTTCCGACCGAGGTTCGCAGCGTCATCGACGCTTACCGGCATCTCGCCGAATGGCCTGCATCGATGCGCGATACGGCGCATTCAATGGCGCTGAAGGCCTGCAGCGCGGCATTGCGCGGTGAGATCGAAGCGGACACCGCCCGGGGTCTGTTTGCAGCCTTTGCCGCCAAACACGATCTGCTGGCCCCGGACGTTGATGTCATCTCCGCGTCCCGTCACTCGCACGACAAGGATCCGCACGTTCGCTGAGGAAGCCGACATGCATGAGAATCCGCAGCTTGCCGCGAGCGATATCGCCCTGATGGGCACGACAATCCTGCTCAGGGGTATGGAAATTGCGCGGCCGATCGATGTGGTGGACGCAACCACGCTCAAGGTCGACGAAAAACGGACCATATTGGCCGCCTGGGCTTCGGACCTCTACCCGATCGACTCAAGGCCGGCATACCGCCATATGCCTGGAACGCCGGAGCCTGTCTCAATCGATGAGGTTCAGGCTGCGCTGAGCGACCTTGACCGGCGCTATGGGTCTTGATCCAGGCCGCTCTCAGGCGGCCTGTTTCATCGACTTCGTCAGCCGCTTGATGGCCTGCTCCAGCGAACGCTGCCCGTCGCAGTAATCCTCCCAGGCGGTTGTCTTCGACAAAAGCGCCGGTACGGTGCGAATGGTGAAGCGTTTCGGATCCAGATCCGCTTTTACCTGCTTCCAGGTCAGTGGCATCGATACTGGTGCGCCTGGCCGGGCGCGCGGTGACAGCGGCGCAACAGCAGTCGCCATTCGGTCATTGCGCAGGTAGTCGAGGAAGATCCGGCCGTTGCGCTGGTTCTTCGCCATCTTGATCAGGTAAAGGTCAGGGTTGTCACGTGCCATCTGCAGGCAGACATCGTGTGCGAAGCCTTTCGCCTCCGGCCAGCTCAGCTTCTTTCCCTTCAGTACCGCAAGTGGGGTGACGACGTGAAGGCCCTTGCCGCCGGTGGTCTTGCAGAAGCTGACGAGGCCAAGTTCCTCCAGCCGGTCGCGCATTTCCCGCGCGGCTTCGACCACGGTGGAGAAGGGTACGTCCGGACCCGGATCAAGGTCGAAGATAAGACGACCGGGCACCTCCGGTTCGTTGGGCTCGCAATTCCAGGGATGCAGTTCGACGCCGCCGATCTGGGCGATGGCGGCAAGGCCCTCAACGCGATCAATCTGCAGATAGGGTTTCTTGTCGCCGAACACCTTGACCAACTCGAGCAGGTTCGACGTTCCCGGCATCGCGTGTCTCTGGAAGAACTGCTCTCCACCGATGCCGTCAGGCGTCCGGATTATAGAGCATGGCCGTCCCTTAATATGGTCGATCAGCCATGGACCAACGGCCTCATGATAGTGCGCGAGATCCTCCTTGGTGACCGGCTCACCGTCATTTGCATCGGGCCAGAGCGGCTTGTCAGGGCTGGAGATCATCACGCCCATAACTTCTGCCTTGGTGTTCTTGCCGCATGCCGGTCGCGACGGCTTTGTCGCGGCCGGCGTCGGAGTATCGGTCTTTCCCGGCGATGCCGGCGTTTCGGCCTCGACCTCCTTCGCCGGCTTGTCTTCGCGCAAACCCTTGAAGGCTGCCTGACGGACCAGTCCGTCCGCAGTCCAGCCGGCGAACTGGATCTCGGCCACCAGTTCGGGCTTGACCCAGACGATGTTGGGTTCCTTTTTCGGAGCGCCTATTCCGGTAAAAGACGATTTTGAGGTTTCCAGTTCCCGGAGCTTCGGCAGGATTGCATCCACCGTTTTGGCACCATAGCCGGTCCCGACCCGCCCGACATAGACGAAGTGATCGTCCCTGAAGACGCCGACAAGAAGTGAACGAAACTTGCCGTTGGTCTTGGCGTAGGCGCCAATGACAACCTCATGTCCGGCGCGGCATTTGGATTTCGCCCATGTGTCGGTACGCCCCGACTGGTAGGAGGCATCCGCCTGCTTCGAGACAATGCCCTCCAGCGAGAGCTTGCAGGCCGATTTCAATACTGCATCGCCGCCGGTCTCAAAGTGTTCGACGAACCGCAGGCGCGGATCTTCTCCCGACTCGCTCAGAAGCGCTTCGAGCCTTTTCTTGCGTTCCGTAAGCGGCAGTTGCCTTAGATCCTCACTCCCCTCGCACAGCAGGTCAAAAGCAAAATAGACGAGCGCATCCGTTTTACCTTCTGACAGCGCCGCCTGAAGTGCGGCGAAGTCCGGGGCACCGTTTTCATCGAGCGCACAGATCTCACCGTCGATGATGGCATCAGGCAAGCTTGCGGCCGATGTCGCAATCGCCGGATACTTGGCCGTCCAGTCCAGCCCCTTGCGCGTCTTCAGCGTGACTTCGCCGTTTTCAATGCGCGCCTGAATACGGTATCCGTCGAACTTGATCTCGTGGATCCAGCCATCGGCCGAGGGTGGGCGCTCGAGCGTTTCGCAAAGCTGCGGAGGTATGAAGTCGGGCATCGCGGACTTCGCTGCTTTCCGCGCTGCCGGGCGCCTTTTCTTCGTATCCGCCGCACGTTTGTCTGCCGCCAGTCCATGATTGCTGTCCCAGACGGCGTCGGCCTGCACATCGCCGCTCTGCACCATGAACGGTTTTGGTTTCTTTCCTTTACCGGCGGCGATGGCGGCCATGGTTCTGTCCGAGGCAACCGACGTGTTGTTTTCGTCAAGGATGGCGGCGCCGTTTTCTTCGACCGAGAAGTCGTCGCGATGCTTGATCAGCAGCCAGTTCGTCCGCTTGCCACCCTCACGGTCGTTGCGCATCCGCACCAGCACGAAACTGCCATGCAGCCGCTCTCCTTCAAGGGTAAACTTGAAGTCGCCCTTGGCGAGAGCCTGCTCGGGCGTCCTGTTGCCTTCCGGCTCCCAGTAGCCGCGATCCCAGAGCATGACCGTGCCGCCGCCATACTGGCCTTTGGGAATCGTGCCTTCGAAGTCACCATAGTCCAGCGGGTGGTCTTCCACCTCCACAGCCAGGCGCTTGTCTTGGGGATCGAGAGACGGTCCCTTGGTCACAGCCCAGGACTTGAAGACGCCGTCGAGTTCGAGGCGCAGGTCATAATGGAGCCGCGTGGCGTCATGTTTCTGGATGACAAAGCGCCTGCGGTTTGAAGCTTTCAGCTTCGTTTTTCCGCTTGGCTCCTGCGTCTTCTGAAAATCGCGTTTCTGCCTGTAGGTCGAAAGCTTGTCGTTGGCCATGGGTATCCCCGGTAAAATCCACCTCCCGCTTCGAAGGAATACGGGATGAGGCACGGGCCGGACAGGTGGACGCGCAATCGTCTTTTCGTTGTGCGGGATGAGAAACGGGTTCGCATTCATCACCCTGTTGCGTCCGGTGCACACAGCCCGCGAACTCAACGGTGAAAAGGCAACGGTTATGGTTTGGTTCCATACAGGGGCCACCAAGGCGGGATGGCAGTGCAAACGGACGACCAGGCCGAGGTGAGTGTTGTCTCGTTATCGCCAGGCAGAAAGGTTCATTCAAACCGGACGACAGATTTCAGGGGGATTTTTGCGACGAGCACACCGTCGCCTCTGACAACCTCGAACTCTGCACCGTCCACGATCTCGTCCTTGAGAATTTTTTCCGCCAGCATTTCTCTTGCAGCCTGTGCGGCCTCGATATACGCGCGCTCGTCGTTTGCCAGCATGGTTCCCTCAGTGTCTTCGGAGAGGCCGTCAGCGTCCCGAACATGGAAGTAATACCGCTGCATGTCTTAGCTACCTGTTTTGTCTCGTAGATTTTTCAACCGCCTTCAAAGAACATGGTTCCATCGGACCCTCTGAAAAGGTATCGTCTCAGCGGGAACCCTCATCGCTATGCGCGGTTTGGCATGAATGCCATGACAGCAGTCGCGAATTGCCAAGCTGCAAGCCATGGATAACACGAGAATCGACCGCGTCTTCCGCTCGCAGGTGGTTCATCGCGCAAACAGAGGATATCTCTATGTTGCGAGCGTTTCGTGGGAAAAAGCTGATCATCGTAGAGCAACGCCTTATGCTGACATTTGCGTGCCGTCAGCGGCTGCAGGCAGCAGGGGCCACCGTCCTGGGATCGGTTCGATTGACACGATGCCTGCTCGATGCGTTACTGGAGTGGGATGTGGACGCCGCAATCGTCGACGTGGAGATCGACGACCGGACGTTACTGAATGTTTCGATTGCACTGGAGAACGCCAATGTGCCGTTCGTTTTCGCGAACCGGGCCAAATCGAACGACCGCGGTTACTCTGTGAGTGGCGATAGCGCGGAGCTTCGGGAAATTGCCGACGCGCTTTTCGGTCCACCCGGAACGTCGACCACTCTTCACTGACCGTCGCTCGACAGTTGGTCGTTCCCGGAACGACGCTCAACGCTTGGGCGAGGACGAGCACTGAATTCCTGTAAAGCGACGCCTCGCAAAGTCGCGAGAAGCTCTACATCGATCCTGGAGTCGTGATCGGCCGCTGGAAAATCCCGGATGATCTCGCCAATGGTTTTTTCAACAAGCCGGCTCTGCACTCGCTCCTCAGCGGTAAACCGCGCGGCCCAGCGGAAAAGGAGGCGTCGAAGCGGACAGTCGGGGAAATTTGATGGTTTGGGCACGCAGCCGTCCTCCATACGATATAGGCGGGAGCACGTAGTAACCCTCAGGTGCCACCGCCTATGAATTCGGTTGGTGGCAATGAAAAAAGTCTAACACCTCTCGTGGAGGAGTCGAGCGATTAGATTTCAAGGGTAGAGAGTTGTAGCCCGGCAGCAGGCTATCGGAGCCGGTCTGAATGGTTTTGAGGGCATAATTTGCGTGCGATGTGAGCAAAAAGAAACCCTCCAGAGCGGAGGGTTCCAAGCTGTGCAACCGTGACAGGCTGCAAGAGCAGTGGACGGGGGAAGACCATCCGCCTGCCTTACCGTCGCTACGATGAGCTGTTCCGAAAATTCGATCGTCAATTGAGGTTATTGCGGCGCTTGCAGTCGGCATGCGTGCACCACTGGTTTTCATAAATGCCTTCGCCGGCCTTACTGCTTCCAACGCTCACTGAGGTGCGCCTCCGATTATATCGACTGGTCCTCTCGATGTTTCCATCAGCGGCCAGCGGACCTTCCTCTTCCATTCGGTCAAGGCATCGGCGGGTGAGGTGCAGAACACCCACTCAATGAAAGCATCGGATATGTTGGGATGGTCATAGAGGAGGGCGGCGATGCCTTTCCGCTCGCTGAACAATATCTCGATCTTCGCTCCCGTCGGAATGTCGTCATCATCAGCCCAGAGTTCCATGGCAACATATCCGGAATAGGCAGTCAGGTCGGATTCCCGATCGACTTCGGCGACCAGCCGCTGGTCGAGATTATCGTGAATGGATTGCCGCATGCCGAAGAATTGACCATCCTCCAGAAATCTCTTTGGATAGACACCATGATTCTCGAGAATGTAAGGGTGGATATGCATCTTCCTTCTCCTCTCTCCGAACAGTTCAGCGGGTTTAGTCTCCTCATCGATAGGGCCGTAGCCCAGGCAGTGATCAGGTAATGGCCGCCGCTTATAAAAGGCGTCCTTGCTCCGCCGGTTCTCCACTTTGCGAAACGATCGTTGATCCGTACGGTTCGCGTGATGAAATGATCAGCGCGTCGTTCGGTAGCGGGCGGGCGAGCTCCTTTGCCTCATTCCACGGGCCCCGCATCCAGACTTCGGTTTCTTCCTTCGTCAGCAGCAGGACCGGCATGGCCTTCTCGTGAATCGGCTTCACGAGGTCATTCGGATCGGTCGTCAGGAAACCGTATAGGTCGTCGGTTGTGAGCCCGTCCCTGACTTTGCGGACGCTCTTCCATTGCGGCACGTGGATGCCCGCAAAGAACATCAGCGATTTCGCATTATCGCGGGCAAACCAGGCATTGGGCACATTGCCGCCTTCCTGTTTGCTCATCGGATCCGGTTCGGCAAAGCTTGTGACCGGGACAAGACACCTGTGCTCGACGCCGAACCATCGCGTCCAGTGAGGCAGGTTGAGCTTGCGGACATTCGTCACGCCACGGTCCGGTTCCATGCGGATGAGCTCATCCATATCGATGGTCTGACCTTTGGACTTCAGTTTATCCGCTCTCGCCTCCGCAGCCTTCTTCTGCACGAAGATCGGTGAGGGCAGGCCCCATCGTGCATGAACCAACTGCTTCTTGCCGTCCGCCGTGTTTCGAACGATCGGCCCCATCTGGTCGGGGTTCATCTGATAGGCCGGCATGAGGTTGATCAGGCTTTCGGCGTCCTGGGCCCACTTTGAGACCCAGTCCCTGTCTTCCATCCGATAAAGGTTGCACATGGCAGCAATTCCTCCGTTGCGACCGAATGCAGTTTGTCCGTTGACTTCCGCCTGCGTATCTAGTCGAGCTTGTAAACGTCGGCATTGTCCTGCCGTTCCCGCAGGCCCTTGCAGGAAGCATGGCGGAGTTTATCGTCGCCCGTCCATGCCCTAAACTTGATCTCGGCGATCAGGCACACGCCTATCCTCTGGTCTCCATCGGCCGCGGATGCGATTGCCCGCTGGGCTAGCGCCGTGGAGGAACGCTGCATGTCAAGGCGCAGGCGCTATTCCGCGGCCCGTTTAGGTCGCTTGATGCCACCGCATTAGCCGGTCAGTCCCGACATTCTCAACAGAGCTATTCCGATTGCAGCGGAGATCACGGTCAGTGATATACATGCAAACAACCGGTAAACTCTCTCCTTTGACGTCAAGAGGAGATAGACCGAAGCGATTCCCAGAAAGCAAATCATCGCCAGGGCGCCATAAGCTCGATACTCGCCCGAATAAAGCCACGTCCCCAAAGCCACAAAACCACAAATAACAAAAACAAGTTCGAGCTTTTGCAACGCAGCACCCCAAGAAGATTTGAGCGGGATTTTAGGGAATTGATCTCACAGGTCAACTTTGCCATCGCCCTGCATGCGGCGGGGCTTAATGCATCCGCCTAGACGTCCGATGTTCATATGGCCTCAAGTCTAAAAGCTCCCGTATCGGTCGCACGCCATTGATGCAATCAACCGCAGCGACGCGGCACTAAATAGAGCTGGGCTTCGGTATTACGATCGAGCGGCTTTGTCTCGATGGCTTCGTCATCCCAAGAGTTCAGCACGAAAAACCTTAAGAGGATTGTGACGCCGCTCATCTATCCCCGCTATCACGATCTGGAGCCCGACAAGAGCGGAGTGCGGTAAAAATTCTTGTTATCCCTACAGCCTTGAATCTTTTTTGAATCTTCGGTTTTGCTAATGTTGTGATAATATTGCTCAACCCAGCGGCGCTTGACTCTCGTGCGCAACAAGAACAAACAATGAACAAATAGCCTGTACGACATGATGTCGATCCTTTGAACACGACCTTGAAGGGAGCCGTGAACGATGACCGCTGCGCGCCCCAAGGGGGTGTCTGATGTGATCTGTGATTTGCGTGGCCGCATCGCCTCGATGGAGGGCGCAGCTGCGAAGCGGGCCGGAACGCTCGCTTTCGGTGTCCCCGAGATCGATGCGTCCTTGCCTGGCGGCGGGCTTGCCTATGGAGCCCTGCATGAGTTTGCGGGCGGAGGATCCGGTACAGTCGATGGTGCAGCCGCCGCGCTTTTTGTCGCCGGCATTGCCGCCCGGACTAAAGGCCCCGTCATCTGGTGTCTGACGAGACCGGATTTGTTCTTTCCGGCGCTTGCCCAGGTCGGTCTCCATCCCGACCGCGTCATCTTCGTCGAGTCCGACAGGGAAGAGGATGTGCTGGCCAATATGGAGGAGGGGCTGTCGTTTGGCGGTCTCGGGGCGGTCGTCGGCGAACTTGTCCGCCTGCCGATGGTGAGTTCCCGCCGATTGCAGCTGGCCGCCGAGCGAACCGGGACTATGGCGCTCGGCGTTCGGCGATGGCGGCGGCAGACGGAGGCGAATGATTTTGGCCAGCCAACGGCGTCAACGACGAGATGGCGGGTCAGCGTCATGCCGTCCGAGGCACTGCCGGTCCCGGGGGTGGGCAGGCCTCAGTGGTTTCTGGAATTGATGCGCGTGAAAGCGGGTGAGTGTGCTGAGTTTCTCGTGAGAGCGTGTGATGACAAGGGTCGTATCCATTTATCTTCCGGATCTGCCGACGGATCGAATACGGCGCGCAGATCCCTCCATTCCGCCTGAACAGCCAATCGCCGTGATTGCAAGAAGCGGTTCGAAGCGATGGGTTTCGGCTGCCGACCCGGCTGCCAGAGCGGCAGGCGTACATGCCGGCATGCCGGCGGCAAAGGCGCAGTCGCTGTTTCGCGGCCTGATGATGGTCGATGCAGATCCCGGAGCCGATCGCGTGGCACTCGAACGCATCACGCTCTGGGCGCTGACGATCTATTCGCCAATCGTTGCCGTCGACGGGATCGATGGCATTGTCATGGATACCGAAGGTGCCGACCACCTGCAGGGCGGCGAGCTGCCGATGGTGACGAAGATCGCCAACCAGTTTCTGGCCAGGAAGCTGACAGCCCGTGTGGCGGTCGCCAACAGCTGGGGTGCAGCCCATGCCTGTGCCCGCGCCATCAATCGCGAAACGATCGTGGTTAAGCCGGGTGAGACAGTTCGGGCGGTCGAAAAGCTGCCGATATCGCTCCTGCGCCTGCCGTCCCAGATTGTCAGCGATCTGCGCATCCTTGGTTTCCAGACCATTGGCGAGCTTGCCAACACGCCACGTGCGCCACTGACGTTGCGCTTTGGACCGGAGGTTGGCCGCCGTCTTGACCAGATGCTCTGTCGTCTCGCCGAGCCTATCGAGCCGATCCGTACGCCTGAGTTGGTTGAAGTCTCGAAAGCCTTCGCTGAACCGATTGGCGCTGCCGAAACGATTAACAAATATGTCGGCCGCCTCGTCGTCCAGCTGGTCGATGAGCTTGAGAAGCGCGGCCTTGGGGTGCGCCGTGCCGACCTGATCGTCGAAAAGGTCGACGGTACCAGGCAGGCCATTCGCGCAGGCACCGCCAAGCCTGCCCGCGATATCGCCTGGCTGACGAAACTGTTTCGGGACCGGACCGAAAAGATCGAGCCGGGTTTCGGGATCGAGAAGCTCACCCTTGTCGCCGTCATGGTGGAGCCATTGGAAGAGGCGCAGAAAGCCTCTGCTCTGATCGAGGATGACATCACCGATGTGACGCCGTTGATCGATATCTATGGAAATCGGGGCCAGCGGGTCTACCGCGTCGCACCGGTCGCCTCCGATGTGCCGGAGCGCTCTGTCCATCGGATCAGCCCTGTCGCTGAACCGATCGCCGTTGCCTGGGTGAGCCATTGGCGCCGGCCGGTCCGGCTTTTACCACGCCCCGAACTGATCGAGGCAATCGCGCTGATGCCTGACCGGCCGCCGGTCTCCATCGTCTGGCGCGGTAAGCGCCATAAGGTCAAACGCGCCGATGGCCCGGAACGCATTTTTGGAGAATGGTGGCAGCGTGACGCCGAAATGGAGGCGGTACGCGACTACTTTGTCATCGAGGACGAGGCAGGCGAACGCCTGTGGGTATTCCGCTCCGGCGACGGGGTCGATCCCGAAACCGGCTCCCATCGCTGGTTCTGCCACGGGATCTTCGCATGAGCTACGCCGAGCTTCAGGTCACGACCCACTTTTCCTTTCTGCGCGGCGCCTCGTCTGCGCAGGAATTGTTTGAAACCGCCAAAATCTTGGGGATCGAGGCACTCGGCGTCGTCGATCGGAATTCTCTGGCAGGCATCGTCCGAGCACTTGAAGCATCGCGTGCAACGGGTGTGCGTCTTGTCGTCGGCTGTCGCCTCGATCTCGCCGACGGCATGTCTGTGCTGGTCTATCCGATGGACCGTTCCGCCTATTCGCGCCTCACGCGGTTGATCACGCTGGGCAAATCGCGTGGCGGCAAGAACAACTGCATCCTGCATTGGGACGATATCGCCGCTTACTCCGAGGGCATGATCGGCATTCTGGTGCCGGATCTGCCGGATGCCACCTGCGTCTCGCAGCTCCGAAAAATGGCTGAGCTGTTTGGTGATCGCGCTTACGTCTCTCTCTGTCTGCGTCGGCGACCGAACGACCAGTTGCGGCTGCATGAGATTTCCAACATGGCGGCGCGGTCCAGGGTCAGAACTGTCGTCACCAATGACGTGCTGTTTCATGAGTCGGGCCGGCGGCAATTGCAGGACATCGTCACCTGCATCAGGCACAACACCACGATCGACGATGTCGGTTTCGAGCGCGAACGCCACGCCGACCGCTACCTCAAGCCACCGGAGGAAATGGCACGCCTGTTTCCGCGCTACGCGCAGGCACTCGCGCGAACCCTTGAAATCGTGCGTCGCTGCAAATTCTCGCTCGAGGAACTCACCTACCAATACCCGGAGGAAGCCATCGTACCGGGCAAGGATGCCCAGGCCTCGCTGGAGCATTATGTCTGGGAATGTGCGCCCGATCGTTATCCGGAAGGCCTGCCACCGGATGTTTTAAAGACCGTTCGCCACGAGCTCGATCTCATCCGCACCATGAAATACGCGCCTTACTTCCTGACCGTGTTTTCGATCGTGCGCTTTGCCAGAAGCCAGGGCATTCTCTGTCAGGGCAGGGGGTCCGCCGCCAACAGCGCCGTCTGCTATATTCTCGGCATCACCTCGATCGATCCCTCCACCAATGACCTCCTCTTCGAACGCTTTGTCAGCCAGGAACGCGACGAGCCGCCGGATATCGATGTCGACTTCGAGCACGAACGGCGCGAGGAGGTCATCCAGTGGATCTACAAGACCTATACCAAGGACAAGGCGGCACTCTGCGCCACCGTCACCCGATACCGGGCCAAGGGCGCAATCCGCGATGTCGGCAAGGCGCTCGGCCTGCCGGAGGATGTCATCAAGGCGCTATCGTCAGGCATGTGGTCCTGGTCGGAAGAAGTACCCGACAGAAACATCAGGGAGCTCAATCTCAACCCGGACGACCGGCGCTTAGCGCTGACCCTGAAACTCGCGCAGCAGCTGATGGGCGCGCCGCGTCATCTCGGCCAGCATCCCGGCGGCTTTGTCCTCACCCATGACCGGCTGGACGATCTCGTGCCGATCGAACCGGCGACGATGAAAGACCGGCAGATTATCGAATGGGACAAGGATGACGTTGAGGCATTGAAGTTCATGAAGGTGGATGTCTTGGCGCTCGGGATGCTCACATGTATGGCCAAGGCTTTTGATCTCATCCGCGAGCACAAAGGGCAGGATCTTGATCTCTCGAAAATCGAGCAGGAAGATGCCGCCACCTATGCGATGATCCGCAAGGCCGATACGCTCGGCACGTTCCAGATCGAAAGCCGCGCGCAGATGGCGATGCTGCCGCGGTTAAAGCCGCGCACCTTCTACGATCTGGTCGTGCAGGTGGCGATCGTCCGGCCCGGTCCCATCCAAGGCGATATGGTGCATCCCTATCTCCGTCGTCGCGAAGGCAAGGAGCCTGTCGAATATCCCACACCAGAGCTTGAAGCAGTCCTCGGCAAGACGCTCGGCGTGCCGCTGTTTCAGGAAAGTGCCATGCGGGTCGCCATGGTCTGTGCCGGTTTCACCGGCGGCGAGGCTGATCAGCTGCGCAAATCCATGGCCACGTTCAAATTTACGGGCGGTGTCTCTCGCTTTAAAGACAAGCTCGTCTCCGGCATGGTGAAGAATGGCTATTCACCGGAATTCGCCGAAAAGACCTTCTCGCAGCTTGAAGGTTTTGGCTCCTACGGCTTTCCGGAAAGCCACGCAGCCTCCTTTGCGCTGATTGCTTATGCCTCGAACTACATCAAGTGCCATTTTCCAGACGTGTTTTGCGCCGCACTGCTCAACAGTCAGCCAATGGGCTTCTATGCGCCCGCCCAGATCGTCGGGGATGCGATCAAGCATGGCGTTGAGGTGCGGCCGGTCTGCGTCAATCACTCTCGATGGGACTGTACGCTCGAAAGGATCGGCAACACCGGTCGGCATGCTGTCCGGCTGGGGTTCCGGCAGGTGAAGGGGCTCGCGGTCGCGGAGGCGGCGCGGATCGTGGCGGCGCGCATGAACAACCGGTTCGCCTCAGTCGATGACATGTGGCGCCGGTCCAGCGTGCCGACCGAAGCACTTGTTCAACTCGCGGAGGCCGACGCCTTTCTGCCATCGCTGAAACTCGAACGACGCGATGCGCTTTGGGCGATCAAGGCGCTGCGCGACGAGCCCTTACCGTTGTTTGCAGCCGCAGCCGAACGCGAGGCGACGGCGATTGCCGAGCAGCAGGAGCCAGAGGTTGCGCTCCGGCAGATGACCGATGGCCACAACGTCATCGAGGACTACAGCCACATCGGGCTGACTTTGCGCCAGCATCCGGTCGCTTTCCTGCGCAAGGATCTGTTGGAACGCAACATCATCACCTGTGCCGAGGCGATGAATGCACGGGATGAGCGATGGGTTTACACGGCGGGACTTGTGCTCGTGCGGCAAAAGCCGGGATCGGCTAAGGGTGTGATGTTCATCACCATCGAGGACGAGACGGGACCGGCCAACGTCGTTGTGTGGCCGTCGCTATTCGAGAAGCGTCGGCGTATCGTACTGGGATCCTCAATGATGGCGATCAATGGCCGAATCCAGCGAGAAGGGGAGGTGGTCCATCTCGTCGCCCAGCAACTCTTCGATCTCTCAGCCGATCTGGTTGGCCTTGCCGATCGGGATACGGAGTTCAGGCTGCCGGCTGGTCGCGGCGATGAATTTGCCCATGGCGGCGGCGGGCCGGATTCACGCGACAGGCCGAAGCCGGTCGTCCCGCGGGACATGTTCACGCCCGATCTTCATATCGATACACTGAAGGTGAAGAGCCGGAATTTTCATTAAGCGATTTAGGTAAGTGTGTAGTCGGAGGCCTTATTGCTTCCAAGCGTTGTTACTTCTCAGCGGCCAACTCGCTGAAATTCTTGATGTTGACCGAGGCGTCGGGAAACTTCGCAGTAATCTCCAACGTGCCACCTAATGCTTCGATATAGCGTCGCAAATTGCTGACATAAATATCGGCGCGCTGCTCCAGCTTTGCGACAGCTGGCTGCTTCACATGGAGTGCGCGTGCCACATCCTGCTGAGTTTTTTCACGGGCCACGCGCAGCTCGTGTAACGCCATGTCTTCGAGAATTGCCTTGGTCGCTTCATCGTTGCGGGCACGGCGTTCGGACGACATTCTGTTGCGCAAGTCGTTAAAGGGGCGATGTCCAGTCATATCAAACCTTCCTTCCCGATCTCGATCAGGTAATTGTCATATAGTCGATCAGCGACCGGAACCATGATTTCATAAAAGCGGTCGTCGCCGGTTTTATTTCCACCGACGAGCAAAATAGCAGTGCGACGCGGATCGAAAGCGTAGAATACCCGGTAGGGTTCTCCGCCGCTCTGAATCCGCAGTTCCCGCATATGTTCGTGCTTTGAACCTTCGATGCCGGATGAGTAAGGGAAGGGAAGTTGCGGTCCTTTGGCTTCTAAAAGTCCGACTACCCTTACAATATCGTCTTGAACGGCCTCGATCAGCGTCGTGTACCACTCACCAAACTCATCGGTATATTCAACGCTCCAACTCATCGGTGCTCCAAATGTATTCCATTTGTGGAATATTTCAAGAGGTATTCCGCAGACGGAATAACGCGACCCCTCAAAGTTGACAAGAGGACTGCGCTGAGCCGGTGGCGCGCACGACGATCGTTCCAGCGAACTTGTGATCTGGAGCCTGCGTGAGAGCGACGTCAGACCTCGATGCGGCTTCCGCAACCGTCCGGAACACTCAGCTTCGGGCTGCATGCGGGCCGTCTCCAGCAGTTATACCCGTCGCCCCCAACGCCGGAGCGTTGAAACAACCGGAAAGGCGATCAGGGAAGGCGAGGATCCTCATCAGCATGATTACTGTGGATCCAAGGCAAGGCGTATGGGGCATGCCAATCCCGCTCTTGATGGATGGCTTCCTGGTCCGGGCCCGGATCTCCGTCGATCAACCCTCTGACGGGGTCCGCTAGCAAGCTGCGGCCGCTTTGGCTCTCGCCTTTGCGGTGATCGCGACCGGTTCCGGACGCTGACGGGAGCCATTTCTCGTAGGCGACGGCAAAAGCTGCGAGCAGCCCGAATAGCCCGCTGAGAACCGTGACGATCAATGCGAGTTCGACACTCAACAAAAATGGGTCAATCCAGCGACTGGACATGAGGGCGCCGTACCATTTTGTCGTCCAGAGCGATGGCGAAAAAACAATCCTCGCCGTCGGACTGACGGAAGCCACAAGCACGACCAGCAGCGGCAGCGTGATGAATGCGAGGATGAGTCCAAGCGAGGTCCTGAACGTCATCGATAAAAACCTGTTCACGACCGTCTCCTACAGATGCAGTTTATTGTGGAGCCGCGCCTCAATGCGCGAGCCGATGAAGACGGCGACGAGCATTGCCACAAGCAACACATTCGCCATCACGGCCGCGAACGGCCAGTCGATGTAGAAAAGCACCTGCTCGTAGACCATCGTTGCCAGAACCTTGAAACCCGCGCCGCCAAGCAGCGCTGGTGTCGCGTAAGCGCTGGCCGCCATTGTGAAGGCAATAAGCAGGGAACTGACGATCCCCGGAACGGAAAGCGGCAGAACAATGTGGCGCAGCACGGCTGGCCGGGAAGCCCCCAGAACCTGCGCGGCCTTTTCAAAATTGGGGTTGATGCCTTGCAGGCTCGTCATCAGGGAGAGGACGCCGAAAGGCAGAACGACATGCGTCAGACCGGCGACGACGCCAAACATGCTTCTCGACAACGGCAGCGGTTCGGAGATCAACCCCGCCCACAGGAGCATCGAGTTTACAAAACCCCGGTCCTCCAGGATCACGAGCCATCCATAGGTGCGCAGGACAACACCGGCGAGTTCCGGGGCAATCGCAAGGGCGAAGACAACCATGCGCCATCGGGACGTCGCACGAGCCAGATAATAAGCAAGCGGATACGCCATGACAGTGACGCAAATCGCGACGAGTCCCGACATCAGCATCGTGCGCCCGAGACCCGCCATCATCAGATCGTCAGCAAAGAACCTTTGATAATTGGCAATAGTCCACTCCTGGCCGTCACTCCCATGGAAACTCATTCCAATCATCATACCCATTGGCAGAGCGAAGAAGAGCAAAAGGACGGTTGAAGGGGGAACCAGCGAGGCATAGGGCCTGAGTGTGAATCTCCGATGGCGGCTTGGTTCGATTGGCGACTGGAGTTCGATTGTTGTCATGATCGCCCCCTTATCGCCCTGCCGCGATCACTTCCCGCTCCCAGCGCGCACCCCATTCGGGCAACTTGGCTGCGAGGCCCGACAGGTCGGGAAGAAGAAGTGTCTTCAAGTCGGCTTCGGTGGTGATTTGACGCGCGCGGACGGCATCGGGGACCTCAATATCGGTGCGGGCGCTGCCGACGTTGTAGCCGGTCACCCAAGCTTCCTGGCTGGATTTTTCAAGGAAGAAATTGACGAACCTGTATGCCAACTCCTTGTTTCGAGCGCCAACCGGCACATTCAAGGTTGCGACGAGGGGGATGGTCCCTTCCGCCGGCCTGACATAGTCAACCGGCAGGCCGCTGTCGACGAGGAGCTGTGCACGCCCGTTCCAGAACGGCATCGCCCAGACTTCGCCCTCCTTCAGGTAATTCTCCATGATGGAAGAAGACTGCTCGAAGCCCATCGATTGCCTGGCGAGCCTGCCCATGGCCTCGAAACCTGGGTCAACGTTGTCCATGAGATCGCCCCCATTCGCGACGGACATGATCTGCATGAGATATGCCGCCATGATGTTCTGGAAAGTCGGAAGGATCACCTTTCCCTTTAGTTCTTCATCAAAGAACGCCGACCAGGAGACGGGCGCTTTCGCGAGCTTGTCCTTGCGCCAGAGAAGAGAAAGATACTGGACCTCGTGGACGGCTCCGCAGGCGCCGGCGATGCCGCTGATATCCGGATTCAGTTTCGCGATGTTCGGTACGGTTTCGGTTGAGAACTTTTCGAGGAGGTTATCGCGACACCCGTCGAGCGACTGAGAGGCAGTCATGACGACCACGTCAAAGCCCGGCCGGCCGCGTGTCGCCTTGATTTTCGCGTAATCTTGCGACGCGGACCCCACGGCGTCATAAATAACCTTTACATTGAACTCTTTTTCGAAGGGTTCAATGATCCGGCTGCGGATAATGTCTTCGTAGGGTCCGCCGTAGCTGTTGACGATCAACTGCTCGGAACTCGCCTTATCGGCCATAGTCATTGTTACACTTAATGTAACAAACAGGATTTTCCATTTCATCGTTCACCCTCACGTTTGTCTGGTTGACTGGCGTTTCGGAGACTTTGCGAAAGAACTACGCCCCAGTTCCAATATTAGTTTTCGATGATTGATCGAATTTCACGAATAATAGCGTTCCCGATATCCTTGGAGTGAAGCAGGCGATCAACATCGCCACCCCTGCCGTTTGCAGACAGGAGATCCGTTCCTTCAGGGAAGAACGGCCGCAGTTTGGAGGCCGTGGGTAGCACGAGAGAAAAGACAGGCGAGGCCTTGCGAAGGTCGCAAAACACGCCGAACCAGAAACGGTACCGGTGCTCATCACCTTGGGTGCGCGCGTCGATGGCGCACCACGCCGCGATTGTCGCGGCCTGCAGGCTATATTGATCGCGCAGCACCTCGAAGGCGACAGCAGCATGTATTCCGTCGCAAACATCGACGGGCGTAAAGGGCAGGGACGGGAATGCAGCAGATTGTTCCGACATGACGACTCTCCAATGAGAGTCCGGCCGAGTTTCGAAGTCGCTTGTGGCCGGACATTGCCTTGGCGACCCTCGCCGTCCGGATGCACATCGACTGTCATGTCGGCTAACAGGATAGATCAATCCGGCGCTTGGGTGAAGCCAGTTTATGTCAAGCAGCGTACTTGCGATCGATCATCAAATGAGGAAGACGATCGCCTCTGGTCGGTCGAGTGGCGTTCAACTGCTGATGAGGGCGGAAGTTTGCATGGTCCGACTGCCGGTCTTTCCTGGCGTTTCCACGTGCGTGATCGTCAGGTCGCACGTCCCTGTGGGATGAGAGCGCGGTAAGTTCCATAATATTGATTATGCAATTATTGTATGTAAGGGCTATTTAGTAATGCGACAGTTGGGCCAGTTAGAGATGCGACAGTCTCGCCTCTCGACGCACTGGTCAAAGCTAACGTTGGGAGCAAGGATGACGATCTTCAGCCTGGTTGAGACCATGAGCGGTCGGAGTCGTCATGTCCTTTATGATCACCATGTCGCAGAAAGAGTTGCATCGCCTCGACATCATCCAGAAGATCCGTGACGAACGCCTGAGCGTCGTCGAGGCTGCCGAACGGCTCGGCCTAAGTCGAAGCCAGGTCCATCGGCTGCTACAGGCCTATGACCGGGATGGTCCGGCTGGCCTTGTTTCCAAGAAGCGATCACGGCCGAGCAATCGGCGCCACAGCGAGGAGTTTCGCAATGCGGCGCTGGATCTGATCCGCGAACGCTATCTGGATTTCGGTCCGACGCTGGCGCGTGAGAAGCTGATCGAGCTGCACCGGATCTCTGTGGCTAAGGAGACGCTGCGGCAATGGATGACCGAGGCTGGTATCTGGGTCTCACGTAGAGAACGCAAGAAACGGGTTTTCCAGCCACGCGGCCGACGTGATTGCTTTGGCGAACTGGTGCAGATCGATGGCTCGCATCACTGGTGGTTCGAGAACCGTGGGCCCAAATGCGCCCTACTCGTCTATATCGATGACGCGACCGGCAAGCTGCTGCATCTACGGTTTGCCGGATCGGAGAACACATTCGACTATCTGCGCGCGACCAAGGCATATCTGCAGCAATGGGGCAAACCACTGGCCTTCTACAGCGACAAGCACGGCGTCTTTCGTTCGACCCATGCGTCGCAGAAGGACCGGACGAGCGGCCTGACACAATTCGGCCGGGCGCTTTATGAGCTGAACATCGACATCATCTGTGCCAACACCCCGCAGGCCAAGGGCCGTGTGGAACGTGCCAACCAGACATTGCAGGATCGGCTGGTCAAGGAGATGCGGCTTCGCGGCATCGACACGATCGAGGAAGCCAACGCGTATGCGCCTGAGTTCATTTTAGATTTCAACGCGCGTTTCGGCAAGGAACCGCGCAATCCGAAGGACATGCACCGGCAGTTGGCCGGTCACGAGAACCTTGATGGCGTCATGTGCCGCAAGGAAGTTCGCACGCTGTCGCAGGCTTTGACGCTGCGCTACGACAAGGTGCTGTTCATTCTCGATCCGACCGACGTTTCCAGGCCTCTGGCCGGCCAAAAGGTGATTGTTTGCGATTATCCGGACGGTCGCCTCGAGATCATGCACGAGAGTTTTGCCCTACCCTACAGAACCTTTGACAAGCTGCGGTCGGTCCATCGCCCGGAAGTCGTCGAGAACAAGCGTCTGGACGACATGCTGTCGATCGTCGCCGAGATGCAGGCTGGACGAGAACAGCAACGGAGCAAAAGCGGCCCTCGCCGCACCGGGCAGACGGATCATATGTTCGGCATTCGCGACGGCAGCACGGGGAACGGCTATCAGAAGCGTGGCCGTAAGCCGAGGACAGATTACATGAACGATCCGGCGGTGATTGCACGGCGAGAGAAAGCGTTATTGAGGCAACCAGCGGCGGAATAAGATTGTCAGTGCACGCCGATGTCGCTTTGTGTATCTGATTCCAGCTGCAGGCAGGCGGACCAAAGCGGCGTCTTGTGGAAGGCTCCGTCTTGAAGAAGCGTGAGCCCTTCTCGTGCCTCATAAAGCAGGCCCAGCCAGCACAGGCGCCGCAGGACACCATATTGGAGATCGGATTTTAGCTCCCAGGCTTCCAGTGTCATTTCGGTCTCAGATAGGGGCTCGAAGTCTGGGTGGAGGATCTTCACAAGCTCCAATGGCGTGCACCCTTCTCTGGCCTTGATATTGAGAAGGTTGAGGAACATGCGCCACCAGCGTAACCGCGCTTGGACCTCCTCTTTGCGCTCCGTGGCGTGGACATAGGAATAGAGATAATCCGTGGCGACGAGATCGAAGAAGCCTTGCGGGTTCACCAGGAACTCCCGGCCGCGTCTGGTTGGCAGCAGCACATCCTTTTTCCGGCGAAGAAGCTTCAGATGACGGGTCATGTCGCGCACGACCCAGAGCGGTGGCATGTCGCGCTCATTGAGCACCTTGTTCATGCTGTAGAGATCCTCAGCTGTGAACCCTGGCCAGAGAAAGTGCACAGCGGCCCAATGCACGAACTTGCGGTTCATGGCGCCGGTGGCTGTTAATCCGATGCCACCCTCACCGTCAGCATAGGCAACGGAAAGAAGCATACCTCGAAGAAGTGGTGACAGCGCGGCGACATCGACTTCACGCTGCAATTTGATTTCCGGAAGCATCGTGTGGCTTTGACCCCTACCTGCCCCACGCAGGTGCAAAAGAGTATCAGGCGGCGACGGAACAATTGCTACTGAGAAAGCTAAAGCAGGAAGGTGTCCCTCACCCGCCCCCGCTCCTTCCTTGCAACCCGGACCAGCCGGTCGGATCGGGGGCTGATCGTCAGAGCCAGACGAGATGCCGAGTGTCGCATTTCTAACTGGCTGGCGACGTCGCACCTCTATTCAGCTTTGACATTGTATGTAAGGGCAAAGTTAAAGTGTCGTGTTTCTGCAAAGTTGGAATGTCACACTCCCCGCATCTGATTGACGTCTGGGAGATGCAGATGGGATTGATCACGATGAGCGAGCGCGATTTGCAGCGGATCGAGGTTTTGTCGAAAGTCGTTGATGGCCGCATGACCATTGTCGCAGCGGCACATGTACTGGCAATCAGCGTCCGACATGTTCAGAGACTGATTGGTCGTATTGAGGCTGCCGGCGCTGCCTCGATCAGGCATAAAGCGATCGGTCGGCCGTCAAACAATAAAATAGCCACCGGCGTCAGTGATTATGTTTTGATGCTGGTGCGAGAACGCTACCTTGATTTCGGACCTACGTTCGCGGCCGAGAAGCTTCAGGAAGAGCATGGCAGTCCCTGAGGGAGAACTGTCTTATGAGATCAGTGAAGCTCTTTCCCTATCGTGTCGTTTGACACGGACCTGTTCATCTCACGCCATCTATTCGGGGGCATGCCCTCCCATTCGCGGAATGCACGATAAAACGAAGTGGTGTCTTGGTAGCCAAGTAGACAGGCTACTTCCTCGATGTCGGTCGAAGGGTCGGCCAGCAGGTGGCGTCCAAGGTCTCGGCGAGCGTCGGAGACTAGCCCGCGAAAGGTTGAACCCTCATCGGTGATGCGTCGTTGGAGTGTGCGCTCGCTCAATCCGAGTTGTCTCGCTACATCGTTGAGCCCCGGCTGACCGCTAGCGAGGCTGCGCTTCAAAACTATTTTCACTTGTTCGGAGATGGTATTTTGCGCCTCAAGTTCACTAAGCGCTGCACTCAAAGCGGGTGTCAGGACTTCAAGCATCTCGGGATTATAACCTGGAAAAGGCCTTGTGAGATCGGCGGCATCCAACACGAGTTTGTTTTGCGACGTGGTCGTGCGTATTTGGCAACCAAAGTACTCCTCATGCTCCTTTGAGATCGCGCCGGTTCGCGCCAGTTCGAGACGGCGCGGAACGATGTAACGACCTGTTGCTCGACGTCCGAGCTCCACCATTGTCGCGAGAGTAATGTCCACCTAGATCGATGGTTCGACGACCGTTGCGAAGGGCCATTCGCTCGATATCGAACACTCGCCGTTCACCTCAACGAGTTCCAATATTTCTGGCGTGCAAAGTCGTTTGAATCGAGCAAGTCTGGTGAGTCCGTCTCTGTAATCACGAGCATAGAACGCAGCAAGGCTGGACGGCGGGTGCAGCGCCGTCTCGACAGCCTGCACCATTTTGATGCCGATCGCAGGATCACCAGACAAGTCCGTCAGGGCCTGCATCAAAGAAAAATACTCCATCGTGGTGACAAAACTCTGTCCGCCAAGATGCAGAGTGGCTGGCAACCGAGCCTGCCGTAACAGCGCAGCAGGCCGGAGACCAAAATGCTCTATTGCCCTCCAGAAGGCATTCGGGATTTTGCATTTGTCGATTTGCGCCATGCAGAAATCCTCCTACGCCTTCTGCGATTTCAGAGCTTTGCTAATCCCAGTCGCCATACCCATCATTTCGTCGAAGGCTCGATCAGACAGGACATTGCGCATGAAGATCATGGGACGTGCTCCAAACCCGATCGCATATCGGGTCTTCGGCCTTTTCGCACTCACCGCATTGGCAATGGTGTCAGCGATGAGTTGCGGTGGTGATTGCCGCTTCATGCTCGCCTCGCCTACCATAGTCTCCGCCATGGCGTTAGCCTGAACTGCATAGGGGCCACTTCCAGACGTCTTCCGTAGCTTCTCGGCAGCGATGCTTGCCCACTCGGTCCGTATGCCCCCCGGCTCTATGACAACGACGTCGACGCCAAAGGGCTTCAACTCCATGCGCAGGCAGTCGCTGATTGCCTCAAGCGCGAATTTCGTGCCGTGATACCAAGCACCGAGCGGAGTGTGAATCTTTCCTCCCATCGATGTTATGTTGACGATAGTTCCAGAGCGCTGCTGGCGCATATACGGAAGCGCAAGCTGAATGAGCCTTACCGCTCCGAAAACGTTCACTTCGAACTGTGCTCGCGCCTGGTCCATCGTAACATCCTCTACAGCACCATACGATCCATAACCAGCATTGTTGACAAGAACATCTATACGGCCTGCCTCAGCGATGATCGTATCAATACCCGCCTTGATGGATTCATCATTCGTGACATCCATAGTCAGAATGTTGATGCCGGTTTTGTTTAGATGCTGCATTCGCTCGACACGTCGTGCGACACCGTACACCGTGTAGCCCAAGCCTTTGAGTTTCAAGGCCGTAGACTGTCCGATACCTGACGATGCACCTGTGACAAGCGCGACTTTTTTGTGGGTCATGTGTGTTGCTCCATTTTGCTCAGCAGCGCGCGGATTGTTGGTGTCCGCTTATGTTCGCTGGCAAGGAGACTAGCGAGGCCAACGACATATGCCATTGGCATTAGATGCCAAGTGATTTGCAATTTATGCCAAACCCCTTTCAGAACGAACAAAACACGATGTCTGTCACGTCGCTCTAGTTCATCCCGACGTGGCCCATTCCCGTACCGTTCGAGCGGGCCGGACCTCTGGTGATAAGATACACGGAAGTTGGGGGAATTTTCAGCATTGTCTTGCCGACAAAGTTCGCCTTGAGACCGAGCCTGTCGCGAATGGGACGTGACAAACGCCACGCGAAGTCTGGGCGACGATGACGTTAGCCTTTGGATCAGAGAGGAGACTGGACGAAAATCCGATGGAGGAGCGGTTGAGACAGCATTCATATGTTCTGTCGGCCAGGCTTCGTTGTGCAAGGAAGCAGCAAAAAAGGGCGCCCCTTAGGGCGCCCTCTTGCCATCAAAAGTCCATTCCCCCGCCGACAGGGGCGGTTGCGGCATCCTTCTTTGGCTTCTCCGCAATCATCGCTTCCGTCGTCACCAGAAGGCCTGCGACAGAAGCGGCATCCTGGAGCGCGGTGCGAACGACCTTGGCCGGATCGATGACGCCTTGCGCGTAGAGGTCACCGTATTCGCCGGTTTGCGCGTTCCAGCCAAAGGAGAAGTCCGTCTTCTCGCGCAGCTTGCCGACGATAACCGAGCCTTCCGCGCCGGCGTTTTCAGCGATCTGACGGACGGGTGCCTCGATTGCACGGCGGACGATCTCGACGCCGACCTTCTGATCCTGGTTGGCCGTACCGATATTGTCGAGTGCCTTGACAGCACGCAGCAGCGCGACTCCGCCGCCAGGCAGGATCCCCTCCTCTACCGCCGCGCGGGTGGCGTGCAGCGCGTCATCGACGCGGTCCTTCTTCTCTTTCACTTCGACTTCTGTCGAACCGCCGACCCGGATGACGGCAACACCGCCGGCGAGCTTGGCAAGGCGTTCCTGCAGCTTTTCGCGGTCGTAGTCGGAAGTGGTTTCCTCGATTTGGGCGCGGATCTGCGCGACACGGCCATCGATCTCGGCCTTGGAACCTATGCCGTCGATGATGGTGGTGTTCTCCTTCTCGATCGCCACCTTCCTGGCGCGTCCGAGCATGTTAAGCGTGACGTTTTCGAGCTTGATGCCGAGGTCTTCGGAAATGACGGTACCACCGGTCAGGATGGCGATGTCTTCCAGCATGGCCTTGCGGCGGTCGCCGAAGCCAGGTGCCTTGACGGCAGCGATCTTGAGGCCGCCACGCAGCTTGTTGACGACCAGCGTTGCGAGGGCTTCGCCTTCGACGTCTTCAGCGATGATCAGGAGAGGTTTGCCCGACTGGACCACGGCTTCGAGAACCGGAAGCATCGCCTGAAGGTTCGAGAGTTTCTTTTCATGGATAAGGATATAGGGATCCTCGAGTTCGACCCTCATCTTGTCCTGATTGGTGACAAAGTAGGGCGACAGATAGCCGCGGTCGAACTGCATGCCTTCGACGACTTCGAGTTCGGTTTCTGCGGTCTTTGCTTCCTCGACGGTAATCACGCCTTCGTTGCCGACTTTCTCCATCGCCTCGGCTAGATAACGACCGATTTCCGTATCTCCGTTGGCGGAGATTGTACCAACCTGGGCGATTTCGGAATTGCTGGTAATTTTGCGAGCGTTGGTCTTCAGCTCCTTGACGACTGCGTCGACGGCAAGATCGATTCCGCGTTTCAGGTCCATCGGGTTCATGCCGGAGGCTACTGCCTTGGCGCCTTCCTTAACGATTGCCTGGGCCAGAACGGTAGCCGTTGTCGTGCCGTCGCCGGCAAGATCGTTGGTCTTGGAAGCAACTTCGCGCAGCATCTGCGCTCCCATATTTTCGAACTTGTCTTCAAGCTCGACTTCCTTTGCGACCGAAACGCCGTCCTTGGTGATGCGCGGCGCACCGAACGACTTGTCAATCACCACGTTGCGGCCTTTCGGGCCGAGCGTCACCTTTACAGCGTTGGCAAGAACATCGACCCCACGCAGCAAGCGTTCACGGGCATCGGTGTGGAACTTGACTTCCTTTGCAGCCATTTTTTCAAACTCCTCAATAGGCAGCTATCTGACTGATGGTTATGCCGTTGGATTTTCAGGCGGCCCTCTTCTGCTCGGCCTGGGCCAGGATAATGCCCATGACATCGCTCTCCTTCATGATCAGCAGGTCTTCGCCATTGATCTTGATCTCGGTGCCTGACCATTTGCCGAACAGGATGCGATCGCCTGCCTTGACATCGAGCGCCTGGATCTGTCCGGATTCATTTCGGGCGCCGGGGCCGACGGCGATGACCTCGCCTTCCTGCGGCTTTTCCTTGGCGGTGTCGGGAATGATAATGCCGCCTTTGGTCTTTTCTTCGGATTCGACCCGGCGGACGAGAATGCGATCATGCAGCGGTCGGAACGACATGTTTTCCTCCAATGGACAAACAATGATGACGTTGTTCCCCCTGCCCGGACCGGATGACCAGTCCGGGCGGGTGCAAAACCTCAATCGAGCGTTTTGCGCGACATGATCTGGTTTCGGGATTTTTCGATTTCAAGAGGAGCGACCGGAAAAATTAGCGCTCGCCTCATGTGGCTGCTAACACGTTGGAAAGGAACAACTATTAAGCTGGCGCGTTCGAGAAATTCATTGATGTCTGCGAAATTTTGCGACACCTTGATAATTTCACGACAGGAGATGAAGCATGCAATTTTCATCCGATCTCGAACGGCAACTGAATGGCTACGGCCTGACCACCGCGCAAATCCTCTACCGCATTCCTGATTTCGAATCCGTTCTGCAGACGTATGTTTGGCAGGACTATGATCTGGCCCCTGAATTTCCCGAGATGTACAAGTTCCTCGATTTCTGGCAGGCGAGTCTTGACGGCGCGCTTCATTCCGTCCGCTACACTCACCAGAGGCTGATCAGGCCGAACGAATGGCATCGCATTGACGGCGAGTTCCGCTTGCACTGAGCGGTGGACGCAGGGCAAGCCTCTTCTTCGATTCCAACATGTGTCGGTACCGAATTCTGTTCAAGCCTAATCCAAAACGATACGTGTTGCATCCTTCCGATCTGTGGCCGGAAAGACTGCTTACGAGTATTAGAGGCTGTCCGCCGAAATCGGTCTCGCAATGCCGATGAGAAACAGGTGTTGGTGGACTTCCGGCACCAATTATACATGATGGTGCAGGGCCGTAGCTGCCAGCCGATCCGGTTTCTGGCCGCGGCTCGCCGTCCTTCGGTTCCGCCGTGGAGCCGCGACGGTTACAAATGAACTCTCCCAAGGAGAGCCGAACAAATCAGAGTTTGACTGCAAACATATGCAGCCACCCGCTTCGCGGGCAACGACTGTTTGCAAATGGAATATTAAAGCAGCAGCCGATCATCCTCATCCGTCGCGGGGCTAGGTTCCGACCTGTTTGCTTTCGTCCTCGTCGCCCTTCTCTTCCGTTGCAGCAATAATGGCGTTCTTGATCTCGTCCTCGATTGCCTTGCGCTCGTCGGGCGACATTGCCGCAAGGTCGCTCTCCGTCAATCCGCGCGCCTCCAGATACTGCGCTCTGATTTTTTCGCCGAGGGTCATATGAGCCCATTTGCCAAGTTCTTCTTCAGGACTTGGTCCACCATGGTGCAGCGGCGCCTCTTCAATATGTCCGGCTGGTTCTCCCCGAAGTGACCAGAGCGCATTCGCAAGGTTGGAAGAAAGGGATGCAGGGGCACCTCCAATTGCTGTCGAGACTGGCCGTTCGGCGGACTGGTCTAGCGCTGTACGAGTGACCTCCTGAGGCCGTGGACGTGCGTAAGTAATGGCCGTGATGCCGATCCGGTCAATTGCAGACATTGGAATCTCCTTTGCGCTTAACTTCGAGCAACTCGCTTGCGTCTGGCTTGCGAGGTGTCCCGGTCGACATTTGCACGCGGGTAGCATCTCGCCCGGCGGCGGTCGCCAGACGCGCCGCTGCTTGCAAACGTCGCAAGCAACCTCCCTGGTCGGCCTCAAACCGAGCTTCGCTCTGGAATTCTTCAATGTTTCGCATTCGGCAGGGTGCCGCGGGCACCTTGACGCCTCGCACTCATTGGTGCCAACGGGTGACCTTGTCGTGAATCTTGCCGTCAGGATCCCATTGATTGCTGGACAAATAACGCACTCACCAAGCGGATCGCAAACGACTCACGTCAAATTCAAGCACTGCGGAACATTAGCTTCTTCCGGAGGTTCGAATCGCGACGGAAAGGAGGCGACAGATGTTGAACGCGGAAGCTGAACAGGACCCCCTCCCCTTTTCCGGAGCGCTTAAATGGGCTGGTTACATGATAGGCTTTGCGCTCGGTGGCTTCTTCGATGGCATTCTGTTGCACCAGTTGTTGCAATGGCATCATTTGTTAAGCGGCCTGGAGCAAACACGGCTGGACATTCGCGTTCTCGTCTTTTGGGACGGTATTTTTCATGCGCTGATGTACACCATCGCCATCATTGGTGTTTGCTTGTTGTGGCGAGCCCGGAGCGATTGCCCTGCGCGGGGAACGGATCGGCGCATCTTTGCTAACGCCCTTATTGGCTTCGGTGCCTGGCATCTCGCCGATAGTATCCTGTCACACTGGCTTTTAGGCATTCACCGCGTCCGTATGGACGTCGACAATCCGCTTTTTTGGTATTTGCTCTGGTTTGCAGTGTTCGGAGTAATTCCCTTGACCATTGGCTGGATGATACGTCGGGGCGGGCCAAAAGGCGGCAATCGAATCCTGAGATCACCGCCTATCCTCCTCGCGGCGACCCTAGCCGCAGGCCCGCTCGCCGCACTGCCGCCCTCCGGTCAATCGCAGGTGACGGTACTTTTCTCACCCGAGACAAGCGAACTGGAGGCGTTTGACGCGATTGCTGCGGTAAACGGCAAGATAATCGCCTCTGACGCGTCGGGCCAGTTGTGGGCAGTGGATATGCCGGCGGATGGAAATCCCTTGGGCCTCTATCGCCACGGTGCACTATTGGTAAGCAACTCGGCTCTGCCCCTCGGCTGTTTCAACTGGACCAGAGCCTAGTGAAACGGCTTATCCGGCTGAACAAGGAGCTCGACGGCTGCCCTCCCCGGGGTAATCAATGCTGACAGTTGCAGTCGGGAGCCATGGACGGTCGGTCCAAAACTGGCTCGCCGATTATCGGTGCTTGTCATTATGGCTTCGGCTAGATGTTTTTGCGCAGTCCGTTGCGATCTTAATTCCGACGGCCTCGGTTCCCAGAAGGCCCATGCGTATTAGCTTCGAACCGAACCCTTTTGCCTCCGAGCGTACCCAACGCCTCCTAGACGATCCGGCCGATAAGCATGCCGCGGTCTCCGCGTTTCGACGACGTGTTCAGGTGTACCCTTGGGGGCTGGGCTAACAAACGAGGATCAATGCGGACTGTTCTGCAACGCATTGGAGATAGAACCAGGGATTGCATCAAGGCATTTGAAGAGCAGGCCCGGCTAGTCCTTAAGAGTTCGTTAACCCTTAATCTCTGGACGTGACGCGAGAATCGTGTTGTATCTTTGGCGGGCTTTGGGCGGCAAACCGAACCTTGTCCGCCAAGGGGGCGATATGGCGATAGCGAATAAGATCGAAGCGGCGATTGTGCAGAAGGAAGATGCGGGCGGCAAGATAGCCCGCCACGCAAGCCTTTTGTCGCAGCAATTGCAGCAACTGCGAACACGCATGTATCCGCCGAAATCGGAGAAAAGCCTGCGCCCCTTCCTGACCAACGAAGTGTCCAAGCTAACATCCATACCTGATTCCACGCTCAAACTCCTGTCAAGCGAGGGGCGTGGTCCGATTCCCGGGCGACTGGAAAACAATCATCGCGTCTACACCCTGGCCCAGATCAACGAATTGCGGGAGCTTTTCGCAAGCCAGAAGCCTGCCGATGCATTGAGATTCTTGCCCCGGCGCCGCGAGGGTGAACACCTTCAGGTGGTGGCAATCGCCAACTTCAAGGGTGGCAGTGCCAAGACCACGACCTGCGTTCACCTTGCTCACTATCTCGCCTTGCAAGGCTATCGTGTCCTCGCACTGGACCTCGATCCGCAGGCGTCACTCTCCGCTCTCTTCGGCGCCCAGCCTGAATTTGACGTCGGCGCCAATGAGACCATCTATGCGGCGTTGCGCTATGACGATGCAGAGCATCGGCCGATCCGCGACATCATTCGCAAAACGTACTTCGACGGCATCGACCTGATACCGGGCAACCTCGAGGTCATGGAATATGAGCACGAGACGCCCAGGGTTCTGGCGCAGAAATCCGGTTCAGGGGCAATATTCTTCGAGCGCTTGAAACTGGCATTGGCCGAGGTCGATCAGGATTACGACGTCGTCATTCTCGATACCCCTCCTTCTCTGGGGTTCCTCACCCTCAGCGCGATCTACGCCGCCACCAGCATGATTATCACCGTCCATCCGGCAATGCTTGACGTGGCTTCCATGAGCCAGTTCCTGTTGATGATGGGAGACCTGATCAGCGTGCTGAACGAAAGCGGCGCACAACTCGATCAGGATTTCATTCGCTATCTGGTTACCCGCCACGATCCGAACGACGCGCCGCAGTCGCAGGTAGTCGCGATGATGCGTCATCTGTTTGGCACGGATGTCCTCCTGCCAACCTTGATCGAGAGCACGGCTGTGGAAGCGGCGGGGCTTGCGAAGCGCTCCATCTATGAACTCGAAATGGGCCAAATCGGCCGTGACACACATAAACGCGCTCGCGAGGCGGTTGACGCCGTGAACGAAGCGATCGTGAAACTCATCAACACAAGTTGGGGGCGCAAATGACGGGCAAGTCATCGCGTAAATCCATCGTGGCGAACTTTGGGCTGCTCTCTGCGGAGTTGGAAAACCGGCTCTCGACCGAGAACCCGGCCCCTGCTCCCCAGCCCGTGCCGACTGCGCGAGTGGGCGCAGGCGTGATCGGTGCGGCGCATCGGGCGATTGACGACATCAAATCTGAACGCGACCGCCTGAAGGCGCTGGTCGAAGCCGGCGGAGGCACGATCCGCGAACTCGATCCCTTAAGTATCGACCCCTCGCCTTTTCCTGATCGTCTTCCTGACGATGATGCGTCCGATTTCGAGGCTTTCCGGAACTCGATACGGTCCGAAGGTCAAAAGGTTCCCATACAGGTCCGTAAATCACCTTCGTCTCCTGATCGCTATCAGGTGATCTACGGCCACCGCCGGCTCCAGGCAGCCAGAGACCTTGGAATTCCGGTCAAGGCGATCGAGGTCGAGATTTCCGACATCGAACTTGTTATCGCTCAGGGTATTGAAAATGCTGATCGACAGGATCTGACCTGGATCGAGCGCGCCCTCTTCGCCCGCCGCATGGATGATGCTGGTGTAAAGCCTCGGGATATCAAGGCTGCCCTGTCTATCGATGACCCCGAACTCGCTCGCATGCGGTCCGTTTATCGTGTCGTCCCGACCGAAATCATCGAAGCAATCGGGCGGGCGGGCAAGGTCGGTCGTCCGAGATGGGTCGACTTTGCAAAGACCTATTCTGAACGGCCGGATCTCCACGATGCATTGAGCAAGGTTCTATCCGGCAGCGCCGAAAAGCACCTTGGATCGGACCAGAAGTTTCTTGCAGCATTCAATGCTCTTAAACCGAAATCCCCTCCGAAGGAGGCTGATGAGGTGATTGCTGGACCCGCAGGCGAGCAACTGGGCAGGCTTGTGCGTACGGCCAACGAGGTTCGTATTTCAGCGCACACAGCGTCCGCGAAGGAATTCCTGAGCTTTATTGAATCGGAGTTGCCGGCGCTGGCTGAGCGCTTCAGTCGTGAGAAGTCTAAGAACTGATCGAGGCCGCAAGCGGATTTCGACACGAATTAAGGAAGGAAAGCGAGCAAAAGAAAAAGGCCCCCGAAACGTTGCCGTCATGGAAGCCCTTCTCGTTGTGTGAGAGCTTGAGAATCGCATTTCCATGAATCCTAGTCAAGAGTCTTTGGCACCGTTTTGGTGAGCGTTGTTCTTTTGCCTTTTTGAGAGGCGAGGACATGGAAGGTGGACAAGTAACGACGCCCTTTGGGCGGCGACAGGTTACCCTTGCGCTTGTGAGGCGGCAAATCGCCACGAGCAGGATCGAGGAAGGTAAATCGGCAAACAAGTGGAAGGTTTTTCGCGACGCATCGGAAGCTCGAGAGGTGCTTGGTCTGCAGGATCGCAGCCTTGCGGTTCTCGATGCCCTTTTGAGCTTCTATCCGGAGAACGAACTGCGCCAAGACGCGCAGCTCGTTGTCTTTCCCTCGAACATTCAGCTGTCAATTCGTGCCCATGGCATTGCAGGCGCGACCTTGCGTCGGCATCTTGCGGTCCTCGTTGATTCCGGCTTGATTATCCGCAAGGATAGCGCCAACGGCAAACGCTACGCCAGAAAAGGCGACGATGGCTCGATCGAGCACGCGTACGGCTTCGACATATCACCTCTTCTTATGCGAGCTGAGGAGCTTGCGTGCCTCGCCCAGCAGGTCGCTGCCGATCGGATCGCCTTTAGACAAGCAAAGGAAAATCTGACGATCTGCCGGCGGGATATCCGTAAGCTGATCACTGCAGCTGTTGAAGAAGGGGCAACAGGCGATTGGGACGGAATAGAGGAGCGCTATATCGCGATCGTGGGAGAAATCCCGCGCAATCCCAACTTGGCTGAACTCGAGGACCTCGGTCTCAAGATGAGCAGTCTACGAGAGGATATCGTTAAGCTTCTGAATTCTGAAGGCCTTTCGTCAAAAATGAACGCCAATGATGCTCATATTGAGCGGCACATACAGAATTCAAATACCAACACTCCTAATGAACTTGAACCTAGCTCTCGAAAAGAGCAGGGAGCGAAGCCGAGTGAAGACAAGCAGCCGCAGCATGTGCCGATCAAGGCTTTCCCAATCGGACTTGTCTTGCGCGCCTGCCCTGAAATTTCAAACTATGGGCCCGATGGTCAAATTCGGAACTGGCGTGAACTCATGACAGCCGCAGTGGTCGTCAGATCCATGCTTGGGATTAGCCCCTCCGCATATCAGGAGGCCTGCGAGGCAATGGGCCCAGAGAACGCGGCAGTCACGGTTGCCTGCATTTTGGAGCGCGGTGGTCACATCAATTCGCCAGGCGGATATCTCAGAGATCTGACGAGCAGGGCGAAGCGCGGTGAATTTTCACTCGGACCGGTCCTGATGGCTTTGCTGCGTGCCGGCGGCCACAACGTCAAAGCCACCGGGTAATATTGGGTCTCATGGATGTGGGCGAGAACAAGAATTGTTCCTCCAGGCAAAGTGAGACCGAACGGACCGTGAATTTTATGCTGAGCGCAGGATATAGTGCCAGTGCCGTCGGTCGAGGAGACATCCTCAATGATCCCCGAGCCCGGATCGCAGGTGAGGATCGATTCGTTGGCAGAGCGATCTACGCCGGCAGCGGGTCGCAGACTGCGGATAACTGTGATGCTCTTCCCGCCTTCTGCCGTGCATCGATCTAGTCATCGACATCGAGAGCCATAATTGCCCTTGCTCCGGCAACGGGCTTCATCGGGTCGGCGAGAATATAATCGAGAAGCTCTACATCGTTCTGGCCCCGTTCCGCGTTTGGTGACGAGCTGTTACAAATTCGCCTCCAGTCGTCTGGCGCCGGCTGCCGCGCGGTTGAGCAGAGCAGGCTTTGCGACCGAAGGACCCTCGCCACGGCGCCGGTCTCCAGATCTGCCGATCACCTGCCGCTTTACAGCGAAGCGTAAATTTTCATGCTCCATGGAATCGAGTTCGATCGTCTGACAGTTGCCGATTGGGTCGGTCGCGCCGCATGGCATCTGCGCCCGGTTGATCAAAGGTTGCTCGAACACCTTAAGACTCCTCCCAGCTCTTAGATGACGAGACGACAGCCCCGATGCGTGATCCGGGTCTGCGGAACAACAAGTATCGGTGAGTTGCGAGGGGCATGTCGCGTACTGTCAACCGTTCGCGAAATTGTTGAACACCGGAGTGGTGCGGAGCTACCTGAGTTGCTCGCACCTAATCCGCGTCTAGCAGAACGTGTCCGAAGAGTGAACTCAACCTAAAGCGGAACTGTATGCATCGAGCGCTCGTTGTGATTGAGTATGGGAGAGCGGCCGTACTTTCCTGTCTTCTATGAAGGAAGTTCGGGCGGCGGCCAAGACCAGGGGACCTCCATGCGCTATCCATATGACGCGTAAAGGATATGTTGTCCGGTATGACGAGCATGCAGTTCTTGTCGCCCTCGCCGGTTCAAACGGGTTTTGTTTATCAGCGGATCCAACCAACCCAAAGCGCGCAAAGTCAGTGCGATGATCTCGCAGAGGAAATGTGTGGTCAGGATTACCGCGAGGAAACTTGCGACCAGGCGACCGACTGTTGTGCTGGTTTGCCACGAGTGTTTGCGGTTCGTTCGATTTCGACCTGCATCCGGGACAGATATTGTTCCAACCGCAAAGATGAAACCCTTAAGGTGCTCACAAATGATGACTGGTAACGTTGACCAAAATCACACGGCCTCTGCAGGGCAAATCTGCCGCCCTTCCCTGCCCCGAATGGCCGCTATGTCGTTTCGCGCGCCTTTGCGAGAGAAAGAGCGTCGTAACCATGCCCCGTAGCGAGCGGCCGCTGAGCCCTACGCGATGATTGGAGATCGGCTGCTTGCGTTAGGTCGCCATCCGATCGACGTTGATGATCGGGCGAAAGCGTGAGGAGCGCGCCGCGGAAACGACGGAGACATTCCCGAGGGGAGCGAGCAAAAAAACGCCTACGTCTTGTAGAGGAGCGATATTTCGTTTGCGATCCATGCCGGTACTGGCGTCGACATCAATGGTTCTGAATTCCGAGGTGTGCCGGTCTTGGCGCGTTACGATGCATGGGAAAGTAGTGCGCGCGGTGGGAAAATTCTGCGCAGCGGGTTCGCACTCGGTCTGGGTGCCACCCAGAAGGGCAGCAGGTGCCAGGCGCCCTCTTGGCTTCATCCTGACAGGTGGCGAAGCTTCGTATTACGATGTCACCGTTCGCGATCTACTAGCCATGCCGGTTGCCACCCCGAGCCTGTTTCTCACTGACAAGGGTCACGACAGCGACGCTCTGCACCAAGAGTTGCTGATCCACGGGATTAGGCGGTTTTCCCTCCGAGGGCTAACCGCGAGACCCCCTCGCCTGTGGCTTCAGAGCCTAGAGGGACCGAAATCGTATCGATCGGATGTTCAATCCGCTGAAGCAACTTCGTCGTGTCGCGACCCGATACGATAAATCCCGAAATCCTTCGCTGCCTTTCTCGCGTCGGCCGCCGCAAGAAAAAGGCTTGCCACACTTGCTCCGTTTCATGAGCTTTGCACCTTAGTTAAAAAGCACGCTGCAAAAGAGGAGAAAAGTCTTGTATGACTTCAATCGTTTAGATCGCATAGCGAATGACCTGATCGCAACTGGAAAGGCAGCGGACGCAATCAAGATCTATCTTTTCATGGCAGATGGCGACCAGTCGCTGGATGCCGGATATATCGGGGAGAGCGGTTGGGAGAATGTTATGAGAAGATTGGTGACCTGCATGCCGCAAAATACTGGTATGGAAGAGCGGTGGAGGAAAATCCCGACGTTAGGCTGATTTCTGTAGCAGCGCTCAAGAGGCTACACGAAGTCGGCATCGAAGCCATTTCGGGCGACGGAGAAAAGTAATCCTTCAGCGAGCAGTTCAAGCTACTTTGTCAACAGAACCTAGTCCGAAAGATCACATCAATATTGCCTCGTCAAACAGTGCCGTCAGCGCGCACCGTCCCGTCGTCCTTTGCTGCTCGGTCGGCATCCTGCGGAAGCGTATCGCCCGGCGCCGATTGGATGGTGTGACGTTGCGTTTGTAAACAGGACAAGGAGGCTCAGCACGGGTCGACCTCGTTCGATCATCGATGGCCGTAGGCCTGGAGCGAGCGTCTCGCCCGGCCCTCCCCTCCCCCGCGGGGACAGCGTCGCAGGGTATCTGCGTCATTCACATGTTTTTCGCGTGTGGTAGCGTGGGACATGGATTTCCCGCGTAGAGCACTTTCGATCGGCAAGCTCAAGACAGTGTCGCCGCAGGCTTAACGCGCCTTTGGCACGATGAGTTTTGGAACCGGTTCCGAGGCGGAATGGGCGGAGTAGCAACGTTGAAGGGTACTCCCCTCCCCCTTGGGGCGCCTTCCACATCTTCCTCAGCGCGAGCCAAACTGCATAGCAGCTGGTGGAAAATTGGACCCGTTAACTTGCCCATTGGGACTATTTGAAATTGTTGACTGCCTGACGTCAGCTCGCGAACAGGTTCAGCTTTGCCGGCCTTAAACCTCTTGAGCTTACAAGTCTGAGGCATTCTGGTCTCATACGCATTGTCGAATACAGCGCGGTCATGAACCGGTGCGCGCCGGGTCAGAGAAAACCTTGTCAGCTGACAAGGTTACGCAGTGGTAGGCTGGCCCCCAACCGCATCATCAAAGTGCCGCGCGATGATGAACCGGTGCATACCAGGCCCGGCAAAACCTTGTCAGCTGACAAGGTTTTGCCGCGTTGGTCGGTCCGGGCCGCCCCAGAAAAGTATCATCGGGTTGCGAAGCTGTGCATGCTCCGATGAGGAAAACTTTGTCAGCTGACGAGATTTCTTAGTGGAAGTCTCAAAGCTTGCTAACGACCTCGACAACATCACGCAAAGCGACCGGCTTTTGAAGCCTCACGATAAATGCGAGTTCATCCGGGATTACGTCAGGATCGTATCCCGTCAAGAACACGAAGGGTGTGCCTTGCTTGACCAGCTTGTGGGCGATTTCAAACCGGGGGCCACCGCCGCCAAGATTGAGATCGAGTACGACGGCGGTCGGTGTCTCCTCTCCAAGCACGCGTAAGGCGTCGTCCTCGGTAGGGCAGGGGCCAAGCACTTCTGCACCTGCGCCTCGCAGGGCCGCCGCGGTGTCCGATGCGACATAATAGTCGTCCTCAACTACGAGAACGATTTTTCCGGTCAAGTCCGGTGCTCCGGTCATATCTGCGGTTCCTCCGTATAGCCTGGTCGGCGCAGGTGCGTCTGTTTCAAGAATGCTCTCGGCTTCGCGAAGCGGAAACTCAATATGGCAACGAGCACCGCTCGGCTCGATCGTCGTTTTGCCCGTCCCACGCAGTTCGTAGGGAATCTTCGCTTCGATCAGCTCCGAACCGAAGCCGCGGCGTGTCGGTGGTGGGCGCGATGGCGCGCCTTCCTCCACCCAGTCGATGGCGAGCCAGGGCTTTTCCCCCCTCTCGAAGGCTGTCCAGGTGACCGAGATCTTGCCGGTCGCGACCGACAGCGCGCCATACTTCAACGCATTGGTGGACAGTTCGTGGAAGGTGAGGGTCAGGACTTCGACGGCCTTGGGCGACAGCATGACGTCGGGTCCGGTCAACTCATACTGATTTTCGGAATGCGCCTGCGCTTCGATCTCGCTTTCGAGGATGTCGCGCAGTGATCCGCCTGCATTGGCCTGGCGGGTGAGCAGTGTCTGAACACGGGCCAGGGCCAGAAGCCGACCAGCGAGCGACGTCTTGTAGTCCTGGACATCGATCGCTCCGTCGGCGGACCTCACCACGGTGGAGCGGATCATCGCCATGATGTTGCGCACCCGGTGTTGGAGCTCGGCCAGCAGCACACCCTGATGCTCGACGGCCATTTTGGCCTCTGTGACGTCTTCAGCGATGCCGCCGATGCGCTCCACGTCGCCCTTCTCGTCATAGAGCGGGAAGTCTGTGTTCCTGACCCAACGGAATGAGCCGTCGTCCCGCCGAATACGAAATTCGTGAATGGCGGGCTCACCGTCACGAGCACGCATGATGTGATTGACCGCAGCGTCGCGATCTTCAGGTACGATCATCGCGCCACAGCGTTCAATGCCTCCGATCAACGCCTCCGGCGCGGTCCGGTAGATTGTGGCGACGGCCGGGCTGACAAACTCCATGTTCAGGGTTTCTGCATCCCTGATCCAGATGCCGGAAGCGGAAGCTTTGGCGAACTGCTGGAAGCGCTCCTCGCTCTCGCGCAGCGCCGCTTCTGCGCGTGTCCGGACGATGAAGTCGGCGGCGAGGCGGGCCAGGATGTCCAAGAAGCGATAATTGGCATCTGCAGGGACGTCTCGCCGATGCCAATGGGTCGACATCATTCCAACGACTTCGCCGTTGCGCGCCACCAGCGGTGTGGACTGAACCGAAAGGATGCCGGATCGGCGATACGCTTCCACATCAAGAGGATCCGCTTCGAAGAGATCCATGTCGGGCACGATTACACGTTCGCCTGCCGATAGCGCACGTCCACAGGAGCTGCGAACGCCGGCGTCTACCCAGTTCCAGAAGGCGGCGGAGTCAGGGTGGAAGCCCACATGCCCGACGAGCTCCAGCCTGGCGGTGACGTCATCATACACCTGAATACTGGCGCAGTCCGAACGCATGAGCGCGCGGGCCGCCTCGCAAAACTCGTCGAAATGTCCATTCACGCCCGGTTTGGAGATCAGCTTGTTGCTGATGTTCTGGAGCACCTGGGTCGCCTCGAGGTCATGGGCCAGCCGAGCTTCACTCTCGCGCAACGCAGCCTCAGCGCGCTTGCGTTCCGTAATGTCATCGAACACAACAGCGACTTGTTGATCCTGCCCTGCAACACGGGAGATGTGAACGCTGTACCATCGGTCAGTGTCTTGATTATAGTTCTCAACGCGCTCGGGGACGCCAGTGCGGGCGACACGGTCGTACGTTTCGAGCCAGAAAGCCTCGAGATTTGGTAGGATTTCGCTGCCGAGCTTGCCGACCATCTCCAATCCCAGCCCGGTCTGTCGGGTGTAGGATGGATTAGCCTCCAGCATCCTCAGGTCGATCGCCCGACCAGAACCGTCCCGGATCATCTCGTTGATCAGGAACGCTTCGTCGATACTCTCGAACAAGGTGCGGAACTTCTCTTCACTCCGACCTAGGGCGGCTTCTGCACGGGCGCGTTCGATGGCGGCCCAGGTACGCTCAGCCGTCTCCTCGACCAATGCGATCTCCGCAGGTGTCCAATGCCGTGGTCGAGACGATACCGCGGCCATTGATGCGAGCGGGGTCTTTTTTCCCCTCCGAACGGTCGAAGCAAGCATTGCTCGCATCCCCAACGCCGTGCTGTTGGCACGCTCAGCATCTGACAGGCCACGTCGCTCGAAATCGTCGTCGATCACATAGGTTTTTTCGAGCACCTGCCGGTAGGCGTCGGGAAAATCGGACAAGCGGACGGTGGCTGGAAGCGGTGGAACAGTGTCGTTGCCGATCTGATACGGAAAATCGGCGGCGTCGTCAGCGGGCCTATAATAGGTAATGTAACAGCGGTCGAGGCGCAGATTGTCAGACAGCATCGTCAGTGCGCGATACGCTACCGCATCCGCATCGGGTTCGGCCCGCAGCGCGTCGGAGAGTCTCAGCAAGAAGGTTTGCCGCTCATCGCTTTCGCGTATGGTTCTTTCGGCTTGTTTGGCCATGGTGACGTCGTGGAACAACAATGCGACCTGTCCTGCGCTTCCGGTCGCCGATGCTTCGATCTCATATTCGCGGTCGAACACAAACGCGGTGAACCTCTCGCTCTCGCCGCCGTCCGCTACCCGAGCGTGGCCATCCAGGTTGGCTTCCCCAATCTCGGGGACCATCTCGCGCATGGTGCGGCCTACAACATCGTCGATGCCGGTTTGGCGCGCGAATGCGGGGTTTACCGCCAAAAATTGAAGTCGATCCGAGCACCAGATACGCGCTCGGCGATACAGAAGCCTTCATCGATAGACTCAAACAGTGCGATAACGCTCTTCGCTCTCGCGCAATGCGGCCTCAGCTGCGCGGCGTTCCGTGACGTCGCGGAAGTAGCACGCAAGTCCGCCGCTGGCCGCGTCGGGATAGAGGCTCGCCTCCATCCAGCGACCGAGAACTGGTGAAAATCCCTCGAATTGCGCCGGCTTCCGGTCGCGCATCGCGGCAAGGTGCTGCGCGTGTGGCTCGCCGCCGATTGCCTTGGGAAATTCCGACCATAGGTTCTGGCCGATGAGGGTCTCGCGTGGTCGTCCCCACAACGCCTCTGCCTTGGCGTTCACATAGGTGAAGCGGAAGTCGCCATCTACGGCATAGAAGGCATCACCTATGCTTTCCAAGGTAGCGGTCACCTGTGCGCGCGCCGCTTCGCTGGCGGCAAGCAGGCACTCCTCCGTACGCGAAGTCGTCTCGATTGAAACGCCATAGAAGCCGCCAACAGAACCGCCCTCGCGACGGACCGGCGTCCATAAGCTGGACCAGATAGTCGCTAAAGTGGGGCGCTCGCGCGATTGCTGGGGAAAAGTCAACCGCAGCGACTGCCCTGCCATGACCGCAGCCGCCTCATATTGAAACTCCCTCCAGGTTTCCGACCAAACCTTGTGACAAGGCAAACCCAAAGCGGACAAGTGCCTGATCCCCAGAAGAGAGATAAATGCATCGTTGTATAGCAAAACCAGACCCGGTCCCCAGCCGATCATGGCCGGCTGTAGGTTCGCCAGCATGAGGTCGACAACAGTTTTGAGACTTTGTGGCCAATCGTCGATAGGGCCAAGCGGAGTTGTCGACCAGTCGAACGCACGGATGCGCGTGGCCATGTCACCTGTACCTGAAGGCCACTGAAACATCGTGCTATAGCACTCCAGTTTAAGTCAATTCACGCCCAGCCTGTGAGACGCGCAGAATACGCTTTCCAGCCGTTAGTGCAAACTGAGGGGAGTCAGGGGAGTTGCTTTGTCACCCAAGCTGATCGAGATTCAATTCTGACAGACGCTGCGGTTTCTAGACGTGGTTCCGAATGCATCGAAGATCCCCCGGGCTGCTGCAGGTTTTTTCCGCGCGTCAATACGCTGTCATGCTCCATGATGGCGTCGGGTTGAGGTCCGCTTTCGCAGCCGGGTTCAGAGGAGCCGTGCTGCGCGTCCGGTCCTCCTCGCAGCGTTATTGTAGTAGCTGGATGCCTGCTGCACGGATCGATGCCTCGACTGCTCCATCGCCTCAGGCAGCGGAATGCCACGATTGGCGGCCTCGGTCAGGTACCCTGACCGCAGCCCATGCGCCGAAAACTCCCCGGGATCCAGTCCAGCCATTTCCGCTCGATGTTTAAGGATCGCGTTGATCGACTGCGGATCGAGCGCCCGGCGCGAGACCGCTCCCCACCTTCCGATCCCCCGAAACACGCTTCCCTTGTCGATCCTAGCGGCAGTCAGCCAGGCATTCAATGCCTCGACAGGCCGGCCTGTGAGATAGACGACGTCGTCGTCCTCTCCTGTCGTCGTTTTGGTCCGCCCAAGATGAATTGCCAAAGAGGGAAGGGGAGGGATGTCTGGCATCTCGATCGGTGTTTCCTCGGTCAGTTGCTCCAGGCGGAGGCCCGCGATCTCGCTACGCCGGCGACCACCTGACGCAAAGGCGACCATCAAAATCGCCCGGTCCCTGATGTCACGCAAGCTGTCACTTGCACACGTGGCGAGCAGCATTTGCAGGATGTCCCCCGTGACCGCTTTTGCGCTTTTTCGACGACGCTTTCGTGGAACGGCGCGGACCGCGAGCCGGATCGATTGTTTGAGGGCAGGGGAGGAGAAGGCTCCGGACAAGCCGCGCCATTTTGTCATGGTCGACCAACTCGCAAGCCGGCGCCGCACCGTATCGGGGGCGTGCGGGCCGATGGATTTCAGGAAGCCTTGGCCTCTGAGGTTCTCGTCAACGTCAGCAGGCATGCCGTGGTGGGGGTCGCTGGCGCGCCTTTCGGGATCCCACAGGTGGTGAGCGACGAATTTGAGCAGTAGCGCCTCTGGCGCCGGCCAGGGCAGGGACTGCCCGGTGGCAGCAAGACCCCAGGCTTCGAGATAGGCGAGATCGGAGGTCAGCGCCCGCAGCGTGTTGTCGCCCATGCCCTGGTTGACCAGATGTTTTAGCGTTTCGACATCCTGGTCAGTGAGAAGTTCGGCAAGTTCGTCCCTGCGCTCGATTGGCAGCACCGATGCGATCGTGTCGAGCTCGACAGCGCGCCGCTCGATGTTAGACAGGGAAGCTGGCCTGCGCGGTTTCGACATTAATCGATCTCGACGTCCGGCCGCCAGCGGCGAATGATTTGAATGATCTCCGGTTTGTATGCCTCGGGGTAAACGAGATCCTCTTCGCGGGCGAGAAAAGTGAAGACTGTCACCATGTCTTCGCAGACGTCGCGATCGACATCGGCCAGGTCTGTAAGATTAAAGCCGCCATGCACGTCTGCATTCCACCAGGCAAGAATGAAGTTGGCGACGCGCCGGCTCTGACCGGTATCGCCGTGGGCGACGTTGAGCAACTTTTCCAGCGCGAAGCGGACGCGATCTTCCATGTTTTGAAGCCTTTGCAGAGCGTGATTTGGCCTAGGTTAAGTGAATTTGGGGCCGTTGTCGATCTACCATCGATAAGAGATACTTATCGGCGGCCAGGCATGACCTGGAGCATTCTATGGGGTGGCGAATGCTAATGCATAGATAGATTTCGCTTAACGAATCATTTACCGTAAATTCAATGTCTTACGATCTGTCCAAATTGCCCATCCAGAGCCTGCTGCGGCCGATCTCCGAGGCCGCCGTCGCGCTTGCCCGCCTCGACGAGCGCATTGCCCGCTCCCCCGTCGGAGAGGGTTTTCTCGAGCGCTCGCATTTCCTCGAGGCGCATGCCTCGCTCTGGGTCGACGGTGAACTCGTTCATCTTGAGGATCTCGTCCTGCATGACGCACTTCGAGACATCCGCGCGCCCACCCACGAACTCACCATTGCCCGCGACATCCTGAAAACCCGACGCCGCATCGCCGCCCATCCACCTGGTTGGGCTCTCTCTGCCCAAGGCCTCGCTTCGCTGCGCGGGCGGGCGTGGCCCGCTGCATCATCGGGAGGAGACGGGAAGGGGGTGCCGGATGGCAATGTTGAGGTGGGGTGCACTGGGGCTGGGGTAGGAGAGGCGGAGGACGCCGAGGTTGATGGTCTGGGTGATGCGCTTGCCACGATCGATGCGGTGCTTGCCCGATCCGGGGCCGCGATCGAAGAGGCGAAGAAGCCGGGGCGCGCCCAAAACGCTCCGGACAAGGATCCATTCGTCTACGATCTCGACTGGGATGAGGACGAGCGGCTGGGGGAGTGGCAGGCCGTGTTGGCGCGCGCCCAGGATCTGCCGGCGGTGCTTCAGGCCATCGTGGCACTCGATGCCTGGAATGAGATCGCCGTGCTCCAGCATGCGCCCTGGCTCGGTCGGCTACTGGCCGCCTCGGTCCTGCGCGGGGGCGGCGTTACCACCGGCACCCATCTCGCGGCGATCAATCTTGGGCTTAAAGCGATCCCTATCGATCGGCGCCGGCACCGTGATCGCGGGACACGATTGCTGGCGATAGCAAGGGCGCTGACAATCTCCGCCGAGACGGGGCTGAAAGAACATGACCGGTTGGTGCTGGCGCGGCAGATGATGATGCGCAAACTCGAAGGACGGCGAACATCATCCAGGCTGCCGGAGCTCGTCGAGCTTGTCATGGCGCGGCCGTTGATCTCCGCTGGCATGGTGGCGAAGACGCTTGAGGTCACACCGCAAGGTGCGCGGCGCATCGTTCAGGAACTGGGGTTGCGGGAGATGACGGGCAGGGGGAGGTTTCGGGCGTGGGGCGTTATCTAGAAAGCAGCCCGAAGTCGAGTTATCGTAACAGGCGCGTCAGCTCCTTGACGACTTTCTTTCGAGGCAGATCTTCGTGGGAGGTTCCCGTGCTCGACTCCTTCGAGAAGGTGATATCCTTTTCGCCGATCAGCACCGAGCGATTTTCGTCGAATGTCAGCGTTGCTCCAACTGGTGCGTTGATGATTTGCTGCGCCTGATCGCGGGAAAAGTTGTCGGACCAAGTCCAACCAAACCCGGTATCCATTGAGAAATAGAGTTGCTGTGACAACACACCGACCTTCTGATCTTCGGAATAGCCTGAATCTGTTATCGTCGCATTCATCGACGGTAGCCGTTTAGTTGAGGCGTTATAAGATTTAGTTATCTCAACGGCGGCATTCGGGGCGATCAGGGTTGTGGCAGGTGAACGGCGCCAGCGCGATTTGATGCGGGCTGGTGGCGACGCTATAAATTCATGTATAGACCTGCTCTGCGACCCGCCACCGGCAGGCGTGAGAAGACTTTTTCAACTATTTGAGTTACGATTCGCGTTGCCGCGAGTTTAAGTTCAGAACCTTCAGAAACGTGACCGACATGGCCCGAAGCGACCTTCTCATTTCCCTTGTGCGCGCCGGTGCGTCCGGCGATCGGGCGATGCTGAAATCTGCTACGGAAGCGCTCGTTGCCGAAGAGCGGGCGCAGAATCACCACATCGTTGCCGATCGACTCGAGCGGGCCCTCTCAACGGTCGCGGTCACTCCGCCGGCGCTGACCGCCGCCTCGAGGCCTGCCGGCTCCGGCAAGGATACGATACTTGAGCTCGAACCGCGGCTTCAGCTCCAGCAGCTGATGCTTCCGCTTCCTGTCGAACAGGGCGGCCGTCAGCTCATCGAAGAACACACGCGCGCCGATGTCTTGCGCGCTCATGGCTATGAGCCGCGCCATCGGGTTCTGCTCTCCGGACCACCAGGGAACGGCAAGACCTCCTTTGCCGAGGCGATTGCGGAGGCGCTCGGGCTGCCATTTTTTGTCGTTCGGTACGATGCCCTGATCGGAAGCTATCTCGGCGAGACGAATACGCGCCTTCGCAAGCTCTTCGACTATGTCCGCACGCGGCCGAGCGTTCTATTTTTCGACGAATTCGATTCGATCGGCAAGGAACGCGGCGATACCCACGAGACCGGCGAAATCAAGCGCGTGGTTTCGTTCCTGCTGATGCAGCTCGACCAGCTGCCCAGCTACGTGGTCGTGATCGCCGCAACCAACCACGCCGAGCTGCTGGACCGTGCGGTCTGGCGCCGCTTCCAGATGCGGTTGGCTTTCCCGGCCCCGGACCGGCAGAGGATCGGGGTCTTCCTCGACCGCATTATCTCGCAATGGCCCGATGCGCCCAAGGCTGCGGCGAAATCGATCGCCGCGAAATTGGGTACCGTAAGTTTTGCAGAGGCTTTGGATTTCTGCCAAAACGTGCGAAGACGGCAGATATTGGGCTTGGGGGAGCTTTCCATCGACGATGCACTTCGTTCAGAACTGGACCTCTGGGCAACAAGAGTTAGCCCCGAGGTTTTGAATGGCGAGCGATCCGACCAAACCGATACTGAGACTGCATCCGAGCGCCCCGCAGCCAAGAGCCCCCGGCCGTCAAGCGGTCGTACGCGGCCCTCAACCAAACTCGACCGCTGACCAGAACCAGCGCTTTGGCCCGCAATTTAAGCGCCTGACAGACGTGCTGCAGCGCGACCCGGCGGGTCTCGCGCTTCGCGCTGATCCAGCAGCGCTGGCGCCTGAGCGACTCCTCGTATTCGAAGTGAAGGGAAGCATTGCGGCCTTTGCCCGGGCAATCAACAACGTCCCGGGTCTCGAACTTATCGACGAGGAAGAGCTGCCGGACGATGAGGACAAGGCACCTGTCGCCTATCTGCTCGTGCCGGACCTGCGGGCGCTGCGGCAAATCGAGTCGCTATGGCGCACGTGGGTGGCGGGCCGAGTGTTGCCACAAGGATTCACTCCCTGGCGGGACGTTTTCGCCTGTCTTCGTGACCTTCGTGTTTGGGGGCCCGCCGACCGTGTCCAACCGTTGGATGTGGATGTCCTCGTTGAGGAGATCGAAGGTCGAGCAGATGACGAGCTCGTTCCTCTCGAAATCGAACTCGTGTTCCGTGCTTCTGCCGAGGCAGGTGCGATCAGTGAAGCGACGGTAACGGCAGCGATCAGGCAAAGCGGCGGTCGCGTTCTCAGTCGCTCTAGGCTCGACGACATTTCCTACCACGCTATCCTGGCCGAACTGCCTGTCGCAGCCGTTCGAATAGTGGTCGAGCGTGGTCCTGGCGGCTTGGCCGGCGTCGACCCGATCATGCACATTCGCCCGCAAAGCGTGGTGACGGAGATTGACGCTAACGATCTTCTGCCGGCTGCTCCCGCCCCCGCCCCGGGGCCTGTCACCGCGGACCCGATCCTTGCACTTCTTGACGGTGTTCCCGTCGCGGGGCACCCGCTGCTGCAGTCCCATCTGAGCGTCGAAGATCATTTCGGGCTTGAGCCCGGCACGCTCGTCGCTCAGCGCGTCCATGGGTCGGCCATGGCTTCCCTCATTGTTCATGGGGATCGCAACAGACCAGAACCACCTCTGCCACGCCAGGTGCATTGCATTCCCGTGCTCAGCAAGAATGATCGCTTTCCCTCGGACAGGCTAATCATCGATCTGATCTATCAAGCGGTCATGCGTATGCGTGCTGGCGCTCAACCGTCGGCACCGCACGTCATCATCGTCAATATTTCGCTCGGCAATGTCAGGCGACCATTTTACGGGCAGCTATCGCCCTGGGCACGACTTCTCGACAGGCTAGCGTTTCGGTTCGGCATCCTGTTCCTCGTCAGTGCCGGCAATATCACGGCGCAATTTCCTGTGGCCGCCTTTGCAAACAGGGTCGCGTTCGAGGATGCCAACGCCGATCAGCGCGCACGTGGTGTTCTCAACGCCGTCGCAACTATCGTTGCCGACCGCCGGTTATTGTCTCCGTCAGAGACCATCAATGGGCTGACGATCGGCGCCCGTAACCTCGATTGGGTGCCGGTACCTGAGCGGGCCCTGGCGCGCGCGAACGTAAATCCGTTCTCCGACCTGGACACGGCAAACCCGTCCAGCGCTTTGGGGCCGGGTTTCGCCGGCTCGGTAAAGCCAGATATCCTGATGCCGGGTGCGCGAGAACATCTTCGCGTCGTAGCGAGCGCGGAGAGCATCATGGTCGCGCCGGCGGGTCCAAGTCGAGGAGCGGGGCTGAAAGTCGCCGCGCCGCCGCGGCCGGGCCTTGAACATGCCGAAGGGTTTACCAACGGCACAAGTGCGGCAACCGCGCTCGCTTCCCGCACGGCGCATCGCATTCACGACGCCCTGGAGGCGGCTTACGGTCAGGAGTTCCTTCAGCTGACGAATGTGCAGCGGGCTGTTCTGATCAAGGCCCTGCTTGTGCACCCCGCGCGTTGGCCGAATGCGGCGGCCGATCTCGTCAAGCAGCTCCTTGGGCCATTTGGGCAGGGTCAGGCTTCGCGACAAAAGGACAACATCCGCCGCTTCCTCGGCTATGGCGTATTTGACAGCGACGATGCGGTTGCCTGCGCTGCGGACCGCGCCACTTTCTGGTGCGTTGGTTCGCTCGGCCGTGAACGCAGCGTCGATGTGCTGGTGCCGATTCCGGCTGCGATCGGCGGGCAGGCACGTGCTCATTCGCTGTCCGCCACATTGGCCTGGTTCACACCGGTCAATCCCGGCCGGAAATCCTATCGCGCTGTCAGGATGAAGATCCTCGATCCAGCCGAAATCGCAGGCCTTGGCGTTTCCGCGGACGCCTGGCAACCGGACGGCAATCAGACCAATCGAGGCACCGTCTTCACTCGGGTGTGGAGTGGGGTGCAGGCCGCGGTCGTCGCCGACGGCATGAACTTACGCCTGAAAATCCAACGAGAGCCTGATCCGGCTTCCCCCATTGACGATCTGGTGCCTTTTGGGCTGGCTGTCACGCTAGCAATGCCCGGCGAACTCAGGCTTTATGATCAGGTGAGAAACCGGGTTCAGCCGCGTCCGGCGCAGCTGGCCGCTCCATAGTCGAGGAAAGTGAACATGGTCGAGATACCGTCAAACTTCATCGGCGATTTCAAGGTCGGGAAACTCGTTTACAACGCCGGTGTGCTGCGCTCGCTCTGTGAGCACATGGCGACGGCTGCCTGAATAAGTTTGTGGTTGTGCAGGTCGGAGCTATCCTCGAGGTGGCCCTCAGGCAAAGCATCTAGTGCGCACAGAATTTCAAACGGGAAGGCGTGCCCAGCATCGCCGAAGCGGACCTCTGATTGCCGTGGCCACGATTGCGCGGGTATTGATTTCCTGTTCCTTTCGCCAGTAGGCGCGTCGCGCGGCCACGGGCATCATGGGGTGTCGCCGAACGTCAGCAGCCACCTTCCAAGAGGTTGCCCAATATGGGCCAGGTCCCGTGGGTTACAGTTGACGAGCTCCTGTTCGGGCAGGAACATCAGCCAGAAACGCATCCGATCTTGCTGCTTCCGCAGCGGGATCTCGCCCTCGTCTTCCCGCCAGACGGCAATCGGAGGCCGCGCCAAACCGCTGTGAATCGACCGATCGTTCTTCCGGCGGGCCGACGGGAGTTACCAAAATTGTGATATTAGGATGCCATGACACAATGACATTGAAATTCGCAACGCTGGGTTGGAATTTCGCTCGCGGAATTCCTATGTTGTCAGCGAAGGTTAATTGGCTGCGAAAGGGCCGTCAACTCGGCCGCACTCCAGAGGTATATATGGTCCCGAACGCACGTTTTCTCGAGTTTCTGCAAGATATCGAACCCAGCCCCACCACTGTGAGCAATTCATCAAAAGCCCATACGGGTGTCCGTAGTCATCTTAAAGCGCAAGACGACTTCAAGGCGAAGATCGAAGGAGACTTCCTCTCTGGAAGTTATGCGCGCAACACCTCCATCCGACCCAAGACGGATGCCGACGGCGTCGTGCGTCCTGATGTCGATATCATCATCGTGACCAACTACACGGAAGATGACGAGCCGGACGACGTCCTGAACGATCTGTGCGCCGCTCTCGAGGGCGGAGGTGACGGCTACGTGGTCGAACGCATCAACAAGCGGTCGATCAAGCTGATCACGTCCCTTGCCGAAATGGATGTCGTGCCGGTGATCGAATGGGGGGAGCAATACAAGATCCCCGATCGTGAATCGGGCGAATGGAAGCTGACCGACCCGCCGGGCCACATCAGCTGGAGCCGCGACCGCAACAGCGATTTCGGTGGACGCCTCAAGCCGCTGGTCAAGCTCTTCAAGTGGTGGCGCCGCGAAAACAACTCAGGCAAGCGGCCTAAGGGGTTCGTGCTCGAGGTCCTGACCGCGCTCCATGCGCCGCAGAACGAAACCCACTACGGCGAGGCCTTCGCCCAGATGCTCGAGAACATCCACAAGGCTTATGCGTTCCAGGCGGAGATGGATATCAAGCCAATCATATATGACCCTTCTGTCGCCGGCAGCGATATCCTTGCGAAGGTGTCGATCACGCAGTGGAAGGCCTTTATAGCCAAGGTGAAAACCTATGCCGACTACGCGCGGAAGGCCCAGTCGACCGACAACATGGACGACGCGACCTGGTACTGGCGCAAGGTGTTCGGCAGCCGGTTCCCGGCGACCGAAACGGAGAAAGTCGCCAAGGCAAGCAGCCTTCTTGAGAAAGCGGCTGCTACGGCAGGCACATCGTCATATGTGTTTCCGGATGCCATGGCCGCACCGACCAAGCCGCGCGGATTTGCATGAGCATCTGGTGGCTTAATAACACCCTCCGCGTTGCTCGGGAAAAAGAAGCGGTAGAGAACCTGGCGATCGAAAACAAGTGGTTCGTTTTCGATCGCTGGGAGATACACGATTACAAGTTTGCGGCTGCCGGTTCGATCGTGGCGCACGGCGCCACCTATCCCGTCCGTCTCGTTTATCCGGACAACTTTCCGCTCGTGCCCGCCTGGGTGGAGCCGCAGGACCCTGAAGCGAAATGGTCCTATCACCAGTACGGCAAAGGCGGTGCCCTTTGTCTCGAGCTGCGCCCCGATAACTGGACGTCCCGCGCTAGCGGGGCAGATGTTCTGCGTAGTGCTTTTGGCTTGCTCAACCTCGAGAACCCTTTGGGAGACGGGGAGAAGGGCAAGGTTACCTCGGCTCATAATGTTGGTGAGATCCAGAAATATAACTGGGGCGAGTCACCGGTCTTCATCGGGCATGAATGCCTTGAACGGCTCTTGAAGGGCGACATTCAAGACGTTCACGCACTGCGGTGGTCGGCCTCGGACAAAGTTTGGCCGATCTTTCTCAGCGACGCCATTGACCGTGAGGGTGTTCAGCGGCCACCATCGGTGGATCTGGACACTTGGCGGTTTCCCGTGCCCGTAGCTCTGGTCAGTGGGAAAGTGCCCGATGGTCTTCCGTTAGAGCGAACCGCCTTCACATCCACTCTCTGGGAGAGTTCGCCGGTGGAAGGCGAAGTGCACTTCGTGACTGTGTTCATCGAAGATGATGGCATCAACGTCTTCCATGTGCTGTCGGACGATGCCTATCACCGCAAGGTCTATATCCTGCCTCCCGAAACGGGTCTGCGCGCCGGTCGGGCACCGTCTGCACAAGGCAAGAAGGTCGCCATTGTCGGTGCCGGTTCGGTGGGCTCGAAAGTTGCTGAAATGCTGCTGCGTAGCGGGATCGACACCCTGCGTATCTTCGATGGCGACGTGTTCCTGCCGGGCAATCTGGAGCGCCATGTTCTCGACTGGCGAGACGTCGGATATCACAAGGTCCACGGGCTAAAGCGCCGGCTTCTGCATATCGTCCCGGGCGCGAATATCATGACCGTTGACCAGAACCTGAACTGGCAGAAATCAGCTAGCACCAACGCGGCTCATTTCGATCTGATTACGGCCTGCGACATCATCGTGGATGCCACCGGCGATCCTGCGACATCGATGCTGCTTGGTGCCCTGGCTTTCGAAAACCAGAAGCCATTCGTTTCCGTGGAAGTGTTCGAAGGCGGAATCGGGGCCTTGGTTGCGCCTTCCGTACCGAAGCGAAATGCCGCTTATACCCTCGGCCGAGAGGCCCTCCTGAACTGGACAGATGAAAAAGGGCGCGTCGTGCCGCTTTCGGCCGGCGATGGGGCTTATGAGGCAATCAGCGACAACGGCGAGATCATCGTAGCGGATGATGCTGCGATCAGCATGGCCGCCTCACATGCCGCCCGCGTTGTGCTCGACATCCTTGACGACAAGCTTGACGATTTCCGGTGGTTGCTGATTGGTTTCCGGAAGGAATGGGCCTTTGACATGCACGGCCATGTGATCGCCCTCGATGTCGGCGGTCCGTCAGAGTGGAATAGCAATACCGAGGATGCCGAGGCCCAGAAATTCGTAATCGAGATTGCCGGAGAATTGCTGGATGCTCTTAAAGCTTTCACCCAGTGAACTGGCAACTCTGACGACTGCCCTCAAGCGTGCCGGCGACAAGGAAATCGGGGGCCAGCTGTTCGGCGAACAGATTGAGCCCTCGCGCTTCCGCGTATCCACAATGACGCTTCAGGCCCGGCCCGGCACCTTCAGCCGGTTCCTGGTCGACATCCTTCAGGCCGTACGCGATGCAACGCGGTTCTTCGACCGGACTCATCACCAATATCGCCGCTACAACTATATCGGCGAGTGGCACAGCCATCCCAGCTTCGAGGTCCGCCCTAGTGGGGTCGACGTCCAGAGCATGCGGGATCTGGTCAGGGATCCGGATTTCAAGGGCAGCTTCGCAGTGCTGATGATCGTTCGCCTGCGCGCCGACAAATTCGAGGCGGGCGCTTGGCTCTTTGATCCACGCGGCTTCGAGCAAGACGTAAAATTGGAAATGGACGCATGACCGACAAGCAGCCAGCGCCAACGCTGACCGATTACAAAGGTATGGGTGGCGTGATCGCCCAGGATGGTTTTGAATACCAGATCTGGGACGGCCTTGCGCGACTGCCGGCCTGGCTCGTGAATCCCGCGTTCGAAGGCATGATCTTCGAAGGTCTCGAAGATCTCGAAGCCCGCTTTTTTGCGCCTCTGACGCCACACGGCTCAGTCATCGACCGACATCAGGCCAAGTCGGGTGTTCTTAAGCCGGCCGACGTCAAGGAGATCGTGGAAAGGTTCTCTCATTATCACGATAGCTACCCTGATACCGCGAGAACCCATATTCTCGTCACGCCGCAGATTCCGGCCACCTTGGCTTACATGGCGAAGGACCGGGACCGGGTCCGGAAGGCGCGCCCATTCTATGACCCGTTTACGGAGATCAAGGCACAGTTCGATGCCAAGTTCCGAGCCGATGTTGTCGCTCAATATCCGGATCCGCTTGGCGGATTCGTGGTCGATTTTGTAGACTTTGACGAACGCAACATACCGGACGAAAACACAGCCCGAAGCCTGTTTGCTGGTGCGTTCCATGAGGCGTTTCCCGCCTTGGACCTCAAGTCCAGCCAGCTCCGGAAGATCTTCGACGATCTTCTCGCAATGGCCAAGGCGAACCACAACATCGGCAGTTTCCTGACCCGATCGGCCTTGGTTCAGTGTATTGAAGCGGCGATGGGCGAAAGCCTGCCTTTGCCACCCTTCGCGCTGCATATTCTCTCCGACCGGAAGGAGAGTAATCCCTCGACGCTGGAACTGGACGCCGCCGCTTTTTCGGCCGGCGCCGGCAGCACGGCCGACTGGCATGAAGGATTGCTCAAGCCTCTGCAGCGAACGGCCACCTGGCTGAAGCAACAGGGAGCGTCCCGCCTGACCCTGCAGGGATCCTATCGTCTTTCGGCCGGCTTTGCTCTCGGATGGTCGTTTCGATCAGCCTCCGGCTTCGACATCGATATCATGACCCGTGACGGCGTATGGGCAACGGACGATCGTCCTGAGGCAGGCGCTGCATATCCTCAATGGGACGTGTCGGAGCCTCAGCTGGATCTAGGTGATGTTTTGACCGTCAGCATCGGGATACTCCGGGACCCTTTCGGCGATCTGGTCTCATCGGGGATTCCTCCCGAAAAAATCCAGCGCTTCCACCTTTCAGTGCCGGTTACGTCGGCCAAAGAAATGCAGGCGATCGTCGGGCAGGTCAAAGGGCGCATTGCCGGTCTTGCGGCAAAATACCAGCTAAAGCAGATCCAGTTCTATTATGCCGGTCCATCTCAGTTCGCCGTCGCGCTCGGCCACCGGTGGAATACCATGCCTGAAACAGTGCTCCACGAGTTCAACGCCGGAACCCGAGAATATGTGGCTACGCTTACGCTCAAATAGGCGGCCAAAAACTTTGGCGGGCAGGCAATGGCGCGGACGTCACGATGGGAGGCAAGCTCCCCAAAGCCACCTGCGGTTCTTGAAATGTCATCCGGCATAAGCCTTGTCACGCCCGTCAACCAGCATTCCAAGCCAGTTTTCCAGGCCGTCGAGATAATCGGCCAGCTTCTCCATATGTATGGCAAACCAGCGGATACTAATATGGACGAGATCCGCCCCCAGCGTGCGAGTTGCGTCGCGACTGCGCGCGTAGCGGAAGCTCTCCCCTCGTGGATCCCGCTCATTTAGCTGGCGCATGTAGGCTTCGATACCGTCGAGATCTTCCACGGGCAAGTGGTCGACTCCTGGGAGATCGCAGATGGGATCAAGCATGTTCCACAGCTGCGCAAGATCGTGCCGACCCAGATGCTTTTCCTGACTTCCCCATATCGCATCCCATAGCCGTGCTCTGTTGGACTAGGCTCGACAGCATGTTCGCCACTTTACAAGCACATTGCGACTGCCGCTTGCCAGAGAGTATACCCTCGACTAATCCTGCGGAACGGTCTCAAGGTATGCCTTGATGCTGGCAAGTGCTACATGCATATCGATCCGATCTGAAAAGGGATCCATAAGGATACCGATTTGCTTGGCCATGGCAGGATGGATCGGCACCTTCTCTGCTCCCGCCTTTTTCTTTCCGTAGCGACTCAAGCCGCACATTGCGACGGTTTCGATACCCTTGTCCGTGAGAGGTTTGACGACTTTCCCGAACCACTGGATGTGATCGGCGTAGTTGTCAAAGTGGGGATGAACAATTTTATATTGCTCAGATCGAGTTGGGAACCGCTTGAGCGAAGGATTGACCCTGACCTCTTTCTCCTTCTTGGCAAGATTACAATCCTTGCAGGAAATGCTGAGGTTTTCAGGTACGAACATGAATCTGGCCGCTGCGTCACGGGATATGATGTGTTCCCCGTCCCAGACAGCATTATTGTTGGTCGCGATCTCAAAGGCGCAATAGCAGCACCGCTGACTCTGTTCAGCGATGTAATGATCTTTGATTTGTTTTCTTACTGGAGCTACTTCATCTTCACCCCAATAGGATCCAATCTGATCGACGGCAGGTCGGGTTTCGAAATCATTGACAATCAGCTGGTTTGCGTCGGAATATACAACGGGGTTCATTACGACGCCTTCGTTCCCGCAGCCCGAGCGACGTTAGCGATATCCCCGATGATATCCGCAATCGGATCATCCGGTTTCAATTGCTCACTAATCTTCTGAAGATCGGCGGTCACTTCATTGAATTCAGGAGACTTCGACTTGCCTTCCGAGATGAGGCCAAGTGCTGCAACGACCCTTTCCCGGACGTAGAGGTTCCCGGGCATTGGCGTTCCGAAAACTTCCGCGAGCAGGTAGTCTGCCGATTGACCGGTGATATCTTCCGTCGCGGGGAGAGACGGTTGGTCAAGCGCGATGACGTTCGCGTGCTTGGGAAGCTCAGATATGACCATCGGAGAATGTGTGGCAATAACGAAGTGGCATCCATTGAAGCGGGCGAATGTCTTAATCAAAAGGTCGACGTAATCGACCTGCCATTCGGGATGGAGGCTGAGTTCCGGTTCGTCGATCAAGACAAGGCTTGCATTGTTGATGACCGATGCCAGTGCGAGCAACGCGCAGATCATGCTCAGCTGGCCGGAACTGGCACGTCGCAGGTTCGAAACCGGACCGTTGATTTGCTTAACCTCGACGCCCGATAGCCTGAGAAAACCTGCTCGCCGTAGCGGTTGCAGGATGCGAAACGTTTCGTCGAGATCGCCTCCGTAGTTGAAGTCGGCGACTGTCCTGACGAAACCGTCCTCCGCGCGCGCCATCGCCAGCTCCAGAAGATTGTTCAACTCTACCTCGTCAAAGCCGCTCCGAAGCATTTCCTCGACATTACGGCTCTCCGAAAAGTTGCCGACCGATTTCCAATCGACCCTTTCTCCACGTTGCAAACGCCGCAATACGGACGAATGGATTCGTATCTTGTAGATGACGGTCAAGATCGGCTCTAGGCCGAGGAATTGAAACACCGAACCAATGTTGATGCGACGAAGAGCTTCGTTCTCCCCTTCCTCGAACAGGTTGTTCAGGGAACGGAACAGAAGCGATTCCATCGACGCTTTGCCGAATTGATCGCGAAGACCCAGATATTCGTAGACCGATGGATCAACCGGCTTCACAGAATGCCTTAGGGAGCGGGGAACTGGGAATTTGTCGAAGGGGCTGATGGTGAGGGCGACCACGCGCCTTGGGAGTGGCAGACCGTAAATTGGTACATGCAAGTCATCGACATGGCATTCCAGGCTTTGCTTGCCATGGTAGTCAATCGTGCAACGCCGACCATCGATCATGTACGAGAGGTGCTCGAGAGGAAACTCTTTGATCGTGCGCCGCTTTCGCGTCTGCAACTGCTCCAACGTGACGAACGTCTGGACGATGGAGCTGAGAAGATGCGACTTTCCAGTTCCGTTCTTGCCAATCAGTGCGGTAATGTGTTCCGAAGAAGATGACCGAAGGCTTTGAGGCGGCTCGCTAAACGAAACATGGGGATTCATCCACTCTCGTTGTCGACGCCAGGGAAGGTCTACCTGGACCTTCGCCGTGCGAGCAGCCAGCAGCTGAAAATCGTCCCGTGCGTACATAGATCCCCTCACACTGACCCTGTGGGTCATGCACCTGAATATCCATTCTTTGCTGCCTACTAAATCACGTTGACAGGTTGTAGCATGGCCATCCACAACAACATTGAAGATAGGAGCCGATAAGCGTCATTGACGACGGCGCCGCGCCATCTGCGGGCATGACATGTCGATGCTCCAGCTGAGGATTGAGGTTTATTGCAGGACGACCAGGGCTAAAACGAAACAGACTCAGGAATAGCAAGCCACGGGTGAAACTAAGCGTCTGCAAACCAAAGGAAATTTAGAGTGCAGTGCGTCGGAAATTGGCCAGTCGTTTGTTCAGATCCCTTCAAGGCGAAGGCGATGAGAGCTATTGCTCCAATAGAAGACATTCGGATGACCGGACTTATAGGCGTCCCTACACGAAAGTGGTGAATCTGTCCGACATTTGAGAACATATGGTGATCACGCAGCGAGGATGGAGGTTTCCCGCCGCAGCGGCCTGAGATCGGGGCTGTCCGTCGGGGTCCAGATGTAATCTCCGGTCAGACTGATATGCTGCCAACCGAGCGGGGTGATATGTTTGATCACATCAGGAGGCGTGGCGATGCCTTCACGATTGAGCTGGGCGAAAGTCGGTTCGAGATAGAGCGTATTCCAGTAGACGATGGCATTGATGAGTAGGTTCAGTCCGGACGCCCCGTAGAACTGGCTCTCGAAGGTCCTGTCCCGCAGTTCTCCGAGGCGATTGAAGAACAGCGCGCGGGCCAGGGTGTTCTGCGCTTCGCTCTTGTTGAGGCCGGCGGTAGCGTTCCGGCGCATTTCTGGGTTCTGCCACCATTGCGGCAGGAAGATGGATCTGTTGATGCGTCCGATATCGCGAAGTGCGAGCGCCAGTCCGTTTTGACGCGGAAAGGCGGACAGCTTCGCCAGCAAGGTCGAAGGCCGGACCTGGCCGGAACGGATCGTCGTGACGAGGCGGAGGATATCGTTCCAATTTGCCTTGATCCGCTCGATGTTGATGGGCTCGCCAACGAGCGATGCAAGATTTTCGGGCGGCGTATCGCCCGGGAAGAGATAAAGCTTGCGATCCTTGAGGCCGCGCAGCCGAGGTACAAGCTGGAAACCAACAAAGTGGCAAAGCGCAAAACTTATGTCGCTGACCCCGCCGGTATCGACATAGTGCGTTTCGATGGCGAGATCGCTGCCGTGATAGAGCAGTCCGTCGAGAACATAGATGGCCTCGCTCGCATTGGCGTTCATGGCGATGATGTGGAAAGCGCCGTACTGGTCAGACGTAAAGCGGTAAAATTTGGCGCCGGGGTTGGGGCCGTACCGCGCGTTGAGATCGCCAATCGCCTCGGCATGGCCTCCCGCCGGAAAATATTGTCCGTCTGAGGATGATGTTGTTCCATCGCCCCACAGCTTCGCGAGAGGCAATTGCTTCTGGGCGTTGACGAGGATGGCGTGAGCGGCGTTGTAGCCTTCCTCGCGAATGTGCCAGTCATGCGCCCAGGCGAGTTGACGCATCGTCAACCCGGGTGAAACATCGGCCATTCTCGTCAGGCCAAGATTGATACCGTCCGCCAGGATTGCGGTGAGCAAAGCGAGCTTGTCGTCGGCCCACCGACCGGTGCGTAGATGTGTGAAAGCGTTGGAAAATCCCGTGCGAGCATCCACCTCGAGCAAAAGATCGGTGATGCGGATTGCGGGCAAACGGCTTTCCACTTGTCGCTTCAGCGACTTGGCGATGTCTGGAAACATCGCCTTGTGCGGCGTGACACTGAATCCAGCCTCGGTCAGTTCGACATCATCGAGTTCGCCGACGGCTGCAAGACGGGAGAGGTCAGCCAATCCCTCATTCATAATCTTGCGCTGCTGGCTGAGATAGGTTTCCACGTCGGTATCGACGGCGACCGGAAGTGGACCTTCCTCGCGCATCAGCTCAAATGTCGGCGTGGGAATGAGAAAGCTTTCGAATGACTGGAAGCGCTTCGCCCCCTCCACCCAGACATCACCCGCATCAAGCCGGCGCTTCAACTCGCTAAACAGGCAGAGTTCGTAAGCCCGGCGATCAATCTTGCCATCCTGAAGGAGGAGCGGCATCCAGCCTTTCGGTGCGAAGGATGTGGGAGCGTTGTCCGGTATAGCCCGTTTCCCTGTGCGGTAGAGATCGGCAATCACGGAGAGCGCGCGCAAGAGATTCGCCGCCACGGCGTGCCCGCGGAACACGAGGGTCGAGAGGAATTGCGGCGCAAGTTTCCGGATCGTCGGATAGCGCTGGAGCATTTCGATTTTACCGTCGATGATATCCGGCGCGATCAGCGTGTCGACCGCCTCGACACTGGCGGCAAAGGCTGGCCATTGAACGACCTGTTCGAGCGCCTTGGCGATATCCTCGCCTTTCTCCTTGGCCTTGATGATCGCATGGCAAACTTTCGAAACGTCCTTCAGTGGCTTCTGCACCTCCCGCACGGAGCGGGTGACGCGGGCGGCCGCCTGACTGTCGGCCCGCCGCGTCAACATACCCATGAGTTTCTTGAACATGTCGATGGCGCCGTCGGTCAGGTGGCGGGAAAGATACAGCACCGTCGCCGCCAGCACGGCATGCCGGCGTTCGGGGTTGAGGTCGCGCAGATGTTGGGCACTCATTCGCATCCCCTCCGCGGCGAATTCATCAAAGACCTTGGCCGGAATGCGCTCCATCAGCGTCGCCGGCAGGTTTAGGGACCGAAGGAAGCGAATTCGCTCGGCTATTCTGTCAAGGTTGGCGGCGGCTGGTGATAATGCTGGTGTCCTCGCCCAGGCGAGAATGGTGACGCTCGTCCCCTCACGCGGGTCGAGAAGTTTGTCCAGGTCGAGCTTTTGGCCCTCCGACAATCCGCCCGCCAGCGCCCGGTGGGCTATGCGAATCCCGCGCCGGATTGCCAAATGAAGGATGGCTTCAAGGGCTTGGCGCGCAGGCAGAAGAATGCGGCGACGGCGCAATTCCTCCACCACCATATCCGCCAATGCATCGGCTTGGCGCAGGCTTTGCGCGGCAGGCGTCAGCCAGCCGGTAAGCGCTTTCACGTCCGCGGGCGCAAAAGGACGCATCTTCATCCTGTCGAAAAGCAGGGCGAGATGCTCGCGCCGGGTCTGCGGGCGCTCGAAATAACGATCGATCTCGCGGTGATCGACGCCAATCTGCAGTGCCAGAAACCGCAAAACGCCAAACGGCAAGACCTCGCCATCCGCAAGCGGCCGGCCGGGATAACGCAGCAAGGCTATGACACAGGCAAGGCCCAGCCTGTTCGAGGCCTTGTTCTGCCGCATGATCAGGTCGAGATCCGGCCGGTCCAGCGTGTAATGTTTGGCGATCTCCCTTTCGTCCTGCGGGATGGTTGTCGCCTGTTGCCACCATATCTCGCTCAGCAATGCTCTTCTGGCCATTGTCTCGGCTTCCAGTTTCGTTGCGGAAACCGCAGCGAACTGGAAAACACATGTCCGACAAACGACCGTTTCGCGGCATCCACAGTTTTTGTCCGCAAACCTTGTTCTTGAACGGCAAATCGGACATTGTCCGAGTTCAACGAGAAAACGGACAAACCACGTCTCATGACCTCTATCGGCTATGCAAGGGTCTCCACTGGCGACCAGGACACTGCCCTGCAACTCGACGCTTTGCGCAAAGCAGGCTGTGAAAGACTGTTCGAGGATAAGGCATCCGGCGTGAAGACTGACCGGCCCGGATTGGCCGAGGCGATCCGCTACGTTCGCGACGGCGACACGCTCATAGTCTGGAAGCTCGACCGCCTCGGTAGGTCGATGAAGCACCTCATCGAGATCATCACAGAACTGGAGGCCAAAGGCGTCGGCTTCCGATCCATCACCGAAAACATCGACACCACGACATCGGGCGGTCGACTGGTTTTCCACCTGTTCGGGGCGCTGGCACAGTTCGAGCGCGATCTGATCAGGGAACGAACACGCGCCGGCCTACAAGCCGCAGGGGAACGCGGTCGACGCGGTGGTCGACAAGTCGTCGTAACCCCGGAGAAACTTGCCAAAGCCCGCCAGCATCTGGCGGCCGGTTTGAACGTCCGGGAAGCTGCGGCCCGCGTGAAAATCGGGAAAACCGCCCTCTACGAAGCTCTCAGGGCCGAAAAAACAACGACATCTACGGTTAAACCGACCTGAGTTCAGGATACGTTCTCAAAAGTCGGACAGATTCACTACTTTCGTGTTGTGACGCCTTATAGCTACTACGAGATCCAGGGCGCCCACCGTTTCCTTCAGGCAATGATCGAGATGGTCCTGGTTCAGGGTGCGCTTGGCGTTGCGGACTGCCTTCTCGACGGCATCCAGTTGTTGGGTGATGTCGAGACAGGGTATGCCCGCCTCGAATATGGCGGTGACACTCCTCAGATGGCGTTCGCACGCTTGAGGCGCTTGTCGGAATGCGTTTCGTGTCGATGTTCGCTCATGAAGATTTCCCACCCCCTGGAGGGGATATGTCAATCGGCTTTCTTGTTTCCGCCAAGAAACAGAGCAATCGCGTCGGCCATGAAGTTTGGGGTGGGCGACACTTCGGATCCGCTCAAGGCGTTTCGAGACTTGGTCACGCCCATCAGCTTTTAAGCACCGCTGTGGCGACATTGCAGGGGCTCGCGGCCCTCGGACCAATTAGTCGATATCGAGCGCCCCTGTCGAACCAAGTTTTTGCTTGCACCTCTAGTGGCTAGAGGTCGTAAGGTTAATCTTTCACAATGTGAGGATTTCCAGTGAGCGACTCGTTACAAACTCGTTTCCGGGTAACCGGAATGGATTGCGCCTCGTGTGCAAACAAGATCGACACTGCCGTGAGATGTGATTAGGCATGGAATAAGGACCCCGCACATGGGGTGATCGGCGTCCAAACGGGACCCCCATTTGCAATGGGGTTACAACAGCCTCCGGTTTCATCGGAGGCTTTTTGTTCGGATGCTTATTGTGGAAACAATTCTGAAGATACGGCGGCTAGCCCATGTTCAGGGCAAGTCGATCAAGGCGATCTGCCGGGAGTTGGGCATATCGCGGAAAGTGGTGCGGAAGGTTTTGCGCACCGATGAGACGGAGTTCAAATACGAACGGACCCGTCAACCTCAGCCGAAGCTCGGCCCCTGGCGCGGTCAGCTCGATGGAATGCTCCTCGCCAATGAGGCCAAATCTTCTCGCGAACGGCTGACACTGATCCGGATATTCGAGGACTTGCGCGACCTCGGCTACGAGGGCGGTTACGACACAGTCCGGCGTTACGCCCGAACATGGGCGAAGGAGCGCGGGTCCGTGACGGCGCAAGCCTATGTGCCGCTCTATTACGCGCCGGGCGAGGCCTACCAGTTCGACTGGAGCCACGAGATTGTCGTGCTGAACGGCGTGACGACGACGGTGAAGGTTGCGCATATCCGGCTCTGCCACAGCCGGATGATGTATGTGAGAGCCTATCCGCGCGAGACGCAAGAGATGGTCTTCGACGCCCATGACAGGGCGTTCGCTTTCTTCGGCGGGGCCTGCACGCGCGGCATCTATGATAATATGAAGACCGCGGTGGAGACGGTCTTCGTCGGCAAGGAACGGCAATACAATCGCCGCTTCCTACAGATGTGCAGCCATTACCTGATCGAACCGGTGGCCTGCACGCCGGCGTCGGGGTGGGAGAAAGGCCAGGTCGAGAACCAGGTCAATCTGGTGCGCGAACGCTTCTTCACGCCGCGACTGCGCTTCAAATCCTACGATGAACTGAATGGCTGGTTGCTGGACAAGTGCATCAGTTACGCCCGCGCTCATAAGCACGTCGATCAGACGGAGCGCACGATCTGGGAGGTGTTCGATGCGGAGCGGCCGCACCTGGTCGGCTATCCCGGCAAATTCGACGGCTTCCACGCTGTGCAGGCCTCGATCGGCAAGACCTGCCTCGTGCGTTTCGACAACAACAAATACTCGGTACTGTCTACGGCAGTCGGCCGCCCTGCCGAGATACATGCCTATGCAGATCGCATCGTCATCCGGCAGGATGGCGTGGAAATCGGCCAACACGATCGCTGCTTCGGCCGTGGCGAGACGATCTATAATCCCTGGCATTACGTGCCGGTCCTGACCCGCAAACCGGGAGCACTGCGCAACGGTGCGCCGTTCCACGACTGGGTTTTGCCCGCCGCCATGGAGAAGGTGCGCCGCCGGCTGAAGGCAATGCATGACGGCGACCGGCAGATGGTGTCGATCCTCGAATGCGTGGGCCTGGACGGGCTCCCCGCCGTCGAAGCGGCCTGCCAGGAGGCGATCGATCAGGGCGTGTTCTCGGCCGCCGTCATCATCAACATTCTGGCCCGCAAGCGTGATCCGCAGCCGGCCGCCATCCTTTCCATCCCCGATGCGCTTCGCCTGACCCATGAGCCTCTGGCCGACTGCGCCCGTTACGACAGCCTGAGGAGGGCAAGCTGATATGGAACGATCCCAAATCCTCGACATGATGGGCACGCTGAAGCTGTTCGGCATGCGTAGCGCCTATGACGAGATCATGGCCTCCGGCATCAAGCGACAGCACGAACCGCCGCGCATCGTCGGTGACCTGCTTCAGTCGGAGATCGCCGAGAAGCAAGCGCGCTCCATCAAATACCAGATCACCGTCGCCAAGCTGCCGCTGGCCAAGGACATCGACGACTTCGACTTCACCGACACGCCGGTCAACGAAGGCCTGGTGCGCCAACTCGCAACCGGGGCCTTCCTCGCCGAGCAGCACAATATCGTTCTGGTCGGCGGAACCGGCACGGGAAAGTCTCACCTGTCCATCGCCCTTGCTCGTGCTCTGATCCGCAATGGCGCACGCGGCCGCTTCTTCAACGTCGTCGACCTCGTCAATCGGCTCGAGACGGAGGCACGTAGCGGCAAACAGGGACGGCTGGCCGACTTCATCACCAGGCTCGACTTCGTCATCATGGACGAACTGGGCTATCTCCCATTTGCCCAGGCGGGCGGCCAGCTCCTCTTCCACCTCATCAGCAGGCTCTACGAGCGGACGTCCATCATCGTCACGACGAACCTGGCCTTCGGCGAGTGGCCGGCCGTATTCGGCGACGCCAAGATGACCGCCGCTCTGCTCGACAGGCTCACCCACCATTGCGAGATCGTGGAAACCGGGAACGAATCCTGGCGCTTTAAAAACCGCTCTCAAAGCTAAAGCCGAAAAGACAAACAACCCGCGCCCGCAGGCCCTTGCGCTAAATGGAGAGCCCCGGGCCTACGCGCGCTGACCCGATGCAACTAGAGGCAGGGGTCCCTTTTGGGAGCCGATAAGGGGTCCCGTTACGACGCCGATTGACAAGGGGCGTTCCCGCTCGGTCTTCGAGTAGCGTCGTTGATTGCCCTCAGAACGCTCTGGCGGCGAAAGCAGCCCCATCTGCTCATAATATCTGATAGTTGGAACCTTGACACCGGTGGTCCTAGACAGATCTCCAATTGTAAGCATGCTCGCTCCCTCTCCAGACGCGGCTAGTGTTGACTGCGGCAAACTAGACCATCACACAAATCTGATCACCGACCGAACCGAAAGATATATAGCAATGGTCCGGCACATGTGAGGATTTACAAATGGCAAATCAAGCAAAACGTTGGTGTGTGGCAGCCACTGCATTTCTTTTCGCCGGTCAAAGCAGCGTCCTGGCTAACGTGACAAATGAACCTCATCAAATCAAATACGACTCCCTGACCATCGAGCATGCAGAATTGGTACTGGCGCCCAACGGGGTCACTGATACTGCATATGTCACCGTCTACAACGGTACGGGCGATGAGATAGCGATTGTCTCTATCGAGGTTGCCGGGTATTCGACCGCTACACTCGAGAGCCCGATGTCTGATTCCAAAGGCTTCGAACGGGTACCGCTATCGGATGCCTACGTCGTGATACCCCGGAATGCGGAACTGGACATGGATCAGGACACAGTTTTCATTTCACTGGTGCGAAGTTCGGGGCCTCCGAAAGCCGCAACGATGACGCTAAAATTTGATAACGGAACCTCGCGTGCTGTCCCGCTTGAGATCCTTGCTCCAGGTTCTGCGGAAACCAATCATCACCATGGAGAACCAGATCGCGAATGAAGGCCGCCAAGAAACTGAGAGTTGAGGCTTTGCCTTCTCTTTGCGCCTCACCCCGTCAGGAATTCGTGGACGCATGCTTGTTTTTGGTCTGAACTACCGACGCCGCCACAAGGACAATGGCACCGCACACGATGAACACATCCGCAATATTGAAAGCAGGCCATGACCACCCGTAAGCGTGGAAATCCAGATAGTCGGTAACCCTCAAGTGCATAAAGCGATCGACCACATTTGCGCTCGCACCCCCAGCCATTGCCGATATGGCCATTCCCTCCAGGACACTGTTGGCGAATATTGCCCAAACGACGAGTCCGACAACGATGCCCCCTTGAAGTGTGGCGAACAACCGGGGTGCTGACGCGATGGTGTCGGAAAATAGCCCGAAGCTGACACCCGTGTTGTAGGTGAGCGTCAGGTTGAAAAAGGGGGCCAACTCAATGGTTCCCGTTGGGGCTGCCAGAAGCTCGGCCATGACGGATTTAACCGACAGATCGATAACGCAGATGGCAATAACCCCAAGGACGATAAAGATAAGCCTGAACAGGCGTTTGTTCGAGAATAGCATTTTCAGTTCCAGGCTGAGCACGCTCTGACTTGCGCGACGATTTTGGCAGATTGGCCGCGAGCGGGTTTCACGCTCACAGGGTTTTTGCCATACGGCCTCTAGCAACTAGAGCTTCAAGCGCAAACTTGGGCGTCAGTTGCTTCATCAAGGAAAGTTTAGTGGCGGGCGGGGCTCATCATCTGAGCTAGGGGGCCAATCATTGCCAAGTTTCACCTCGCCACGTATCCCGACTGACTGCAGCAAGGTCGGCCGGTCCAAATTGGTTCGTCAGATTAGCGAATACCGCTGACCGCCGTTGTGTCTCGACCGTCCTTGATCTTCACCCATTTGCCAGGATTGCGAGAATCCTGACGCTTGAGATAGGTATATTCTGTTTCAGACCAATTTCTGATTTCAGCACGCAAGTTGTCGAGAATGAAGTCGCCCATCTGTGACCGCACCGTCAACACAGCATGCCCGGATCCGTCCGGCTGGAGTACGACAGTGATCAGCAGGTTGGAGGCCGAGATCCCGCGTCTCATCAGAAGCTTGCGTTTTAGAAGAACAAAGTCCTCGCAGTCGGCTGCGGTGGTCGGATAGTTCCAGAATTCCTCGACACCATAGATTTCGATGTCCTCGATGGCAGGGATTGTATTAACGACCTGATTGACCTCAACGAGGCTATTCCAGAGTTCCTCTGTGAGCTTCAGGCGTGCGCGGTCTGCAGCGATCGGCTGGCACTCTTTCTTGTATCTTTTGCAAAATTCAAAGTGGCCTATCGGTTGTGACGTCGCTCCGGCGACAGGCATAGAATGCAACGTTGCCCCCTTTGGTTTCCAGGCAGCGCCTGTCGAAATGATCGTTATGGCGAGAATTGCGAGCAAAAATCTGGAGGTCATAAGTCGTCCCTGTGTCTTGGGACGAGTTATGCGGATCGAACACGATCATCACGCAAAGAAATTCAGTGCAATTTTATCGGCCTGTGTCGAATTAAGGCACTTTTTTATGAGATCGCCAGCTTGTGAACGACAGATAGGCCTCTATGCCGATCCAGCCCCCAAGGCCGATGGATGAGACGATGCCCGCGATGGCCTCGAAGGAGTCATGTCCTATGCCCCAGCAAACGACGGCAAAAACAACCTTGACGAACACAAATCCCACCAGCGAAAACGCAGCGATCATGCCAAGTTTTTTTGCGATACGTGCGACTGAACCGATCATTTCTCGACTCTAGAGGCTATGGTCACATACGGGGAAATCAATTCTTATTGTCTGCGTCCTCCATCGTGCGGCGGTGCGTGTGCACCAGCTTCAGGCAATCTCAGACAGGTTGAGTGTGACGTGTGATGATGTCGCGGCTCGGAAAATCGATTCGGATTTTGTGTGTGGCACTGCTGTTGGCAGTCGCCATTGCGGGTCCGCATGGATCAGTCGCACGGAATGTCATTTCCGGGGCGACGATATCCAGAACCGTCCATCAAGGGACTGTGTCTGCTGGTGCCCACGCGAAATGCCAGCATCTGGTCGAGCATTCTCACGAGCTTCTGGCTTGCCTGCAGGAAAGCGCTGCAATTTCGGAACGAATGTTCTCTGCCTACAGAGTTTCACCAAATCGGTTCCGTGTCTTTGCAGGCATTGATCCCCTTGATCCTCCTCCCCGAGCCTGATCTTACCGTTAAAACCGCCCGGAGATCGTCAACAAGTGTCTGCTGTGTTGGACTATGTCCAACACGCGGCTTGAAAGCGGCTCTCATCGACTAAAGGATCGAGCACTGTCCAATCACGCCTGAATGCGATGACAGGACATCGATCCGTGGAGGACCCCGGCGTAGCTCCGGTTGATCCTCATGGAGATCAGTAAATGTGGAAGATTGCATTCTCCGGAGCGTGGTGTGTCTTGGTGTGCCTGGTTGCTGTCTACGCTGGTTTCCAGTGGGCCCCGGCGCCCAAACAGGTTGAGGCGCAGTCTCCCGGGCTCACCGAACATGAGGTGGTCAAATCGGCGATGGTGACCGTCCCGATTATTCGGGAGAAAAAGGTGGACGGATACGTCGTTGCAGAAGTGACGTTGACCGCAAATGACGAGGCACTGCGTGCTAGTCCCAGCCCGGAGGCAGAACTGACGGACGAATTGATCGCGGCACTGGTGTCCGGACCGGTTCTCACAGATCCCGAATTCACGGTCGATGCCCTGAGGTTAGATCTAGTGGAGCGGATGAACAAGCGGATTGGTCTGCAAGCATACTATAAAACTCTGATGACCAAGCTCGATTACCTGACTGCAGCAGATCTGGAGCGGATGCGCAGCTCCGGAGCAACCCCAATGAAGGTAACCCCCCTGGTTGATAAATCTCTGCTCGATGTTGTGCCTGATCCCGTGCCCAAAGATGAGTAGATGATTAGGTGGGAGGAGCATCCAGCATTTCCTGGGGCTGCCCTTGTAGCTCTAGTTACTTGAGGTTCTATATTTGGACCGGTGGCTAAGGACTTGTTCGATGCGGCGTCGTGCGGTCGTGCCCCCTTCCTGTATTGCCGGCTGCCGTGGTGCGCTCGGCACCTTCTTGATGATGTCGGCACGGTTTCATTGAAAGCGCGAAGAGTGACGAAATGGATTGGTTTCAGAATTTGAACGAGCGAGCACTCCTGATCGCGCGGAATGCCTGCATCGGAGCCTTTGTAGCTGTCTTGCTATCCGGTTGTGTTTCAGACATGGGTCTGGACGACCTGTCCAGCAGCGCACCCGAACTGTCGAGCAAGATGCTGGCAGAAATGTCAAAGAAGGGGATGGCAGCGGAAAGCCCCGTCCTGATCAGGATCTTTAAGCAGGAAAGCGAGCTCGAGGTCTGGAAAATCGACCGAAGCGGACGCTACGCACTGCTAAAGACATATCCGATGTGCAGGTGGTCAGGGAAGCTAGGCCCCAAGGTCAAGGAAGGTGATCGCCAAGCGCCCGAGGGATTTTACCATGTCTCCAAAGGCATGCTGAACCCTAAATCGCAGTACTATGTATCTTTTAACCTCGGCTATCCAAACAGGCTGGAGTCGGCACTCGGCTATACCGGCGAGGCGCTGATGGTCCACGGTGCTTGCTCCTCTTCCGGTTGCTTTGCGCTGACAGACCAGGGCGTCGGTGAGATATATGCAATCGTCGCCAAGGCACTTTCATCGGGACAGGAGCGGTTCCAGGTCCAGGCCTATCCTTTCCGGATGACGACGGAAAATATGGCGCTGCACAAAGACAATCAAAACCTGTCGTTCTGGCGGACTCTGAAAGAGGGATACGACTTTTTCGAACTGACCCGTCAGCAACCAAAGGTCTCGGTGTGTGGCCGCCGCTACATGTTCAACAAAGAGTTCGTGGGCGGAGAGCCCCGCTACCCACTGGAGGCTTGCCCCGCAAGCGCCGCTTCTCCTGATCCCGCACTGATGGCCCGCATGGCCGAAGAAAACCAAAGGCTTGAGGCTGCGCTTCAACAGGCCGGCGGCACCACGGTGTCGTCCTATGTGGATGGCGGGATGCATTCAAGTTTCCGCGCACTCCTTAAAGAAGAGGGTCCAGACCGACTTGCGGCTCGCATCTCGGGCACAAAATATCCGGTTAGCAGACCAGAGGCGGCGCTGGCTGACCCCTTCCAGAAGAAGAAGGCCAGGTCCGGCGACTGGGTGAGCACCCCAAGTGTGGCAGGAGAATGAATTATGGCCCAGCCCGATGATCGGATTAAGAAGATACGACGCAATAACTGGATTGTGTTGGCGGTGCTCACGATTTTCGTTATCGCGGTGTTTCTCTTGAGCTTCTCTGCATAGCGGCAATCAAGGTGAGATTCGTATTGCCTCATCGAAGAATGCTCCCGAACGGATAGCATATTGCCTCACCAGAATGCTCCCTATGCCCTGCTGAGCTCTGGTTGTTGTTCATCTTCGCCAGGCTCGTTTCCGAATATCATTCTATGCGCGCGATCGCGACGCCAACCTTTCACCCGTCGTTGCACCGTACGGATTAGTCCATTAGGATACTCGCCGGGATAGATGCTTTGAAGTCGCTCTAGTAGCTCGCGGCCGGTTCTCCATGGCTCTGCTTCAAACCAACTGTAAAGATCATTCGTGACGTTAACCAGCGGGTCAGGCCGCCGTCGCTCGCGTTTTAGTTTTGGCTTTGCTTTCGCGGTCGGACGAACTTCGCCCTCCGTCCACGCGATACGCAGGCTTCGTAAAAAGCTCTCGATATCAGGAACTTCGCTTAAGGGTGTTCCCTGATGCACAATGTCGGCAAGCCGCTGTTGTCCTGCACGAATGTTTCGGAGAAGCGTTACAGGATCGAGTTGTTCGCTCATGCGCACCAAGCGGTCGCGTACCTCCAGTCCCGTCCTTGCATCCGACAAAATCCGTTGATGTGGCGTCGCGGGAGAAGAGTAGAGCTTCTTGACCATCGCTCCGTTTCGCTGCTTTTCGAGCAACTTAAACGACGGCTGAAAGAAGTTCACGAACAAGCGCACCGAACGATAAAGCTCTGCAAGTGTTGCCGCAGCTTCAACTCCCTCATACCGATGATAGCCAACAATGCGGCGGACGACCGATCCGTTTTTCTGCTCCACATAAGCCTGATCATTTTTACGATATGGCCTACAGCGAGTGAATTCTATATCTGAATCAATACAGTAGTCCCTGATTGTCTCGTTGATGAATACGCTATCATTGTCCGTATCAAAGCCAAGCAACGGGAAGGGCATTACGCGGCGAAGCTCGGTCAAAACTTCCGTCAAAAGCTTCTGTTCGCGAACAAGCAGAGGGGCGCATTCGGTCCAACCGGTCGCAATATCTGTAAGGACAAGAGTTTGAATAAAGCTGCCGCGTGCGTTGGGACCGGAGTGCGACACCAGATCGGCCTCGATGAAGCCAGGTGGGGGATCACCCCAGTCGGAGAATTTTCGAATTGGGATACTCCGCTTCAATGCTGATGAAGCAACGGAACGTCGGCGTCGACGGCCGCCTGCTGTTTCTCGCACGCTTTTCAATGCACGGTCGATGGTAGCCGCACTCATCTGTAGCAGAAGTGTGCGGACCTGATCGTCTAACCTCAAATGGCTATGTTGTTCCATCGATGAGATCAAAATTGGCAGCAAGGGCTTCAATCGCTTGCCACAGATGCGGTCGGAGGCTTCCCACAAAACAATAAGAGCCTGTCGGGTCGCCTCGTCATAAATCTGCGCCCGCGTTCGCGATTGCGGTTGCTTATCCGCCCCCCGCAATAAACGCATCGCGTGTTTGCGATGCATCCCACTAATCGAAACGAACTGATCGAGGATCCGCGATTTTTCCTCCCGCTTTCCGGCCGCATAGCGCTTTGCCAGAGCAGCAACCAATTCCTTCTTCGTCGTCACGCTGATCAGCCTCATCTGATTTGCTCCGCACCCACAAATGCTGGGAGCAAATCAGATGAGGCAACGGCCAACAATCAGGGAACATTTCTAGTGAGGCAATGCGGATTCAGCGTCAATCAGGATGAGACTTGCGCCGGGGTGTGACGAAGTGAGGGCGTAGCCCGATCGTAGTCATACCCCGGCGTGGCGCAGATTTTCGGCGTCTCAAGATCGCGGTCGGTCCGGTACATTTGCGGTTTTCTGGATTGGAGAACCAGTTTGTGCCGGGTCGCCATTTAACCGATCATCAGATGAGACTCTTTATGAAGTACCGACAAACGCATTCCGTAGAGATCGCCGCGGCAAAAGCGTCGATCAGCCGAGCCACGGCATACCGCCTCGACAAGAAGGTACACCTACCATCTCAGAGCAAAGCGCCGCGTGGACGTCGCCGCCCTGATCCCCTCGAGCCGATTTTCGAGACTGAAGTCGTCCCGCTGCTGAAGGCCGCCCCTGGCATCCGTGCCGTCGCCGTCTACAACGAGATGCTGCGCCGACATCCAGAACTATCTGAAGGTATCCGCCGTACGCTTGAACGACGCATCCGGTCGTGGCGTGCTGTCAATGGCGAAGCGCAGGAGGTCATCTTCCGCCAGACGCACGAGCCAGGCCGACTGGGCCTTTCGGATTTTACCGACGCCAGCGGCCTTGGTGTAACGATCGCCGGCCAGCCGCTTGATCATCTGTTCTATCACTTTCGGCTCGTCTGGTCGGGCTTCGAACACGCCCATGTCATTCTCGGCGGGGAAAGCTTCGTCGCGCTGGCCGAAGGACTTCAAAATGCCCTGTGGTCCGTGGGTGGTACGCCGCTTTATCATCGCAGCGACAGCCTGTCGGCGGCATTCCGCAACCTCGATGCCGACGCCAGGGTCGATCTCACACACCGTTACGATCAGCTTTGCTCCCATTATCGGATGACCCCGACGCGCAACAACAAAGGTGTCGCGCATGAGAACGGCTCGATCGAAAGCTCGCATGGTCATCTCAAAAACGCTGTTCACGATGCCCTGCTGATGCGGGGCACCAAGGAATTCGACGATCTCGGTTCTTACCGCGCTTTTGTCGACGAGATCGTCAGCCGTCGCAACGCTGCCCATGGCAGGCGTATCGATGCAGAGCGGTCCCATCTGCAGTCGCTGCCTGAGCGCCGGACCACGGACTTCGAGGAGATTGTTGTCACTGTGTCCCGGACGGGCGGCTTCACCCTGCGCAAGGTCTTCTACACCGTGCCGTCCCGCCTGATCGGCCACAGGTTACGAGTTCGCCTGTTCGACGATCGGCTGGATGTCTTCGTTGGCGGTACGCATCTGATGACGTTGCGCCGGGGACGTGGCCACGCTGACGGGCGACACGACCAGGTCGTCAACTACCACCACGTCATCCATTCCCTGCGTAAAAAGCCGATGGCGCTCCGTGGCCTCGTTTATCGCGACAAGCTCTTCCCGCGAGAAGAATATCGCAAGGCCTTCGAGGCCCTGACCGAACATCTTCCCGATAAGCAGGCTTGCAAGATCACCGTTGAGCTTCTGGCACTGGCGCATGACCGCGGCTGCGAACGCGAACTTGCCGAAGAATTGGCCAGGACACTCGATGCTGGTGAGTTACCCAACCTGGCTGCCATGCGAGCGCTCTTCGGTCCGGACCCGGCCAAGCTGCCGACCGTTCATGTGCAACTCGCATCGCTTAACGGTTATGAGGCCCTGATCGGGACGGGAGAAGCCGCATGAAGAACGCACACGCCATCGATGAAGCACGGCTCGGTATCATGCTCAACGAACTTCGGTTGCCGACAATTAAAACGCTTTGGCCGCAATTTGCCGAGCAGGCGGACCGGGAAGGATGGCCAGCAGCTCGATTCCTGTCGGCTATTGCCGAGCACGAGCTGGCAGAACGTGCAAATCGCAGGATTGAACGGCATCTCGCCGAAGCGCACCTGCCGCCTGGAAAGACCTTGGACAGCTTCGCCTTTGACGCTGTACCTATGATCTCGAAGGCCCAGGTCATGGCAATTACCGCCGGCGACAGTTGGCTCGCCAAGGGAGCGAACATCCTCATGTTCGGTCCGCCCGGCGGAGGAAAGAGCCATCTTGCTGCTGCCATCGGTCTCGCGCTGATTGAGAACGGATGGCGGGTCCTGTTCACCCGAACCACCGATCTTGTGCAGAAGCTTCAGGTTGCCCGTCGAGAACTCCAGCTTGAATCAGCCATCGACAAACTCAACAAATACGACCTGCTCATCCTCGATGACCTCGCCTACGTCACCAAGGACCAGGCGGAAACAAGTGTGCTCTTCGAACTGATCTCGGCCCGATACGAGCACAGGTCGATCCTGATCACCGCCAATCAGCCGTTCGGAGAGTGGAACAGGGTCTTTCCCGATCCTGCCATGACACTCGCCGCAGTCGACCGGCTCGTGCACCATGCCACGATCTTCGAGATGAATGTCGAAAGCTATCGCCGCAGAGCAGCACTTGAGGAAAAGCGCCAGCGAGGCCGACCCGCTTCGTTTGCGACAATCAGGACCTCAACGCTGTCTGTCGCGGAGCGGCAATCAGAAAATGACGAAGAACTTGTCAGCGACAATCAGCATGATAATCTGACCCCGACCGCGACCTAAGAATCTCATCCAGATTGTCGCCCGCGTCTCATCCTAATCGCCGCGCTATACTTCTCGCATATTGGTCGAGAGGCAAGGCCTGAGCCCAATGAAACCGTAACCTCCCCAGCCGTCGATGGGTAACGACGATCTTACTTAAGAGGAATACAATGCGGACCAACATCCTGATTATAGGGCGGGGCAAGCCGGGCTCGCTGCGGCATATGCCTTGAAGAGGCAGGGCCTGAGCTTCTCGATTGTTGATGCCGGCACAAAAATCGGAGACAGCTGGCGCAACAGATATGACAGCCTCACACTTTTTACACCTCGCAGCATCAGCGCGCTCTCGGATATGCCCCTGGTTGGTGATGCAAATGGCTATGCTGGAAAGGATGAGTTTGCTGACTATCTGCGGCGGTATGCTTCCTTCCATAAAATTCCGGTCATCAGTTCGAAGAAGGTCGTCCGACTTGAGAAGGCAGGCAGTCTCTTTGTGGCGTCAACGCAAGACGGCGATCGTCTCACAAGTCATATTGTCATCGTTGCCACGGGGGCATTTTCGACACCGCGTATTCCTGGATTGTCGAAATTGCTCCCGGCCCACATTCAGCAGATGCACGTAACTGAGTTCCGCAATCCGGGCTCGGTGGCGAAAGGCCCTGTTCTTGTTGTCGGAGATGGCGCGAGTGGAAGGGACGTGGCAATCGCGATGGCTGGGTTTCAACAGGTGCTGCTTGCACGCGGGCGAAAGCGCAGACTTTTACCGGAGAAGATCCTCGGACGCAGTTTGTGGGTATGGCTGGGGCAGCTCGGCCTTCTCCGTGCATCGGCGCAGGGATCATCGGGCGAAGGATGAGGCGTGAAGATCCATTCCCTGTTCGTGGCAATGACGATGCTTCACTTAGGCGGTTGGGGGTAATCCTGAAGCCGAGACTGGCTGCGATCCATGATCGTAGGGCAAGTTTCGCCGACGGATCGAGCGAGAACATCAGATCCATTGTTTGGGCCACAGGCTATGCCGATGAGCTCCCTTGGATTGAAGTCGAAGGTGCAGTTGATGCTCGGGCTGCCCCAATTCACTCCAACGGGGTTTCGCCTGTTGCCGGTCTCTACTATGTCGGACGTCCATGGCAGCGGAACCGTGCCTCTGGTTTGATCTTGGGTGTGGCTGACGACGCGGCTTTCATCGTTGAGCATATCCGTCAACGGTGCCTGCAAAGTAGGTAGGCTCAGGTCGCTACAACATTATGACCGATGACCTGTACGCCGTCTTCGCAACCGTCCGCTGGCGTTTCGATCTCCAGAGTGCTGTGGTCGATACCGTGCCTGTCCCGCAGGATTTTTCGCACTGCGCCTTTCACTTCAGCAGCACTGCGCAGAGATAACTCCGTCACAACGAGATGCGCTTGCAATGCCTTGTGATCTTCATCGATCCGCCACACATGGACATGGTGGACCTCCTGGACGCCTTCGACGGAACGCATGTCCGAAACAAGTTCGTTCACATTTACGTCCTCAGGCGCCGCCATCATCAGGATCCTGATCGATCCTCCGATCTCAGTGAAGGCCTGCCAGAGTATGTAGGCTGCGATCATGAGGGTGATCGCAGGGTCAATCCATGTCCAGCCGTATAGCAGCACAAGTGTGCCGGCAATTATCACACCCACCGATCCAAGCGCGTCCGACACATTGTGCAAGAAAGCGGCGCGGATATTCATGCTGGTTTTTGAAAGGGTGTAGGTGAGCATGGCTGTGATCAAATCGATGACGAGCGCGATGCCTGCGACGATCACGACCGTCCACCCTTCGATCGGCACCGGTGCGATGAACCGCGTGACCGCTTCATACACGAGATAGAGCCCAATGACGATCAAAGTCGTGTAGTTGATCAGCGATGCGACGATTTCGGCTCGAACATAGCCGAACGTCATTCTTTCGTCAGAAGGGCGGCGCGCGATCCGACGTGCACCATACGCAATCACAAGTGATGCAGCGTCACTGAAGTTGTGGAGCGCATCCGCGATCAGGGAAAGACTGCCGGAGAAGATGCCGCCGGCAATCTGCGCAAAAGTAAGGAGCACGTTTACGAGAATTGCTCCCCCTATACGCTTGTCTCCTGCATCCGCTCCATAATCGTGGTGATGTCCACTCATGAATTCCGGTCCGGTCTCCGAGGTCAGGAACCTGCCTTGCTGGCATCGATTTCAGCCTTCACCAGGGTGAATAGACCTTGCGGACTGAACTCTGTGAGAGGCTTTTCGTTCACGAAAAATGTCGGGGTCTGTTTCACATTGTTGGCCTGAACATCGGCCATATCCTGGGCAAGAATATTATCGATCGCTGGGAGGCCGCATCCTTCTTTCCCTGCTCGACATCAAGTCCGGCCATCGCCGCAATCTGCCATGCCTTTTCTAGATCTGGTTTGCCATGATCGGCCCAGACAGGCTGCTGTTCAAGTATCGCTTCCAGGACCGGTTCAAACAGGTTTTGTTTGCGCGCGGCCTCCAATATGCGCACGGCATCTTCGGAACCTTCGTGGAATACGGTGTATCGCAGGACAAGTCGCACGTCATTTCCGGTCTGCGTCATCATTTGCTTCACGAGCGGATAAAAGGCCCGGCATGCCTCACATGACGGATCAAAAAACTCGACAATTGTCACAGGCGCCGAAACCGGCCCATGACCGGCGAGTGCATTCTGACAAGGGTATTGTTCCCCGGCATTGTAGAGGGCGCTGGCTCAGCGTCTGGCGTAAGCCCATCATAGAGGGCCGCGCCTCCTGCGAAAACGGCAATCGCGGCCGAAGCCGAAGCGATAACGAAAGTGCGTCTGTTCATGTTGGTGTTCTCCGGCGCACGATTAGAAGTAGGACGATGATGACAGTAAACGGCCAAGCGACAGCAGCGGAATGGGCAGGGTTCCGAAGAGGAGCATACCAGCGCCCGAGCAGGATGGCCCTGGCCGCAAGGCTTGATGGCCGTGGGATGATGTTGAAATACAGAAGGTTGTGAAATGCCGCGATCGACCATCCCGCCGCTGCCAGCGGAACGGCATAGATCCAGGCGCGGGCATCAGAGCGGAAAGCGGCGACTGCGAGCAGCACTGCCAGTGGAAACATGAAGGCTCGTTGGTGCCAACAGAGATCGCATGGTGCTTGCCCCATGACCTCACCGATAAACAGTGCGCCCAGCGTCGAACCCATGGCAATTATCCACGCGCTGAAGATCGCAAGCCATGCGCCGTCGTTAGTTTTCACCACTCTCTGCCATTCCTGTCGCTCATTGATGCTAATCAGTATGAAACCTCTAGTAGCTTGAGGGTCAAGGGCGCTTTCTGTCCGACTGAAATTTCCGTTTCTGTCTGATGTGGATGACAGCGAAACGACTGAGGAGAATTTCGATTTTCTTCGCCACTTGCCTTGAACCTCAAGCTACTAGAGGATTAGGAGTACTCCAAGGGGTTCTTCAGGGTGAATTTCGGCAGGGAATTAGATGAAAGCTCTCAGAGCGTTTCGACTTGTGGCGTGGTGTGTGGTTGCGATCTTCACATTGCTACTGATTATAGGTTATTTGCTGCAGTCGGGTGGCGGCAAACGTGGTGAGCCAGACACGTCCTCTACCCCTGCGATCGGTCGCCCATTTGAGTTGGTTTCGCACCGGGGCCAAGTGATCGACAACGCTGTCCTCAAGGGAAAGCCGTATTTGGCGTTTTTTGGCTTTACGCACTGCCCAGACATCTGCCCCACAACGTTGTTCGAGTTGAGTGACCTGATGAATGAACTCGGGCCGGCTGCGAGCGGTTTCAACGTTGTATTCATCAGCGTTGACCCGAGAGAGATACTCAGCAGTTGCTGAACGAGTACATGACATCCTTCGACCGTCGAATCCTTGCCCTTCGGGAACGCCGGAGCAAACAGCGACGGCTGTTAAAGCTTTCTCCGCCTATGCACGCAAGGTTCCGACCGAAGATGGAAGCTACACAATGGACCATACGGCTGGCGTATACATGATGGACGCCAATGGGAGCTTCAAAGGAACGCTCGACATGCATGAATCCCGCGAGGTTCGCATGAAGAAAATCCGCAATCTGATGACCGGCTCTTAAGCCAGAACTTCAACCTTCGAGAGGAAATACATTGCAGTCTGGGAAATTGACACGACGAGGCTTCGTTATCGGCGGTGCTGGGGCAGCGGCGGCTGTATTGACTGGCTGCTCGAGAACGACCGTGGAGACGACACAGTCTGAAATCGTGCCACCGCCATCCGGTTCTGGAAATCACCTATGGACCAATACTGAACGAACAGTTCCCGCTGCCTGCTATACCCTACCAGAAGATCGCCAAGCGCTATTACCGGCAGATGGTGAGTGATCCGACTGGACAGCGGCCAGGCACATTGGTCGTGGATACGGCCAATTACTTTCTCTACCTGACTTACGAGGCGGACAGGCGATGCGATACGGCGTCGGTCTCGGCCGGCAGGGGTTCGAATGGTCGGGCAAGGGGGTCATCCAGTACAAACGTCAGTGGCCGCGCTGGACGCCACCTGACGAGATGGTCGCTCGACAGCCAGAACTTGCGCCCTATAGCATTGCCAATGGTGGTATGCCACCTGGCCTCGAGAATCCTTTGGGCGCGCGTGCGCTTTACATTTTTCAGAATGGCGAAGACACGCTATACCGCATCCATGGATCGCCAGAATGGTGGACGATTGGCAAGTCGGTATCCTCGGGGTGTGTCCGTATGATCAATCAGGACGTTGTCGACTTGTATGGTCGAGTGCCCGGCAAAACCCCCATCGTCGTTACCAGCCTGCCTCCCTTCTCTGAGGCTTAGACGGAGAAAACCGTGAAGCCCCTCAACAGTTCAGCGGCCTGAAGTCGGGTCAGGCATGCAAGGCCTGTGCCATGTAGGGCCGACTCCGGTTATCCGCATTCTCCTGGCGCTGTCAGGTAGAGGCTGTTGGAAAACACCGGCAGCCTCAGTTCGTGCGCGGGCTCTGCCAAACTGAACCAGATGCCCGATGGTCGTGCACTCACCAGGCAGGCCATGCGAAGGAAAACATCCGATAGATCGTGTAGATCGTACACAAAAGAGTTTCTGTTTGTGCCTGCGATTTGACTTGGTGAAGCGATATGGACGGCTTGTCTGATCTACTACAAGAATACGGTACATGGATCTACATCCTGCTTTTTGCATATTGCATGCTGAAAAGCGGTAGTCTTCCATTGTTCGCGGCTATGCGGCTCAAACACAAGCTTTGGACTTGTCCCTTGTTTTAGCCGTAACCTTTGCCGGCGGCTATCTCGGGGACGAAGCACGGTTCTTTATCGCCAGACGATACGGGGATGCGTGGTTAACGAGGTGGCCTTTTGCTGAAAAGGCCTATGCGGGCGCGAAAATCCTAGTTGCAAAGTACGGTTGGGCCTACATCTTTCTTTACAGATATCCCAAGGGTATGCGGACCATCGGCGCGCTTCCGGTTGGTCTCGGATCAATGTCATGGGCAAAGTTTACAGTTCTGAATGCAGGATCAGCAATAGTTTGGACCGTCTGCCTGGTTATGGCGGGCTTCGTTTTCGGCGCACAGATCGACGAGGCGGTGGAAACCGGCTGGGGCTTTGCAAGTGTTGTCTTACTTGCTGCAATGCTCCTCCTGTCGGTCTTCGCATGG